>CAZVZK010000001.1:0-246839 GCA_964630925.1 uncultured Alcaligenaceae bacterium
GGTGGGGGGGCCCCCCCCCCCGCGGGCCCGGCCAAAAACCGCCCGGGGCCCCCCGGCCCACGACGATGCTCCGGCGGCTCCCCCCTCTCCGAGTCGGAGGGGGGGGCTGGGGGGGTGAGGTAGTCGCGACGCGCTCATGTCACTCACTCCACGAAGCTGAACTCATTGGCCAGGATCAGCGCCTGGGCGTACGCCGCCCAGTCGGCCTCGCCGCGCACGAACGTCTTCGCCAGCTCGGCCTCTTCCGCCGTCGATCCGCGGCCGTAGGCCAGGCGGTACATCGCCGCGACACGCTCCGCGCCCTTGAGCGCCGCCGTCCGTGCCGCCAGCCCCCGCGCGGCGTGCAGCGCGAACGGGCCGTTCATCAGGAACAGGGCCTGCTGCGGCACGAGCGTCGAGGAGCGCTCGGGGCTGCTGGCATCGGGGCTGGGGAAGTCGAACGCCCGCAGCAGGCCCGGCACGCTGATGCGGTCGATGTGCGTGTACAGCGTCCGCCGCCGCACCCCCGCGTCGAACGCCCCCTGCACCGATGGCCCGCCGATCCGCCCGTCCAGATTGCCCCCGGCGACGAGCAGCGCGTCCCGCAGTGCCTCGACGCTGAGTCGCTGACGCGGGAACCGGCCCAACAGCAGATTCTCCGGGTCGGCCTTCGATGAGGGACCGCCCGATTGGCGATAGGCGGCGCTGGTGACGATGAGCCGATGGATGTGCTTCTGCGACCACCCGCTTTCGATCAGCTCCGCCGCGAGCCAGTCGAGCAATTCCGGGTGCGAAGGCGGCGACGAACGCAGGCCGAAGTCGCCCGGCGTGTCCACCAGGCCGCGCCCGAAGTGGTGCATCCAGATGCGGTTGACCGCGACGCGTGCCGTCAGCGGGTTATCCTTCGAGGCGATGGCCTCGGCCAGCTCCAGCCGGCCGGAGCCGTCCGAAAACACCTTGCCGCCGAGGAAGAGAGGGAAGCGGCGAGGGACGGCCTCGCCGCGGTTCGCCGGGTTGCCGCGCCGGAAGACGACGGGGTCATACGGCCTCGCCGCGTCGCGGAGCGCCATCGCCCGCGGTGGCGCGCCCGGCCCCGTCGCCCGCCACTGCTCGACCTCCTTGCGGAGCTTCTGCAAGACACCCTGCGCCGCCCGGTCGGGCAGCAGCTCCAGCTCGGAGAACAGCCCCTCGCGCACGTCCGGCGCCGCGTTCGGGCCGAAGAACGCGCCGAGCAGCTCGCGGGCCTCCTCGTCGCGGAACGTGGTCTTCTCCGCCTCCTCGATGGCCATCGCGTACCGGCTGCACACCTGCTTCATCGACGCCGGCGGCGTGCGGAAAAGCCGGGCGATGCGGCGGTTCACGTCCGCGCCCATCTCGACCCCCTTCGCCGCCTCCGCGAACGTCGCCGCTGGCAGCGCCGCGTAGGCGTGCCACGGCGCCCAGATCCGCGGATCGCGCTTCAGCGCCGCCTGCCAGCGGTTGATCATCGCCGGGTTCAGGTCGTTGGGGTCGGACAGCAGCATGAAGTCGTCCGCCGCCGGCTGCCCGCGCCGGGCGTGGACGGCCAGGAGGTACTCGTCTGCCCGCCGCCGCGCCGACTTGCGCAGGGCGTTGAGCTTGTCGCGGAGGAAATCGCGTAGCGCCCCCTCCCGTTTCTCCAGCTCGGCCGTGAACTTCTCCGGCGCGGGCTCGTAGGCGGGCGGCACGCCCGGCTCCTCGCTGCTTGCGAACACGCCGTACAGCGCGTAGTAGTCGGCGGCGGTGATCGGGTCGAACTTGTGGTCATGGCAGCGGGCGCACGAGACGGTCAGCCCCATGAGCGCGCGGGTCGCCACGTCGATGCGGTCGTCGAGGATGTCGTGCGGGTTGTTCATGAACCGCCCGCCCAGCGTCACGAAGCCGAGGGCTCGTTGACGCCGCGCGTCCGTCCCCGGCAGCAGGTCGGCGGCGAGCTGCTCCTTGATGAATCGGTCATACGGCATGTCGGCGTTCAACGCCTCGATGACCCAGTCACGGTAGGTCCACGCCCACGGGAAGCCCGCCTCCTCGAAGAAGACGTACCCCTTCGTGTCGGCGAAGCGGGCGAGGTCGAGCCAGGGCCGCGCCAGGTGTTCGCCGAAGCGCGGCGACGCGAGCAGGCGCTCCACGTCCTCCGTCCCGTCCGGAGGCAGGCCGGTCAGCCCGAACGACAGCCGCCGGGCGAGCGTCTCGGGAGACGACTCGGGGGAGAACGTCATCCCCTTCGCGTGCAGCTTCTCCAACAGGAAGGTGTCGATAGGATTCCGCGCGTGCCCCTTCACCTCTGGCACCGCCGGCCGCCGCACCGGGCGGAATGCCCAGTGCTTCTTCCAGGCGTCGGCGGCGGGCGCGGGACGCTCCTCCGGCCACGGCGCACCGGCCTTCACCCACGCCGCCAGGGCGTCGATGGCCGGCGCGGGCAGCTTCTTGCCCTTAGGCATCTTCAGCTCGCCGTCGTGCCGCACCGCTTTGAGCAGCAGGCTGCCGTCGTCGCCGGGCTTGATCGCAGGGCCGGTGTCCCCGCCCTTGAGCAGCGCGGCCCGCGAGTCAAGGCGCAGCCCGCCCATCTGCTTCTTCGGCCCGTGGCAGTTGATGCAGTGCTCGACGAGGACGGGCCGGACGTGCCGCTCGAAGGCGTTGTCCGCCGGGGCGGCCAGGAGGGTGAGGAGCAGGATCATGGCGGGGCTCTGACGGCGGGAGGCGAGGAAGGCCTCCTGTCATCGTCACCCAGGAGGCCAGCCCTGTCCAGCCCGAACCGTCCCCGCAGAGGGCGAATGGACGGCTATCAGTGAAGGAAACGAACCGCGGAAACGAACTTACACGCCGCAAATGCAGGCGGCAGAACGACTTGAGGAAGTTCGTTTCCCGACCCCCCTCACACACCCAACGCGCGACGGAAACGAATCGCCCAGGCGATCAGGCGTGCCCCTGCGCCTGTTACCAGGGGTGATGACGCCGCGCGGGCCAGGGCGTCAGCCCCCGGCGATCCAACACCTCCGATACCGCTCCCAGCAGCGCCCCCCCCCTCTGATCCAGGCCCTTCGGGTGTCACTTCAGCGAGGTGTGCCTTGTAATGGCGCTCACCTCCCCCCGATCAGCCCTTTCGGCGTGCCGGGGATGTACCGGGCATTCTTGTCATCCGGGTGCTTGTCCAGGCACAGGAACGCGAACAGGTCCGCCAGCTCGCCCGGCTTGAAGTTCTTCTCCACGTCCTCCGGCATCATCGACAGCTTGCTCGTCTCCATCTTCTCGATGGCGTCGCGCGGGATCGTCTCCAGTTTGCCGCCCTGCACCTTCAGCACCACGCGCTTGTCGCCGTCCTCTGCCAGCAGGCCGGTGAACGACAGCCCCTTTTTCGTCTGCACGGTGACGGCGTGATAGCCCGGCCCGATGACGAGGCTCGGGTCGAAGACGTTGGAGAGGAGCTGGTCGAAGCTCGCCCGCCCGTTGAGCGTGATGTCCGGCCCCACCTCCACGCCCTCGCCGTGGATCTTGTGGCACTGGCCGCACAGGTTCTTGTATACCGCGTTGCCCTTGCGCGGGTCGCCCTTGGTCCGCGAGAGGTGCGCCCGCATCTCGTTGACAACGCGTTCGCGGTCCGGGTTGCGGTCCGTGCGGACGGTGCCCCAGTGCTTCGTGACCAGCGCCACCAGATCCTTGTCCTTCGACGAGAGCAGGCGCCGGGCCTGGTTGACGTTGATCGCCGAGGCCGGGACCTTCTTGTCGGCGACGTGCTTCATCAGCGCCTTGCCCCAGGCGTCGCGCTGCGTGAGGGTCTCGACGGCGCGCGGCTTCAGGTCGGCGGGCAACCCCGCGTGCGCGCCCAGGAGGATCTCGGCGACCTTTTCGTCCTCCAGCCGTGCAAGGGCCGCGATCACCTCGCCCCGGAAGGGGGCCGGGTGCGCCGCGTCGAGCAGGGCGCCGGCGCTCTTGATGACCGAGCCGTCCTTGAGGGACGCCAGCACGCCCAGGGCGCGGACGCGGCCCTCGTAGGAGCCGCTGGCCAGGATCGCCCGCAGCGACGCCAGGCCCACCTCATCCCTCATCGCCCCCAGCAAGAGTGCCGCCTCGAAACGCAGCGGCTTGCGGCCCTCCATCTCGGCACGGAGCGACGGCCCCAGCGCCTCCTTCAGCCCGGCCAGCGTGGCCGCGTCGATCTCGCCGTTCTGCGCCCGCGCCACGATGGCCCCCAGCACGCGCCGCCCCAGCCCCTCGTCGCCCCTGGCCGTCGCGTACAGGCCCGCCAGCGCCTTCACGTCGGGCTTCTTGCCGGCGAGGATACGCTCCGCGACCCGTGGCAGCACCGCCGGCACGCCGCCCTTGACGCCCTCCTTGGCGACGGCGGCCAGGAACGCCTCCCCCTTCTCCTCCAGCAGCGGGTGCAGATTCTGCCAGACGATGTGCGGGATGAGCCGATCGTCGCCGCACGACGCCAGCACCTTCGCGAACACCGGAAGCGGATCGACCCCCCTGAGCTTCCGCGCGGCGACGGCGACCTGCACCAGCACGTCCGGTGACGGGTCAGAGGCCAGCGCCGCGACCTTATCGCCCAGAATCCCCTTGTTGCCAGCGGCGCGGACGGCCCAGGACCGGATGCACGCATCCGTGTGGCCCAGCAGCCCGTGGTTGAGATCCTCGTCCAGGCCGCCGCCGCCGATCATGGCCCAGAGGGCGTGCCTCCGCTGCTTGTGCGGGGCCTTGCTATCCAGGACGACTGCCTTCAGCTTCGAAGGGATGCCCGTCTTGCCCTCGGCCGACTGCCGCTCGGTGAGGAGCCGCTGCGCCGTGTCGCGGACGTAGACGTTGGCATCGCCCAGCCGCTTCACCAGCGTCTCGTCGTCCTCCTTCGCCATGTCGAACGGCTTCGCCCGCGGCGTGTCCTTGTACCTCACCCGGTACAGCCGGCCTTGCAGCCGGTCGATCCCCTTCGGGTCGCGGTTAGCGTCCTGGTAGCAGTGGTAGCGGTCGTACCAGTCGAGGACGTACAGGCAGCCGTCCGGCCCCGTCTTCTGCGCCACCGGCATGAACCACGCATCGTTCGCCGTCAGGATGTCCGGCTCGGGGCTGCCCGCGTAGGTGCTGCCGTCGCGCTTGACCGAATCGACGTTGATGCAGCCCCCGTGGATGTTCCCCATGAACAGCTTGCCCCGGTACTTCTCCGGGTAGGCGTCGCTGTCGAACCAGTGGATGCCGCAGTACGCCGCCTTCTGGTGCCTGTGCCTGACGATGCTCCCCATGGGCCAGGTGTGTGGCGGGTACGGGCCGCCCTGGCGGACGTAGTAGGCGGACTCGGTGAGGTGCCAGAGGTGGTCGATCACGCAGGCCGACGCGAAGAAATGGCCCTCTTCGTTGATGGCGATGCCCCACGGGTTGCTGGTGCCCTCGCACCACAGCTCGAAGTCGCGCGTCTTCGGGTGGATGCGGAAGATGGCGCAGGTGAACTTGTACTCCTTCCCCTTGTGCTTGACGTTCGAGTAGTTGAACACGCCGTTCCAGCCGTACAGCCAGCCGTCGGGGCCCCAGGTGAGGGAGTTGGGCAGCTCGTGCGTGTCGGTGCGCCCGAAGCCGCTGACCACGACCTCCGGCTTGCCATCGGCCTTGCCGTCCTTGCCGATCTTGTAGAAGAGGATGTCGGGGGCGTTGGCCACCCAGACGCCGCCATGCCCGACGGCGATGCCGCTGGGGATGTTGAGGCCCTCGGCGAAGGTGGTGACCTTGGACGCCTTGCCGTCGGCGCCGATCTCGATGACCTTGACGCGGTCCTTGCCGGGGCCGGCGGAGCGGCGCGGGTACTCCAGGCTCTCCGTGACCCAGACGCGGCCCTTCTCGTCGAAGCACATGGCGACGGGGTTGACGATGTCGGGCTCGGCGGCGACCAGCTCGACGGTGAACCCCTCGGGCACCTTCATCTTCTTCAGGGCCTCGGCGGGGGTGAGGGCCGGGCCGGGCGGCTTGTCCTGGGCGTGGGGGATGACGCCCTTCTGCGCGAGGACGGAGCCGAGGACGGCGACGGAGAAGAGGACGGCGAGGGTGCGGCGCATGGTGGGTCTCGCGGAGAGGGGCGGGATGAGGATGATCCTATCAGCCCGGCCGCGAGGCTCAACCGCCCAGCTCTTTCTCCCAGATCTCACGGATGAGCTGGAGCTTCCGCTTGACGGAGCGCGGGGCGATGCCGACCAGCGTGCCGATCTCCTCGACCCCGTGCCCCTCCATGCGGAGCTGGGCCACCCGGCGCAAGCTGTCGTCGCCAAGTGCCTCCATCAGCCGGCGGTGCTCGTCCGCCGCGATGGCCGCCGTCTCGGGCCCCGGCTCGTGGCTGAGCGCCTCGCGCAACGCCTCGTCCCAGCCAGCGTCGGCCACCTTGCCGCCGCCGCGTTTCAGGCGTGTCTCGTCGCGTTTCAGGTGGCCGGCCTTGCGCGCGGTCAGCACGACGAGGAGGTTCCACAGGCCATCGCGGCCCTCGAGGTCGGGGAATTGGCCGGCCTCGGCGTGGCGGCAGAAGCTGTCGAAGGCGCTGAGGGCGACGTCCTCCTCGTCGGCGGCGCGGCGGGGGGCGTCGCGCAGCTTCGTCCGGGCCAGGCCGACGAGCCGGTGGAAGTATCGCTGCCACAATTGGCGGACGGCGTCCCCCTCGCCGAGGCGGAGCTGGCCGATCCACTGCGTGACGGAGCCTTCAGACGGCATGGGGCGCTCCGGGGAGGGGTGGCGCGTTGGGCGGTCAGGGGATTGTACCTCCCGGTGGGTCTCCAAGAATGCGGATTTCGGTGGCCCCGCCCGCACGCCGTCGGGCATCTACTAATGGAGGCCCGCACGAGACACATCGCGGGCAAGATCACTGGAACCCAAGACGGAGTGAGCCATGACGCGGAACCAGACCGCCGCCGCGGCCGACGCCGCGCGCCCCGTGAGCCTGTGGCGGAAGTTCGTCCGGGTGCTGCTGCGGGCGCTGTCGGCCTGCTGCGCGTGAAGCTCAGCGTCGGGGCGACCCGTCCCTGATGAGTACTTCCCCGCGGCAATCGCCAGTTGCCAGCCAGCGGCCGCACGGGCTGAAGGCGGCAGCAATCGCCCCTGCCTTCCCGTCTTCGTGCCGGTACACTTCAAGGCCTGTCCTGATATCCCAGACGATCCACTCTCCGGGCCCGCCGGAAATGATCGCCCCAGCGGAAACGAGCCTTCTTCCGTCCGGGCTGAAATCCAGGCTCCAGACCGGGCCCAGGTGCCCTCGGAACGTGCGGATTTCCTGCCAGCCTGCCGTCTCCCACACCCGGACCTCCGCATGGAGCGTCAGCTTCGCGGTGTTGCGCGGCTGGCAGATGGCGGCGGCCAACTTCGTGCCGTCCGGGCTGAACGTGACCTGGACGGCATGCTCGCGGAATCCGCCCAAGGATCGGACGAGCCTCCCGGATGTCGCATCATGGACGTCGACGAATCCCGGGGACGTGACACGGTCGTCCATCCCGCCGATTGCTATCCAGGGCTCTGTGGGATGCGCGGCTACGGCCAACTGGAACGCAGGACGAGCAGGCTTCATGACGCTGCTCAGGCGTTTGCCGGTCGCGGTATCCCAGACCTCGACCGAGCCGTGGGCTACCTCTGCCAGGAACCCGCGCCTTGGGTGAAAGGCCGCCCCCACCCCTTTCGTGAAATGCTTCAACGGGCCGGAGAGGGGGTGGGGGTGCGGGAGCCGTTTCTTGCTGATTGAGACCAGATCTCCCGCGTGAAGGGTATCGCTGTCCGGCCCCCAGTGCGCCCGCAAGTGCGTCCCGCCCTCTCTCCGGAATCGTTCGACGCCGCCGGGGATTGCCAGGACGACGGCTCCGTCCGGTGACGAAACGGCCAGGGACGATCCATCTGGGCTGAAGGCGACGTGGTTGATCCTCGCCTTGGCCTGGAACACTTTCCGGACTGGCGGCTTCGGCATGGGCCACAACTTCACCGTCCGACCATCGCTGCCCGACGCCAGCCGTTGGCCGTCCTGGCTCCAGGCCACCGACGTGGCCCCGGCTTCCTCATGGAGGCAGTACAGCTCGACGGCCTTCGCCACATCCCAGATCCGAATGGTCCTGTCCAGGGAGGCTGAAGCCAGCATCGCCCCGTCCGGGCTGAATGCGAGCCGGGTGACAAGGCTCGCGTGCCCGGTCAACACGGCTGTTACGCGCCCGGTGCTTGCGTCGCGCAAGGCAATGGTTCCGGTGAACCCGTTCGGGCGCCTCGTGTACTCCGCGACGCACAGGAGCTTACCGTCAGGGCTATATGCGACGGAGCTGCGGCCCGGCTGGCTTCCTTCCAACTCCTTGACCGACTTGCCCGTGGAGGCGTCGAGGAGCACGCACACGCCAAGAACGGCACCGTTGCCTGCTAGACTGTCCTGAGACGCGGCCACGACCCTGGCACCGTCCGGGCTGCAAGCCAGGTCGGCCAGTGGGTATTTCACGCTGGCCGTCCAGTGCCGGCCGCCCGTCAGCGTGTCCCAGGATTGCACCAGGGCCTGCGAGCCGCTGATGATCCGACTGCCGTCGGGGCTCAGGGCCAAGCAGGTGACTGGCCCGGGATGACCGGCGATGGACAGGAGCTGCTTGCCTGTGACCGAATCCCAGACGCGGACCGTCCTGTCCTCGCCGGCAGTCACCAGCCTGTCCCCGCGCAGGGAAAATGCCACGGCGTTCACCTGGCCCTCGTGTCCCCGGCAGCAGGCCGCTTCAACGTTTCTCGTCGTCTCCCAGATACGAACAGTGCCGTCGGTGCTTGATGAAGCCAACAAGCCTCCTCCTGGCCTGAACGTGACCCCCGTCACCCCTCCGGCGTGGCCGCCGAGCCGCGCCTGCTCGCCGTTGTAGAGGTGCCAGAGGTGGTGCCACTCCCACCCGCGCAGGTCCTCAATGTCTTCCCGTTCCGGGATCAGCGAGCGCAATAGTTGCAGGACGCGGCCGCCCTGCTTCTCCTTGTGCGCCTGTTGCACGGCGGCCATCTGCGATACGTAGGCGTGCTGGCGGGTGAGGCGTTCCGCCTCCACTGCTCGCGCCCGCTGCCGGTCGGCCTCGGCCCTCTCACGCTCGGCCGTTTCCAGCGCCTCCTCCAGCTTCGCGTTCGCCTTCGCCAGCCTCGCGTTGTACGAGCCGGCAACCAGCGCGCCCACCAGCGCCAGCGACCCCAGGAAGCTCACCACGATCAGCGCCGCCAGCGCCGGGTGCCGCCGCACCCACCGGACGCCGCGCTCCAGCGCCCCCGTCGGCCTCGCCGTGATCGCCTCCCCGGCCAGCCAACGCTCCAGGTCCTCCGCCAGCTCGAGCGTGCCGCCGTACCTCCGCTCCGGCTCCTTCGCCAGGCACTTCAGCGCGATCACCTCCAGGTCACGCGGCACCCCGCCGCGCCGCCGCGATGGCGGCTCCGGGTCGTCCTGCAAGACCTGCCGTAGCGTCTCCAACGGCGTCTCCGCCTTGAACGGCGGCCCGCCACACAGCAGCTCGTACAGGATCGCCCCCAGCCCGTACACGTCCGCCGCCATCGTCACGTTTTGCTGCCCCGCCGCCTGCTCCGGGGCCATGTAGCACGGAGTCCCCACGATCGCGTTCGAGCGCGTCAGGTCGATGCTCGCCTCCAGCCTCTTCGCCAGCCCAAAGTCGGTGACGTGAGGCCGCCCGACCTCGTCGAGCAGGATGTTGGAGGGCTTCAGGTCGCGGTGGATCAGGCCGTGCTGGTGCGCATGATGCACCGCCCGCGCCACCGTGGCCATGAGCGAGGCCGACGCCCTCGGGTCGCCCAGCAAGCGCTCGACGTGCCAGTCCAGGCTGCCGCCCTCGATGAGCTTCATCGTGAAGAACGGCTGGCCCTCGTACTCGCCCACCTCGTAGATGGGCACGATGGACTCATGCGCAAGCCGCGCCACGTTCTCCGCCTCGGTGCGGAAGCGCCGCACCGCCTCCGCCGTCACGAGCTGCCCGGGCAGGATCATCTTGAGCGCCACCAGACGCCCCAGACCCGGCTGCCGCGCCCGGTAAACGACACCCATCCCGCCCCGCGCGATCTCACCGAGGATCTCGTAGCCGCCCACGGCCCGCGGGGCCGGCCCCTCCCCCTCCCCCTTCCGCGGGGCCGTCCGGGTCGCGTCGGCCGAGGAGGCCCCAAGTCCGGCCGGCTCCAGCTCCGGGAACCGCCGCAGATACGCCTCCGCGGTGACGTCCTCGCCCGCCTTGCGGCGGTAGTCGATGTCGAGGCAGACGAGCTCGCGGAGCAGGGGCCGGCGCTCCTCACCCTCGAAACCGGCGATGGCCTCGGCGATGTCGGGCCGCCTGCCGGCCCGCCAGGCGGCCTCGAAGTGGTCGCAGGCGGCCTCGAACCGCCGACGGTCGGTCGCTTCGCTCATGTTCTCGCTCCTCCAATGAGGATGCCCGTCTGGGCCACGGAGGGGCCACCGCGTCCCGCAGAAGGTCGGATCCGCCCTTCCCCGGCCAGGCCACGGCCGAGGACAGCAGGAGGGGATGGCCGCCGGAGTGTGGACGGAGGCGTCCCGAGGCCCGCGTTGAGGTTACGGAATGCGGATGATCCTATCAGCTCAGGCCGTCAGCGCCAGTCGCCGCTGAGCTGCCACGCCGCCCACCACGCCGCCGGCGAACGCCGCTCACCCTTGCCGGCCACGACCCGCTCCCCCGCCTTGCCCACGCCACGCAGGCCCGTCAACGTGAGTTTCTTGACCTTGGCCTCGACCCAATCGGGGTGGCGCATCACGTCGAGCTGCGCCTGCCGCAGCGCCTCAATCTTGGGGAGCCTCTTCTCCCAGAGGTGGTGATAAAAGCGTTCCATCAGGACCGCCGTCGCCGCGTCGTGGACCGACCACAGCGACGACACCACCGACCGACACCCCGCGACGGCGAACGCACGCTGCAAACCCAACAGCCCCTCGGCGGCCGCCGACTTCCCCAGGCCCGTCTCGCACGCCGACAGCACCGCGAGATCCATGCCGGAGAGGTCCATCTCCGCCACCTCCAGCGCCGTCAGCACGCCGCCGCCGGACAGCACCACGCCGCTCATCAGGCCGGGGTGCCCCCCCGCCTCCTTGAAGTACGCGTGCGTCGCGAGATGCGCCACCCCCGCCAGCGGCAGCCCGCGCCGCAGCGCCGCGCCGTCCGCCCCCGCCCCACGCAGCTCCTGCACCCGCGCCTTCGGGTGCCGCGCAGTGAACGCCTTGCGCACGGCCTCCGCCTCCGGTGCCGTCGCGGGCAGCGCGGACCACCCCTTGCCGAATTCCAGACCGCCGGCCAGCAAGAGGCCCGCGCGGGCGTCCCCCGCCGACTCCGGAAGTAGTCGCGGCACCGGCACCACCCCGAAGGCGCGTTCCTCGATGAGGTACGCCCCGGACCTCGCGCCAGGCAGCGCCGCCAGGGGCACCCACGCCAACGCCCCGTCCGGGCTGGACAGCACAGTGCCCGCCCCGCCCAGCAGCGGCTCCAGCGGCAGCCAGATCAGCCGGCGCAGGGCCGCGCCGTCGCGTGCCCCGTCCTCGCCCCTGGCCAGCGACTCGCGCCAGCGTGCCGCGGCGGCCTCGATGGGCGCCGCCGGCCCAAGCTCGACGCGTGCCGGCGCCGCCCCGCGCCGCAGCACCCAGGCGGCGACGTGGGCCGTGTACCGCCCCGCGCCGCGCCGCGTATGGTCATGGCGGACGTACCCCAGGAAGTCAACGAGCGCCACGCCGTCCGGCAGTGCCGCCACGACGGCCTCGGGTGACACGGGACGCCGGGCCTCGCGGAACGCCGCGCGGGCGGACAACGCCTCCTCCGCCTCATCCCGCTCGCGGGCCAGCTCATCCAGCCGGGCCTTGCCTCCCGGCACGCCCCCCAGCGCCACCGCCGCCATGCCGCGGACGGCCACATCCACCCTGCCCAACAGCTCCATCGCCTCCGGTGACCCGTCCTTGGAGAGGAGGCGTGCCGTGCGCCGCATCGCCTGCTGCCGCCCGAACACCGCGCCCTTCCAATCGAGGACGTGCCCGTACCCCGCCCCCGGCAGGGAGAGCCGCAGGTTGAGTACGTTCCGCAGCGAGGCGGCGGCGTTGAGCTGCTGCTGCTCCGACTGTGAGCCGGCGGCCAGCGCCAGCCGGCGTGAGGCCCGGCCCACCGCCAGCTCCGACTGCTCCGCGGCCGCGCCCAGGTCGCCCACCTGTTGGAGGATGGCGGCGAGGTCATTGCGGGACATCACGCCCTCGCGGCTCAGCTCGCCCTCGTAGGCATCGACAAGCCCGGCGACGCGGCGGGCGTCCACGGCCGCCTCCCGGGGCGAGCCCATGTCCGCCTGGAGGCGTGCGAGGCGGCCCAACGCCATCACGTACCGCGGGTGCTTCTCCCCGTTCTCGCTCCGCGCCCTGGCGACCGCCTCTTTGAGGATCGGGAGGGCCTCCTTCAGCATCCCGGCCTCGTGGTAGGTCGTCCCCAATTGTGCAAGGACCCTGGAGTACAGGGGGGTGGCCGCCAGGCCGCCCGCTCGCACCGCGCGCATGGCCTTCAACTGCCACTCGAACTCGCCGTCCCTGTCGTTCCGCCGTGTGGCGAGCGCCACCCGGTCCAGCATCGACTGGATGGTGTCGGGGTGGCTGGCCCCGAAGGTGGCCAGGCGGATCTCGTACACCCGGACGAGCAGCGCCCCCGCCCCCTCGTCCCCGTCTTCCAGCTGGGCCAGTGCGAGCGAGCGGAGGGCCGACGCGTATTTGGGGTGGCGCTCCCCGAACGCGGCGCGGGCCAGGTCGGACGCACGCTTCAACAAGGGGAGGGCCTCGGCCACCTCGCCGCGCGCCGCCAGGACGGCCGCGATGTCGCCCAGGCAGGTGATCACGGCGGGGGAGTCCTCCCCGCGGGACGCCTTCAGCAGCGCCAGCACCCGCCGCAAGGTCGCCAACGCCCCCGGCAGGTCCCCCACCCCGACCTGCGCCTCCGCCACCGCGCCCACCGCGACGGGGTAAAAGAAGTGCCGCTCGCCGGCGGCCGCGCGGGTCATCCCGGCGGCACGCGTCGCGGCGTCCAGGCTGGCCCGCGGGTCGCCGAGCCGCCACAACACCCGCGAGAGGTAGACCAGTGCCCGCGCCATCGGGATCGACTTCTCCATCCCGACGCGTTTGTAGATCGCCACGACCTCCTGCAGCTCCCGGCGCGACTCGGCGTCACGGCCCAGGGCGCTCAGCGCGACGGCCACGGTCTCGCGCGATTGGGCCGTCAGCGTGTGCGAGGCCCCCAGGCCGCGCACACGCAGGGCCAACGCCCGCCGGGCGCTGGCGAGTGAGGCCTCCAGGTCGGCGAGCATCCTCTGGGCCAGCGACAGCGCGTCCAACGCCCGCGCCAGCTCGACGTGGGACGTACCCAGCAGGCCCTCGCCCAGCTCCAACGCCTTCTCGGCGGTGAGGCGTGCGGTCTTGAAGTTCCCGGTTTCCCGATACAGGTACGAAAGGGTGCAAAGGCTCGTGCACACGTCGCGGTGGTCAGGCCCGTGGGCCGCCAGGCTGATCTCGAAGGCGCGCTCGGCCAGGCGGAGGCCCGTGCGTAGATCGCCCAGGGCCGCCAGCGTTTCCCCAAGCGCGTTCAGGCTGGCGGCGTAGGCCGGGTGCGCCTCGCCGCACACCCTCGCCTGGATACGCACGGCCCGCTCGAAGACCGGCAACGCCTCCTGCCGGCGGCCGAGATCCTGGAGGGCCAGGCCCAGGTTGTGCAGGTAGATGGCGGTCACCGGGTGCCACTCGCCGAACGCCTCGCGCGTCAACGCCTCCTGGCGGCGGACGAGCGTCAAGGCTTCGGCGAACCGGGCCTTCTTCTGGGCCTCGGCCACGGCCTTGCCCAGGTTGAGGGCCTCGTCGTACTTCCGCCACGCCTCGGGGGAGTCGCGGAGCCGCTCCGCCACCCGGAGGGCGTGGTAGGCGTCGATGGCCCGCCAATCGCCCGGCGGGTGGTACAGCCGGCGCGCCGCCAACAGGTCACGCCGCAGCGGCACCGCCTCGGCCGCCCGCCCCCCGTGCGCCAGCCACAGGCCGACCGAGTCGCACAGATGCATCTGCGACGCCCGGATCACCCCGAACACCTGCCGGTCGATCTCGAGCGCTTTCACGGCGAGGGGGACGGTCTCCGCGGTCTTGCCGGCCCTGGCGAGGCGGTCGCCTTCAAGGAGCATCTCGCGGCCCCGCCGGTGCAAGGCGAGCTGCTCAGGCGTGGCGACGGACAGGCCGTGCGGGCCGGCGGCGAGGGCGAGGAGGAGGATCATGTCACTTGCTCAGGCCGGCGCGGGTGAAGACGCCCGGCGGGTGTTCGGGGTTCAGCACGAGGTTCCGCCAGTAATACTTGCCGATCAGCGTGCCCGCGCCGTCCTCCAGCACCGACCCCACCTGTAGCCACGTCGCCGGGTCGAAGTAGAAGACCGCGTGGCGGATGCCGTCGTCCTCCGCCCGGCGGTAGCGCCTCGTCACCTTCCAGCACTCCAGCCCGCCCAGCTCCGGCACCTTGACGAGGCCCTCGTAGCGGACATCGAGCGTGCCGGCGTCGCGGGCCTTCTTCCAGTACTTCAGCGAGCGCACCGTCCCGAGCTGGATGCCGAACTCCGTGGCCGGGTAGCGTGCCGACGCGCGGGCGTCGTCGCCGTCCGGGTCGCGCTTCACGACGCCCACCAGGCCGAGGAGGCCGGCGGGCAGCACGAGGAGTTTGCCGTCGTTCTCGCCCTGGACGTAGAGGGTCCGCTTGGCGAGGCGTTCGCCCTCCAGCCAGTCCATGCGGACGCTGAAGGGCTCCTCGCGGAACCAGCAGGCGACGCGCTCCGGGGGCTGCAGCTTGCCGCCGATGCGCTCCTGCTTGATGAGCGTGGCGCGGTAACCCTTCACCTCGCGCTCGTAGCGGGCGATGGACGCCTCCAGGAACGCCACGGGGTCGGCGGACGCCAGCGACGAGATGTCCTTGACGGCGCCGGCGGGGCGTGTGGGGTCGGCCGGCGTGTCGTCCGCGGGGCGGTGCTGCTCCGGGGCGAGGATGAAGACCAGCGGCAGGAGGATGAGAAGCCGTCGCATCGTGCCCATTCCTCGGGGAGACGGTGATGACATTTTATGCGGTCCGCCCGGCGGGGACAACGACGGTTCTGGAGGGCGGGGGGGCGGACAGTCGGGCCGTGCCGACTATACTACCTTTTCCAACACGGAGTGCGATCCATGACGATGCGGGCCAAACATCTGCGGACGGCGGCGAAGCGGAAGCGGAAGAACAAGAACCAGCCGACGCCGAAGGCCATCAAGGCCAGGAAGCGGGCGCACAAGAAGAAGATGTGGAAGGGCAACCGCATCGCCCTCGGGGTGTGAGGAGCGTAGGCGTTCCGCCCCCGGATGCCATGCAGGGCGTTCAGCCCCGGACGCCCGGCAGCCACGCCCCGTGGAAGCCATGCGGCACGCGCCGCGGCAGGAGCACACGCGCCTCCGGCTTCATCGACGGCGCGTCGAGGATCAGCAGCTCGCTCTTCCCGGCAGCCGCGTCGTACACGAACGTCAACAGCCAGCCGTCGTCCTCGCCCTTCCCGCCGGGCCGGGCCGCGAACACCGGCTCGCCGCACTGCCTAGCCTTCCCCAGGCCGTGCCGGGCCGTCCGCCCCTTCTCGAAGTCGTACTTGATGAGCGCGTCCATCGACAGCTTCATCGCGTAGCCGTACCGCGCCTTGCGCCCCGTGAGTGACTCGTTGACGCGCGGGAAGTCGGCGGCCACGTCGTCGAGCGGGCCCTCCTTCACCTTGCCCGACTTACGATCCAGCCGCCATCGGTATGGCACCGTGCCCTGCTCCTTCAACTGTTTCTCCGTCAGCCTGTCCGGGGGGATGATCTCGTCGGGGAACGACTTCATCCGACAGCCGGTCAGGACCGTCTCGTCGCCCTCGTCGTGGGCGTTGAAGACGTGGAAGACGTAGCAGGTCTCCACGGCGAACCACCGCACCTTGCCCCCGTGCCGCGGCATCACGCCCATGCGCGCCCCGCGTTTCGGCTCGAAGCCGAACGCCGGCTTCCCCGTCAACAGCCGCGCGAAGTCGAACGCCATCGGCAGGTCCATGAAGACGGCGTGCTTCTCAGTGATGGCGAAGTCGTGCATCATCACCGGGTTGGGGATGTCGATGGCCGACGTGTGCTTGATGACTCCCTTGGGGTCGGCCACGGCGTACCGCACGTAAGGCTTCACCGGCTGGTAGCCGAAGAAGAACATCTCCCCGGTCACCGGATCGACCTTCGGGTGGGCCGTGCAGTTGTGCTTCAGCTTGCCGTCGAAGGTGTGACGCCCCACGGTGTCCAGCGACGGCACCTTGACCTCATGCGGGGCGCCGCCCTCCCACAGGGCCAGCAGACGGCCGGCGTGCCAGACGAGGGCGGTGTTGGCGGCATTCTTGTACCCGTCCTTGCCGGCCATCACCTTCTTGAAGTCGGGGGGGCCGGCCAGCCCGCCGGAAAGCGCCTTGCCCGCCTTCTTCTCCTCCTCGTACCCCTCGGTGCGGACGAACCGGTTGCGGTAGCTGGCCTTGCCGCCCTTGATGTGCAGCCCGTGCAGCATGCCGTCGCCGTCGAACCAGTGGTACGCCCCGAGGGGGTCGTGGGCGGGGTTCGGGCCGTTGCGCACGAACATCCCCTCGAGCCCCTTGGGCAGGGCCCCGACCACCTTCAGGCCGTCGAGTGTGACCTCGTCACGCACAGGCGCGTAGTTCCCCTGGAGGAACGGGCTGGGCGGCCTCTTGCCCGCGTCGGCGAGGGCGGGCGTGGCCAGGGCCAGGGGTGTCAGGGCGAGGAAGTCACGTCGGGTGGTCACGGGGAGGCCCTCGGAGGTGATGCCTGCATCCTATGGATGCGACGGCCCGGGCTCACCCCGCATCCGGCCTCGGCTGCACATACGCACGCCCCGCGCGGTACAGCTCCAGGCGCGAGGCGAAGTCCTCCTTCTCGGCCTCCGCCGCCAGGCCAATCGCCCGCGTCTGCGCCTCCGCGGCCTCCTCATACCGGCCACAACACGCCAGCGCCGCCGCCAGCGTGTCCAGCCGCGTCGCGTCCTCGCCGTCCTCCACGGCACGCCGCGCGTGCTCCAGCGCCTTCTCGCCCGAGCGTCGGGCCTCGTCCCACGTCGTCGCCAGGAGCCATGCCAGATTGTTCGCCACCCGCGCGTCGTCCGGAGCCCGCTCGGCGGCCGCCTCGTTGTCCGCCACGGCACGTTCCACGTCGCCCGCGGCGAGATGCACCCGGCCACGCAGGATGTAGGCGTCCACATCGTCCGCGTCCTGCCGCAGCAGCTCATCCAGGTCCGCCAGGGCCTCGTCGCGCCGGCCCAGGTCCATCAGCACCCGCGCCCGGTTGAAGCGCGCCGGCGTGAAGGCCGCATCCGCGTCCAGCGCCTGCCCGAAGTCCGCCAGCGCCCCCTCGCGGTCGCCCAGGCGGCGCCGCGCCGTCCCCCGGTTCACCAGCGCCCCCAGGTGTGACGGCTCGCGCTCCAGCGTCTGATTGAAGTCGGCGAGCGCCGCCTCGGCGTCACCGCCCTCTGCGTGGGCGATGCCCCGGTTGTACCAGGCCGCGGCCAGGGTCGGCGCCATCTCCACCGCCCGGCTCAGGTCCGCCAGCGCCGCCGCCCGGTCGCCCCGCTCCGCGTGGGCGTTGCCGCGCTGCATCATCGCCCGCGCGTTGCCGGGCTCCAGCGTCACGGCCTCCGTCAGGTCAACGATGGCCCGCTCCACCTCGCCGCGCCCCGCCAGCAACACGCCACGATTGAAGTACGCCCGCGCGTTCACCGGGTCGAGCCGGAGGACCTCGGTGTAGTCCGCCAGCGCCTGCTCCGCCTGCCCCAGGCGGACGTGGACGTTCGCCCGGTTCGCCAGCGTCACCGCGTCGTCGGGCTCGAGCGCCACGGCCTCGTCGAGGTCCACCAGCGCCTGGTCGAGGTCGCCGAGACGGGCGTGCGAGTTGCCGCGATTGCAGTACGCCGGAGCCGCCCTGGGGTCGAGGCGGATCACCTCGGAGTAGTCGGCGATGGCGCGGTCGTGGTCGCCCGCCTCCGCGTACAGGTTGCCACGCTGGAAGAACGCCGCCGCGTCCTTCGGCGCCAGCTTGATCGCGAGGTCGAGGTCGGCCAACGCCTCCTCGGCACGCCCCAGCTTCGCCAGTGCGTCGGCCCGCTGCGTCCGCGGCCCAGGCGCGTCGCCCGCACGTCTGACCGCCTCGTCGAGATCCGTGATGGCGTCCTCGGGCCGCCCCGCCTTCACGAGCGCCCGCGCCCGCGCCAGCAGCAGGGCCACGCTCCCCGGCGAGAGCTGTAGCGCCTCGGTGAGGTCCGCGGCCGCCTCGGCGTGTTGCCCGCAGGCGGCGTGCGCCATGGCCCGGTCGTGGTACAGCCCCGGCGACGGCTCCAGCTTGATCGCCTCGGTGAGGTCGGCGACGGCCAGGTCGTGCCGGTTCAGCTCGCGGTGCGCCGCCGCCCGGTCGCAGTAGGCCTTCACGCTCGTCGGGTCGAGCTGGAGCACGCGCGTGAAGTCGGCCAGCGCCCGCGCCGGCTCGCCCGTGGCCATGTGGCACCGCCCGCGGTTGCCCATCGCCCACAGGTGGCGCGGGTCGAGGCGGGCGGCCTCCGAATAGTCGGCGATGGCGCGGGCGTGTTGCCCCAGCGCGAAGTAGGCGTTGCCGCGGCCGAAGTACAACGCCTCGTCCCTGGGCGCGTGGCGGATCGCCTCGGTGTAGTCCTCCGCCGCCGGCCGGTGGTCGTTCTTGTGGGCGTGCGCCTGCGCCCGGCCCGTGAGCGCCTCCAGGCTGTTCGCCTCCAGCCGCAGCGACTCCGTGTAGTCCGCGATGGCCGCGTCCGCATCGTCCGCGCGCAGGTGGGCCGCCGCCCGCCGCCGGTAGTGACTCGCGTCCGACGGGGCGAGGCGGATGGCGTCGGTGTAGTCTTCGATGGCCCCGGCGAAATTCCCCTGCCGGTGCCGGGCCGCGCCGCGTGCCGCCCGCGCCGACGCCGACTCGGGGTTGGCCTCGACCGCCGCTTCGTGGTCCTTGTCCGACAATTCGTTCAGCGCCTGGTCGGCGCGGCGAAGACGCTCGTCCGCGCCGGGCGAGGACGCGATGCGGTCCAGCACGGTGCCCATGTGAGGAGGGCGCTTGTTGATCGTCCAGCCGGTGCAGGCCTCCACCGCCTTCTGCCACGCCTCCGGCAGGAGCATCCGGTCCGCCGTGTCCGGGTCGGGCTTCCCCGTCAGCCCCAGCGCGCACAGGCGGCCGAAGGCGTAGAGGTCGGAGTGCGGCCCGACCCACACCTGGCCCTTCGGCCTGCCGGACAGCTCAGGGGGCAGGTAGGCCGTCAGACGCGACACCGAGCGGCCCAGGCTCGTGAGGTGCCGGTCCGCGCTGCTGGCCGCCGCGTGCAGCGCCGCCCGGCGGATGGACAGGGCGCAGTCGATCAACTTGACGCGCCCCTTCCAGAGCAGCACCGACGAGGGACGCAGACACCGATGCAGCACCCCCCGCCCGTGCAGTGCCTGAAGCGCCCGGCCCAGCGGCCAGGCGATGTCGAACCAGTCATCGGCGTTCATCGGCCCCGTGCGGGCCGCAGCCGCCCACAGCGGCTCGGCGCCGTCGAGGTACTCGGTGACGATGTAGGGCCGCGTCGATTCCGCGCCGGCGAAGCCCACGTCGATGACGCGCGCGACCGCCGGGTGGTCCAGCTCCTGCACCGTGCGGCACTCGCGGAAGATGGCGTGGATGTCGCGGTCCAGCGTGTCGGGCCGCAGCGACAGGACCGCCACCTCCTGCGCGGACTCGCGGTCCAGGCACAGGAAACGCGTCCCCATCGCGCCCGCCCCCAGGACGCGGCGGGGCTCGTAGCGCGAGGCCGGGAACGGCTCGAACGTCTCCGGGTCGAGGGCCATCGCGCGGCGGAAGGAGACGAACGCCGAGTCGTCGTCGCCGCGCTCCAGGGCGGCGCGGCCGGCGTTGTGGTGGGCCTCGGCCTGGGAGATGGGGTCGGCGACGAGGCGGGCGACCTCCTCGAAGTCGCTCTGCGACGCCTCCAGGTCGCCGATGACCACCTCGAGCTGGGCGAGGCTGTTCATGAGGGCGGGTAGTTTCTGGCGGACGTCGTCGGGCAGTTTGCGGAAGCGGGCGACGAGGTCCTGCACGGCCTCGCGGTCGTGGTCGTTGCGCAGCGACAGCCCGTCGCGCGGACGCACCGAGCAGGGGTGCAGGTCGTGCCGCCGCTTGAGGGCGGCGGCCGTCTCGTAGAGGTCGGGGTAGGGATGCCCCGCCCCGTGCAATTCCGCCTGGATGTCGAGCAAGGTGTGTGCCTCCGTTCCACCCTGCTTTTTACCGCACCCGCGCCCACCCCGCAAGACGCCCGACGGCTGGACGCCTGGAAGGAGCATTGACTCACGACCCGCCCCGGAGCGCCGCGATCTCGCGTGCCAGGTTGCGCCGCGCCGCCGCCTCGTCCATCGCGGGGGAGTAGTAGATGCGCGGGCGTTTCAGGAACTTCTCCAGCACCGCCGCCCGGCCCGCCCGGTACTCCGCCTCCGGCACCCAGTCGTACTCGAGGCGGATCGCCGCCGCGTAGGAATCGTATTCACCCTCCGACGCCGCCAATATCGCCAGGTCGGCGTCGAGCAGCGCCCGGCCGTCCGGGTCGTCGGCCTCGTGCGACTTCGTGAGCAGGATGAGGCGGGCCGTCTCGTCGATCACCGCCGGTGGCACGCTCAGCGGGCCGAGCATCTCCCGAGCGAGGTCGGCGCTGCGTTCCTCGTTGTCGTTCCGCCGCGTGTCATAGACGATGTCATGTAGCCACGCGGCGAACCCCAGCGCCGGCAGCGGAGGATCCCCGATCAACGCGAAGACCATCTCCGCATGGTCGAAGGTGTGGTAATGCCTGTGCGGCTGGTAGTACAGGTCAACGAGGCGCGCGAAGGCGTCGTCCACGGCCAGGGACGGCGCCGGGAACAGGGCGCGCCAGCTCTCAAGTGATGACATGGGTGCGGTACAGCTCGAAGGCCGCGTCCCAGGCGTCCGGCTCGGACGGCAGCTCGGGGGCGGTGGCGGCCACGTCAGCGCCGTCGGCGGCGAGGCGTAGGGCGGCGATCCACAGCTTGTTGTCGGCCTGGGCGATGCGCAGGTAGGCCTCGCCCAGGTTGGGGCCGGTCACCTTGATCTGCCGGTCGGCCTGCTCGGCCTTGCACTGGCGCTGCTTGAACCAGAACGGCGGCGTCGGCGTCATCGTCACTCCCCCACACGCATCTCGCGCACCAGCCGGTTGATGCGCTGCAGCGCCTCGTCGGTGCTCTTCTCGCTCTTGGCCGACGCCGCCGCCATCAGCTCGCGGCTGGACTTCTTCAGGTCGGCGCTCTTGGTCTTGATCGTGTCGGCGTGCTTGGCGGGCACGTCGGCGGCCTTGGCCAGGTACTCCGCCGTCTGCTCCAGGTTGCGGGCCACCTCCTGGAGGCCCTCCCAGTTCTCGACGAACGTGACCTCGGTGCCGCGCGCCGCCAGCGACCGCGCGCGCGTCAGCAGCTCGGCATAGGGTAGGGGTGTGACCTTGTCGGGCAGCGGCGTGAGGGGGGCGCGCTCCGGGGCGCTGGAGCAGGCCAGCGGCGCGAGGGCCGCCAGGATGATCAGTCGCTTCATCGGTTGAGCCTCCTGTCGTCGCCGGGCGTCGGCCCGGTCCCATCCCTGGTCCATCTTACCGCCGGCGGGGCCGGCGGCCATGCGTGTTCAGTTGCCGCTGCGTGTCAGCGGGTTCACGTATCCGGTGACCGGCCCTACGGAAGGCGCCCCGCTGGCGAACGGCAGACGCTCGCGGATGCGCGCCTCCTGCTCGGCGGCGGGGCGGTCCGGCGCGCCCACAGGCCCCGGCAGGTCGCGGCGCTGGGCCGGGCCCACCACGCTCTGGCAGCCCGTCAGCAGGATGGTCACGCCCAGCAGCACGGCCCGCATGGATCGCCCTCGCGGTGACGCCACACGGCTGCATTATACCACCTGCCTCGGGCGGAATTCGTGTCACCGCATCAGGACGACGAAATCCGCCTGCGGGTCCTTCGTCACCCCCTCCAGGCTGCCGCCCGACACGACGCGCACCGTGCGGACCGTGCCGCCTTTGAGGCGCCGCGCCGCCCGGTCGGGGATGCCGAAGAATCTCTCGATGTGCCCGCCCCCCGCTAGCACCACCACGCGGCGCAACTTCCTCTCCGTCAGGAACTTGACGGCGCTGTCCGCCATGTACTCGTCCCACACCGTCATCACCTGGTACATGCGCTCCTGCTGGTCCTTGGGGGTGGTGGCGCCCCCGTGCATCTGTCCCAATCGGGGGAAGTGATAATCCCGGTGCGCCTTGACGTTGAAGTCCACCTCGCCGATCTGCTTCCTCTCGTCGTCGGTCAGCTTAGCGTGCCCGTCCTTCGAGACCCGCGCCCGCAGCTCGTTGCCGATATTCAGGCCCGCGAGCGGCAGGCCGTTGTTCCGGCAGAAGTGGACGATGGGGCTGTACAGCGCCCAGTCGAAGCCCCAGCGCTTCTGGTAATCGGTGTCCTCGAGGAACGCCTCCTCCCCGATGGAGCCGGCGATGTAGCGGTCGATGGCCTTCTGGAAGGGGCGCTGGAACATCTCCATCCCCACCCCCGTGCGCTCGTCGAGGGCGAACAGGCCCTTGATCACCATGAGCTGAACGTGGTGGTCCATGACGCTGTCGTGCTGCTCGCCGACGCACACGATGTCCGCGGACGCCAGGCCGTCGATCATCTGGCCGAAGCCGACCTCCTTCTTCTCGCGTGCGGAGTAGACCGTCAGCAAGGGCTTGCCGCGCAGGCGGTCCATCAGCGCGAGGCGGGCCTTCTCGGTGGCCGCGTTCACCTCGAAGACGCGCTTGCCGGCGCGGACGATGGCCGACTTCGCCCTGTCCGGATGGATCTTCAGCACGTCGTGGAAGCGCTCGGCCTGCTTCTCGTCGGCGAAGGCGACGGCCCAGCCGGTATCATCCCCATCCTCGATGAGGCGGTCGCCGCGCCAGCCGGACGCGGCCTCCAGGGCCTTCGGGGCGGTGCGCTCGTTGGCCAGCAGGAGCTTGATGATGCCGAATTCGCCCACTGTCTTGCCGGGGCCGAGTTTGACGGGCTGGATGAACTCGCCGGGGTGCAGGATGGAGGCGGTGGACATGGGCGGGAAGGCGTAGCGGCGGTTGACCGACTCCCAGCCCTTGCCCTTGTCCTTGGCGTGCTTCACCCACCGGGCGCCCTGCCCGTAGAGGAAGGCGTTCTGCAGGTTCTTCGACTTGTCGAGCGGCGACATGAGCATCCCGGCGATGCCCGGCTGGTCCTTCTGGAGCATCTCGATGGCGACGAGCATGGCGTCGCCCTCGATGAGGGCGGCGCGGGCCAGCTCGGCGTCGCTGCCGGCGGCCTCGTGCAGCTTCTTGAGATCGAAGTGCTGGTCCTGGAGGGCGTGCACCAGCTCGTGGATGAGGACGGCCTTTGAGTAGCTCCCCTTGATGTCGTCGTAGAGGACGACCTCCTTCTTGCGGATGTCGTAATAGGCGTTGACGCCGGGCCGCTCACCCTTGGCGCGGGCCGCCACGCGGACCTTCACCGGCTGCTTGAACTTGAGGCCGCGGGCCTTCTCGATCTCCTTCGAGAGGGTGCGGACCTGCGCCTCCAGGTCGGCGGGGGTGTCGGCCAGGAGGGGTGAGGCGAGGAGGAGGCACAGCGGCAGGAAGCGGAGCATGATGTGGCCTCTGGGGCGGGGGAGCGGCAAGGGGAATGATAGTTCCTGCCGGGCCGGCTGTCACGCGCCGGCAATCGCGGCGTAACAGGTGCGACGGGAGCGAACGACAAACGACAAACAACAAGAAAGAATGGGAGATAGAACGATGAGCAAGATTCTGATGGCGGCCGTGGTGCTGGCGGGCTTCGTGGGCCACACGATCGCGGGGGCGCCCGGCGGGGAGCGGATGACGGTGGACTCGGTGCTGCCGGGCAAGATCGACGCCTTCAAGGTGACGTTCAAGGGCGGCGAGCTGGCCAAGGTGGTCCTGATCGGCAGCGGCACGACCGACCTCGACCTGTACATCGTGGACGCCGACGACAAGATCGTGGCCCGCAGCGAGGGCGCGGGCGACACCGAGAAGGTGGAGTTCTACCCCCTCCTGACCGGTGAGTACAAGATCCTGGTCAAGAACCGCGGCACGGTCAGCAACAAGTACGTCCTCGGCCACAACTGATCGCGGCCGGGCGGCATGAAACACAGGGGGCGGGCCATCGCGAGATGGCCCGCCCCCTTCGCATTTCAACGGTGCGTCAGGCCGCCACGCCGGACGCCGGCGGCACGAAGAGCCTCGCCGACGGGGCGGGCGGCGTACCCTGCCGCAGCGACTCGACCACGCGGCACGCCAGGCCCAGGGCCGCCAGGCCGGCGTCGCCGTCCACACGCGGCCTGAGGCCCGCTCGCACGCACGACACGAAGTCCTGCAATTCGCGCGTCAACTGGTCGGCGGCGTGCCGCTTCGAGCAGTCGATCTCCGCCGACTCGACGTAGCGCGTGAACAGCCCGGCCTTGATCGCCGCCCCCTGCTCGGGGGCGAGGCGGCGCGAATCGACGCCGGCCAATTCCGCTCCGGGCTGCATGAGGGTCAATTTCTTCGTGCCGAAGTCGATGGAGGCGTACCCCTCCGGCCCCCAGACGCGCATCCGCCGCGTCACCTCGGGGCTGACGCGGCAGGCGCTCAGGTCGGCGACGCAGCCGCCGGCGAACGTGACGCGGGCCTGGGCCATGTCCTCGTGGCCGCCAAGCAGCGCCGCCCCCAGCGCCTCGACGCGCACAACCGGCCCGCCCACGAGCGCGAGGACGAGGTCGATGTCGTGGATCATCAGGTCGAGGACGGCGCCCACGTCCATCGACCGGCCGGTGAACCCCCCGTGCCGCTCGGCGACGATGTAGCGAGGCCTTAGCGGCAGCGCCGCCAGCTCCTCGAAGGCGGGGTTGAAGCGCTCGATGTGCCCGACCTGGAGGGCGACGCCCTTACGGCGGGCGGCCTGCGCGAGGTCGAGGCCCTGCTGGAACGTCGAGGCCAGCGGCTTCTCGATCAGCAGCGCCACGCCGGCGTCGAGCAGCCGCAGGCCGACGGCGTGGTGATGCGCGGTCGGGGCGGCGACGACGGCGGCGGAGATCCTCCCCAGCAGCGGCGTCATGTCGGCGAAGGCGGGTGCGCCGACCCTGGCGGCGACGGCCTCGGCCTGGCCGAGGTTGGGGTCAACGACGCCGGCGAGGCGGACGCCGGGCATCGCCGCCAGGATGCGGGCGTGCTCCTTGCCGAGGTGCCCGACGCCGACGACAGCCACCTCGATGATCGACTCTTGCATCGGACTACCCCACCCCCTGACCCCCTCCCGCATCGAGCTGGGGCGAGACGCCCCCAGACCCCCGATCGCGGAGAGGGGGGATCGTAAGATCATCACCACAGCGGAGGGGAGGTATCCGTCTCCCCTGTTGGACGAAGCGATCCGAGAGATGCGCCCACCCCGCCTCCGCGCAGGCGATGCTCTTGTGGCTCCCCCTCTCCGCAATCGGGGGCCTGGGGGCGTCTCGCCCCCAGCTCGATGCGGGAGGGGGCTGGGGGGTGGGGTAGCGTCCTCACGCGGCCAGCCGGCTGAGCGAGCCGACGAGGCGCTGGTGCAGCGCCTGGCACAGGGCGACGTTGAGCGGGTGGCCGGAGCGGTAGGCGACGACGTGGCCGCACAGGTCCGCCCCCAGGAGCGACAGGTCGCCGACCATGTCCAGGACCTTGTGGCGGGCCGGCTCGTCGGCGAATCGCAGCTTGTTTCCCACCGGGCCGCGGGGGCCGAAGACGAGGAGGTCGGCGTGCGTCAGGTGGGCGCCGTGACCCAGGCGGCGTAATTGCTCGACCTCCTCCGCCAGGACGAAGGTGCGGCAGGCGGCGAGCTGGCGGGCGAAGGTGCCGGGGCAGAGCTGCAGCGTGTGCGACTGCTCGACGATGGGCGACGTGGGGCCGTAGTCGAGGAAGTAGGTGAGGAGGAGCCCGGGGCCTTCGGGCGGGTGCAGCGTGAGGCACGCGCCCTCGGCGCGGACGGTGAGGGGCTCGTCCACGCACCACGCGGATCGCGTGGCGTCCTGTGTCACCGGGCCGGCGGTGAGGAGGGCGCGGACGAACGCGCCGGCGGAGCCGTCGAGGCCGGGGGGCTCGGGGCCGTCGATCTCGATGAGGCAGTTGTCGACGCGCAAGCCGGCCAGCGCGGCGAGGGCGTGTTCGACGAGGGTGACCTGGGCCTTGCCGCCGCCGAGGGTCGTCCGCCGGGCGGTCCCGATGACGCGGGCGACGTGCGCCGGGATGCGCGGCGCGCCTGGCATGTCGGCGCGTACGAAGATCGCGCCGGTGTCAGGCGGCGCGGGCAGGAAGCGCAGACGGACCGGCTGCCCGGTAAGGATGCCGGGGCCGGACACCTCGGCGGGCCGGGAGATGGTTCGCTGCTGCCGCGTGCTGTGCCTTCTCACGACGGATTCCTTTCCCGCGACGGGCGTGCCCGGCCGGTCACCCGGCCGGGCCGTGCTGTCCTCGGCGTCAACGCTTGGGGGCGGCGAAGGCGGCGTTCAGGCTCATGACCAGGTCGCGGCTGATGTCCACGCCGTTGGCCATGTACACCGGCATCAGGGCGCCGGCCTGGAGCTTGCGGGCGATGTTCTGGGCGCTGTTGTAGTCGGCCTCGGTAATCGCGTCGTTGTAGTGCATCACCAGCTCGTAGCCGTTGGAGGCGGCGAGGCGGGCGACGTGCTGACGGACGTCCATGTACAGGATCTTGAGCTGCTCCTCCTGCTTCTTGTGCATCACCGTCTGGGCCTCGGCCTTGTTGTCCTCGATCTTGCGCTCGAGGGCCTTGAGGGTGCGGGTGATGGCCTCCTTGGTCTCCTGGGGCGTGGTGGGGAGGATCTTCTTGGCCTCCGCCTCACCCTGCTCCTTGAGCTTGGTGTCGTTGGTCTGGTAGGTGGCGACGGTGGCCTTCAGCTCGGCCTCGAAGGTCTTGAACTTCTCATAGTTCTTCATCACGTAAGTGATGTTGAACGTGGCGACGCGGCTCTTGGCCGTCGCCGGGGGCGTGCCGGGGGTGGCGGGCGTCTGTGCCCGGCTCCGCGAGACGCCGACGATGGCGAGGCCCAGGACGAGCACACCCGCCGCGACGAAGACAGTCCTCTTCACTGTTCTGTTCTCCTGTCCCTTGCAGCCGGCAGAATCGGCGCGAGCCGCGCCGCCGGCAGGAAGCCCGCACTCCGTTCCGTCGGGTTTCCTCCCCTGCGTGGGACGCTTCTACCGTCACCCGGACGGGCCGTCAAGGTGAACCCCCCCGCCGTGTCCTGACGATACCCCAGATGTCGGACCGTCCCCGATCCCCGAGCCCCCCTTTATGCCCATCCTGCCGCGCCTACCCGCCTTGCTGCTCGGCGCGCTCCTGGCGGGCTGCGGCGGCCCCGCGCCGCTCTCGCCCGTACAGGGCCAGGTGCGGTACCGCGGAGGCCCCGTGCCGGGCGGCGTCATCGTCTTCTCGCCGGATGTCGAGCGCGGGACACGCGGCCCCCTGGCGGTAGCGGAGATCGCCGCCGACGGCCGCTTCACCCTGATGACCGACGGCAAGCCCGGATGCACCCCGGGCTGGCACCGCGTCACGGTGGCCAGCGCGCAGGCGGGCCTGCCGGAGCGCTACCGCGACCCGGACCTGTCGGGCAGGATCGTCGAGGTCAAGGCAGGCCCGAACGCCTGCGAGGTGAACCTGGACTGAAGGCTTACAACGGGGGCAGGTTGCCGTCGGCGCCGAACTCCATCTCGCGGGCCGGCCCCACCTGCTCGAAGCGGGTCATCGGCTCCGGGTCGTCCAGCACGGCCTCGCTCACCTCCACCTCGTCGAGGTGCAGCGTGTCGAGGATACGCACCACGCGGCCCTGTTCCGGCGTGCGCAGCCCGATGATGTCGAGCGCCCGCGTGATGACCTCGCGGTCGGTGTCGAACTGGACCGGCAGGAACGCCCCCTCGGGGTAGCCGGCGGTCAGCACGTTGATGACCGTGTCCTTGTAATTCATCGCCCGCACCAGCCGGGTGGTGGTGAAGTCGGCCAGGCCGATCCCGCTGGCGTTGCCCTGCGTCTTGGGCGACAGGCCGCGGACGAAGATGAGGCGGAAGTCGGGCATCCCCGGTGGCGGGCCCTGGCTGCGGAACGCCCTCTTGCGCCCCACGACGTTGGTGTCCATCCCCGAGCCGCTGATCTCCTTGCCGATCTGGTCCACGATGAGCAGATCACCCTTCCGCACCGGCAGCTTCGGCAGGAGCCGCCGGGCATGTACGAGGAGCGCCTCCTCGCGCTCCTCGAAGCGCTCGGGGGGCACCGCCTCGACCATCGCCGTCTCGTCGTAGCCGTTCTCCACCACGCCCAGCCCGAAGGCGATGGGCGCCTTGGCGAGCATCACGCGGCCCACGGCGCGGACGACCTTGTCATACGGCTCCTCGATCAACAGCCGGTGGTACCACAGCGCCCCGGTGTGCTTGCCCAGCCCGATGAGCATCATCTTGAGCAGGCCGCTCTCGATGGGGCCGTGGAACGACGTGTGCGGCTTGACCCGCGCCACCACGCCGACGTGGTCGGCCTGGGAGGCGTGCTTGTCGAGCAGCACCGGCCAGCCCTCGTCGGTGCTGCCGACGGTGACGGTGTCCATCGACGCCTTGATGGGCACGCCGACGAACTCCTCGGTGATGCCGTAGCTCTCGATGATGGAGCGCTGCTTCTCGGCGACGCCGCCGCCGTGGCTGCCCATCGTCGGGATGAGGAACGGCTTCGCGCCGAGCTTCTTCAAATGGTCCGCCGTGGCCTTCAGGACGACGGGGATGTTGGCGATGCCGCGGCTGCCGGCGGTCAACGCCACCGTTTGCCCGGGCTTGATGCGGCGTCCGAGATCGAGCCTCTCCAGCTCGCGGGTGACGGCCCCGGCCACGTCCTCAAGGACGGGCCGCTCCAGGTATTGGCGGACGCGGACGACGCGCGGCAGTGCCATGACGTGTATCCTCGATTGAAGAGAAGAGGATACCACGAAATACACGGAAGACACGAAAGGAGCACAAAGCAGAGAAGGGAAAAGGCAGGGAGGAGCAGGCCACCCTCGTTCGCGGCTGTTGTCTTGATGCCTGCTGTACTTCTTTGTCTTCCTTTCGTGTCTTCCGTGTATTTCGTGGTATATCTTCTTCGATCACTTACCCTTCGCGGCTGGGTGGTGGCCATCGACGAGGAGCGTGATACGGTACAGGCTCGTATCGACGGTGACGTACAGCGTCTTGCTCTCGTCGCCGATCCCGAACGTCACGTTGCTCGGGATGCCCACCGGCTCCTTCGCGCCCTCCTGGTCCGGGGCGCCCGTCGGGATGAACGCCGCCTCCTTGCCCTCGGGCGTGAGGACCAGCACGCCCGGACGCTTGAGCGAACGCTGCGTGATGTAGATGTGGCCCTTGCTGTCGGTGCAGAGGCCGTCGCACCCCGCCTGCGTGCCGAAGTCGATCAGGGTGCGACGCTTGCCGGTGACCAGGCCCTCGTCGTCCAGCGTGAAGGCGTAGACACGCATCGCGCCGGGCTTCGGCTTCTCCTTCGACGTGGGATCGATCTTGTCGGTGCCGTTGTTGTGGTCGGCGACGTACAGCGTCTTTCCGTCGGGGCTCAGGCCGACGCCGTTGGGCTTCTCCACGTCATGGGTGATCTCGATCACCTTCCCGTCCGTGTCGATGCGGTAGACGGCCCGGTGCTTCAGCTCGCGCGGCTCGTCGCCGAGGTAACGCGGGTCGGAGAAGTAGATGCGCCCTTTCGCGTCGATGACGAGGTCGTTGGGCGCGTTGAACCGCTTCTTCCCGATGTTGTCCGCGATGACGGTACGCTTCCTGGTCTTGATGTCCCAGCGGACGACGGCCCGCCCGCCCTCGTCGGACCCTTCGCAGGCGATGAGGTCGCCCTTGGCGTCGAACTTCAGCCCGTTCGACTTGAACGAGTCATCGGTGAAGACCGTGGTCTTCTTCGTCTTGGGGTCGAAGCGGAGGATCATCCCCTTGTCCTTGCCGAAGGGGATGTCGCTGAAGTAGATGCTGCCGTCGGGCGCGACGGCGGGGCCCTCGGTGAGGCCGCCCTTGATGGACGCCGTGCGCGTGAAGAGTTTTTCGAGCTTCGCCCCGTCGGGGACGATGTCCTTGCCCGTCGGGGCGGGCGGGTCGGCGGCGAGCGTCAGGGAGAGGATGACGAGCGGCAACATGGTGCCTCCGGGTGAGCGGGGATGCGTCAGCGCCCCGAGTGGAGCGTCAGCGGCTCTTCTTGGCGTAGCGGTTCGCCCCCGGCGCGGCGAGTCACCGATCCAGGAACTTGATGAATGCGGGGACGTCGCCCTCGTTGATGAGACCGTTACCGTCGTCGGCGAAACGGCCCACGATCTCGAAGCCGTCCGGCGTCGGACGCAGCAAGGCGTACAGGGGCAATGCATCCGATTTGAAGCGCTCGGCGCGCAGGGCGATGGCCCCCGCCGACGTGGGGTTCTGGGTCGTGCCCGCAGGCACCCCGGCCTCGGCGTACAGCTTCAGGAGGACGTGCTTCTCGAACGCGGCCTTCACCTCGGGGCGCGAGAAGATGTTCCGCTCGTTCAGCTTGCAGTTCGTACAGTTGATGCCCGTGATGTCGAGGAAGACGAGCTTGTTCTGGGACCGGGCCTGGAAGAGGGCGGCGTCCAGGTCGCTCATCCAGTCGCCCTTCTTGGGGTCCGGCAGCAGGAACGAATCGACCCAGGCGTAGAGCTTGCCCCTCGGCGGGACGTCCTCGTCCTTCAGCGTGAACACCCCCGGCAGCAGGTAGAAGCCCAGCATCAGGAAGGCCATGCCGAACAGCAGGCGCGTGACGGAGATCGACTCCGGGGCCTCGTGGTCGTGCGGCAGGAGGTACAGCCCGAACAGGTACATCGCGCAGGCGAGGCAGATGGCGACGTACAGGCCCATCGAGACGGGGTAGGTGAGGATCGAGGTCTGGCCGAAGAAGATCAGCTCGGCCCCACGGAGGAACTTGACCATCGCCGCCAGCTCGAGGAAGCCCATCACCACCTTGACGCTGTTCATCCACGAGCCGGCCCTGGGCAGCGACTTCAGATAGGTCGGGAACAGGGCGAGCAGGAAGAACGGCGAGGCGAACGCGGCGGAGAACGCCAGCACGGAGAGCAGTCGGCGGAGGAACCCCTCCGTGGCACTCGCGTTGGCCTCCGCCGAGAGGAAGCCGCCGTAGATAGGGCCGACGCAGGCGAAGCTGATGACGCTGAAGGTCAGGGCCATGAAGAACACGCCGGCGTAGCCGCCCTTCCCTTCGCCCGACGAGGTCATGTCCTGCAGCCAGGAGGGCAGCGTGATGTCGTACATCCCCAGCAGGCTGAACGCGAAGTACGCGAAGATCACGCCGAGCGCCAGATTCGTGATCCAGTGGTTAATGACGGCGCTGAGGAACTGGAGCAGCACCAGCCCACCGAGGGCCATCACCAGCACGATGGTCCCGCTGTAAACCGCCGCCTGGAGGATCGCGCTGCCCTGCTTCGACTCCGCCTGCTTGATGAAGATGCTCACCGTCACCGGGATCATGGGGAAGACGCAGGGCGTCAGCAGCGACACGAAGCCGCCCAGGAGGGCGACGAGGATCGCCCCGAGGAAGGATGTCTTGCCACCCTTCACGTTCGTATCGGGTTTCGTGTCCGACAGGGCCGCGCGGGTGGAGCGCTGGCGGGAGTCCAGCTCGGCCGTCGGCGTCAGGGCCGGCTCGTCGCTCACCGTCACGGTCAGCGTCAGATCCTTGGTCTTGTTGAAACAGCTCTGGAAGCAGACCTGATAATCAATCCGGTACTTGATCTCGAGTCTGCTGCCGGGTGTGGCCGTCTCGTTGACGTACACGTCCTGCCACCACTCGAACTCGCCCTTGTGTTGCAGGGCGTCGTCGAGGCCCTCGGTCTGGACCAGGACCGGCGGCGTCTCGCCCCACGGCTCCAGCGGGTCGAGGTCGGGGCTGGCCTGGATGCTGATCTTCGCGAGCTGGCTCTGGTTCTGCTTCGGCGCCTTTTTGGTCAGCGGGTAGGTGTAGTAGCCAGGCGCCGGCGTCCCGATGATGGTCACGCGGAAGGTGCCGCCGCGACGCACCCCCGGCCCGTTCCGGTCCGAGAACGGGTCGTCCTCGATCCGGAAGACGAGGAACTCAAGGCCCTTCTCCTCCTTGCCCTTGTCCTTCGCCCGCGCCTCCATGCGTGCCTTGCGCGCCGCCTCCCCCTTGGAGTCTTGCGCAGGCAGGTCGGGGCCGGCCATCAGCCAAACGGCGGCGGCCAGCCCCAGCAGGGCGGTCAACTTGCGCGACATGCGTCAGTCCTTGGCTGCGGGCAGTTTCGGGGCCTCGACGCCGCTCAGCTTCAGCGTCGAGACGGTCTTCGCCTTGATATCGACGATCCGGATGCGGTGCGCATTCGTGTCCGCGACGTACAGTTTCCCGTCCGCATGGTAGATCCCGCCCGGCTCGTTGAACAGCGGCGTCGCCAGCCAGCCCGGCGCCTCGCCGCCCAGGAACGTCCTGCACTCACGCGTCCGCGGGTCCAGCGTCTTGATCTTGCTGTTGTAGGTGTCGGCCACGTACAGCAGGCCCCCGGCGTAGGCCACGCCGAGGGCGTGTTGCAGGCGTACCTCGCGGCCCGTGCCGTCCTGGTCGCCGAACTTGAACAGGTCCTCGCCGACGAGGGTGCGCACCTCGCCGCGCCCGCCCATCGGCACCGAGCGGACGCTCGACGTCTCGCTGTCGGCCACGAACAGCGTCTTGCCGTCGGTGGTGAGGCCGCTCGGCTGGGCGAACTCGGCGCGGCCGAGCGCCCCGTCCACGATGTCCTCGCTGCCGTTGCCGGCGTAGGCGGACACCCGGTTCTTCTTCAGGTCCATTATCCAGATCTGATGGTGCCCCGCCATCGCGACGAACAGCCTGTCGCCGTCCAGCAGGAGGTCCCACGGGCTGTTCAGGCCGGTCTTCAGCGCCGGGCCGTCGCCCTCGCGGTCGCGGCCCTGCTCGCCGTTGCCCGCCACCGTCACCACCGTCTGCTTCTTGAGGTCGAGGGCGCGGATGAGGTGGTTCTTGCGGTCGGCGACATACAGGGTGTCGCCCTTGAGGGCCATGCCCTGCGGGTCGTTGAACTGGGCCTTGTCGAAGGCGCCGTCCAGGGTGCCCGACTCGCCGGTGCCGGCGATGGCGATCTTCTTGCCGTCGAGGTCGGTGATGACGACGCGGTGGTGGGTGGAGTCGGCGATGAAGAGGCGCTTGCCGGGGATGTCGGCGACCACCTTGCCGGGGAAGAACAGCGGGCTGCCGCCCTCCGACGCCCGCGCCAGCTCGAACTTCATGGGCCGCGAGTTGAGCGTCTTCTTCTCCTTGTGGACCTTGATCATGCGGGCGATCTCGCGGTCGAGGTCGGCGTACTGCCCCTCGCCCGACTCGTTGTAAACCAGGTTCCCCTCTGGATCGACCATCATGATCGTCGGCCAGGCCCTCGCCCCGAAGGCGTTCCACACCTTGCGCTCGCTGTCGTTGACGACGGGGTGGGCGATCTCGTAGCGGAGGATGGCCTTGCGGATGCTCTCGTTGGTCTTCTCGCTGTCGAACTTGGGCGTGTGGACGCCGATGACGACCAGCTCGTTGGGGTACTTCTTCTCGAGCTTGTGCAGGTCGGGCAGGACATGGATGCAGTTGATGCAGCACAGGGTCCAGAAGTCGAGGATGACGATCTTGCCCTTGAGGTCCTTCATCTTGATCGGGCCGGCGGTGTTGAGCCAGCCGGTGCCGCCGTCGAAGTCCGGCGCCTTCTCGGGCCGACGGGCCGCGGCCCCCGCTTGCGCCTGTGGCCGAGGCGACAGGGCGAACCACGCGGCGGCGCCCACGGCGACGGCCACGGCCGCCCCGCACAGGATCGAGGTGAGCTTGCAGCAACGCATCCGGTACCCCTCCTACGCCGCGTTCGTCCGCGGCGAAAGACATTGTAAGGGGCGTGGGTGGAACTTGTAGGCCGGACGCATCCACCGGGGCTCACGCCCCAGGCTCCCTCGACTTACGTACCTCGTCGGCGCTCAACGCGCGATTGTAGACCTGCGTCCTTCCGATCAGCCCCCGGTAATACGAGTCGTGGAAGTAGAAGATCTCCGTTCCGAGGATCAGCGACGGCGGCGGGCTCGCCGGATTCTCCATCTTGTCCGTCGTCGCGGCGAGGATCTCCTTGCCGTCGAGGTACAGGCGCACGCGCCACTTCTTCCCCGCCGGCTCGCCCGTCAGCGCGACGTGCTGCCACCTGTCGGCCACGACATCGGCCTTCGCCGTGAAGCGATCATTCACGTTGAACGCCGCCTGGAGCTGGTACGGGGCCCTGGCGCCGGCCAGACGCAGGATGAAGCGGCGTGCCCCGAATCCGACGATGTCGCCGCCGGAGGAGTGGGCGCTCTTGCCCATCGTGGCGGCGGGCTTGATCCAGGCGGTGATCGTGAACGCCTTCAGATCGCCGAGGCTGCCGCCGTGGTGCCCCGTCAGGGCGACCGGCAGGCGATCGCGGCCCTTGTAGGCCGGGTGCGAGAGGTGGTTGAGGTCGAGGGCGCCGGCGCGGGGGAAGGTTGGCTTGCGTTCGGGGTCGTCTTTGAATTGGAGGGCAGTCCGTCCTGCGTCGCGCGTCCAGCCGACGTTGGCCAGCTCCAGCAGGCCGAACGCGCCGGCGGCGTGGTTGTAGACGTGCAACCCCTTGCCCTCCTCCATATGGTAGTCGGCGATGGCGCCCTTCGGGGCCGGCGTCGTCCGGGCGGGCTTGTTGTTCGCCTCGCCAGGGCTGACATCCATCCGCTCGCGCATCTCTCGGAAGGCGATGGACCGCACAAGCATCTCGCCTGTTCCGGCGTTACCGAAGCCGAGCGTCAGCCCGGCGCCGGGCTCTGGCACGTCGAACATGAATCGAACGGGCCACCAGTCATCCGCCTTGCCGGGGTAGTGGACGTGTTTCTTCAACACCTTCCCGGTCTTCGGGTGGGTCAAGGTGATCTCGATACGTCCGCCTGGCCCGTGGATGTTGTCTGTCTTGTACTCCGCCATGAAGATGTGCCGGCGGTCCGGGATGGGCGCCAAGACCGCCTCGGCGAACGACCCAGGGCCCAGACGCATCGCCTTCTCCTCCTTCGCCCACTCGTACGTCGGCCTGCGGTTGTGCCCCGTCATGAACGGACGACGCCCGTAGATCCACGTCTCGCTCATCGGCACCGCCCTGTCGAAGGTGATCCTCGGCCAGGTGTCGGCGAAGAGGTAGTGGTGCGCCGGGTCCAGCATCGGGCTCTCGTAGACCGTCGAGGACGTGAACAGCCGGCCCGCCTCCGGCTCCGGGTAGCCGGTGTAGCGGTACGCCACGCGCACCTTCGTCCCAGGGGCGGCGGTCTCGGCGGGGTAGCTCACGCCGGTGTCGTAGAAGGCGGCACACACCGCCGTGTTCATCTTGCGTCCGCCGGTGTCCTTGATGGCGTACTCGACGGCGGGGGACACGGACGTCGGGTCGGAGTGACGCCCGTACCACACGCGGACGCCGCCGTCGGTCTCCAGGTCGTTCTGCGGGCCTGGGTCGATGGGGTAGACGGGACGGCGGTACGGGGCGCCGCCTTTCTTACGGGCGATGAGGTACTGCCAGCGGAAGGGGTCGAGCGGCGTGTGGTGCTCGAAGTCGTAGCCGTAGCGGAACAGGAACGGCTTTCCCGGCAGCACCTCCAACTCGCTCTCGACACCGTAGGTGTACGCCTTGCGCTTGGGGTCCCAGCCGACGGTGAGCGTGGTGCGTGTCTCGAAGCGTCCGCCGTTGTGCTTCTGCACCCACTCGGCGCGGAGGATCTTGCCGCCGCCGGAGGTCTTCGCCGGCAGGAGTTTGCTCTCGCCCTCCTTGTACGCGCCCTGGTTGGCGATGTCCCACATCGCATTCCAGCTCAGTTGCGGCCTGTGCCCCGGACGCAGCTTGACGCTGTTGACGACGGCGTTGTCCGGCGTCGGCAGCATGAGGATCGGCTCGTCGCCGTCGAAGACCCACTGGCGTCCGCCGAGCCATTCGCGGGCGGAGAATTTCTGGCCGTGTGGTGGCACCTTCTCCCGCTCGCGGGCCGGCAGCGGCGTGACGGACAGTTTCTCAAACGCCACCTTCGCGCCGCTGCTGGTGCCGACGCCGACGTGTCCGGCCTTCATCACCGTCAGGTCGTCCGCGTAGCGGATACGCTCGACCCCGTCCACGCTCACGGCCACGGTGTTGCCGGCGGCGGACACCGAGAGGCGGTGGGCGGTCTTCAGCTTGACCGGGCACGCGACGACGCGGACCACGCCGGCGTCTGGGTAACGCACCAGGGCGACGGCCTGATACTTGTGCGAGAGCTGGACGCGGTAGGTGGGCTGCTCGTCCTCGCGCACGGCGACGGCGGCAGCGTCCTGCCGGGCCTCGCGAAGCACGACGCCGACCTCGAACCCCTCGTCGTCCCATGCCCGCGAAGGCCAGACGCTCCACGACGAGCCGAAGTAGCCGGAGCGTGTGGCGGGGGTCAGGATCGTCGCCGTCACCTCGACGCGCACGTCGGCGTGGGGCTTCTCCGAACGCAGGAATATCCACTTCTGGCTCGATAGCTCGGCCTTGCCGACACTGATTGTCGCCAGCCCGCCGTCGGCGGCGTGGAGCGTGAGCAAGAGGAGGATCGTGCCCATCACTTCTTCCCTTTGAGCAGGTCGGCGAACGCCTTCATCAGAACCGGCGCGGTGTCCGGGCCGAGGCTGTTCACCTCGCCGTACGGCGCCTTGGTCAGCCCGTAGGCGAACGGCGGCTTCGCGTCCCACTGGCGCTTCGGCAGGATGTAGCCGACCTCGTCGCTGGCCAGGCCGATGATCATGCGGTGCGGCCCCGGCATGCTCGGGTAGATGCCCGGCTCCGCCGGGGCGTCGGGGAAGTCGGCGCCCTTCTCCGCAGGCGTCACCACCTTGCCCAGCACCAGCTCGGGGTAGATCTCGCCAGGGATGCACGCGATGCCCAACTTGCCGAGCTGCAGGTGGCTGACCTCCGTGCGGATCGCGAGGGGCTTCTTCGGGTCGATCTCCTCCGTGGGCTCGGCCTTGTACGGGTCGCCCTTCCACACGAACGCCTCGCGCTCCATCACCTTGAGCTGGGCGGCCAGGATGTACAGCTTGTTCTCCAGGGGGACGTACACCTCGCGTGTGCGGAGGTCGAACGGCGTCAGCTCCACGGCCTTGGCCGCCTTCTCGGCCTTGACCGCGGCCTGGGCGAGCAGCTCGCCGTAGCGGGCCGTCTTCTCGAAGGTGCCGTCCTTCAGCTCGACGCCCTTGTCGTCCTTGATCTTGACGTGCAGCGAGGTCATCAGCCCGCCGACGGTGCCGGTGAGGTAGACGACGGGGCACGCGTACGTCTTCTTGAGCGCCGCGACGGTGTAGCCCACATAGTCGGCGCTGATGCGGGTGTTGCGGCTGTCGAGCGTCTCCGGGTGGCAGTTCCACTGCACGACGATGCCGGCCGCCTTGCCCTTGGCGTCGTCGAAGCGCAGGACGACGAGGTCGTCGTGCAGCAGGATGGGCTTGCGCGAGTCGTGGAGCAGCTCGGGCGCCTTGACGGTGCCGATGCGGGCGTTGACGGGGGCGGCGGCCTCGTCGGCCTTTTTCACCGCCTCGGCGGCGCGCTTCTCGATGAGGTCCATGTACGCCGGATCGACGCCGGAGACGAAGAGCTTTGGCCCCCAGATTCCCATCGTGTCGGGGCCCTCGTGGTTGTGCGTGCTGGACACGGTGACGTGGGCGAAGCCGGGCAGGCGCTTGCGGACCTTCTGCACGAATCCGTTGAAGAGGCCGACCACGTCGAGCGAGACGATGGCCACCTTCTGCTTGCCGTGGCGGAGGACGACGGCGCGGGCGAACAGCTTGTCGGCCACGCCCGTCGCCTTGCGGCCGACGCCGAATCCGGCCATCCAGACGGGCTTGCCGAGCGGATCGACCTCGGGCGTGATGTCCACCTCGGCGAGGCCGACGCTGAGGCCGCCCTCGGGTTTCTCTGCGGCCAGGAGGGGCGCGAGGAGGACGGCGAAGGCCAGGGGCAGGAGGCGCGTCATGTGAGGGGCTCCGGGTGGAGGGGTGCCGACATGTTACCGCGCCGGCAGAAGGACGGCGCGGTCTTGCCGCTCCCACTCGGCCGACTGACATCGACGCCCGCGACGGCGAGCCCGCCGCGTACCCGTTCAGCCGGAGGTGGGCATTGGACGGAAGTCGATGTTGTCCCCCAGGAGATCCCCGGGCTAAGTCCTGGGCCGGTTGCGACATCTCCTTTTGCTACCGATGTCCGAATGCGGAACCGGCGGAGGGGCATGCCGAGGGAGGCCTGGATGAGGGCAGCACGGGCCGCATGCACGGTCATCGCCTTGGCCGCACCCGCCCTTTTCGCCCTGGCCGGGTGGGGGCGGCCGGCGATGGGCGCTGGCCCGGCTGTCGCGGCCGGCCACGCCGGCCTGGTGCCCCGCGCTCACGATGGGTGGGTCTCCTCCTTCGCCTTCTCCCCCGATGGTAGACGCCTGGTCTCGGCCGGCGACGACGGCACCCTGGCCATATGGGATGCAGTCAGTGGCAAGGGGCTGGTGAGGGCCCGCGCGGGCAAGGCGCTCACGGCCGTCGCCTTCAGCCCCGACGGGCGCCGCATCGCCACGGGCGGCTGGGACGGGGCTGCCCACATCCGAGATGCCCGCACGGGGGAGGCCCGGCTGTCCCTGGCCGGCCACAAGGAGAGCATCACCTGCCTTGCCTTCAGCCCCGACGGCAAGCGCCTGGCCACCGGCAGCGGCGATGACTCGCTCCGCGTCTGGGATGCCGTGACCGGCAAGCAGCTCGTCCGCGTCGATCTCGATGACGACTATGACGTGACCTGCCTGGCTTATAGCCCCGACGGCAGGCACATCGCCATCGGCGACGGCGAGAAACGCGTCACTATCCTCGACGCCTCCGACGGCGAGGAGCTGCTCGTGCTGGAGGGCCACGATGCCGCCGTCTCCTCCGTCGCGTTCAGCCCCGACGGGAAGCATCTCGTGTCCGGCAGTTGGGACCGAACCCTCCTCCTCTGGGACGCCCGCACCGGCAAGGCGCTTGCTACACTGAAAGGTCACGCACGCAGCGTCACCGCCGTCGCCTTCTCGCCCGATGGGAAGCGCATCGCCTCGGGCGGCGAGGACGACGCCGTCATCATATGGGACGCCGCCACGGGCAAGGCATCGTACTCCCTCCGCGTGGGGCTGGGGCGGGTCACCGCGGTGGCCTACTCGCCCGACGGGAAGCGCCTCGCCGCGTCCGGCAAGACCGCCATCAAGGGCTGGGCCGTCCGCTGAAGCCACGAGGACCGTACCGATGCACCCCGCACTGCTCCTCCTCGCCCTGGCCCTCGCCGCCGACGCCGGCCCCCGGTTCGCCGAGGACGTGGGGCCGTTCCTCAAGAAGCACTGCGTCTCCTGCCACGGCCCCGACAAGCAGGCGTCCGGCATCCGCCTCGACCGGGCCGACGGCTACCGCGCCGCCGAGGCGCCCTTGTGGACGAAGGTGCATGAGGCCCTGCTGTCCGGCTCGATGCCGCCCGCCGGGCGGGCGCGCCCGCCCGGCGCCGACGCCGGCCGCGTCCGCGCCTGGGTCGAGGGCGAGCAGGCGGGCACGAAGGCCGGCCTCCGCCGCCTCAACCGCCGCGAGCTGGCCGCCGCCCTGCGCGACGTGACCGGCCTGGCCGTGGACTACGCCCACGCCCTCCCCGCCGACGGCACGCTCGGCGGCTTCGACACCGGGGCCGAGGCATTGCAGGACTCCGCCGACCACGTCGATCAGGTGATGAAGGTCACGCGGCGGGCGGTGGACGCCCTCCGCTTCCTCGGCCCGCCCCCCGGCAAGCCGCTGGTCGGCGACTTCCGCGGCTCACGCGACCCGCGCAAGCTCCTCGACGAGTGGCGCAAGCTCGGCCACATCCAGAAGGCGCGCGGGACGCCCCTGCCCGGCAAGGGCCTGCTCCTCCAGCCGTACTGGGTCGGCGAGCGCGACGTGATCACCTTCGCCGTCCCCGCCCCCGAGGGCGGACGCGGCGTGCTCCGCCTGCGTCTGCTCGTCTCCGCGTTGAAGCCGATGGCCGGCCTGCCCAACCCGCGCCTGTGGGTGAGCGTCGGCGGCCACGCCGTGGACCACGCCGAGGTCACGGCGTCGTTCGAGGAGCCGCGTGAGCTGGTGTACGAGGTCCAGCTCGATGACCTCCCCATCGGCAAGACCGTCAAGGTGAACCTCAGCACCAAGGTCGAGATCCCCTACGCCGTCAAGGGTTACGAGAACCAGGAGATGACGCGGCCCGGCGAGACGCCGCCGCCCGGCGGCACCGGCCTGTTCCGCCCCGCGTTCGACCGCAAGCTGCCGCCGGAGAAGCAGCCCGCCCCGTTCATCGTCCTGCAACGCCTGGAGATGGACGCCGCCCACGTCGCCGCCTGGGGCGGGGCGAATGCCGACTCCGACGAGGAGGCCGAGCGTCTGCTGGCCGCCTGGACGGACCGCGCCTGGCGCAGGCCGACCAGCCCCGAGGAACGCCGCCGCTTCTTCAACCTGTACAGGAAGCTGCGCGGCGAGAAGGCCACGTTCGATGACGCCCTGCGTGCGGCCTTCCAGGGCGTGCTGATGAGCGGGGGCTTCCGCTACCTGCACCCGTCCGACCTGGCGTCGCGGCTGAGCTTCCTCCTGTGGGGCACGCCGCCCGACGCCGAGCTGCGCAAGGCCGCCGCGAAGCTGCGCGAGCCGGCGGTGCTGGAGGCGCAGGTGTCGCGTCTGCTGGCCGACCCGCGGGCCGACGGCTTCTTCCGACCGTTCGTCTCGCAGTGGCTGGAGCTGGAGCAGCCGATCACCATCGCTTCGGCCAGCCTGAAGAAGCAGGACTTCCGCTTCGCCCGCAACCTCAAGGAGGCGATGCGCGAGCAGACCGTCGCCTACATCTCGCGGCTGTTCACCGCCGGCCGGCCCGCCTCCGAGCTGATCCAGAGCAACTGGACGATGATGAACGACGCCCTGGCCATCCACCTCGGCCACGGGGGCGTCGAAGGCGGGCACATGCGCGAGGTCAAGCTGAAGGCCGACGACCCGCGTGGCGGCGGCATCCTGGGGCACGCCGGCATCCAGTCGATGCTGTGCTGGATGGGCGGGAACTGGGTGATCTACCGGGGGGCGTGGGCCATGCGGCACGTCCTGGATGACCCGCCGCCGCCCCCGCCACTGGAGGTGCCCGAGCTGAACCCCAACGACAAGGCCAACCACGGCAAGACGTTCAAGCAGTTGCTCAAGATCCATCAGTCCGACGCCAACTGCTCCGTGTGCCACAAGAAGATGGATCCGATCGGCTTCGCCTTCCAGAACTTCGACATCTCCGGGCGCTGGCGCGACAGGGAGCACGACGCCTACCACATGGCCGACCTCGACGGGAAGATCGAGTGGCGTGGCACCGGCAAGGACCGCCCCGTGGACGCCGAGGGCCGCCTGCCGCGGGGCGAGGCGTTCAAGAGCTTCGCCGAGGCCAAGGCCCTCATCGTCAAGCACTACCAGGACGACATGGTGCGCGGCATCCTCAAGAACCTGGTGATCAACGCGGCGGGCCGGCTGCCCGATGTCCACGACATGGCAGAGATCCGCCGCATCCTGCGGGAGCAGCGGGCCAAGGGATACCCGCTCGACGCGGTGCTGAAGGAGCTACTGAAATCGAAGTCCTTCCTCGAACGGTGACGGCCGGCTATCCTTGAACGAACGGGGCGATCCACGAGAGGTCCAGGCGATGAACCACAAGTCCGAATCGGCGATCACGCGTCGCACGCTGCTGCACGGCCTGGGGGGCGTCATCGCCCTGCCGCTGCTGGAGGAGACGGCCCCGGCGGCGGGCCCTGCCCTGCCCGGCGGGCGGAAGGGCTCGCCGCGCCTGGCGTGCTTCTACATCCCCGGCGCCATCGGGCGGCACGGCTGGTTCCCCAAGGACACCGGCCCGAAGTACACGATGGCCCCGTCCCACGAGCCGCTCGCGAAGTTCCGCGACCACGTCAGCGTGCTGACCGGCCTGCGCCACATCGAGGGGCAGATCAGCGGCCACGTCCACCCCTACAACTGGCTGACAGGCCACAACATCAACCTCGTCCCCGGCACGGTCACCAACACGGTGTCGATGGACCAGGTGGCGGCGAAGCACCTCGGGCCGACCTGGCTGCCGTCGCTGGCCCTGTCGTTCCACTCCGGCGTGGGCACGGCGACGCTGTCGCGCAACTCGATGGGCGTGGACATCCCCGCCGTCGGCGATCACCGCACGGTGTTCTCGCGGCTGTTCCCGCCGGCGGACCGCGATCAGCTGGCCGCCGCCCGCGCCCGCCTGGCGACGGACCGCAGCGTCCTCGACGCCGCCGTCGGCGAGATCAAGACGCTCTCGGGCCGCGTCGGGGCCATCGACCGCGCCCGCCTCGACCAGTACCTCACCTCGATCCGCGAGATCGAACGCCGCCTGTCGGACAAGGACGCCATCCTCGTGCGCGGCAGGCCCGCCTTCGACGAGAAGGCCGTGGCGACGGAGCCGAAGACGAAGAACAGCATGCGCGAGCACATCGAGCTGATGATGGACCTCATCGTGCTGGCGTTCCAGACGGACATGACGCGCGTGGTGACGCACAGCCTGGGCGGCGAGGGCGGGCCGAACTACGACGAGTACCGCGACTGGGCCAAGGAGTTCGGCGCGCCGCTGCGTGGCGCGCACGACTACCACCACAAGGCGCAGGGGGCCGCCGGCACCCCCGACGTGAAGGTGATCGAGGCACGCGACAGGATGTTCTGCGCGTGCCTGGCCCGCCTGATGGGCAAGCTCGCCGCCATCGAGGGCAAGGACGGCAACCTCCTCGACAACACGGTCCTCCTCTTCGGCGGGGCGCAGATCAGCAGCCACTCGGGCAAGAGCTTCCCGACGCTGCTGGCCGGCGGCAAGGGGCTGGGCCTCAAGCACGGCCAGCACCTGAAGTGGGACGGCAGGCGCCCGATGTCGGACCTGTACCTGACGATCCTCCGGCAGCTCGGCGCCCCGGTGAAGTCGTTCAAGGAGAGCAAGGCCCCCATCAGCGAGCTGCTCGCATGACCCGCCTCCTCCCCGCCGTCCTGCTCGTCGCCTGCACCGCCTGGGCGGCCGGCCCCGTGCCCGGCCCCCGGCCCCCGGCGCGTGTCGCCGCCCTGGTGGACCGCGCCGTCGGCGGGGGCAAGCACGCAGATGACGCCGAATTCCTCCGCCGCGCCTCGCTCGACCTGGCGGGGCGCATCCCGACGGCGGCACGCGCCCGTGCCTTCCTGGCCGACACGCGGCCCGACAGGCGGGCGCGCCTGATCGACGAGCTGCTTGCGTCGCCCGAGCACGCGCAGCACTCCGCCCGCACCTGGGCGCGGCTGATCACCGCCGAGGAGCCGGCCCAGCGGCCCGCCCTGGAGAAGTGGCTCGCGACCCGCTTCGCCGCCAACGCCCCCTGGGGCGAGACGGTCTCCCTCATGCTCGCCGCGTCCGGCAAGGGGCCCGAGACGGGGTTCATCCTGTCCAACGTCGAGAACCGCCAGCCGCAGCCCAACAAGCTAGCCGGCAGCGCCGCGCGGCTGTTCCTCGGCGTGCAGCTCCAGTGCGCGGAGTGCCACAAGCACCCCTTCACGGCGGCGACGCAGGAGGACTTCTGGGGCCTAGCCGCCTTCTTCGGGCGGACGAAGATGAACGCCAAGGGCCTGCCCGGCGTCGCCGAGGCCCCGCCTCCGCCGCCGAAGGGCAAGGCCAAGGCCGCGCCCGCGGGAGTCATTGCTATTCCCGCATCGGCAGGCAAGGGCGTCGGCAAGGTCGTCGCCGCCCGCTTCCCCGGCGGGCCTGCCCCCACGCTGGACGCCGAGAAGCCGTGGCGTCCCGTCCTCGCAGCCTGGCTGACCTCGCGCGACAACGCGATGTTCGCCCGCGGGACCGTCAACCGCGTGTGGGGGCAGTTGTTCGGCCGCGGCCTGGTCGAGCCGGTGGCCGACCTGCACGACGACAACCCGGCCACGCACCCAGCCCTGCTCGACGCCCTGGCCGCCGACTTCGCCGCGTCCGGCCACGACCTGCGGCACCTGCTGCGCTCGATCTGCCTGAGCGACGCCTACCAGCGGACGAGCAAGGGCACGGCGGAGGGCTACGCCCGCATGCCGGTGAAGGTCATGCACCCCGAGGCCCTCTACGACTCGCTCTGCACCGCCCTGGGCGTGAAGGAGCTGAAGCTGGCCCCCGCCGCCGGCACCGGCAGCGGGCGCGGCGGCACGAAGGGCGCCGGCAAGGAGTCGGGCCGCGGCCGCTTCCTCAAGGCGTTCGCCACGCTGTCGCCGGAGACGACGCCGCTGGACTTCACGCACGGCATCCCGCAGGCGCTGAGCCTGCTCAACGAGCCGCAGCTCCGCGGCGGCACGCCCCTGCACGACGCCGTCGCGAAGTTGCCCCCGGCCGAGGCCGTGGACGCCCTGTTCCTGGCCACGCTGAGCCGGCCGCCGAACGAGGCGGAGCGGCGGCGTCTGGCCGGCCACATCACGGCCCGCCCGGAACGGGGCCGCGCCGAGGTGCTGTGGGCCATCCTGAACTCCCCCGAATTCGCACTGATCCCCTGACGAGGGCCTGACGATGGACGGACTGACTCGCCGCGACGCCCTGCGTCTGGCGGCCCTGGGCGTCGGCGGCGCCTGCGCCTCGGGATGGATGGCCCCCCTCGCCGCGGCATTCGAGCGGGGGGGCGAGACTTCCCCCAGACCCCCTGTCGCTCCGAAGAAGGCGAAGGCGTGCATCCTGCTGTGGATGGACGGCGGCCCCTCGCACCACGACACCTTCGACCCCAAGCCGGACGCGCCGGAGGATGTCCGCGGCGAGTACGGCACCGTCGCCACCTCGGCGCCCGGCATCCGCATCAGCGACGCCCTGCCGCGGGTGGCGAAGCAGATGCACCACGCCGCCATCCTGCGCGGCATGTCCACCGGCGAGGCCGAGCACGGGCGGGCGCGCATCTTCCTGCACACCGGCTACAAGCCCGGCGCGGGCGGGCTGAAGTACCCGACGATGGGGTCGCTGATGACGGCCGGGCGCGAGGCCGACGGCGAGATGCCCAACTTCGTCGTCACGGGCATGCACCTCAACCCGGCCAACTGGTCGTACGTGAGCAGCCCCGGATACATCGGCCCGCGCCACGCCCCGCTGGTCGTGCCGGACGCCTACGCCGGCGTGGCCAACCTCAAGGGGGAGGACATCTCCGACGCCCAGCCGCTGCTCGACTTCATGACCGACTCGTTCCTGCGCGAGCGCTCCGTGCCGCCGGCCATCGCCCAGAAGACCATGCGCGACCGGGCCTTGCGGCTGATGCGGTCGCCCAAGGCGCGGGCGTTCGACCTGTCCGCGGAGCCGGCGCGGAGCCGCGAGCGCTACGGCGATCACCGGTTCGGCCAGGGCTGCCTGCTGGCCCGGCGCCTGGTCGAGGCGGGCGTGCCGTTCGTCGAGGTGTACCACGCCCCGACGCCGGGCGGCTGGGACAGCCACACCGGGGCGAGGGCGAAGGAGGTCAAGACGCTGGCCCTGCCGCAACTGGACCAGGGCATGTCGGCGCTGCTGGCCGACCTGCACGAGCGTGGCCTCTTGAAGGAGACGCTGGTGGTGTGGATGGGCGAGTTCGGGCGGACGCCGCGCGTGAAGAAGGACGGGGGCCGCGACCATTACGCCCGCGCCTGGAGCGCCGTGATGGCCGGCGGCGGCGTGAAGGGCGGCCAGGCCGTCTGCGCGACCGACGCCACCGGCGCGGCGGTGCGCGAGCGCCCGGTGTCGGCCCCGGACTTCATGGCGACGGTCTGCGGCCTGCTGGGGGTCGATGCCAACGCCTCGTTCAAGGCCGGCGACCGCCCCGTGAAGGCCGTCGAACGTGGTGCGAAGCCAGTCGAGGTGGGGTGAGGCGCGAGGCCGCTTGCTATGTCCCGCACCCCCTGGAATCATAGAAAGAAAGACCCGCCGGATTCCCCCCGCCTGACCTCGAGGCCCGCCCTCCCCATGACCCGCCTGTCCCTGCTCGTCTGTGCCGCCGCCTCCCTGGCCCTGGGCCGGGCCGAGCCTCCCGCGCTGAAGTTCGACACGGCGAAGGAGAGCCGCGACGCCTACGAGAAGGTGATCGCGCCGTTCCTGGCGAAGCACTGCGAGGCCTGCCACAAGGGCGACAAGGCCGAGGGCGACCTGGAGGTGGCGAAGCTGGACCCCGACATGAAGGCCGGGACGCACGCCGGGCGCTGGACGGCGCTGCGCGACAAGCTGGTGGCCCGCGAGATGCCGCCCGCCGGGAGGCCGCGGCCGGCCGACGACGAGCTGAGGGCCGTCACCGGGTGGATCCAGGCCGAGCTGAAGCGGGCCAACAAGGTCGCCGCCCGCCGCGCCGCCGCCGACAACGGCAACGCGCTGTCCCACGGCCCGCTCTTCGACCCGAAGAACAAGGACAGCGTGCCGGACGTGCCGGCCCGCCTGCGTCGCGTCAGCCCGGAGATCTACGCCGCCTTCCTCGCCGAGCACGCGAAGAACGTCCCAGGCGTCAGCAACCCCTTCTCGCCCGAGGGCAAGACGCTGTTCAAGGACACGGGGGCGCCGCGTATCGACGAGCCGGTGACGAGCCTGCTCATCCGCAACGCCGTGGCCATCGTCGAGAGGGCGAAGGGCCGCGAGATCGATGAGCTGGTCAACGAGTCGAAGCCGGCCACGGACGCCGCCATCGCCGCGGCGGTGCAGTGGCAGTTCGGCCGCGTGCTGGGGCGCAAGGCCTCGGCGGACGAGGTGGCGCGGCTCACGGCCCTGGTGAAGAAGAACATCGCCGACGCGGGCCGGGCCAAGGGCGTGCGCTACGCGCTGGCCGCCGTCTACCTCCTGCCCGAGGCCGTGTTCCGCTGGGAGACGGGGGCGGGCGAGCCGGACGGCCGCGGGCTGGTGCGCCTCGCGCCGAGGGCCATCGCCTACCAGCTGGCCTACGCCCTGGGCGACCGCAGGCCCGACGCCACCCTGCTCGCCGCCGCCGACGCCGGCAAGCTCGCCACGAAGGAGGGCGTGGCGAAGGAGGTGCGGCGCCTGCTCGACGACACGAGGCTGGCGAAGCCGCGCCTGCTCCGCTTCTTCCGCGAGTACTTCGGCTACGCCGCGGCGCTGGAGGTCTTCAAGGCCGACAAGGACAACCCCGAGCACGACGCCCGCGCCCTCGTCGAGGACACCGACCGGCTCGTCGAGTGGGTTCTGGAGAAGGACCGCGACGTGCTCAAGGAGCTGCTCACCACGAACAAGAGCTTCGTCGCCCACAAGACCGCGACGGCCCTCAAGCGCAAGCGTGCCGAGGGGATGAAGAAGTACGAGGCGGAGAAGGAGAAGAGCCCCGAGAAGTTCAAGAACAAGAAGCCGCCTCGCGTCGGCAAGAGCGTGTACGAGTCGTACGGGCTGAAGGACTTCCCCGACGCCCAGCCGGCGGAGCTGCCGAAGGAGCAGCGTGCGGGCATCCTGACGCAGCCGGCCTGGCTCGTCGCCTTCTCCACGAGCGACGACAACCACGCCATCCTGCGGGGCAAGTTCGTCCGCGAGCGGCTGCTCGGCAACGTGGTGCCCGACCTGCCGATCACCGTGGACGCCCAACTGCCAGACGCGCCGGAGAAGACCCTGCGCGAGCGGATGGCGATCACGCAGCAGGCCTACTGCTGGAAGTGCCACCGGCTGATGAACGACGTCGGCCTGCCGTTCGAGATGTTCGACCCCTTCGGCCGGAGCCGGGCCGGCGAGCGCGTGCAGGACGCCGAGGCGACGAGGAAGAACGTGGACAAGAAGGGCAAGCCGCTCGGCCCGGTGACCCGCGAGGCCGCGCTGGACGCCTCGGGCCTGGTGGCGCATGTCGGCGATGCCCGCGTCGAGGGCAAGGTGACGGACGCCGTCCAGATGCTGCACAGGCTGGCGGCCTCGGAGCGTGTCGAGCAGGTGTTCGTGCGGCACGCCTTCCGCTACTGGATGGGGCGCAACGAGACGCCCGGCGACGCCAGCACGCTCCAGGCGGCGCACAAGGTCTACAAGGAATCGGGCGGCAGCTTCAAGGCGTTGCTGGCCGCCCTGCTCGGGTCCGACTCGTTCCTCTATCGGGCCTCCCCGGCAGCCGCGAAATGACCGCCCCCCGAACCACCCTCCCCAGCCATCCCACCCAGAGGTTACCTGCCATGACCACCGGACGCCGCGATGTCCTCAAAGGCCTGACGCTGGGCGCGGGCGGCCTCGTGCTGGCGCCGATCCTGTCGCGCCTGGAGGCCCGGGCGGCTGGCCGGGCGGTGACGGCGAAGCGGTTCGTGTTCGTCGTCGAGAGCAACGGCGTGCCGCCGCAGCAGTTGGCCCCCTCGGGCGTGACGCGCAAGCCGCGGGCGCAGCGGCCCGGCGACGGCCCCGAGACGCTTGTGGACCTCCCGCTGCGCGGCCGCGAGCTGCCCTTCTCGCTGGCGCCGGTGAAGCCGTGGCAGGACCGCGTGACCATCGTGCAGGGGCTGTCGGGGCGGGTGTGCGGCGGCGGACACTCCAATAACTTCCAGGCCCTGGGCGCCTTCGGCGCGGGCCGGGCCAACGGCGGCGAGAGCGTGGCGGTGTTGGGCGAGACGGTGGACGGGGCGCTGGCGAAGCACCTGGGCGGCATCTTCCCGCACATCGGCCTGGGCATCTCCAAGAGGCCGGAGAACAGCATCATCTACAACGTCTCGGCCTGGGACAAGAACAAGCCGCTGCCGACGATGGTCAGCCCCACGCAGGCGCATGCCGCCCTGTTCGGCTCCGTGGCCGGCGGCGACGCCCAGAAGGAGTTCGCCGCGAAGAACAACCTGCTCGACTTCCTCAAAGAGGACGTGCGGAAGGTGGAGTCAAGGTTGGCCGGCGAGGAACGCGAACAGTTGGAGGCGTACCTGGAGACGTTCGAGACGCTCCGCGGCCGGCAGTCGAAGCTCAACGAGATCAAGCACACGCTGCGCGAGAAGGGGCCCGTCGTCTCGGACAAGTACAAGAGTTCCGTCGAGACCGACCGCCTCGATGCCATGTTCGACCTGGGGGCGTGCGCGCTGGTCTGCGGGCTGACGAACGTGCTGACGATCTCGTCGGCGGCGGGCATCCGCGACTTCGACATCACCTTCAAGGGCCTGGGCCTGAACATCGACAAGCACTCGATCGGGCACGGCAAGGGCTACAACGGCAAGCCGTGGGACGAGCTGTACAACATCATCCGCCGCTACCACTTCGACCTCATCGCCGGGCTGTGCAAGAAGCTGGAGAAGGTCAAGGAGGGCGATGGCACGATGCTCGACAACACCGTCATCGTGTACCTGTCCGACGGGGCCGAGGGGCACCACAGCCGCTGCTGGGAGTGGCCGATGGTGGTGATCGGCGACATGGGCAAGAAGCTGAAGGCGGGGCGCTACCTCGACTACCCGGCGTACGGCCGCAAGGGGCACCGCACCACGGCGAACATGTACCTGTCGCTGCTGCACCTGGCGGGGGCGAAGCGCGACACCTTCGGCATGGCCGACCCGATGCTCAAGGACATCGACCAGACGGGGCCGTTGACCGAGCTGCTGGCCTGACCCGGCCGCCCCGAGGACCGCATCATGACCCTGCTCGTCCTGGCCCTGTTCGCCGCCGACCTCGGCCCCGTGCGCTCCGTGCCGGAGGGCGGATACCGCCTGTTGCGGCTGGAGCTGGAAGGGGCGTTCGTCCCGGACAAGGGCAAGGCATCCGCCCTCCCCGTCCTGCTTGGCCTGCGCGACGGCAAGCCCGCCTCCGTGTGGTTCGCCCACCCCCAGGCCGGGGTGCTGACGCCCTGGCCCGGGCCCTCGACGCTGAAGCTGGAGGGCGGGAAGTTGGCCGGCGAGCTGGCCGGCTGGGCCAGCGGCGAGGGCTTCGGCAGCAAGGCCGTCCTCGACTGGTCGTTCCGCGTTGACGCGAGGCTCGCGGACGGCAAGGTCGCCGGCACCTATGGCGGCAAGTGGGGCGCGGCAGATGTCAAGGGCCGCTTGGCGGGCGAGGAGGAGGGCCCGTCGCCGCTGGCCGCCGGCACGGAATGGCCGTCCTACCACGGCACGCATCAGGGGATGAGCGGCCCCGGCGGCCCGGCCCTTCTGGCCGACCTGGCGAAGGCCCGACCCCTGTGGAAGAGCGAGGCCCGCGTGCCCACGTCCTACGGGTCCGGGCCGGACACACGCTACGCGACGCGGGCCGGCTACACCGGCCCCGTCGGCGGCTCGTCCAGCCCCGTCGTCGCCGACGGCAAGGTGTACCTCTTCTTCACCCGCCCCGCCGGCCCGCCGACGATGCACGCCCGCCTCGCCGGCGGCACGCCAGAGAAGGCGGCGGCCTACGCGGCCAAGGCATTCCCCGAGCGGCCGGCGCAGCAGGCGCTGCTGCTCGACTTCTTCCGCGTCCACGCCGACGAGGTGCTGGCGTGCATCGACGCGGCCACGGGCCGCACCGTGTGGGAGTCCGTGCTGCCGGCCCGCGGCAACAACTACCAGACGCACAAGCATCGCGGCCACTTCCCCGTGCCGCTGGTCGCCGGCGGGCGCGTCCACGTCGCCGGAACCACGGGCCGCGTCTACGCCTTCGACGCCGGCGACGGCCGGCTCCTGTGGGAGTACCCGGACACGCCGCGGGCGGCCCACGCCAGCCGCGACGAGGACAAAGGCATCCGCTGCGGCGGCCCGTCGCCTGTCCTCGTGGCCGGCACCCTCGTCGTGAACACGAAGGGCCTCGTCGGCCTCGACGCGAAGACGGGCCGGGAAGTGTGGAAGTTGCCCGGCGCCTACGGCGGCTCGCTGCTGTCGTGGGGCGGCGAGGGGAAGCGGCGTGTGCTGTGCCTGCGGGCGGACCACGCCGCGAAGAAGACCCACCTCGACGGCATCGACCCGGCCACGGGCAAGGTGGCGTTCTCCGCCGAGGCGCCGCTCAACCCGAACCATGTCTCGCCGCTGCTGGCCGGCGACACGCTCGTCGGCTGGTCGGCCGAGAAGGCGAAGGATGGCAAGCCCGGCGTCCACGACGGCGACCTGACGGTGCATGCCTACCGCGTGAAGGCCGACGGCATCGACAGGCTCTGGGCCGTGCCGGGGCCGAAGCCGATGGTGGACACGCCGTCGCTGCTGGTGCAGGATGGGCACGTCGTCGTCACGGGCTTCAAGGAGGCCCTCCGGCTGCATCTGCGGACGGGCGAGCCCGCCGGCCGCGTCGCGGGCGTCGGCGGGGCGCGGACGCAGGTGGCGATGGCCGCCGGGGCGCACGTGCTGCTCCAGCCCGAGGGGCGGCACGGGCGGCAGTCGTTCTTCTGGCTGCGGGCCGAAGCTGACGGCCTGGCCAAGCTGGCGGCGTCCGGCGGGACGCAGGGCACCCACCCCGACGCGCCCGGCCAGTGGGTGCCGCCGCACCCGCACACGACGGCCTACGCCAACCAGCCGCTCGTCTCGCCGCTCGTCGATGGCCGGGTCTTCATCCGCGGCCGCGACGCCATCTACTGCTACGACCTCCGGGGGGCCGGCCGATGACCGCATTCGCTCCACTGCTCGTGCTGGCGCTACCGGCCGCCGAGCCGCTGCTGGAGGGCGACGTGCTGCCCATCCTGGCGAAGAGCTGCATGGGCTGCCACGGCGGCCTGCGTCAGAAGGGCAAGCTCGACCTGCGTACCGTGGCGGGCATGCTCAAGGGCGGCGCCTCCGGCCCCGCGGTCAAGGCCGGCGACCCGGCGAAGAGCGCCCTGTGGACGCGTGTCGAGTCCGACGAGATGCCGCCCGGCGAGCGCAAGCTCACCGCCTCCGAGAAGGAGCAGCTCAGGAAGTGGATCGCCGCCGGGATGCCCACGGCGGCGGCGCGGAAGAAGGACGACCCGCTCCTCGACGCCGGGAAGAAGCACGCGCCGAACGAGGTGGCCGCGGCCATCGACAAGCACATCGGCGCGAAGCTGGCCGAGCTGAAGCTGGAGGCGGCGCCGCGGTGCGACGACGCCGAATTCCTCCGCCGCGTCTACCTCGACCTGACGGGCCGCGTGCCCACGGCGGCGCAGGCGGAGGCGTTCCTCGACTCGAAGGAGGCGGAGAAACGCGGCCGGCTGATCGACGCGCTGCTGGCGTCCAGGGAGTTCGGCGAGCAGCTCGGGCGGACGTGGCGCGACTGGATCTGCCCGCCGGAGCTGCCGTCCGACGCCAACGGCGGCAAGCAGCCCCACAAGGAGGCGCAGAACCTGGGCAAGTGGCTGGGCGAGCGTTTCGCCGCCGGCGACGGCTGGGACAGGATCACCCGGCAGATCCTGACCGCCGAGGGCGACATCAAGACGAGCCCGCAGGTGATCTACTTCGGGCTGGTGGGCGAGGGCGGCAAGCCGACGCCCGACGGCACCGCCCGCGCCACGGCGTCGCTGTTCATGGGCATCAACCTGCAGTGCGCGCAGTGCCACGACGACCCCTACCGCGACTGGGCACAGAAGGACCACTGGGCCGCCGCCGCGTTCTTCGGCCGCGTCTCGGGCGGCTTCAACAGGATCAGCGAGGCGGCAGGCAAGGACGCCCGCGTGACGATCCCCAAGACCGCGTTCAAGAACGCCGGCACGGCGGTGCCGGCGGCGTTCCCCGGCGGCAAGCCGTTCACCGCCGGCAAGGACGGCTCGCTGCGGTCGGCGTTCGTCGACTGGCTGACGGCGAAGGACAACCCGTACTTCGCCCGCGCCTTCGCCAACCGGGCGTGGTTCTACTTCTTCGCCCGCGGGCTGGTGAACCCCATCGACGACATCCGCGACCTCAACCCTCCGTCGCACCCAGGCCTGATGCGGCTGCTCGAGGACGAGTTCCGCGCCTCGGGCCACGACGTGAAGCACCTGATCCGCTGCATCTGCCATTCGGAGGCGTACCAGCGGACCGCCCGCGTGGCCAGGGGCCTCGACGAGCCGGCCGTCGCGGCGCGGACGGCGGCGATCGCCCGGATGCCGGTGCGGATCATGACCGCCGACCAGCTCTATGACTCGCTGCGGCAGGCGTACGGCGACCCGAAGCTGGACCTGCGGCCCAGCCTGGACGACGGCAACACGCGCGGCGAGAGCGCCGCCGTCGGCGACGCCTACCTGGAGTTCCTGCGCCGGTTCGCCACGAACAAGGAGGACGCGACGGACTTCACCCACGGCATCCCGCAGATGCTGGCCATGATCAACCACCCGCGTCTGCTGGCCGGCAGCAAGGCCCTGGACGCCTGGCGCAAGGCCAACCCGTCGGCGGACGCGGCCCGGGCCGTCGAATACCTGTACCTCTCGACGCTGTCGCGCCGCCCGACGGCGGAGGAGCAGGCGTCGGCGCGGAAGTACCTGGCGAAGCCGGACGCCACGCTGAACGGCGTGCTGTGGATGCTGGTCAACCGCAGCGAGTACCTGCTGGTCCGCTAGAAGGAGCGCCTCCCATGGCACCTGACGATATGCGACTCTCCCGCCGGGACTGGCACCGTTTGGCCGCCGCCGGGCTGCTTTCCGCGGTGTCCGTGCCGTGGTTCGAGGCGGTCGCCCGGTCCGCCGCCGTCCGCCGCCCGCGCGGCAAGGCGTGCATCCTGCTGTGGATGGACGGCGGACCCAGCCAGCAGCACACCTTCGACCCCAAACCCACGGGCGAGCTCCGCGCCGCCAGGACCTCCGTCCCCGGCATCCAGATCGTCGAGCAGCTGCCGCAGCTCGCCCAGTGCATGGGCGACATGGCCATCCTGCGCTCGATGAAGACCGACATCAACGACCATTACGACGCCAAGTATCAGCTCCACACCGGATTCCGCCGCGTCACGGGGCTGGAGCACCCGGCCCTGGGCTGCATCGCCTCGCACCAGCTCGGCGACCCCGCCAGCGACATGCCCGCCTTCGTCACCATCGACGCGGGTTACGACCTGCGCGTGGACGGCGGGCGGCTGTACCGCAACGTCCCCGGCTACCTCGGCGCCCGCCACGCCCCCCTCGCGGTCAACGAGCCGACGAAGGGGCTGGAGAACCTCAAGCCCGCCGGCGGCGACCTCGACGCCCGTCTGGAGATGCTCGGCGAGGGCGAACGCCGCTTCGCCGACGACTACCCCCTGCCGGCGGTCAAGGCCCGGCAGTCGGCCCACGAGCGGGCGGTCAGCCTGATGCGCTCGAAGCGGGCCAGGGCGTTCGACGTGTCGCACGAGCCGGAGAAGGTGCGCGAGGAGTACGGCAAGCACCGCTTCGGGCAGTCGTGCCTGCTGGCCCGCCGGCTCGTCGAGGCCGGCGTCAACTTCGTCGAGATCTTCCACCGCGGCTGGGACGACCACAGCGGGGCGGCCCGCAACATGGTCCAGCGCGCGCCGTGGATGGACAAGGCGATGGCCACCCTGATCCGCGACCTGAAGCGCCGCGGCATGCTCGACGACACCCTCGTCGTGTGGATGGGCGAGTTCGGACGCACGCCGGGGGACGGCAACGGCCACTTCTCGCAGGCGTGGTCCACGGTGTGGGCCGGCGGCGGGATCAACACCGGCCTCGTCGTGGGCAAGACCAGCGACACGGGCCGCAACCCCGGCAACGCGGTGACGGAGCGGCCCATCTCGGCGGCGGACTACGTCGCCACCCTGTGCCTGGCGCTGGGCATCGACCCGCACAAGGAGGTGATGGCCCCCGGCGGGCGTCCGATGCCGCTGGCCGACGCCGCCGCCAAGCCCGTCAAGGAGCTGCTGCGATGAGAACTCTTCTGGCGCTGCTGGCCGTCTCGGCCGCCGCCCTGGCCGACCCCGTCGAGGCCGTCGAGAAGGCCGGGGGCGTCGTCCGCCGCCTCTCGGCCAAGGGGGACGCCCTGGAGGTGGACTTCCGCGGGGGCAAGCCGTCCGACGCCGACCTGCGTCACCTGGCCGGCCTCAAGGGCGTGGCCGTCGTCCACCTCCGCGAGACGGGCATCACCGACGCCGGCCTCGCGCACCTGGCCGGGCTGAAGGACCTCCAGACGCTGAACCTCTACGGCACCGCCGTCGGCGACGGGGGGCTGAGGCACCTGCACGGGCTGACGAGGCTGCGGCGGGTGATCGTCACGGGGACGAGGGTCACGCCCGGCGGCATCGCCGCGCTGAAGAAGGCCGTCGCAGGGGTTGAGGTCGTGCCGGACCCGGAGGTGGACCGCCGCCGTGCCGAGGAGGCGCTGAAGATCGCCACGGCGGGACGCGAGCACGCCGAGACGCGCCTCGCCGCCGCGAAGAAGGAGGCGGAGGAGATGGCCCCGAAGGCGGCGCAGTTGAAGAAGGAGGCGGACGAGGCCAAGAAGGAGGCGGACGCCCTGGGCAGGAAGGCGAAGGAGGCCAGGGGCGACGCGGCGCTGCAGGCGGAGGCGAAGGCGGCGCAGGATCGCTTCAAGGCGGCGCAGCAGAAGGCGGCCAGGGCGAACAACGCGAAGAAGGCCGCCGAGGACGCCCTCAAGCACGTCGAGGCCTTCCGCGAGCTGGAGGCCGACGCCAGGGCGCGCGTGGGGGCGCTGGGGGTGCCGTAGTGGGCGGGGGCGTGCCGGGGGCGTCAGCCCCGGCACGCCCGGCGGCCTGCCGCTCACTTGCCGAACGCGATCCTCTTACCATCGTAGGTGATTGTCTGCCCGCCGACGGCCACCGATTCGCCCTTCACCCCGACCTCAGGCGGCTTGCCCTTCTGGACCGTCAGGATCGTAAAGTCGTGCCCGCCGGCCTTGAGGGTGACGGCATCGCCCTTCGCCTTGCCGGCCCTGCCCCCCGCCATCACCAGCAGCGCGTCCGCGCCGGAGACGCCGCTGAAGTCGACGGCGAACGACTGGCCCGCGATGCTCACCACGCCGCCGTTGGCGGCCGCCTCGAAGTGCGTCGGCGTGCCGCGCATCGGCACGGGGAACGTGCCGCGCTTGCCCAGCCCCCACACGATGACCGGGCCGGCGGCGACCGAGCCGCCGCCGCGGCTGTCCTTGAGGTGGGCCGTCACCAGGATGTCGTCGCGGTCCTTCCAGCGGTTGCGGAAGGCGTAGAACGCCCGCGCCTTGTCCTCCATCGCCCGCGGCAGAACCTTGGCCGGGTCCTCCTCCTTCATGGCGAAGGGCCAGTTGGCCAGGGCCAGCACGGCGCGGTGCGGATAGGGGCTGACGGTGTCGTACTCCACCTTGCCCGGCGAGACGCAGTGGTTGTACGTCCACAGCAGGGCCGGCTTGTACTTCTCCTCGACGGCCCCGAAGCCCTGGGCGAAGGTGCCGCTGCCACTCATGCCCTTGCGTGCCCAGACGTTGTGCTGGTATCCGCCGCGCATCGGGAAGGCGGGCCGGCCGTCGCCGGGCAGCGTCATCATCGCCCACTTGAGCGTCAGCCACTGGGCGTTGGGCCGCGGCGAGACGAAGTCCAGCCCGCCGGCCACACGCCACGCCTGCAGCGCCGGCACGAACGCGGTGTCCGAGGAGATGCAGCCCGGGCCGTCGCCCTCGTCGAACCAGCCGTGATCGCCCCAGCCCTCCGTCAACTGCCGCAGCATCGCTTTCTGGTTCGCCTCCAGCATGCCCTCGACCTTGCGGCCGTCGGTGCCGGCGTCGCCCTGGATCGCCAGCAGCGCCAGGGCCGCCCCGCCGACCTGCGGCCCCCAGTGGTTGCTGCTCGGCCTGTGCCGCGAGCCGCGCGCCAGCTCGGCGAGCGTCATGTACTGCCCCTGGTTGTAGTCCTGGATGGCCTTCGCCGCCGTCTGGCGGAATTCCTCATCCCAGCCGTCGTGGCACAGGTCGTAGCCGATGGCGTAGATGCCGATGGACGGCCCGGCGCGGAGCGCCCCGCCGGGCTTGACCCAACTGTAGCGGTCGTCGCGGTCTCGCACGCCGTCCCAGGCCTTCTCGAAACACTTGCGGCCCAGGTCGGCGTACTTTTTCTCCCCGGTGAGCTGGTACAGCATGCCGAATCCGGCCGCGTGGCCGATGGTGTAGGCCCCCTCGGGCAGCTCCTTCTTCTTGTCGTAGGCCTTCCTGGCGTCGTTCTCCTTGTCCGGCATGGCCTCGCCGCCGCCCAGCAGCACCTTCAGGCGGGCGACAATGGCCTTGCCCTCCTCCGTCAGCGCCCGCTTCCTCACCTGGGGCAGGTCGCTCTTGCGGAAGAACAGCCGCGGATGCTCGCCCGGCTTGGCCGCGACGTGGCCCTTGACCTTCGCCGGCCAGGGGCCGTCCGCCCGGGCGGCCAGGGCTACCAGGGAGGCCAGCAGGAGCGCGAGAAGACGGTTCACGGGAAGATCCTCGGAGACTCGCGGTACCGGTGTGAGCGATGACGCCGGAGGGCGCGTGCTTAGCAGCAGCTCAGAGGCCGCCTGGCGAGCCTTCGAGGAGTTCTGGCGGCCCGACGAGGACGGGCAGCTCAGGGTTCGGGGACATCGATCGGTTCCGACGGAAGTGGAGGACGCCTCGGCCTGATTAGGGCGTGTCGAACAGGTGTTGTTGCCGCAGGGCCGCGCCAGGCATGGCCCCCTTGCAAACTGGGCGGCCGCGAGGGGGGCACGACGGACGCTCTTCAGACGCATCACCTTCACGCAGGCCGTTTCTAGCCGGAGATCATGGGCGGCTCGCTGCCCCTGGCTTGCCTTGCGGCCTCCGCCGCTGGACAATCACCTCATCGACCGCAACTGGCCGAAGGAGGAAGAGATGTGCCGGCTGACAGGCATCCTGGTCCTGGCGACGGTGGCCCTGGCGTTCGCCCGCGCCGATGGGCTGACTGATGCCGAACTTCGCAAAAAGCCCATCACCGCCGACGGCGGGGAGATCGGGCGGCTGCTGAAGAAGTGGGACGCCGAGGCCACCGCCGCGGGCAACGTGGGCGACTGGTACGACAACCGCGACGGCGAGCACTCGCCGCTCGACCTGCGGCCCTGGCCGCAGCTCGAGAAGATCCAGTACACGCCGGAGGACTTCAAGCGCCGTCGAAACTGGGCCGCCCAGCGCGAGCTGCACAAGAGGGTCGTCTTCGGCAACTCATCCACGTCGGCGCCGCCGACTCAGGGCGGCAGCAACCCGATGCAGTATTACACGCAGCCCGCCGGCCTCGCGTTCCTCGAACAGCAGTACCTCAAGAACAACGTCTACATCTACCCCGAACACCGCGACCACGACCCCGGCCACAACGGCCGCGGCGACGGCTACGGCGACCTCTACCCCACCAACACGCCCTACCTGTTCATCTCGCAGGGCTCCAGCGGCTCCGACCAGCCGTTCATGCGCGCCATCCCCTTCACCCTCGCGGCGTTCCGCCCCGACGTGAAGAAGCTTCTGGTGGAGAAGGGCCTGCTCATGCCCACGCTTCAGTGCGTCTTCCGCGCCAGCAACAAGAACGTCACGAAGCCCGAGGACTACTTCACCGGTAAGGCCCATCCCACGGTCTTCGAGGGGTCGAACGTCGATGCGATCAAGATGGTGAAGACGGCGCACGCGATCACCAAGGACACGATCCCGCCTCTGGTCAAGCTGAAGGTGGTCGAGGAGGACACGCCGGAGAACGGCCGCGATTTCTTCGAGCTGCCGGGCCGCACGGAGAGGCTCGGCGACACATCCTCGGTCATCGCCCGCGTCTGGCGCGGCAAGTCGGAAACCCGGCGCATGTCCGTGAGCGTCAAGGACAGCGTGGACGTGAACGGCAAGAAGCTGACGTTCAAGTGGGTGCTGCTGCGCGGCGACCCGGAGCGCGTGAAGATCACGCCGCGTGACGACGGGGCGGAGATCGTCGTGAAGTACCACGGGCGCCGGCCCATCGCCCCCGGCTCGGCGATGGAGAGCAACCGGGTGGACATCGGCGTCTTCGCCGAGAACGGCGTGGCGGTGTCGGCGCCGGCGTTCATCACCTGGTTCAGCCTCGACAGCGAGAGGCGGGCGGGCCAGCACATCCTGCACGGCGCCTGCGTCAGCCACGTCACCGTCACCGACTGGGGCAAGATGCTGGCACCGGGCGCCCTGGCGGCGAAGGCACTGGGCGTGACCGATGCGGAACGCGACGCGCTGCAGGCCGTGGCGAAGCTCGCAGGGGAGTTGGAGACGGAGCTGGCCGGGGTGCGTGGGGAGAGGCAGAAGGCGGAGAAGAAGCGCGGCGAGGAGAATGCACGCAAGGCGTCCGCCGAGGCGACGCTGAAGAAGACGAAGGACGAGGACGAGGCGATCAAGACGAAGGCGGCCCTGGCCGAGGCGCAGATGGCGGTGAAGGTACTCGACGAGCAACTGAAGAAGATCGACGGCCGGTTGAAGGAGGTGGAGGCGGCCCTCAACAAGGCGCTGGACGCGACGCCCGACGGACTGAAGTCATCGGCCCGGGCGTTCGTTCAGGGCAAGCTCGACGCGGCCCTGAAAGACAAGTATCTGCACAACCGGCTGAGGAAGGATCTCAAGGAGACGCCCCATCTGACGGCGTTGAGGAAGAAACTCCTGGCTCTCATCGACATCCTCGACGACAAGGACGGCTGGGCATTCCCCGACGAGATGGGCCACGCCGACGGGCCGCTGGGCGAGTACAACGGCGCGTTGCTGGAGGCGGTGCTGCCGGGCGCCGTGCGGGCGACGATCACGCGCAACTACGTCGATGCGCGGCTGGCGTCGCCGCGGCTTTGGGTGGACACGCACGAGAAGGACGGCTCGTGGCGGCGGCGTCAGCCGGGGCGCGAGGACGCCGACTTCACGCCGGAGGGCTGGGTGGTGACGGGGCGCGACAAGGAGAAGCGGCCGGTGCAGGCGCGGACCGTCGTGTACCGGCTGCCGGCGGTGAAGGGCGCGACGTTCTTCAACCCGCCGCCGCTGACGTGGGCGCTGGGGCCGGAGCTGATCACATTCGCCTACGAGGGCGGCAGGCGGGTGGTGAAGTCACGTGAGAAGGTCGAGGACCCGGCGGGTTGAGACAAAAAAGAAGAGAAGAGGTAACCGACCAGGCGGGTGTGAGAATTAGACGGGAGTAGACAGGTGGGATGGCCGGGGTGGGGCGGATTGCATTGCCATTGCACCCCCCCAGGCACCCCTTGAAATGCAAATCCTGGGCGAAATATGCGTTTCAGGGTAAGTGGTCAGACCGCCACCACTAGCGCCCTGGCCACACACACCGTCTGATTTTGTCTAACTCCACAGGTCGGGTGAACGGCTACGAGAAGAGAAGACTCACGGCGAAGGCTTTGCGGAGCCCTGGATCGCTCACTCGTTGCCCAGCAACAGATCCAAGGCCCAACACCCGCGCGCGTGCCCCGACGGCTCGCGCAAATGCCGCACCAGCGCCTCCGCCGTGCAGCCGGCGTCCTCCAGCGCGTCCGCCAGGTACGGCAGCTCGGCGTACCGGCCCTCCTCCGCGAACAGCCGCGCCAGCGACGCCACCAGCCCGTTGCTCGCCCGCAGCCACAACGCCTCGATCTTCACCGGCCGGAACGGGTTGCCGATCACCTCGCGCACCATCTCGGCCTGCGCCCGGCACTCGGCCCCGGACGCCGCCGCCGTCGCCCTGGCCTCGTCCTCGCCCGGCGCGGCCTCGGAGGCCGTCTCGCGCACCGCCTGGAGCCGGAGCTGCTCGCACGCCGTCCGCGCCGCCTCGATCGCCGGCTCGATCAGCAGCGCCGCCGCCGCGAGGTACGCCGGCTGCTCGAACATCGGCGCGTCACCCGCCGAGGCGTTCGCGCGGTCCAGCATCGTGGCCACGTCGTCCGCCGGGGCCAGCCCGTCCGCCATCCGCTCCGCCAGGGCGGCCGCCTCGCGCGGCACCGGCCAGCGCAGCGAGGACCAGTGCCGCCGCACGCAGGCGCAGGCGAACAGACGGAGCTTGCGGTCCGTCGTCTTGCCGTCGAGATGGTCGAGCATCGGGCCGGGCAGCGCCGACGACAGCCACTCCACCTCGTTCATGGCAGCCCCCTCACGCCACGGCGGCCATCTCCCCCGGCGATGCGGCGGACACGTCGGGGAACCCCATCTTGCTCAGCGTCCGCGTCAGGGCGTCGCTCTGCTCCGGCTCGCCGTGGACGAGGCGTACGCGCCCGGTGCGGCCCACCGCCGCCCCCAGGAGAGCCTGGAAATCGACCTGGTCGGCGTGCCCGGAGAACCCGTTCACCTGCTCCACATCGACCCACTTCGGCCACGTCCTCCCGTGGAACCGGACCGAAGGCGCCTTCTGCATCAGCTGCGCCCCCAGCGAGTACGGCGCCTGATAGCTCACCAGCACCACCGTCGAGCGCGGGTCGTCGAGGTGCTGCTTCAGGTGCGGCATCACGCGCCCGCCCTCGCACATCCCGCCCGACGCCACGATGACGCACGGGTCACGCTGCGTGCTGCGGTAGAACGCCTCCTCCTGCGACAGCATGTATTCGACCGGCACCTCCTCGCGCGACTTCCCCTGTAGGTGCCCGGCGTGCTCCTCGTGGACGTACGCGATCTCCACCGCCAGGGGGCTATCGACGTACAGCGGCAGGCGCGGCAGGATGCCCTCGGCCATCCACTCGCGCAGGTAGTGGACGACGATCTGAGTGCGCCCCAGGCTGAACGCCGGGATGATGACCTTCCCGCCACGCGCCACGGTGCGCCGCACGATGTCGGACATCTTGGTGGCCATGCCGGCGACCGTGTCGTGCGTCCGCCCCCCGTAGGTCGATTCGCAGATCACGAGGTCGCCGGCGGGCACCTGGCTGGGGTCGCGCAGGAACGGCAGGCCGCGCCGCCCCAGGTCCCCCGTGAACGTGATGCGGTGCTCCTTGCCCCCGTGCATCACTAGCAGCTCGACGATGGCCGAGCCGAGGATGTGCCCGGCGTCGCGGAACGTCAGGCGGATGTCGCCGTTGATCCCCGCCGGCCTGTCGTAGCAGATGGTCGAGCAACGGCCGATCGTCTCGTACACGTCGCGGGCGGTGTACAGGGGCTTGCGGCCCTCGCGCCCGCCCGTCATGCCGGCGACGGCGGCGTCATCCTCCTGGATGCGTGCCGAGTCGTGGAGCATGACGGCGGTGAGGTCCTTCGTCGCCGGGGTGCAGTAGATGGGGCCGGCGAACCCCTGGCGCACGAGGTTCGGCAGGTTGCCGCAGTGGTCGATGTGGGCGTGGCTGAGGATGACCGCGTCAATCGTGGCGGGGTCGAAGGGGAATTGGCGGTTGCGCGCCTTCTCGTCGCGGGAGCCGCGCGAGAGGCCGCAGTCGAGGAGCAGGCGATGCGGGCCGGATTCCACCAGATGCATCGAGCCGGAGACCGATTTAGCCGCCCCCAGGAACGTCACGCGGGGGGGGCACTCTTCGTTGCGATAGGCATTCATGCCTTCATTGTAACCTCACCCGGCAAGGGGCAGCAACGCCCCTTTTCCGATTGTCGCCACGCCGGCCCCCTCCGGAGGGGCGCCGCCGGCTCAGAAGGCGTAGAACGACGGCACCGTGAGGTCGGCCATCGGCATCGGGGTGACGTGCCCGTCACAGTACAGCACGTTCAGCACCTGGCCGTGACGCTGCGGGTAGTGCCGCGGCGCGTCGCTGGCGTTGGTCGCGACGGGGGTGCGCGGCGTCCCCGGCGCCTGGATGGCACACGCGGGGATGTTCGAATGCTCCCAGGCGAGGTAGACGTTGCTCGTCCCGTTGCCGATGTGGACGAGCTTCTGCCCCGATGGCCCGTTGCTGATCCAGTTGAGGGCGTACCCGACCTGGAACGTCTGGCCGAACGTGGGGCTGCCGGGGGTGGTGTCGCGTGCGTCGGGGCACTGGAACGTCTTGCGGTTGCCCTCGACGTAGGGCCAGATGAGGCTGTCCGGGACGTAGTCCGGCAGGGCCTGTGTCGGCGTCGTGCCGGGGCGGTTGTCGTACGGCGCCCACCACCGCTCGTTGACGCTGGTGAAGTCCCCGCTCTTCGCCACCTGGTCGCAGTACGGGTCGGCGCCGTTCATCCACGGCGCCGGGCAGAGGCGGACGTGGGGGAGGAAGCCCTGGGTGTCATGATACATATGACAGGCGATGCCCATCTGCTTCATGTTATTGACGCACTGGATGCGTGCCGCCGCCTGCCGCACCTTCTGGACGGCCGGCAGGAGCAGGCCGATGAGGACGGCGATGATGGCGATGACGACGAGCAATTCGATCAGCGTGAACGCCGCGCGCGGGCGGGTTTGGTAGCCCATGTGTCGTTGGCCTCGCGGACGGCTCCTCCTCTGTCCCCAAGGTTGATTATGCCGGAACGGGCCGTGCGGATCAAGCGGCGGCGTTCGTGCCGACGCGCCAGCGCCGCGAGGCGAAGTCGCCGGGGCGCGCCGAGAGCCGCACCTCGACGACCTCATCCCCGGGGTCGGCCCCGAAGCCGTCGATGAGGGCCGCCTCCGGGGCCTCGCCGGCCGGCAGCTCGTCACGGTGGACGAGGTGGACGCCGGGCCGGCAGGCGGCGGCGGCGACCATCTCCATGAGGTGCCGCCGGCAGGCCACGTCCCACTCGACGCCGGGCAGGGCGCGTGACAGCCAGTCGGCGAGGTGGTCCGCGAGAATGGCACGCGGCGGCAGCAGGTAGAACGTGGACACGGCGATCCCTCCGTGAATGCACACGTTGGATCGGCCGGCGTGGGCGGCCGACATCGGGCCGTGTCGGCGGTCACCCTTTGTGCGGACGGGCCGCCGGCCGCGCCGCCGCTACGACCGTCACCCGCCGGCCCTGTACACCTCGCCGTTGCCCAGCACCACGAGGGAGCCGTCGGCGTTGGCGTGCGGCCTGCCGCGGATCAGGGAGTCCTGGTTGCTGGCGGCCTCGCCGGCCAGGGTGAAGGCGGATGCGCCTGGATCGACGAGCCAGAGCCGCCCCTGAAGGACGCTGGATTCGGACAGGGCGACACGGGCCCCCGCGGCGTGGATGGCCCACTTCCCCTCACGCGGCAGGGCCCACCGGGAGACGACCCGGGCCGTGGGCAGATCGAGCTCGAGGAGGTGCGTTCCCGCCCTGCGGTCGAGCAGCAGCAGGCGGCCGCCCGGGAGAGCCGTCGGCGTGGAGCAGGAGGCGCCGACGATCACCGACCCCTTGACCTCGTCCAGGGAGGGGGTGTGGGCCGAGACCCGCCCCCCGGCCAGGAGGTACACCCGGCCGTCGTCGGGGGAGAGGGCGATCCCCGCGGCGCCGCCCGGCGGCCTCCGGAAACTCCTTGTGACCGTCCGGTCTGCCGTGTTGACGAGCGTGAGGGTCGGCCCGCGGCCCCCCTCGTGGAGGACGTAGAGGCTCGCGCCGTCCGCGCTCAGGGCCAGGCCGTGGACGGGGCTGGCGCAGGCGTGGACCGTGACGGGCGCCGGCCGGCCCGCCAGGGGCCTCCCGGCGAGCGCCGCGGAGACGTCGAACGCCATCACGTCGGCGGCCGGGGAGTCGTGGTCGCCCAGGCGCGAGACGTTGATCTTCTGCACTGCCGCGACGGCGGCGTACAGGACGCCCTTGCCCGCGTCGAGGGCGAGGTGGTAGGCCGGCCCGGGGAGGCGGGCCTCGCCCAGCGCCGCGAGGGACACGCCGGCGTGGGCGACGAGGCGGCCATCGGCCGTCGCGGTGAAGATCGGCCCCCGGCCTGGTGCGAAGACACAGGCCGCGGGCCTCAGGATCCGGCCGGCCCGGGCCAGGATGGGGGCCCCCCCGGACCGCAGCTCGTTCTGGACGGGCGTGTCGATCAGAACGGGCTCGGAGGGAGGGAGGGCGGCCTTGCCTGGGGCGCGTTCGTGTGGCTCGATGGGGCGGATCTTCATCTGCCCGTTGTCGGGCGCCTCGACGGCGCGTTTCACCCGCTGACCGACGGGGCGCGGCCCGCTCGGCCGGCCCCACATCCCGACGCCGACGAGGACAAGCAGGCCCAGCGCGGCGGCCAACAGCCGCCAGCGCGGCGGGCCCGGCACCGCGGCCGGCGGCGGGGGCGACGGGGGGCCCGGGACGCGGAATGGGGCGAGGCAGCCGGGGCAGCGGCCCCACAGGCCGGCCTCGGGCGGGCGGCCCTGCAACGGCCGGTCGCATCCGGGGCAGAAGAATTGCCAGTGCATGCTCGCCTCACGGCGGAAGTGGGGCTGTTGTTGATCCTACCAGCCCGGCCACCCGGATTGTAGCGCGAACCCGCAGCGGGAAGAGGCTCGGGGTGTCCGATAGGTTGTGCAAGGCCCGCGGTGAACCTCGCCCGAAACCTCCGTGACCCCGACGTCCCCACCTCGGCCACGGGCTTCGACCACGCCGAGGAGTTGGCCGTCAAATGGAAGTGACGGGCACGGTCATCAAGTCGGTCGGGGAGCGGCAAAAGGACGGGACGAGACGGGAGGTGTGGACAGCGGGGAGATTTCCGTTTCATTTCAGACCCCCAGACCCCAGACACACAACCCCCGCTCGCTGAAACGCAATCCGCCCACCCCGAGAGTCACCTGCCCACTTCCGCGTCTCACCTGCCCACCGTTCATGAGAGTGGGCAGGAAACTCACCCGCCCCAAGGTCAGCGGCCGAAAGCGTTGCCGAGCCGGGCCTCTCCCCCGGCCCCTTCTCCCGCCTATCCTGTAAGACACCCAGGCCGGGAGCATATGCGGCAGGCACCACCCGCCCCGCAACCTCCTCCTCCAGGCTGTCGGCTGTTGGAGCCGCCTCGGCGACGAGAGTAAAGCCCAGGGCGACGGCTTTGCGGAGCCCTGGGTCGCAGACAACGCCCGCCACGCACGTCCCCCGGCTGTTGGAGCCGCTCCGGCGACCTCGGAAAAGCCCACGGCGAGGCTTTGCGAGCCGTGGGCTTTTCCGAGGTCGCCTTCTTGAGCAGATGCGCCGGGCAGCACCGCGTGACGCACTCCAGCAACAGGTCCCGGTGCGGGATGAATAGCGAGATCGAGTGCGGCAGGATGTGCCCACTTTCACTTTCACGCACGGTCAGCGACTCCGCCCCGTTCACCACCCAGCGCGTCACGCTTACCACATCCTCCCACGGCACCAACTTCCCGTTCAGATCAAGGCCCTCCTTGCTCACCCGCACGTCGCCGAATTCCGCCCAGCCCCCCCTCTCGATGGCCCCCAGAGCCGCCTCCCGCTTCCGTACGTAACAGCGGTCGTGGACACGCTGAATGAAGTCCCCGTCGTTCTCGACCCTCGTGCTCAGGGCGAACTTGCCTCCCCCCTTCAGGTGGAGGTCATTCTCGAATCCGTACTGGTGCAGCCCCTCGATGTCCTTCCAGAAGACCACGGTGAACACGCCACGCCTGTGACGGACCAAGGCATCGGGGAAGATCCAGTACGAGGACTCCCCCTTCACCGCCATCGTCGGAATCGCAGTGATGATAAGACAGCAGAAGAGGAGGCCGCCATGTACCCACATCTCATGGGGATTCGTCATCCACCCGGCCGCCGCCCGGATCGTCGCGACCCCGAGGGGGATCAAGGCGAGCGTGCCGCCCACCACGAGATACCAGACCCAGTTGTCCCCCAGCGACTTGTTCTCCGTGGCCGCTAGATGCACCGACTCCGGCTCCCCCAGGTAGGCCAGCGCCGCCGGGAAATGCTCGGCCGACCCGTGATACGTCGGGAAATCGTAGTCTTCCAGTCCGGCCATCGCGTCCCGCCCTCGGGTGTGAATCTCTCGCGATTTTACGCCGGCCCGAACCCGTCGCCCACGCCGAGGCTCCTCCCTCGCATGAGAATCTCTTCGCTCGAATCCGACCCCGTCGCCGTCATCCACTACCTCAACGCCGCACCCGGCGGCCGACGCACCGAGGTCCGTGGCCTGCCCATCCTCCGCGCCCGTGCCCTCGGCCTGCCCCCCGGCCTCGACGCCCTCATCCTCACCGCCGACCTCCAGGGACGCGAGTGCGGCGGACCGCGCCTCCTCGGCCAGGTCGCCGCCGAACACCTCGCCCAGCTCGCCGTCGCCGGCACCCTCCCCCCCGCCAACGCCACCGGAGTCCTCCTCGCCGGCGACCTGTGGGCCGACCCCCGCAGCGAGAAACGCGGCGGCCTCGGCGACGTCACCCCCGTCTGGCACGCCTTCGCCGGCCGCTTCGCCTGGGTGGCCGGCGTCCTCGGCAACCACGACGAGATGCCCGGCAGCCCCGGCGGCGGCTGCCACCTCCTCGACGGCCGCGTCGTCACCCTCGACCGCCTCAAGGTCGGCGGCGTCGGCGGCATCATCGGCCACGCGCGCAAGGTCAACCGCCGCCCTGCGGACGAGTACACGTCGCTCCTGGCGCGGGTGCTGTGTCAGTCACCGGACGTGGTCGTGACGCATTGCGGGCCGGACTGCGGCGAGAGGATCGGCGACCCCCACGTCCGCGAGGCGCTGGAGAGCTACTCAGCGCCGCTGGCGGTCTTCGGGCACTGTCACTGGGTGGAGCCGCTCGGCGAGGTGGGGGCGACGCAGACGTGCAACGTGGACGGCCGGGTGATCGTGGCCGTCCGCTGATTCACTTCCGGTTGCTGAACCAGGTCAGCCCGCCCACGATCAGCATCACGATGGCCACGATGAGGAACATCTGCCCGGCGAAGCCGCCCTGATACCCCGCGTACTCCCAGACCCGGACGAAGGGCCGCGCCAGCTCGTTCATGACCAACCCTCCCGATAACGCCTGATTCCGCCCACGCCTCAACTATGGGGTGTGAACGCAGGCGCGTCAAACCGGGTGCCGCGCGCCATTTTCTCCTCGACCCCTCCCCGCGTCCGCTTCTACCCCAGTCCGCCACCCCTTCACCCCCGACGAAGGCCCAGCCTTGACCCACGTGGTCACCGCCGACTGCATCGGCGGGGGTGAAGGGGTGACGGACTTCATCGATCTGAATGTTGATCGCGCGAAGGAGCTGAAGGCCTCGAGCGGGTCGATCACGGCCAAACAGGGGCCGCTCGAGGGCCCGGGCTGCGGCGGCCGGAAGCACGAACGCCCCTGTCGAGTCGGTTAGGGGGCCGGTGCCCGACCCTTCGCCACGAACACCCACGCCACGTCGTCATCGTCTTCAATATGGGCCCGCACGAAGCGGTCGTCCTTCATCAGCAGCGACGCCAGCGCCCCCCTGGCCGGCGCCACCACGATGCCGGCCGCCGACAGGTCGGGGTCCTTCTCCCACCCCGGCGCGCCGTCGAACACCGCCCCGATCCGCAAGATCCTCTCATCCCCATGCAGGTTGGTCCGCCCGTCGATCGGCACCGGCATCCGCAGCCGCCACATCAGATATCCACCCCAGTTGAAGTCGTTGAACAGCGGCCCCCGATAGCCCCTCCGCTCGATCTCCTCCGCCGCCCGCACCGGCAGCAGCTTCGCCCGGTCCGCCTCCAGCCGCGCCTCGCTCAACCCCCTGCCTCGCCACGCCCCGGCCGCCAGCACCGCCAGCAGCACCGCCCCCAGCGCCCACCCGTGGGGCAGCGGCTTCGCCGGCGAGTCCGGCCAGCGCGTCCGCGCCAGCACCAGCACCGCCGCCAGCGTCCCGTACCACACGTCGCGGCACGACCGGAAGCTGAACACCGCCGTCGCCGCCATCAGCAGCCACTCGAACGCCCCGAATCGCCCCCGCCCCAGCGCCACGCACCCCGCCAGGAACAACGCCAAGAACGCCCAGTCCGCCAGCCCGCGGAACGTCATCGCCTTCAGCTCGTTGACGAACTCATACGGCCCCGGCTGCGTCGCGTACTCCACCACCACGGAGTACAGCCGGGCGTGGTACGGGTTCGCCAGCGTCGCCAGCGCGCAGGCCGCCGTCAGCCCCACGAGCTGCCACCACCGCCGCGTGAACGCCGTCGCCGCCGTCTCATCCGCCGGCCGCCCCAGCCACAGGTCGATGACCGGCGCCGCGCACGCCAGCCCGAGCAGGAACAGCCCGTGGACGAATTGGATGTGGATGTTCGCCCACAGCACATACGCCAGCGGCAGCAGCCACACCCACCATGGCGGCGCCCCCCCCTCGCGCATCTCGACGGCCACGCGCAGGCTCAGCGCCGCGAACAGGATCGTGAACAGCCACGGCCTCTCATGGTACAGCGCCGCCATCGCCAGCGCCGCCGCCAGAAGCAGCACCGACCCCGCCAGCCGCGACGGCTGGAGCCGCCGTATCACACCGTCGACGGCCAGGAGGATGAGCAGCGCCAGCGCCGCACGATACAGGATGATCCCGCCGAAGCCGAGCCACCGATGCAACTGGTAGACCAGCACCTCGAACAGCCAGCTGTAGGCGACCCACGGCTTCCCCTCCGGATACGAGAACGGGTCCGTCTCGGTGACGGCCCGGTTCTCCATCACCCAGTCGCCCACCCGCAGGTGCCAGTAAATATCCGGCTCGTACACCGGCCCCGGCTCCGGACGCACCGTCACCAGCAGCACGACGGCGTACACCGCCCACGCCGCCCCCGCACGCAGCAGGGTCGATCCGAAATCATCCGGCGGCACGGGTGGCGCCGCCTGACCCGGCGCGGGCGCGGCCCGTCCGGCGGTTGGTGCCTGCCCGCTCAGCGGCGCGTCGGCCGGGCGCACCTGGGGGTCGGATGACATCGCGCGCTCCTCCTCCGTGTCCTCCCTTCAATGTAGCGGGTACGAGCCACCCCGCTCCCGGCGGGCTCGCCTGGCCGTCCCAACCCCCGACCCCGCCTGACGGGCCGGCCCTCCGCGCTCGTGGGCCGTCACGCGCTCGACCCCGCCGGCGCACGTCACCCAGGCCGGGCCGCCTCGTCGCGCAGGCCGTGACGGTCGAGCAGACGGTACAGGGCGCGGCGGCTGACCCCGAGAGTCTTCGCGGCCCTCACCTTGTTGCCGCCGCACTCCTTTAACACGTCCATCAGGTGGGCGCGTTCGACCCCGTGCAACGTCCGCGGCTCCGGCTCCGGAGGCGCCCCCGGCTCGGCGGCCACCGGCGGCGCCGTCATCGGCGCGAGGTCGTCCGGCAGGTCGTCGGGCGTGATGACGTTGCCCTCGGAGAGGATCTGCGCCCGCTCCAGCACGTTCGCCAGCTCGCGCACGTTCCCCGGCCAGCGGTAGCGTACCAGGAGGGCCATCGCCTCCGGCGTGATCCTGTGCCTCACCCCCCCCACCTGCCGCGTCGCCAGCAGATGGGCCACCAGCTCCGGGACGTCCTCCGGCCGGTCACGCAGGGGAGGCAGGTTGATCGTGATCACGTTCAGCCGGTAGTACAGGTCCTCGCGGAACCGATTGGCCTTGATCTCATCCTCCAGCCGCCGGTTCGTCGCCGCCACGATCCGCACGTCCGCGTGCGCGTCCGAGGTGGCCCCGACCCGGCGGTAATGCCCGTCCTCCAGCACACGCAGCAATTTCGCCTGCAGGCCCGGCGTCATCTCGCCGATCTCGTCGATGAACAGCGTGCCGCCCTCCGCCACCTCCACCAGCCCTCGCTTCGCCGCCACCGCACCCGTGAAGCTCCCCTTCTCGTGGCCGAACAGCTCCGACTCCAGCAACGTCTCCGGCAGGGCGGCGCAGTTCACCGTCACCAGGGGCCGGTCGGCCCGGCCGCTGTTGAGGTGCAGCGCGCGGGCCACGAGCTCCTTGCCCGTCCCCGACTCCCCCCGGATCAGCACCGTCGCGTCGGTCCCGGACACCTTCTCGATCATCGTGACGACCTTGCGCATCGCCGCCCCGGCCCCGATCAGCCGGTAGCGCGGCGACTCGTACCGCAGGTGCTCGACCCACTGCCGCTCCCGCCGCGCAAGCCGCGCCTTCTCGTACGCCTTCTGCGCGTGCGCCTCCAGCTCCGCGAGCCGGAACGGCTTCGTGAGGTAGTCGTAGGCGCCCTGCCGCATGGCCTGCACCGCCGTCTCGACGCTCGAGTGGGCCGTCAACAGCAGCACCTCGGCCTCCGGCCTCGCCTCCTTCAGGCGGGCCAGCAGGTCCAGGCCGTCCATCCCCGGCAGGTGCAGGTCGAGCAGGGCCACGTCCAGCGCCTCCGGCGCGCGGGCCAGCGCCTCCTCCCCGCTCCCCGCCTGCGTGACCTTGGCCCCCGACCGCTCGAAATGGCGGGCGATGGAAGTACGAAGATCCTCGTCGTCATCGACGACGAGGATCCGCAGGGGCGTACTCGTTGCAACAGTCATGAGATGTCGGTGCCGGCGTTTGGGGGTCTGGACTGTATTATCCCCCACCCCGGCCGCCCGTTCAAGCCCGATCAGTCCTCGCGGTTCAAATCGCGGAGGATGTCGAGCGCGCTGATGACGCCGACCAGCACCCCGCCCTTGTCCACCACGAACAGGCGGTGGACGCCCATCGAGCACATCTCGCTGATGACCTTCCGCGGGTGCGTGTCCAGGCCCACCGTGAAGATCACCGGCGTCATCATGTCGCGTACCATCGTCCTGTCCACGTTCTCGATCTGGAACTCGTCCCACCGGTGCGGCGGCAGCGGGTGGCCGGCCTCGAACTCCGGCGGGTCGAGCCGGTCGGCCTTCTCGCGGTCGTGGTGCAGGATGTCCGTCTGCGTGATCACCCCCACCGGCCTGCCCGCCACGTCGATCACCGGCGCGCCGCTGATCTTCTTGGCCAGCAGGAAGGCGATGGCGTCCTGCACCCCCAGTGTCTCAAGGATGGCCACCGGGTTCGGCGTCATCAGCTCCTCCGCCGTCTCCGCGTGCAGCATGATCGCCGGCCCGTGCCGCTCACCCTTCATCACTACGGTCATGGCCCCCTCCTTTCGTCGCGGTGTCGTATCCGGTAGTGGAGATTGCAATCGCGGTGCCGTTCGCCGAATCCGCCATCCCCCCCGCTTTCGGCCCCCCTCCCCGCCTATCCCTGTGCCACCTCCGCACAGCCGACGTGCGGGCCGGGCCGCGGCCGCTCACCCGGCGAAGGCGTCCTCCGCCGTCACCAGCACCCGGGCCATCTCCGCCAACTTCAAATTCCGCTCGCTCGCGGTCTTCTGCAGGCGTTTGAAGGCGGACGGCTCGTCCAGCGAGGCCCGCCTCATCAGGATGCCCTTGGCCCGCTCGATCAGCTTGCGGTCCTCCAGCGCCTGCCGCAGGTCCGCCGCCTCCCGGCGCAGCTCCTCGAACTGCTCGAACCGCCGCATCGCCAACCCGATCACCGGCCCCAGGTCGGACTCCTTGATCGGCTTGACGAGGTAGCCCATGACGTGGTCCGCCTCGGCCCGGTCGATCAGGGCCTTGTCGCTGTGCGCGGAGACCAGGATCACCGGCACCGGCCGCTCCTGATACAGGCGGATACCGGCCTCGATCCCGTCCAGCTCGGGCATCTTGATGTCGGTGATCACCAGGTCGGGCTTCTCCCGCCGGCACACCTCCACCAGCTCCAGCCCGTCCTTCGCCGCGCCGACGACGCGGTGCCCCAGCCGGGGCAGGATGCGCGTGAAGTAGTCTCGCATATCCGGCTCGTCGTCGGCGACGGCCACCCGCAGCTGCTGTGTCATGGGACGCCGTCTTTCGGCAGGGTGATGAGGATCTCGGCCCCGGCGGGCGGCCCCGCGGGCCCGAGCGCGATCCGGCCATTATGGGCCTCGACGATCCGCTTTGCAATCGCCATGCCCAGCCCCGTCCCTCGCGTCTTCGTCGTGAAGAACGGCTCAAAAATCCTCCCCCGCTGCTCCGGCCCCAGACCCGGCCCGTTGTCCCGAACGGAGATGCGCACGGCCGGCGCGCCATCCAGCACATCCTCCGCACACGAGACGCACACCTCCACGGGGTCCTTGCACGCCGCCAGCGAGTTCTCGAACATGTTGCGGAACACCTGCTCCAGGCGGAACGGATCGGCCACGCACTCGGTGCCCGCACCCTTCGCCTCGCGCAGCACGGCGGACCGCCCCTCCCTGCGCCCGGCCAGGCTGGACCACGCCTGCCGCCAGACCGCGTCCAGCCTGCACGGCTCGCGTTGCAGGATCAGCGGGGCGGCGTAATTCCGCACCTCCTCGTACAGGTGCTGCAGGTGGTCCTGCGCCTTCTGCACCCGCGCCAGCAGGCTGAGCGCCTCGGGCCGGTCCTGAACCTCCAGCCCCAGCATCTCCAGACACGCCTGGCTCCGCGCCAGCGCGTTGCCGCTCTCGTGCGCCAGGCCCGTCACCATCTGCCCGATGGCCGCCAGACGCTCGGCCTGCACCACGCGCTCCTGCGCCCGCTTCATCGCCGTGATGTCCTGCCCCACCGCCAGCACCTCGGGGCCGCCCTCGTGGCCCGGCAGCGCCTGCGCGTTCCACAGCACCCCCAGCGCCGTGCCGTCGGCCCGCAGGACCTGGGACTCGAACGCCAGCATCGGACGCCCCCGCGACACACCGTCGAGCGCCGCCGCCGCCGCCGCCCTCTCCGCCACCGGCAGCAGCGCCTCCGTGAACTCCAGGCCGACGAGGGCCTCCGCCGGCCGGCCCGTCAACCCCTCCGCGAAGGGGCTGACGTAGGAGACGATCCGGCCCGGACGGAGGATGACGATCAGGCAGGGGGCCGCCTCGACCAGGGTGCGGAAGGCCGCCTCACTCTGCTCCTTGGCGCGGGCCAGCCGGGCACGCTCGGCGATGCGGCTCAGGCTCGCCCGCAGCGCCTCCGGGCTGATCGGCTTCAGGATGTAGTCCGCCGCACCCTGACGCAGCGCGGCCACGGCCCCGTCCAGGTCGGCGTAGCCCGTCACGATCAGCACGGCGGCGCCGGGGGCCGCCTGACGCAGGCGCGGCAGCAGCCCCTCCCCCGTCGCGTCCGGCAGCCGGCGGTCCAGCAGGATGGCGGTGAGGTCGGCATTCTCGGCCCGCCGCCACATCTCCGCGGCGCTGCCGGCCTCCTCGACCGCGTAGCCGTCCATCTCCAGGATGTCGCGGAGGTTGGCGCGGGTGTCCGGGTCGTCGTCCACGACCAGCACGCGCGGCGGGTCACTCCCGGCCATCCGCCCTCCCTTCGTGGGCCAGCCGCCCCACCATGTCCAGCAGCCGCGGGATGTCGAACGGCTTGAGGCACACCGCGTCCGCGCCCTCCGCCACCGCGGCCCGCACCGCCGCACCCTCCTCCGATTCCGGGCCGGCGATCAGCACCGTCCGCGCCTTCGGGCTCGTCTCGCGGACCACGCCGAGGATGCGCGAGGGGTCCGACTCCGGCAGGCTGGCGTCGATCAGCACCACGTCGAACGGCAGGTCCCCCAGGCGGGCCGCCGCCGTGGCCGCGTCCCCCGCCAGCGCCACACGGAACCCCTTGGCACGCAGCGTCCGCCACAGGTCGGCGCACAGCGCCGGGTCGTCCTCGATGACCAGCACCAGCGGCTGCCCCAGGGCCTCGTCCGCCAGGCGCAGCAGCAGCGTCAGGTCCACCGGCTTGGGCAGGACGCGCCACGCGCCCGCCTCCAGCGCCTCGGCCGCGGTCTCGTGGGTGGCGTAGGCGGTGACCACGATCGCCACCGTCTCGGCCCGCAGGGCGCGGATCTCCCGATACAGCGTCAGGCCATCCATCCCCGGCATCTTCAGGTCGAGCAGGGCCAGGGCGTATGGCCGCGCGCGGACCATCCCCAGGGCCGACGGCCCGTCGTGAGCGGTCTCGACCTCATAGCCCATGTCGGACAGGATGTCGTGCAGGTTGCGGCAGATGTCCGGGTCGTCATCGACGACGAGGACCGCCGGGGTCTCGGCTTTCATGGCGTGCCTCCCTGGGGGGCGGCGAGGAGTGTCATGGTGAACGTGCTTCCCTGGCCGGCGGCACTCTCCGCCCGCAGGGAGCCTCGGTTCTTCTCCAGGATCGTGCGGGCGATGGCCAGGCCCAGGCCCAGGCCCCGCGCCTTGGTGGAGAACAGCGGCTCCATGACGCGGGCCAGGACCTCCGGCGCCATGCCGGCCCCGGTGTCGCGGACGGCGACCTGCACGTGGCCGTCCGCTTCGGCGCCCTGGATGTGTAGCCTCCCGCCGTTGGGCATGGCCTCGAAGGCGTTGCGGATGAGATTGCTCAGGGCGATGCGCACCTGGGCCGGGTCGCCCAGGCCCGGCCGGAGCGTCGGCGGGCATTCGACGGACACCTCGACGCCGCCGGGCGGGGGGAGGTCGGCCAGGGTCTCGGTGACCCATTCCCCGACGTGGAACGCCCGCAGGTCGGGCATCGGCATGCGGGCGAAGTTCGACAGCGACGTGATGACGCCGTCGGCCAGGGCCACCTGCCGCTCGATCCGCCGCAGGTGCTCGGCCTTCTTCTCCGCCGTGGGGTTGCGGGCGTTGAGCAGGTAGTAGACGGAGGTCTTGACCACGTTCAGCGGGTTGCGCAGCTCGTGCGCGATCCCGCCCGCCACCTGGCCGATGGCCGCCATGCGCTCGCTGGCCGCGAGGCGGGACATGTACTCCGCCTGGTAGGCGTCCTCGATGAGGGCGAGGTCGAGGTCGATGGCCCTATTGAGTGCCCCGGCCGTGGCCAGCAGGCCGTCGGCGTCCCCCGCCCACGAGAGGTGGAGGGCGTGGATCAGGCCGGAGCGGAGGCGCGACATGGCGACGTTGGTGAACGCCTGGTCGAGGCCGATCTCGACGTGCCGCCAGCCGACGCGCCAGCGGCGTGCCACGTAGGCGGGGCCGTAATCCCCCGCGAGTAGCTCGGCGATCCACCGCGCGAGGGTCCCCTTGAGACGCTCGACCTGGGCGGGGCCGCCGGTGATCACCTTCAGGGCGCCGGGGTGTCGGCCGATCTCGTCGTAGAAGTCCTCGACGAGGGCCGGGATGTGGGGCGTGAGGAGCGGGGCGGCGGCGGCGATGAGCCGGGCGCAGGCCGGCGTCCAGCCGGCATAGGCCTGTAGGCCCTGGAAGCGGCGGAAGAGGAGGTCGGGGTCCATGCGGCGGCTCCTGGATCGGCGCGGGCAATCCTGCTGTGGCGCGAGCCGCCATGACTCCGCCGGGCACACCCTGGCCCGGCATCACGCCAGTCTCATCCTATGTCCGGCGCCACGAGTGAAAAAGAGGCATTGACTCGGCGCACGCCACCGGGTTACAACTCTCCTGTCCGCTGCTCACGAGGGGCAGGCGGCCCGGCCAAGAAGAGCCACCTCCGCACGTCGAACCGACGTTGCGAAGGTGGCTTCCATCGTTTCCACACCCACAGATTCCGCCCCGGAGGCAACCGCCATGCTCGTTCTGACCCGCCGCCTCTCGCAAGAAATCGTGATCGACGACAACATCCGCATCACCATCGTGGCCGTCAGCGGCAACACCGTCCGCATCGGCATCACGGCCCCGCAGGCGGTCCGCGTGGACCGCAAGGAGCTGCGAGACCGCATCGAGGGCAAGGCCGACCTGCCGCTGATCGTCGAGGACGGCGTCGCCCAATCCGCCCGCTGAGGCCGGCACGCCGGATGCAAGGCAGATCTCCCGACGCCACCAATCACCCACCAACGGGGTACAGGGGCCACCGCCATGCGTGTGCCGTGGAGCCGCCTGTTACGGGGGCCGGCCGTTCTGGTGTTCGTGACGTGCCTCTGCCTCCCTCTGGGGTGCGGCAGGGGCGCGGACGACGATCCGGGAGGAGGCAAGGCCATCTCCATCGGGCTGACGAGCACGGCGTTCGAGCACGGCGCCACGATCCCGAAGAAATACACGGGCGACGGCGCGGACACGTCGCCGCCCCTGCGCTGGGACGCGCCGCCGGCCGGGACGAAGAGCCTGGCCGTCATCTGCGACGACCCAGACGCGCCGTTCGGCACCTGGGTGCACTGGGTCCTGTTCAACCTGTCGGCGGAGGCCCGTGAGCTCCCGGAGGGGGTGCCGACGAAGGAGCAGCTCGAAGGGGCGAGGCAGGGGAAGAACGACTTCGGCAAGATCGGCTACGGCGGCCCCGCGCCGCCGGCGGGCAAGCCGCACCGCTACTTCTTCAAGCTCTACGCCCTGGACAAGACACTGGAGCTGCCGGCGGGCGCGACCAAGGCCCAGGCCGTGGCCGCGATGAAGGGCCACGTCCTGGCCGAGGGGCGGCTCATGGGCACCTACGGGCGGTAGCCGGCCGGCCCGGCCCCTTCCGGCATGTCGGCCAACTGGCCGCACTCGCGCAGGAGATCGCCGTGCAGGACGGCCTCCAGATCGGCGAGCGCCCCGGCGGCCGTCGCCCCATCCAGGACGCGGTGGTCGAACGACAGCCGCACGTCCAGCCCGCCGGCGGGGTCGAACATGCCGTAATGCAGCTGGCTCGTCAGCAGCGGCACCAGGTGGACGATCCCCGCCCCCATGGCCCCGAGCGATGAGATCCCGAATGTCCCGAAGTGATGGCACCGCAGCGAGCCGAACACGTTGAGCGCGGCCCACCAGGCCAATTGCCGGAACGGCCACGGCACCCAGCTCAGGCGGACGGCGTCGCGGTACGACGGGATGTCTTCCACCGGCGACTGCTGATGGTGGGAGATGATGGCGTCGATCTCCCGGAGCGTCAGCGTCTCGGGGGCGACGACGTGGGCGTAAAGGACCACCCGCTCGTCGGCGAGCTGGCGGTCCACGTTCAGCGTCGCGATGTTGGCCGCGCTCTCGTAAAACCGCGCCCACGGGAAGGTCATGTACGAGGTGCGCAGCAGCGGCGTGCGGGCGGCCACCAGGGCGTACGCCCTGGCGAAGATGGCCGACCACGTCGGCGGAGGGGCCGCCGCCTTCCGGGCGGCGACGAGCGGCCCCAGGGCCATGCGCCGCTCGATGGTCACGCTGGGGACCTTCGCGCTGAAATGCATCAGGTCGGCGACCAAACGGCGGAAGTAGCTGACAGGGAAGTACCTGCCGGACGGCTGACTCATGCGTGCCCCTCCTGTCGGGCGGCGCCGGGCCACAGCTACCCGCAGGTCCGCTGCTCGGGCGGCATCTTCATGCACTCGTCGAACAGCGCGTCGAACTCCGGGCTGGCCCGCTCGGCGTCGCCCTTGAGCTCGCGCATGAGCTGCCGCCCCTCGTCGTCGATCTTGCCGTCGGCGAAGAGCACCCGCCGCAGCCAGCCGGCCTCCTCGGCGTCGATCCGCCCGTCCGCCAGGACGTGGTCCTTGATGGCCCGGTAGAAGAGGGCCTCGAAGGCCGGGTTGGGGTGCTGCACCCGCTTGTGGAGGTCCACCAGGAAATCGGCTTGCGCCCGGCCGACCTTCCCGCCCACCCGCAGGGCCAGACGCAGTGACTCCAGATGGTCGCTATCGACCTTCCCCTTTTCCAGGATGTCTTGTTCAAGACGCCTCAGCTCCTGCATGGCTCGTCCCTCCTCGAAATGGCCGCCTCTGCAATCACCTTATCCGGCGACGCCCGCGGCATCCGGCTTGTGCGAAAAGTACGGCACGCCGCGAGCCGCTCACCCGGCCAGGTCTCCCCGCACCATCCGCCGCGGCCAGCAGAAGTGCGACGCCAGGCCGGCCACCGCCGAACTGCCTTGCTCGCAGTGGCGAGGTCCGGAAGGCAGCTCCCTACGCCCGGCCGTCCGTCCCAACTCGCCGTGCGAGGGGAACGGATCGTGGCCGGCCGCTTCATCGAGGCGGCCGGCCACGGGCGGCACGCCATGACGGCGTGCCCTGAGACTGCAGGCTAGGAGCGAAGGCCCAGGAGGAGCAGGACGGCGCCCGCCGCCAGGGCCACGCCGCCCACGATCGGGTTGAACACGATCGTGTGCGGCCTCGACATGTCGATGGTGAAGAAGCCGACGTCCGCCACGCGCTCCCGCGTGAAGAACGTGATGCTCGGGACCAGCAGGGCGACGACACCCACGGCCAACAGGGCCAATCCGACGACGAAGAACAGTCGCATCTTCAGCCTCCTTTCCGTGCAGTGCCCCAAGTGGCACGGCTTCACGGGTCATGGCCGGCTCGACGCCCCGCCCCTGAGCGGGGCGGGGCCGGCCGCCGGCCGTCCGGGCACGTGCCAGCGATTCAGAGGGTCGATGCCGGGCCGTCGGCACTCCGGAGCAATCCGCCGACCAGCGAGGCGGCGAACAGCACCAGGAACACGAGGAACACGATCCGGGCGATGTAGGCGGCCTCGCCGGCGATGCCGGGCAGGCCCAGGACGCCGGCGAGCAGGGCGATGATCAGGAAAAAGATCGCGAGGCGCAACATGGCGATCTCCTTTCAAATGGCGCCGGGGCCGGTATGACCGATCCGGACGCCGAGCCAGAAAAGTAAAACGGCGGCGGCGTGATGCCACGCGGCATTCGCCCGTGCCGACGTGCTCGTTTGGATGCCTCCGTTTCGGCGAGCCGCCGATCTCGAACCTGCACACATTCTGAACGAATAATGGCATTCGTCGTGCCAAGGCACGACGGCAAACATGGCGAATGCGGCAGATCGCGAATCGCCAAGGATTTCACGCGGGCGCTTGGGGCGGGAAAGGGGCCGGGGGCCGCCCTTGAGGACGGGGCTTCGGGCCACAACCGCCCAGGCCGCCGCCCAGGCCGTGCCGCACCCGCACACGGAGCCGCCCAGCACGGCAGCGCCAATCGCTGGCGACTCATGCCTCAAGGGCCTTCCACCAGGGCACGTCCTTCGGCGCTGTCATCTCCATAACCCCGCCAAGATGGTTCGCCCGAACACCCCGGTCCGTCGAGGGCCCGGCTCGGGTGGTCGCCAAAGTCGTCGCTGTCGCCACGACAATCGCTCTTGTAACGGAGCCTCCAGAGCCCGCGTGCGGGAGCGAGCCCATACCGTTCATCCTGGCTACTTCGCCCAAGGCCGGCTGCTCTACGGCGAGGGTCATCCCAGGAGCTTGGCGATGGCGAACGCCGCCCCGGCGGCCAGGCCCCCGACCAGCACCGTCTGGCCGGCGCTCCGCAGGGGGCGGTTCGTGGTGAACCGCCCCTTGACGTACCCGAACACGGCCAGCGCCATCAGGGTGACGATCACGGAGCCGATCAGGGCCGCGTGGATGGTCCCCAGGAAGAAGTACGGCGACAGGGGGACCAGCCCGCCGACGAGGTACGACAGCGCGATGGTGAGGGCGCTGTCCCGCGCACGCCGGGGGTCCGGCTCCGCCATGCCCAGCTCGAACTTCATCATGAAGTCCACCCACCGCTCCGGGTCCGCGCGGATCGCCGCCACGGCCGCGGCCACCACGCCCTCGGGCAATCCGTGGTCCCGGAACACCTTGGCGACCTCGGCGGCCTCGGTCTCCGGGATCTCGCGGGTCTCGCGGGCCTCGCGGGCCCGCTCCGAGCCGAAGTGTTCCGCGTCGGTCCTCGCCGCCAGGTAGCCGCCCAGGCCCATGGCGATCGCGCCCGCCGCGACCTCGGCCAGGCCGGCGGTGATGATCAGCGCGGGGGTGGCCAAGGCGCTGCCCGACAGGCCGGCGGCCAGGGCGAACGGCACCGTCAAGCCGTCGGCCATGCCGATAACGACGTCACGCACGGCCTCCGAGGCCGTGAAATGCTTCTCGACGTGCGGAGTCTGTGGCATTGTGCATTCCTTCGTTCAGGGGCGGCCCGCCCGTCCGCGGCGGAGACTTCAGGCCGCACACCGCAACACCGCGAAATAGTGACAGGTGGTGCCGGCCAACACAAACAGGTGCCAGATCGCATGGCCATAGGGCAACCACGAATCGGTTGCAAAGAAGACAACGCCGGCCGTGTACGAGAGGCCTCCCGCGAGCAACCAGAGCACCCCCGCCGCTGGCATCCTCGCGAGCAACGGATCGATCGCGATCACGACCAGCCACCCCATCAACAGATAAATCCCAACACGGAGAACGGGCCGGGCGGTCTTCGCGAGGATCTTCAGTGCCACCCCGACGAAGGCTAGCCCCCAAACAAGCCCGAGAAGCGTCCAGCCCCACGCGCCGTGGAGGACGCCGAGCGTGATCGGCGTGTAGGTGCCCGCGATCAGAAGGAAGATCGCGGCATGGTCGATGACCTGCAGCAAGCGCTTGGCCTCGCCCACAGGGGACGCATGGTAGAGAATCGAGGCCAGGTAAAGAAAGATGACCGTCGCGGAGAAGATACATGTGCCGACAAAGAAGCCGGCATCTCCGCCCCGCGCCGCCTGCGTGAGCAGGAACGGCGTCCCGACAAGTGCGGCGACCAACCCGACGCCGTGGCAGATGCTGTTCGCCACTTCTTCCGCTGGCGATTGCTTACGCCTGGGTCGCGAAAGCAATTGAGCCACGTCAGCTCCTTCAGGCCACTCCACCATTGCCCCTCGCCCTTGTACCCACCCGAGGCGCCCCTCGCAAGTTCCCCACGGTCGGGTTGAACACGATCGTGCGGCCTCGAAATGTCGATGGCGGAAGGCCGCTCAAGCCGTCCGCACTGCCGATGACGACATCACGCACGGTCTCCGAGGCCGTGGAGTGATTCTCGACGTGAGGGGTCCGCGGGATCCGGGATCACCTTTACTCACGGAGTGGTTGTTTCAGCCAACGGCACGGCCGGGTCTCCCCGCCCCATCCGCCGCAGCCAGCGGAAGTGCGACGCCAGGCCTGCCCACACCGACGCGTGCTCGGTGTACCTCACGCCGTAGTCCCGGCACGTCTCCTCCACGATCCGGGAGATCGCCGGGTAGTTGACGTGGCAGACCTGCGGGAACAGGTGGTGCTCGATCTGGAAATTCAGGCCCCCGAGCAGCCAGGCCATCACCCAACTGCCGCGGGCGAAGTCCACCGTCGTCTCCGCCTGGTGGACGGCCCAGGCGTTCTCGATGCGGCCCGTGTCGGGCCGGGGCAGCGGGAACTCCGCCTCCTCCACGGCGTGGGCCAGCTGGAACACGATGCTCAGCACGACGCCCACGATGGATGCCACCACCGCGTAGAACAGCAGGACGGCCCAGACCGGGTGGAACAGCAGCGGGATCACGAACGCCAGGGTGAAGAAGGCGGCCTTCCCCCCGAGGAAGACGGCCAGGTCCCAGCCCCGCGGCCGCGGGATCCGGTGCCCCCCGACCCGCCCGGTGATCACGTCCTGGAAGTCACTGACGAGGTGCCACTTGATCACCAGGAATCCGTAGAGCGGCCACAGGTAGAAGTGCTGCCAGCGGTGGAACCAGTGACGCGTCTGATGGGGCGTCAGCCGGCCCAGCGAGCCGAGGTCGATGTCCGTGTCGTGGCCGGTGATGTTGACGTAGGTGTGGTGGAAGACGGCATGCTTCCAGTGCCACACGTAGGAGCTGCCGCCGATGAGGTCCAGCGTCATCGCCATCAGCTTGTTGACCCAGGGAGAGTTCGAGTAGGCCTGGTGCCCGGCGTCGTGCTGGATGTTGAAGCCGATCCCGGCGGTGGCCAGCGCGAGCAGGACGGCCAGCGGAAACGCCTGCCACCACGTCGAGGCGAAGAACACCAGCAACACGTAGGAGGCCGCGAAGGTTACGAGGATGATCGCCGTCTTCAGGTACATCTGCCAGCATCCGCGCTGCGGCCGGCCGGTGGTCCGGAAGAAGTCCTCGACACGCCGCCGCAGGTCGGCCTGGAATCCGTCGTCCCTGGCGAACTTGAGCCTCTTGACGGGCACGTCCGCCGGCCCCGCCTCGGCCGCCGGCCGTGTTGTTGGTTCTGCCGTTGCCTGTGACATGGTTCGTTCTCCCGCTCATCGCCCCGCGCCGGCCGGGATGCCCTCGGCCGGCGCCCTGTCCCGGCCCGCCGGTGTTGGTTCGGCGGCCTGTTGTTGACGTACCATCACGCGCGGCCCCCCGAGGAGGTTCAGCCGGGCATCGGCGGCCGACAACGGCAGGCCCCGCGGGCTCGTCATCGGGCCGAGGCCCGACCTACTTTGTCCGGTGCGCATCCCGGACTAGAAGGAGAATCTGTCGTGAGGGAGGAGCCGCATGATCACGAGGATCAGCACGATCACCAGCAGCAGGCCCACCAGCCCGCTCGGGCCGTACCCCCAGTTCTGGTTGTAGCCCCAGCGGGGGACGGCACCGACCAGGAGCAGGATCAGGATGATCAACAAGAGCAGACCCATGACGCACCCCTTCCGATTTGCGAGCCGGGATCGGCTTTCCTGCCGAGTGATGTCCTTGATGAAGGCACTTGGCATGTCTCATGCCGCACGACGGCGGAATCATGGCAGATGTCGGGAGTCGCTCTTTCCGATGGTCACGTCGTGCCCCCTCGGTTGACGGCCGCGGGCCGGATTCGCCCTCGCCAACGAGAGCCGCCACGGCGTGAGGGCGGACGAGGATCATTCGGCCTTGCCGTCACAGCCGCCGTCTCGGTGGGCGGCCCGTGAGTGTGCGGACTCGGCACGCGCTGGGCGGCCACCGGCCGTGGACCGCCCACCGAGACGCGGCGTGATGAGCCTCCGGACTCCCGGCCCAGGCAGGCCGTCAGCAGATACGCGGCAGCGGCGCGCCGGACGGCTCGTCCAGCACACGCAGGACGCCCAGCGGGCCACGCACCAGCACCCGCGCCGGCCCCGCCGCCAGCCCGCCGATCGCGGCCGCCTCGCGCCCCAGATCGTGCGTGCGCAGGCAGGCCAGCGCCCGCGCCGCGTCCTGTGCCGCGACGACGGCGACCAGCTTGCCCTCGTTGGCGATGTGCATCGGGTCCAGACCCAGGATGCCGCAGGCCCCGCGAACCGCCGGTGAGACGGGCAGCGATCTCTCCTCGATGACCGCCTGCACCCCCGCCGCCTCGGCCAATTCGTGCAGGACGGCCGCCACCCCGCCACGCGTGGCGTCGCGCAGGAAGCGGACGTCGGCCCCCGACGCCAGCAGCCCCGCGACGAGGCCGTGCAGCCCCGCCGTGTCACTGCGGAGGCCGTCGCCCAGCCCCAGGCCGCGCGCCGCCAGCACGGCGACGCCGTGGTCGCCCAGCGTGCCGCTGACGAGGACCCTGTCCCCATCACGGACGCGGTGCGCGCCGAGGTCGATCCCGTCGGCCAATCGCCCGACGCCCGCCGTGTTGAGGAACAGCCCGTCCGCCGCGCCCCGCGGCACCACCTTCGTGTCACCGGTGACGACCCGGACGCCGCACGCGCGGGCCGCCTCGGCCACGCTCGCCACGACGCGCCCCAGCGTCTCCAGGGGCAGGCCCTCCTCGATGATGAGGGAGAGCGTCAGGTAGAGGGGCTCCGCGCCACAGACGGCGAGGTCATTGACCGTGCCGTGGACGGCCAGCTTGCCGATGTCGCCGCCGGGGAAGAATAGCGGGCTGACGACGTGGCTGTCCGTCGTCATCACCAGCCTGCCTGCCACGGGCGGGAGGACGGCGCCGTCGGCCAGCGGACGGAGGTACTCGTTGTCGAAGGCGGTGAGGAGAAGGCCGCGCACGAGGCGGCGCGACAGGCGGGCGCCCTCGCCGTGGGCGAGCAGCACGCGATCACCCGGCCCGAGCGGGACGGGACAGGTCAGGTCGGTCATGCGCGCACCCCGAGATCGACCCGGCGGTAATTCCAGTAGGCGGCGCACGCGCCCTCCCCGGACACCATCGGGGCTCCCAGCGGCCGCTCCGGCGTACAGCCCTTGCCGAACTCCGCACATTCGTCCGGACGCAGCCGGCCCGTCAGCACCTCGCCGGCCCGGCACGCCTTCGGCTCCACGGCGTCCACCGCCACGTCGAAGCGCCGCTCGGCGTCCATGTCCGCGAACGCCGGCCGCAGGCGCAGGCCGCCCCCGGGGATCACCCCAAGCCCGCGCCAATCGCGCCCGCACGCCTCGTAGACCTCGGCGATGGCGTCGCGGGCGGCACGGTTGCCGGCCGGCCGCACGGCACGGGCGTACTGGTTCTCCACCTCGTGGCGGCCCTCCTCCAACTGCCGCACGGCCAGGAGCAGGCCCTCCAGCAGGTCGAGTGGCTCGAACCCGGTGACGACGACGGGGACGCGGTAGCGTGCGGCGAGTGCGTGATACTCCTCGTAGCCCATGACGGTGCAGACGTGGCCGGCGGCGAGGAACGCCTGCACGCGGTTGCCGGGCGCCGACATGATCGCCTCCAGGGCGGGAGGCACGAGGACGTGGGCGACGAGGAGGGAGAAGTTCGTCAGGCCCAGGCGGCGGGCCTGGATCGCCGCCAGCGCCGTCGCCGGCGCGGTCGTCTCGAAGCCGACGGCGAAGAAGACCACCTCCCGTGTCGGATTCTCCCGCGCGATCTTCACGGCGTCGAGCGGCGAGTACACGAAGCGCACGTCGCCGCCCTCTGCCCGAGCACGCAGCAGGTCGGACGAGCTGCCGGGGACGCGCAGCATGTCGCCGAAGGACGTGAAGATCACGCCGGGGCGTGCTGCGATGGCCAGGGCGCGGTCGATCTGCCCCAGGGGCGTCACGCACACCGGGCAGCCCGGCCCGTGCAGGACGGTCAGGCGCTCGGGCAGGAGCTGATCGATGCCGCTCTTGCGGAGGGCGTGCGTCTGCCCGCCGCACACCTCCATGACGTGCCAGGGGCGGGTGACGGCGCGTTCGATCTCGCGCAAGAGGCGCGACGCGACGGCCGGGTCGTGGTACTCATCGACGTGCTTCATGTCTCCGCCCCCATCGCCCTCAGGTCGGCGAGGAGGCGAGCGGCCTCGGCCTCGTCTAGCACACTGAGGGCGAGGCCGGCGTGGACGATGACGTAATCCCCCGCCTTCGCCTCGGGGACGCAGGCGAGGCACACGGGCCGGCGCAGGCCGTCGAACGCGACCAGACCGGCGGGTAGGCCTGCGTCGTCGGGCAACCGCTCCACGATCCGCCCTGGTACGCCGAGGCACATGGGAGGACACTCCTTCAGCGGGAAAGGGCGACGGCCAACTGGCCCGCGGCGAGGCCGCCGTCGCCGGGTGGGATGAGCGCCGGCCCGTACGCCTCACGGTGCGACAGTCGCCCCAGGAGGCCGGACAGCAGCCGGCCGTTGGCGAAGCAGCCACCGCCGAGGACCACGGGCAGGCCGGCGTGCCGCGCGGCCACGTCGGCGGCCCAGGCGATCACGGCCTCGTGGAAGCGCCAGGCGATGGTGGACGCCGGGACGCCCGCCTTGCGGTCGTGCCACGCCTGGCGGATCATCTGCCGCCAGTCGCCCTCGTCGCGCCCCGTCAGGGGCAGAGCATACGGACAACACGCATCGATGACGCACGCCTCCAGCCGGGCCGCCGGCTCGCCCTCGTAGGTGCAACCCCACCCCCCAACTTCCTCCCCGAAACGAGTCGCCTTCTCGTAGAGCACGCTTCCAGCGTGCTCATGGCGCGGCGTCCCCCACTGCTCGAGCACGCTGGAAGCGTGCTCTACGGCAAGCCCCCCCCTCCCCGAGGCGGAGAGGGGGTCGGGGGGTGGGGTAGCCCCCATCGCGATCACCGCCCCGCCGTCGAACAGCCGGCCCATGCTCGACGTGACGGGACAAGACACGCCGACCTCGATTATCCGCAGCAGCGGGGCGACGGCGCCCTCCGGCACGCCGAGCAGGCGCGGCACGTCGGGGTCGTTGAAAGTCTCCGCGACGCCCAGCGCCTGCGTCAGCAGCGCGAGGGCGACGCGGGCCGGCTCGCGCACCGCGGCCTCGCCGCCGGGGAGGACGAACGGACGCAATCGGGCGACCCGCTCGAAGCGGTCGTGCCGGGCCAGCAACACCTCGCCGCCCCAGACCGTGCCGTCGGGGCCGAAACCGGTACCGTCCCAGGTGAACGCGAGGGCCTCGCCGGTCAGGCCGTGTTCCGCCATGCACGCGGCGGCGTGGGCGTGGTGGTGCTGCACGCGCACCATCGGCAGGCCGGACGCCTCGGCCCACCGCGTCGAGGCGTAGTCGGGGTGCAGGTCGCAGGCGATCACCTCGGGCCGACAGCCGTAAAGCGCCGGCAGATCTCGCGTCATCGCCTCGAACGCCTCGCGCGTCGCCAGCGCGTCCAGCTCGCCGACGTGCGCCCCGAGGACCGCCTGCGACCCCGTCCACAGGGCCAGCGCCGACTTCTGCTGCCCGCCCACGGCAAGGGTGGGCGGGGCGCCGGATCGCTCAAGCGCCGGCAGGGAGAGCGGGGCGTACCCACGCGCCAGCCGCAGGACGCGCGGCACGCCGGCGACGACGTGGGCGAGGGAGTCATCGACGCGGCGGGCGATGGGCCGATCGTGCGTCAGCTCGACATCGGAGACGGCGGTGAGGAGCCCCGCCTCGACGGCGATGGGCTCGTCGCTCAGGTTGCCGCTCGTGGCGACGACGGGGAAATCCACCCGCGCGAGGAGGAGATGATGCAGCGGCGTCGTCGGCAGCATCAGGCCGACGCGGCTCAGGCCGGGGGCGATCTCGTCGCAGAGCGTGGAGGCGTCACGCGGGCGGACCAGGACGATGGGGTTCTCCGGCGAAGCGAGCAACGCCTTCTCCGCCTCGCTTAGGACGGCGAGGCCTTCGGCGTCGGCGAGCGTCCGCACCATGACGGCGAACGGCTTCGTGGGCCGGTGCTTGAGCCGACGCAGGCGCGAGACGGGGCCGGCACCGTCCGCGCGGACGAGCAACTGATACCCCCCCAGCCCCTTCAGAGCGATCACGCGGCCCTCCTCCAGCGCCGCGGCGGCTTCGGCGATGCCATCCCCCTCGACGCCCGGCCCGCACTCCGGGCACGCGATGGGCTGCGCGTGGAAGCGCCTGTCCGCAGGGGCGGCGTACTCGGCGGCGCACACGCGGCACATCGCGAAGCCGGCCATCGTCGTCCGCGTCCGGTCATAGGGCATCGTCTCGATGATCGAGTAGCGAGGCCCGCACGCCGTGCAGGTGGCGAACGGGTGCCCGTGCCGGCGGTCAGACGCCTCGAACACCTCGCGGCGGCACTCCTCGCACGCGGCCCGGTCCGGCGGCACGCGGGCCGATGTCGCCCCGCCGGCGGGGCTGGTGATGATGGCGAAGCCGCCGGGCCACTCGCTTTCAACTGGCCGATGATCGACGGAATCGACACGCGCCCCGGCGGGCGCTTCCGTGAGAAGCCGGCTGGCGAAGGAAGCCAGCGCCTCGCCCGCCCCCTCGGCGTGGATCAGCACCCCCTCGCCGTCGTTGCCGACGCGGCCACGCAGGTCCAGGCCATGGGCCAATCGCCAGACGAACGGGCGGAAGCCGACCCCCTGCACGAGGCCACGCACACGCACGCGCCATGCGGCATCAGCCACGCGGCAGCCTCCCCTCCAGCCAGCCGTACCAGCGGGCCATGCCGTCGCCGGTCCTGGCAGACACCTCCAGCACCTCCGCCTGCGGCGCCACGGCGCGGATGCTCGCGAGCGCCTCCTTGCGGCTGAACCCCGTCGCCGCCGCGAGGTCCATCTTGGTGACCAGGACGACATCGGCGGTCTTGAACATCTTCGGGTACTTGAGCGGCTTGTCCTCGCCCTCGGTGACCGACATCAGCACGGCCCGCAGGCCCTCGCCCAGGTCGTAGGACGCCGGGCACACGAGGTTGCCGACGTTCTCGATGAACAGAAGCCGCCGGCCCTCGAGCGCCAGGGCGTCGGCGGCGCGCGCCACCATCGACGCCTCCAGGTGGCAGACGTTGCCGGTGGTGATCTGCGCCACCTCCACGCCCGGCCGGCGCAGGCGGCGGGCGTCGTTGTCGGTCGCCAGGTCACCGACGATGACGGCACTGGGCACATCACCACCCAGGTCGGCCAGGGTGCGTTCAAGCAGCGCCGTCTTGCCACTGCCGGGCGACGACAGGACGTTGACGGCCAGCAGGCCGAGCGCGGCGAAGCGCTCGCGGTTGCGGCCGGCCTGCTCGTCGTTCTTCAGGAGGACGCCGCGATGCACGTTCAGCGTTCGCGTCTCCATCTCAGGACACCTCGACGGTAGATATCTCCAGGTCACGCCCGCGCCGTACATCGGGCGACGGCGCGGCGCATTCCGGGCAGGCGAACACCATGCCATCCGGCTCGAAGTCGATCACGCAAGCCGGGCAGCGGCACAGGACGGGCACATCCTCGACCTCCAGCGCCGCGCCCTCGGCGGGCGTGCCCTGACACGCCACCTCAAAGGCGAGGGACAGTGCGTCCGCCTCGACGCCGGCCAGCCGGCCCACACGCAGCCCGATGCGGTGGACGCGCGACGCCCCGGCCCGCAGCGCCTCGGCGACGGCGGCATCGACCACCTCCTGCATCAAGCCGACCTCATGCACCGCCTCACCTCCGCCAGCGCCAGGGCGACGCCCGCCCACGCCTCGTCCGTCATCCCCTCGCCGTGCCCCAGGTCCGCCGCCGGCACCGTCACCAGCCACGCCTGCGGGGCGCGTCCGAACGCCCTGCGTGCCAAGCCCAACAGCCACCCCGGCCCGCCGGCGTGCCCCAGCGCGGGCGTCCCTTCGGGTGCGACCGGCAGGGCTTCGACGCTCACCCCCTCAGCGGCGTCAATGAACACGGCCCGCTCGGCCCGGCTGAGAGGCTCGGCCATCTCCGGCATCAGCCCGTGAGACGAGATCGCCTCGACCCCCGGCAGCGCCCATGACGCCACGACGCGCGCCGCCAGCGGCCCGGCGGCGTCGTCGCGGCGCAGCTCGTTGCCATAGCCGATGACGAGGATCATCGCCGCACCTCGTCCAGCGTCCGCCCCTCGGTGTCCTTCAGCGTCACGACCAGCGGCATCCGCCCCGCCGCGTGCGTCGAGCAGCTCAGGCACGGGTCGAACGCCCGGATGCCCGCCTCCACCCGGTTCAGCACGGGCTCGGGGACCGTCGTGCCCGTGATGTAGTGCTTCGCGATCTGCGTCACCGCCGCGTTCATCGCCATGGCGTTCTGCCCCGTCGCGATCAGCAGGTTCACCCTCGTCAGCAACCCGCCCTCGTCCACCGTGTAGTGGTGGAACAGCGTGCCGCGCGGCGCCTCGCTCACGCCCACGCTCTCCTGCTTGTTGATCGACGCCTCGGCACGCAGCCGGCCCGCGCTCAGGTTCGGGTCGGCCAGGAGCCTCTCGACGAATTCCACCCCCGCCAGGATCTCGATGAGGCGGGCGTAATGGAAGTAGAAGGAGGCGTTCACCGTCCGCCCCGCCCGCTGCCGGTACTCGTCCAGCTCCTTGTCGGCGAGCGGGGCGCCGATGGACTCGCACGTATTCAGCCGGGCGAGCGGCCCGACGCGGTAAACGCCGTTGGGATAGCCCAGAGGCTTGAAGTACGGCGACTTCAGGAACGAGTCGTGCTCCACCGCCTCGCCGATGTACTCGGCGTACCGCGACGCCGGGAAGTCATCGCACGCGGGCTGGCCGTGCGAATCCACCACGCGGATGACCCCGCCGCAGTGCTCCCAGCCCCCGTCCGCGGTGACGAGCGACAGGTGCAGCGACGGGAAGTTGCCGAACAATTCGGCCTCGGCCTTGTGCCTGTCGAGCAGGCCCTTGAACAGAGCGAGCGCCTTCACCGCCATCGCCCGCGCCTCGGGGATCCTCCCGAGCAGGCGGACGCGCTCCTCCTCGGGCATGCCGTCGCGGACGCCGCCGGGGACGGACCACGCCGGGTGGATCTTGCGGCCGCCCAGCGCTTCGATGATCTCCTGGCCGAATTGACGCAGGCGTATCCCGCCCCGCGCCAGCTCCGGGTCGGCGGCGATGAGCCCGAAGACGTTCCGCGTCGCGGGCGGGGCGTCCCAGCCGAGGATCAGGTCAGGCGAGGACAGGTGGAAGAAGCTCAACGCATGCGACTGGATGATCTGGGCCAGGTTCATCAGCCGCCGCAGACGCTCGGCGGCGGGCGGCACCTCGACGGCGAGGATGCCATCGCCGGCCCGCGACGAGGCGAGGATGTGGCTCACGGGGCAGATGCCGCAGACGCGCGCCGTCAGCCCGGGCATCTCGGTAAACGGCCTGCCGACGCAGAACCGCTCGAAGCCGCGGAACTCCGTGACGTGGAAGCGGGCGTCGGTGACCCGTCCGTCGTCGCCGAGGTTGATGGTGATCTTCGCATGGCCCTCGATGCGGGTCACGGGATCGATGACGATGCGCGGCATGGCACGCCCCCTTATCCAAATTTCCGATCCTCGGGCGGCAACACCGGCACCCTCCCGTCGAGGAGCGCCTCCAGGACGAGACGGATCCGCGACGCCGGCGGCGGGCAGCCCGGCAGGTGGAAATCGACCGGCACCACCTGATGCAGCGGCAGCACCTTGTCGAGCAACGTGGGGACGATCTCCTTGGCGTCCGGGATGCGCGGGTTGAGCGCGCCGCTCTCCAGGTACACGGGCCGCAGCACCTCAAGCGCCAGGCCGAGCGGGTTGCGCATCGCCGTCACGTTCCCCGTGACGGCGCAGTCGCCGAACGAGATGACGTAGCGCGTCGCCGCCCGCAGGCGGTGGGCCATCTCGCGGTTCTCGTCGTTCGCCACCGCCCCCTCGACCAGGGCCACGTCCACCTCGGCGGGATAACTCTTGGCGTCCATTACCGGGCTGAAGACCAGGTCGGCCTTGCCGGCCAGGTCGATCAGCCACTCATCGAGGTCGAGGAACGACATGTGGCAGCCCGAGCAGCCGCCCAGCCAGACGGTCGCGAGCCTCAGCTTGTCCATTGCTTGGTCTCCCTGGCGCGGACCAGCCCGGCGAGCTGCTCGCGGTCCTTCTGCATCTCGGCGACCGTCGCCCCCTGGCGGAAGAGCGCCCCGGTGGGGCACGCCTGCACGCACTTGCCGCAGGAGGTGCAGCTCGTCGCCTCCCCCCACGGCTGGGCCAGGTCGGTGATGACGCGCGACTTGACGCCGCGGCCAGACACGTCCCAGGTGTGCGCCCCCTCGATCTCGTCGCACGTCCGCACGCAGCGTGTGCAAAGGATGCAGCGGTTGTGATCGACGCCGAACCGGTCGTGGCTCGTGTCCACCGGCAATTCCGGGCTGAGGTAATCGAACCGCACCGACGTGACGCCCTGCTCCGCCGACAGCGACTGCAGCTCGCACGCCCCGTTCGCCACGCATACCGAGCAGACGTGGTTCCGCTCCGCGAGGAGCAATTCCAGGATCATCTGCCGGTATTCGACGAGCTTCGGCGTGGCCGTGCGGACGCTCATGCCCTCCGAGGCGGCTGTGACGCAGGCCGGCAGCAGCTTCGGCGTGTGGTCCTCCTCCACCAGGCACAGCCGGCAGGCGCCGGCCTCCGACGTGCCATCGAGGTGGCAGAGGGTGGGAATCGTGATGCCGTGCTCACGCGCCACCATGAGCAGGGACTGCCCGGCGGCGGCGGTGACGGCTTGCCCGTCGATGGTCAGCGTGACGACGGCCATTCGCTTCGCTCCGGGGGTCAGGCGGGCGGCCCCGTCAGGGGGCCGAGTCTTCGTTCAGGCGAGCGGCACGGCGTGAACTTGCCGTGTCTTCATTCAGATCAGCGGCAGGGGCGCGCGACGCGGCGCGGCCCCCGACTTCAACAGGGCCTCGTACTCACCGCCGAAATAGCGCATCGTGCTGAGGACGGGGCTGGGGGCGGTCTGCCCCAGGCCGCACAGGCTGGTGTCACGCACCATCGCGCCGAGGTGGCGCAGACGCTCCACGTCGGCGGCGTCCGCCTCGCCCCTCGTGATCTTCGTCAGGAGGCGGTGCATCTGGACCGTCCCGGCCCGGCAGGGGATGCACTTGCCGCACGACTCGTCCATGCAGAACTCCATGAAGAACCGTGCGACCTCGACCATATTCGTCGATCCGTCCATGACGATCATGCCGCCCGAGCCCATGATCGAGCCCAGCGCGTTGAGCGACTCGTAGTCCACGGGCGCGTCGAGGTGTTCCGCGGGGATGCACCCGCCGGAGGGGCCGCCCGTCTGCACGGCCTTGATGCTCCCGCCGCCCGGGACGCCGCCGCCCATGACCTCGACGATCTGCCGCAGGGGCGTGCCCATCGGCACCTCGATGAGGCCGGTGTTCATCACCTTGCCGGTCAGGGAGAAGACCTTGGTGCCCTTGCTCTTCGCGGTGCCGATGCCGGCGAACCACGCGGCGCCGTTGCGGAGGATGAGCGGCACGTTGGCGAACGTCTCGACGTTGTTGATGAGCGTCGGCCTCTCCCAAAGGCCGGACTGGGCGGGGTAAGGCGGGCGCGGACGCGGCACGCCGCGCTTGCCCTCGATGGACGCCATCAGCGCCGTCTCCTCGCCGCAGACGAACGCCCCCGCGCCGATGCGCACCTCGACGCGGAAGTTGAACGGCGTGCCGAAGATGCCCGTGCCCAGCGTCCCCAGCTTCTGCGCCTGCGTGATCGCCTTCTGTAGCCGCTCGACGGCCGAGGGGTACTCCGCCCGCACGTAGACGTAGCCCTGCCCGGCCCCGACGGCGTAGGCCGCGACGGCCATCCCCTCCAGGACGCGGTGCGGGTCGCTCTCCATGACGGAGCGGTCCATGAACGCGCCGGGGTCGCCCTCGTCGCCGTTGCACACGACGAACTTCTCCCCCGCGGGCATCTTCGCCACCGTCGCCCACTTCACCCCCGTCGGGTAGCCCGCGCCGCCGCGCCCCCGCAGGCCGCTGTCGCTGACGGCCTTGACCACCTCGCCGGGCGTCATCTCCGTCAGCGCCTGGTGCAGCGCCCGGTAGCCGTCGAGGGCGACGTACTCCCCCACGCTCTCGCTGTCGATGAGGCCGAGCGTCTCTGTAACGATGCGTGTCTGCCCCGTGAAAAACGGGTGGGCGGTGTCGAGGGCCTCGGCCTTGGGCGTCTCGCCGCCGATGAGCGTCGGCGCCGTCCGCGGCGTGACGTGGGCGTAGATGGCATCGCCCGGCGTGACGGCGACGAGCGGCCCACGGCCGCACAGGCCGAGGCAGCCCACGCCCACCACCTGCACCGATCCGGTAAGGCCGCGCGACTCACAGGTGGAGTCGAGGGCCTTTTTGACCTCCCCCGCCCCGCCGGCCATGCAGCCGCTGGCGGTGCAGACGCGGACGCGGCTGGGGGCCCAGGACTCACGGCCCCGCCGTCCGAGGTCGATCAGCTCCTGTCGGTCCATCACAGGCACCCCTTGAGTCGCGCGCAGACGGACTCCGGCGTCTGCTGGCCGGCGGCCTCGCCGTCGAAGACGGCCGCCGGGGCGATGCCGCACGCCCCGATGCAGCGGGCGGTGACCACGCTCAACTTGCCGTCGCGCGTCGTACCCCCCGCCTTGACGCCTGCCATCGTTTCGACGGCGTCGAGAATGGCCCCGGCGCCCTTGACGAAGCAGGCGGTGCCCATGCAGATGACGCACGAGTGCTGGCCCTGCGGGGCCAGGGTGAAGAGGTGGTAGAAGGTGGCGACCCCGTAGACCCGGCTCGGGGGGAGCTTGAGGCTGCGGGCGACGTGCATCAACACGTCCTTGCCGAGGAAGCCGAAGAGGCCCTGCGCCTTGTGCAGGACCTCGATGAGGGCGTCCTGGCGGTACTGGTGGCGTTTCATCGCCACGTCGAGGACCTTGAGCCGCTTGTCCGCCGCCGCATGCGAGGTGTCCACGTCAGGCCTCCGTTCATGGAGCGTGGTGCAAATGCAACTGCCGCGCCGCCCCGTGCGGACGTGCAGACGGCCCCTGCGTGTGGCGTGTCCGCACAGGGCGATGTGCGGCCCGGTCACGCCGGGATGGTCTGGATGCCTGATTTCGCCCGCCCGAGCGCCATCCGATGGCGGCACAGGCTTTGCCTTTGGGGTATCAGGGGACAAGTCAGCTCACCCCAGAGACTACGGAGGCCGGCCATGATCCGCAAGATACTCGTCCCGCTGGACGGGTCGGAATTCGGCGAGCACGCCCTGCCGCTGGCGGCGTCGCTCGCCAAGAAGACGGGGGCGATGGTGCACCTCGTCCACGTCCACCAGCCGGCCCCGCCGATCCCCGCGGCCGGGCTGGAGATGGTGGACCTGTTCGACGTGCACCTGCGTCAGGACGAGGAGGCGTACCTGGCGGACGCCGCCCGCCGTCTCCGCGATCTGGCCGACGTGCCGGCGTCGGCGATGCTGCTCGAGGGCGGCAACGTCCCGAACCTGCTCCGCGAGTACGCGCAGTCGGCCGACGCCGAGATGGTGGTGATGTCCACCCACGGGCGCGGGACGCTGGGCCGCTGGTGGCTGGGGTCGGTGGCCGACGAGCTGGCGCGGAGCATGCCGCGGCCCGTGGTGATGGTCCGGCCGGGGGAGGGCAAGGCCGACCTGTCCCAGAGGCCTGAGGTGAAGTGCGTCCTGGTCGCGCTGGACGGCACGCCGGAGGCCGAGGAGGTGCTTGGGCCGGCGGCGGAGCTGGCGGAGCCGTTCGAGGCCGAGATGGCCCTGGTGCGGGTGTGCCCGCCGGTGCTGCGGGCCAGCTACCTCCCCGACGGGACGAGCCTGCCCGGCCTGACGCACACGGCCCTGGAGAACATCAGCGCGGCGCAGAAGAAGGCGGTCAAGGAGTGCCGCGAGTACCTCGACGGCGTCGGGGACCGCCTGCGGAAGTACGGGCTGACGGTGACCCAGCACGTCCTCATCGAGGAGGACCCGGCGGCGGGCATCCTGGCAGCGGCGAAGGAGTGCAACGCCTCGGTCATCGCGATGGAGACCCACGGCCGGGTCGGTTTCTCACGCCTGTTCATGGGCAGCATCGCCGACCGCGTCGTCCGCGGCGGCGGCGTCCCCGTCCTGATCAACCGGCCCGCCGTCTGATCCGCACCCGCAGGAGAGGCCACAATGGACACGATCACCAGAGCCGACCTGAACGCCCTCCTGGCCGAGCGGCCGGGGCCGTGCGTCACGGTCTACCTGCCGGCGGCGCGTGGCGGGGGCGACGGCGTGGAGGGGCGGTTCGCCCGCTGCCTCACCGAGGCGGAGAAAGGGCTGCCGGGGCCCGAGGCCGCCGAGATGCTGCTCCCCGCACGCGCCCTCCTCGCGGACGAGGACTACTGGAAGCACCAGGAGGGCGGGCTGGCGGTGTTCCTCGCGCCCGGGCTGTTCCGGGCGTACCGCCTGCCCGTGGAGGTCCCGGAGCGGGTGTCGTCCGGGCCCGGCTTCGTCCTGACGCCGGTGCTGTCGATGCTGCCGGACGCGGGGCACTTCTTCGTGCTGGCGCTGAGCAAGGCTTCGGTGCGCCTGCTGCGGTGTGGGCCGGGGGGGCCGACGCGCGTCGAGGTGCCGGGGTGCCCTCACGGCATCGAGGAGGCGCAGGCGGGCCACGACACCGACAAGATGCTGAACTACCACACGCGGCACGCGGGCGGACGCTCCGAGGCGACTTACCACGGGCAGGGCGTCGGGGTGGATGACCGCAAGGATGACGTGATGCGTTACTTCCTGGCGGTCGACAAGGCGCTGGGGCCGGTGCTGCGCGAGGAGCACGCGCCGGCCGTGCTGGCGGGCGTGGGGTATCTGCTGCCGATCTTCCGCCGTTCGTCCTCGTACGCCCACCTGACGGAGGAAGAGGTACACGGCAGCCCGGACCGCTTGAGCGACCGCGAGCTCTTCGAGAAGGCCAGGCCGCTGGCGGAGCCGTACCTGGGGCGGGCGCGGGAGAAGGCCGTGGGGCTGTACGCGCAGCTCGCGGGGACGGGGCGGACGGCGGTCGACGGCGAGGCGGCGGCCGCGACGGCGCGTGGCGAGGTGGACGTGCTGTTCGTCCGCGAGGGGGCGGGGGCCGACGCGGACCGTGCCGTCCTGGAGGCGTTGCGTCACGGCGGGCGGGCGTACGCCCTGCCGGCGGAGCGGATGCCGGCGGGGGCGGGCCTCGCCGCGATCTTCCGCCTGCCGCACTCGCGGCAGGGCAAGGGGCCGAGGTCGGCCCGGTGAGAGACGGCCGCCGCGTGGCGGCGGGGAGGGGGGTGATTTCCATGAGGACGAAGAAACCGACGATGGGGGCCGCGCCGCGGCCGGCGCCTCCGAAGGCCGAGGAGCCGGTGCCGCCGGCGAGGCCGGACGCGGCCGCCGAGGCGAAGGCGGAGAAGATCCGCCGGCTCGCCTATGAGAGGTGGGAGGCCGCCGGCAAGCCGGAGGGGGCCGACGTGTGGTTCTGGCTGGAGGCGGAGCGTGAGCTCCTCCGGGCGCGGGGCTGATCCGAAGGAGACGACCATGCGGGCCGACGAATCGGTGGTGGACGGCAACGAGGCGGCGGCCCACGTCGCCTACCGTTGCAGCGAGGTGATCGCGATCTACCCGATCACCCCCAGTTCGACGATGGGCGAGTGGGCCGACACCTGGGCGTCGGGGCACGTCCCCAACGCCTGGGGCACCGTGCCCCGCGTGGAGGAGATGCAATCCGAGGGCGGCGCCGCCGGCGCCGTCCACGGCGCGTTGATGGCCGGGGCCCTGACGACGACCTTCACGGCGTCTCAGGGCCTCCTGCTCATGATCCCCAACATGTACAAGATCGCCGGCGAGCTGACGCCCTGCGTCATCCACGTCGCGGCACGGTCGCTGGCCACCCAGGCCCTGTCGATCTTCGGCGACCATTCGGACGTGATGGCGGTCAGGGCCGCGGGGTGGGCCATGCTCGCGTCATCGTCGGTGCAGGAGGCGGCCGACATGGCCCTGGCCGCCCACGCGGCCACGCTGGAGGCCCGCCTGCCGTTCCTCCACTTCTTCGACGGCTTCCGCACCTCGCATGAGGTGGGACGCGTCGCCCTGCCCGGTGACGCCGGCGTCCGGGCGATGATCGACACCTCCCTGATCCACGACGTGCGGGCACGGGCCCTGTCCCCTGACCACCCGACGCTGAGGGGCACGGCGCAGAACCCAGACGTGGCGTTCCAGGCCCGCGAGTCGTCGCAGCCGTACTACCTCGCTTGCCCCGCCATCGTGCAGCGTTGCTTCGCCCGCCTGGCGCGGCTCACGGGCCGGCAATACGACCTGTTCGACTACGTCGGCGCCCCCGACGCCGAGCGTGTCCTGGTGCTGATGGGCTCCGCCGCCGGCGCCGCCGAGGAGGCCGTCGAGACCCTCAACGCCGCCGGCGAGAAGGTGGGGCTGGTCAAGGTGCGGCTCTTCCGCCCGTTCTCCGGGGAGCACCTGGCCGCGGCGATCCCCGCGACGGCGCGGGCCGTGGTGGTGCTCGACCGCACGAAGGAGCCGGGCGGCGTCGGCGAGCCGCTGTACCTCGACGTGTTGGCCGCCATGCAGGAGGCGGGGCGGGGGTCGGTGCGCATCATCGGCGGGCGCTACGGGCTGTCGAGCAAGGAGTTCACGCCGGGCATGGCGAAGGCGGCGCTCGACGACCTCGATCGCCCGAACCCGCTCAACCACTTCACCGTCGGCATCCACGACGACGTGACGCACGCCAGCCTGGAGTACGACGACGCCTTCCACGCCGAGCCGGATGGCGTGGTGCGGGCGGTGTTCTACGGCCTGGGGGCCGACGGCACCGTCGGCGCCAACAAGAACTCGATCAAGATCATCGGCGAGGGCACGCCTCTGCACGTGCAGGGCTACTTCGTTTACGACTCGAAGAAGTCCGGCTCGATGACCGTGTCGCACCTGCGGTTCGGCCCGAGGCCGATCCGCTCGACGTACCTGATCCGCGAGGCCACCTTCGTCGCCTGCCACCAGTTCAACTTCCTTGAGCGCGTCGGCGTCCTCGACGTGGCCGGCCAGGGCGCGACCTTCCTCCTCAACAGCATGTACGGCCCGGACGAGGTGTGGGGCCATCTGCCGAGGCCGGTGCAGGAGACGATCCTGGCGAAGAAGCTCCGGCTGCACGTGATCGACGCGGCGAGCGTGGCGGAGAAGGCCGGCATGGGGTGCCGCATCAACACGGTGATGCAGGCGTGCTTCTTCGCGTTGGCGGGGGTGCTGCCGCGTGACGAGGCGATCGCGGCGATCAAGGCGGCGATCAAGAAGACGTACGGCAAGCGTGGGCAGGACGTGGTCGAGAAGAACTGGGCGGCGGTGGACGCGGCCCTGAGCCACCTGCACGAGGTGACCCCGGGTCCCGTGGGCGGGCACGGGCGAGCGCCCGCGGTGCCGGGGGGCGCGCCGGACTTCGTGCGCCGGGTCACGTCGCTCATCATGGCCGGCGAGGGCGACAGGCTGCCCGTGAGCGCGCTGCCCGTCGATGGGGTGTGGCCGACGGGCACGGCGAAATGGGAGAAGCGTGGCATCGCGAGTGAATTGCCGGTGTGGGACGAGAAGACCTGCATCCAGTGCGGCAAGTGCGTGCTGGTGTGCCCGCACGCCGCCATCCGCGGCAAGGTGTACGAGCCGACGCTCGCGGCGAGTGCGCCCGAGGGGTTCAAGGGGTCGGCGGCGAGGTGGCCGGGGCGGAAGGCGGAGCGATTCACGCTCCAGGTGGCCCCGGACGACTGCACCGGGTGCCGGCTGTGCGTCGAGGTGTGTCCGGCCGAGGACGCGGTGGGGGTGCGGGCGCTGGCCATGGCGCCCGCCGAGCCGCTGCGTCCCGCAGGCCGCCTGGGGTGGGAGTTCTTCCAGGGCCTGCCCGACTCGGACCGGCACGGGCTGCGGACGAGCAGCGTCAAGGACGTGATGCTGCTGGAGCCACTCTTCGAATTCTCCGGGGCGTGCGCCGGCTGCGGCGAGACGCCGTACCTGAAGCTCCTGTCGCAGATGTTCGGCGACAGGCTGATGGTGGCGAACGCGACGGGGTGCTCGTCGATCTTCGGCGGGAACCTGCCGACGACGCCGTGGACGAAGAACAGTGAAGGGCGCGGGCCGGCGTGGGCGAACTCGCTGTTCGAGGACAACGCGGAGTTCGGCCTGGGCATGCGGCTGGCGCTCGACAAGCAGGCCGCGTACGCGCGGGAGCTGGTAACGCAACTGGCCGATGTGATCGGCACGGAGCTGGCGCGGGAGATCCTGGCGGCCGACCAGGCCGCGGACGAGGGCATCGAGGCCCAGCGCGGGCGTGTGGCGGAGATGAAACGCAAGCTGGAATCGTCGAGCAGGGCTGAGGCGGGCGACCTCCTGGCCGTGGCGGACGCGCTGGTGCGGAAGAGCGTGTGGATCGTGGGCGGCGACGGCTGGGCGTACGACATCGGCTACGGCGGCGTCGATCACGTCCTCGCGTCGGGGGCGAACGTCAAGCTCCTGGTGCTGGACACGGAGGTGTACAGCAACACGGGCGGGCAGGCGTCCAAGTCCACCCCGCGTGGGGCCGTGGCGAAGTTCGCCTCGGGCGGCAAGCACGCGGCGAAGAAGGACCTGGCGCTGATGGCGATCACGCAGGGCAACGCCTACGTGGCGCGGGTGGCGCTGGGCGCGTCGGACACCCAGACCCTGGAGGCGATCCGCGAGGCCGAGGCGTTCGACGGCCCGGCGCTCATCATCGCCTACAGCCACTGCATCGCGCACGGCTATGACCTGTGCCACGGGCTGGACCAGCAGAAGGCGGCGGTGAAGTCGGGCTACTGGCCGCTCGTGCGGTACGACCCGATGCGTAAGGAGAGGCCGCTGCGGCTGGACTCGAAGCCGCCTTCGATGACCCTCGAGGGGTACGTCTACCAGGAGGGGCGGTACACGGACCTGTCGCGTGCGCACCCGGACGAGGCGAAGGCGCTGCTCGAGCAGGCGGAGAAGGACGTGCGGACGCGGTGGGCCATGTACGAATACCTCGCGGCGATGCCCGCGGGCGGGGGGAAGGCGTGACCAACTGGGGACAAGGGCGATGAGCACGCCGGCTGAGCCGATTCCATTCCGCGTCACCGTCAAGGACCCCGCCGGGGCGCTGTCCGGCGACCACGAGGCGAGGCTGCGCCCCGAAGGGCTGGGGCTGGCCCTGCCCTGCGGTGAGGTGATGCTGCCGCGCGGCTCATGCCGTGCGGAAGGTGGCGCCGTCAAGGCGGCGCACGACGGGCGCGAGCTGGAGGTGGCGCCCGCCGGGCCCGAGGCCGCGGCGCGGCTGGCCGAGCTGGCGTCGGCCCCCCCGGCGGAGGTGCCTCCCCCGCCCTGGCTGCGCCGGCCCGTGGCGGTGACGCTGGTGTGTCTCGTGCTGGCGGCCGTGGCGTTCTTGCTCTCCTGGGTGCTGGCGCCGAAGGTGGCGGGCGACGACTGGGTGCGGTTCTCCCCGGAAGACGGGGCGTTCACGGTCGAGATGCCGGGCACGCCGAGGAGCGACGAGCGGGTGCTGGATTCGCCGTTCGGCGCCTTCATGAACCGGCTGTCTCGGGTGGAGCGGCCGGACGACGGGTTCGTCGTCAGCCATTGCGCGCTGCCGGACCGTTTCGTCAAGGGGACCCCGGTGGAGGCACACCTCCGCAGCATGGTACTGGAGATGGTGGAGCCGCACGGCGGCGGCGTCGTGAGCCAGAGGCAGATCAACCTCGGCGGGCACCCCGGCCGCGAGGTCCACTTCACCCTGCCGAACCAGGCGGGCGAGGGGGTCGCCCGCGTGTACCGGGTGAACGGGCACGCCATCCAGTTGCTCGCGGTGGGCCGCGGCGTCTCCCCGGAGGGAAAGGACGCGAGGCGGTTCCTCGAATCCCTCAGGCTCCGGGGGCCGTTGGCCGCCCCGACGCCCGGTGCGGGCGAGTAACCCCTCGCCCCGCGCCGGCCACCTGGCTGGGCGGCGATGCAGGCGGTCAGACGCGGCGGGCCGACTCGCCGTCGGCGATGATGGCGTCCTTCTCCTCGACCTTGCAGTCGTCGAGGACGGTGTGGTCGAGGTGGACGCCGTGATCCTCCTTCGCCGCGTAGTCCGGCCCCAGCACGTCGATGACCGTCGGGTGGACCTGGGGCCGCTCGGGGGAGTGGAAGTATCCGTGGACCTCCAGCGCCTCGGCGGCGTAGTCCGGGCAGGTCAGCAGCAGCTCGTGCAGCTCGCGCAGGCGGTAGTGCGGCACCGTGGCGTACATGTGGTGCGGCAGGTGGTAGTCCTGGCCCATCGGGAAGACGGCGAAGTTGATGAGCGGGCTGACGAAGAACGTGCGGGTGTTCGTCACCCAGCCGCGGTCGCCGTTTCCGTGCTGCACCCACTGGCGCATGATCATGAAGAACGAGAACGACGTGGCGATGGGCACGATCCACAGCAGGCCGTAGTAGGCCCACGCGTGGACGCCGGTCACGTGGGTGATCCACGCCAGGGACGTGAAGACGAGCGTGATATAGGTGATGCGCAGGAGCGTCATCGCCTTCTGAGAGATGACCGCGTGCAGCCGGCTCTGGTGGAAGCTCGTCTCGGCGAGCGTGAGGTAGAACGCCATCGCCGCGGCCCACATCGCCGCCGGGATGACGGCCAGGAGGAGCGTGTTCTCCGTGTAGACGCACCACACCAGGACGGCGATCAAGGAGACGATGTAGATCAGGCCGACACGCACGGCGATCTTGGGCTGCTGGACGCCCTTCTTCATGTAGGGGTTGCGGTCGGTGCCGGTGGCGTTGTACTTGGCGCGGATGAGGATGAACTTGACGAGCGGCAGGATGAGGAGCTGCCGCCACAGCTCGGCCAGGAACTGGGCGCGCGTCACGGGGAAGCTCAGCCAGTGGCCGGAGGTCTGCAGCTGCGACACGTCGGGGTCGCGGTCGGGGTCGTTGACGAACTGATGGTGAGCGAGGTGCTGTAGCCGGTAGTGGTGCGTCGAGGAGAAGAGGGGGAACAGGCAGAACCAGTCGGAGACGAACTCGTTGAGCCAGCGGTTCTTGAAGAGGATGTGATGCACGCCCTCGTGGGCCAGGCCGGAGAGCTGGTGCTGGCCGGCGCCGACGAGGACGATGGCGAGGGCGAACACGGGCACGCTCCACAGCCAGGTGAGGCCGGCGGAGGTGCGCCAGAGGTCGAACCAGACGGCCCCGCCGATGACGAGCGCGAGGTAGACGTAGGTGCGGACGAGGTACCACCAGTTGGTGAGGTTGTCGGTGAGGCGGAGGCGCTGGAGGGCCTCCTTCACGTCGGCGTCCTGGAGGGATCGCCCCACCGGGGGGGCCTGGAGCGCGCTGGCCATCGAGTCGTCCCTTCGGGGCGGAGCGGATCAATAGCCCCATTCTACCCAGCTTGCCGCGCGGGCAGGAGGCCGAATCAACCGAAAACCGGGCCCATTTGGTGGGTCATGGCCGTCAGAAGCGGAACGGCGGGCATGGCAGGCTGGGCGACGGCGTGGGGGCCGGCTATCCTGGCGGTGGAGACCGCCCGGCCCACGTGAGACACGACCATGCGCCTGCCACTCACCCTCCCCGTCGTGCTGCTGATGATCGTCCCCGGCGTGGCCGACGCCCAGGCCCGGAAGGCGGGGGCGCCGGTGTACCACAACGCCACGGCCTCGCGCATCCGCGTGACGGTGACGCGCGTCACGGACGCCGCCGGCAAGGAGGAGAAGAAGGACGGCTCCTGGGACATCGCCCCCGGCGTCCGCACCTCCCTTTGGCTCGCCGGCAAGCCGCTGACGTGCCACAAGTTCGAGTACCGGCTGACGACCGTGGACGGCAGCTCCAGCTGGATCGGCACGTGCAACGGCGTGGACGCCCGCGGACAGTTCACCCTCACCTGCGACGCCCGCCTCCTGGCCGACCACCAGAAATCGGCGTCCGGCGAGAAGCTCAAGCGGGCCGTGGCCCGCGTCAAGGTGTCCAACCAGACCGGGCAGAAGGTCAGCATCGCCTGCCGCCACTTCCTCGACGCCGACGGCAAGGCCGGGAACGTCAAGGGCGGGGCGTGGGACATCGTCGCCGGCGGCGGCGGCTACCTCGACGACCTCGGCAAGCCGCTCGCCGTGTCGCGGTTCGAATTCACCCTGCACACGGCGGAGGGGAAGTCCGACTGGTCGCTGGCCGCCCCGGAGTCGGGCGAGATCGTCTTCAACGTGGACACGCCGTTCCTGAACCGCCACCGGGCTGCGTTGGGGTTGAAGCCGGCCGCGCCCCCGGCGGGCGCGGTGAGCGAGGAGGCCAAGAAACGCGCGCTGGCGAAGATCCTCGGCGCGATGGTGGCGCACGCGGCGGCCACGAACAGGAAGCCGGCGGACTTCGCCGAGGCCCTGGCGCAGCAGGCGGCGTTGCGCATCCGCGACGGACTGATCGAGAGCGCCGTCAAGGACGCCTTCCCGGCCCGTTCGGACCGCGAGGCCGCCGCCATCCGCCGCGTCGCCTGCCTGGCGATGGAGGGCAAACTCGACCTGACGCGGTTGACGGCGGAGACGGCCAGGGAGGAGCTGAACGAGGCGTTGAAGAAGGCCGACGCGGGCGCCGGCGCGGCGGCCGACGTGGCCGACTTCCTGTATCAGGCGGCCCGGTCGATGAAGCGGTGAGGCGTGGTCAGGCGGGCCAGGCCTCGCCGGCCCAGCACATCTGCCAGAACATCGACTCGTAGCGCGTGCTGAGGGCGAACGCCTCCTCGGCACGGGCGAGGACCTCGGGGCCGGCCTGCGCCGTGAAGCGGTCGAGGAGGTTGCGTGCGCGGCGTGCGAGGGAGGCGGCCTCGGGGCCGCCCCGGGCCAGCACCCAACGCGAATAGGCGCCGGGCGGCGGGCTGGCGGCGAGGCGTGCGGCGATCTCGTGCCCGGCCCAGGCATGCGGGACGATGGCCGCCGCCATCTCGCTGTACGAGGCGAGGGAGCCGGTGCGCAACAGGTGGTCGGTGTAGGCGCGGGTGGTGGGCAGCATGGGCGAGGCGGCGAGGGTCGAATTGTCGAGGCCGAATTCGAGGGCGTACGCGCCGTGGACGAGGCGTTCGGATTCGAGGACGTCATGGGCCATGCCGTTGAGGGTGCGCATCATGTCGAGATCGACGGCGCGGGCGGCGATGAGGGTGAGGACGCGGGCGTATTCGGTCAGGAGGAGGTAATCCTGACGGAGCCAGACGAGGAAGCGTTCGGCGGGGAGGGACCCGTCGGCGACGGCGAGGACGAAGGGGTGGGCGTGCTGCGCCTCCCAGAGGGGGGCCAGCCGCTTCCGCATGGTCTGGCTGAAGCGCTCACTCATGCGGGATGTTCTATGAGGCGGGGCCGTCGGCTTCCACCGTCAGCGATCACCCCACCCCCGGGGCGAGCGGCCCCGGGGGGGCCGGGCGGGGGGCCGGGGCCCCCCCCCCGGCCCCCGGGCCCCACGCCCCCCCCCCGGGGCGTGCGGCCCGGCGTGTGCGTGCGGTGCGATGCAGACACGGCACGCTCACGCCGTGCCGCTCGCCCCGAGCATGCAAGGGGAGGAGCGGGGAGGGGATCTCAGCGGCCACGGACCAGCACGTCGGGGCGTGGACCGGGGGACAGGTGGGTGTCGAGGAAGACGGCGGCCAGCATCTGCGCGTCCACGCCGGCCTCCCAGGCCTTGTCGCCGCCCTTGAAGCAGTGGCCGACGCCCTCGTACACCTTGTGCTCGCAGGTCATCTTGCGGGCGGCCAGGGCGTCGCGGAGGGCGTGGGCCTCGGCCACGGGCACGACGGTGTCGGCGTCGCCGTGAATGATGAGGGCGGGCGGGAAGTGCTTCATGGCGGCGGCGTCCTCGCGGGGCATGCCGCCGAACAGCTCGACCACGCACTTCGCCCGGACGCCGGGCTCGGCGGCCAGCGAGCAGGCCAGGAAGCCGCCGCCCGAGAACCCCACCAGCCCGACGCGCCGGCCGTCCACCTTGGGGTGCTTGCGGGCGTGGGCCACCGCGGCACGGCCCGCCGCCTGCCACGAGCGGTACGTCTGCCGCAGGTCCGCCGGCAGGGCGGCGCCGGACTTGATCGCCTTCTCGAACCGCCCGCACAGCTCGGGCAGCCCGCCGTCCTTCGTGCCCGTGGCGTCGAGGTAGTGGGGCAGGACGACGAGGTAGCCCTGGGCCGCCAACGCCTTGCCGATGGCCGCGTAGTGCGCCCCGGAGGCGCCGTCGAGGCCGTGCAGCAGGATGACGGCGGGGAACGGGCCGGGGCCCTTCGGCTCGAAGCGGCGGACGCGGACCGGCTTGCCGTCCGGGCGGATGATGTCGGTGACGATCTCGGACGCCGAGGCAGACAGCGGGGCCAGCGAGGCCAGCAGGGCGGCGAGGATGCTGCGCGGCATGAGGTGTCCCTCTCGGCCGATTCGGGCCGGGTGATGGTGGACGTCGGATGCAGTTTCGGGGAGGTCGGGCGGGGCGTTCGATTGGCCCACTTATCCGGAGGACGCCAGATGGGGCCAATTGACCCGCGACGATCTGGAAGGGAAGCGGAATTCCGGACACGCCTTGTTGAAGCGACACCCGCAAGGCCAGGTCGCCGGACAGGGCGTGCCGATCGCCCCCAACGGGGGACGGACGTTGCCCAAGGCCCCGGATGGTGGCGCATGGACGCCCATCAGGGAAGGAAACGAACCACGGAAACGAACTTACCCGCCGCAACTACAAGCGGCGGAACGACTTGAGGAAGTTCATTTCCCAGACCCCCTCACACCCCCCCACGCGACGGAAACGAATCGCCCCGCCGAGCACGCACGAGCGTCCGAATACCCCTGGGTTGGCGCGTCAGCCTTGGCAGCGCCACCGCCCATGAGCCTGGCACTTTGGGCGTCGCTTCAACAAAGAGTGTCGGAGAAAATCATCGGCGGCGTGAGGGGCTTGTACCGCCGGCCGGGAGTGATACCAAGAGAGGCATCCCTTCCACACGCCGGCCCGGCCGGAAAAAAGTCAAAATGTCGTGGGTCAGCCGCGCCGCGGCTGCGTCCATCGGGGAATGGATGCCAACAACCCGGAGTGCTTCGCCATGTCCGCCCCGGCCCCCCCGGAATTCAGGCCCGAGGATTACCAGACCTACCTGCGTGCCCTCGCCAGGCGGCACGTCCGCATCAGCCGCAAGCTACAGGCCCGCTTCGGCGAGTCCGACGTGATCCAGGACACCCTGGCCAACGCCCACAAGGGGCGTGCCCAGTTCCGCGGGACCACCGAGGCCGAATTCGTCCGCTGGCTCAAGTCGATCCTCCATCACACCTTCCTGGACCGCATCCGCGCCGAGAAGGCGCAGGCCTGCGACCCTGACGTGCAGCAGTCGCTGGCCCAGATGTGTGCCCGCTCCTCGGCCCTGCTCGAGGACTTCCTCGTGGACCGCGGGCCCTCCCCCTCGGTGGACGTCGAGCGCCAGGAGGTGCTCCGCCGGTTCGCCGCCGCCCTCGAGGCCCTGCCCTGGCCCCAGTGGCGCGACGCCGTCATCTTCCGCGACCTCCACGGGATGCCGGTCAAGGACATCGCCGTGATGATGGGCAAGTCGGAGAAGGCGGTGGCCGGCTACCTCCGAATGGGCCGCAAGGAGCTCCGCAAGTCCTTCCCCGAGTACGCCGGGGAGGGCGTCGGGGAGGGCGACGAGGATGCCTGACCCCGAATACCCGGAGGACCCGCCGCTCGACCCGGCCGACGCCCTCATCAACGAGGGCTTCCAGGCGTACCTCGCCCAGCTCGATGAACACGGGGAGGCCGACGTCGAGGCGCTGCTCGCCGAGCCGAAATACGCGGCGGTGGCCGACGCACTGCGCGCGGACATCGAGGAGGACCGCCGCCGGCCGCCGCCGATGATGGCCGACACCCCCACCATCCCCAACCCGTTCGGGAAGTACCGCCTGTTGAAGGAGCTGGGGCGCGGCGGCATGGGCGTCGTCTATCACGCGTGGGAGAGGAAGAGCCGGCTCGACGTCGCACTCAAGGTGCTCTTGCCCGGCCAGGACCGGGACCGGTTCGAACGCGAGGTGCAGGACGCCAACCGCCTCGACCACGAGAACATCATCCGCATCCTCGACCCCGGCATCCAGGACGGGCCGGCCTACTTCAGCATGGAGCTGGCCGACGGCACCCTCGCCGGGGTCGCCGCCGGGCTGCGGGACGACCCTCGCCGGCTCGCGGAGGTGATGCTCAAGGTGGCGCGGGCGGTGCATCACGCCCACCAACGCGGCATCCTCCACCGCGACCTCAAGCCCGGCAACGTGTTGATGAAGGGCGGGGTGCCCAAGGTGGCCGACTTCGGCCTCGCCAAGCGGATCGGCCACCCCGACCCCGCGCAGGCCGTCCCGCGGGCCGGCGCGCGCCCCGGCGACACCCTCGACGCCTCCCTGAACGGCGACACCCAGAGCCTCCCGCCGTCGAGCGCCCTCGGCACGCGGGCCGGCGCGATCCTCGGCACGCCGGAGTACATGGCGCCGGAGCAGGCCCGCGCCGACCCGTCGCCCACCGTCTCCGTCGATGTCCACGGCCTGGGGGCGATCCTCTATGAGCTGCTGACCGGGAGGCCGCCGTTCCCCAGGGGGGAGGGCGAGGGCGTCTATGATGTCCTCGAAAGGGTCATTCATCAAGATCCGGAGCCGCCGCGGAGGTCGGCCCCCCGCACCGACCCCGACCTGGAAACGATCTGCCTGGAGTGCATGAAGAAGGAGCCCGCCGAGCGCTACTCCAGCGCCGCCGAGGTCGCCGACGAGTTGGAGCGTTTCCTCGCCCACAGGCCGATCCGCCGCCGGCCAAGGCCGTGGTGGGAGCGGCTGCGGATGTGGGCGCGGCGCGACCCTCTTCGGGCGGCGTTGACCCTCATCATCTCTCTGCTCGCGGGCGGCGTCCTCGCCCTCGCCGTCTGGATGGTCCGGGCGAGGATCGACGGCGCCAACGAGTTGGCACGTATGGAGCATGAGTCGCGTCAACGCCTGCTGTACGCCCTGAAGATCTCCGAGGCCGGGCGGCACATGGACGAACGCCGCAAGGCCCCCACCGAGGAAGAGGTGGACGCCGCCCGCGCCCTCGCCGACGCCGCCCTGGCCGACACCCCCTTGGGGCTGCGGTGCTGGGTGTACCGCCACCTCCACCGCGACAATCACGTCCCCGTGGTTCGGTTGCAGGGCCACACAGGGAGCGTCGGGTCGATCACCTACTCCCCTGACGGTCTCACCATCCTGACCGGGGCGAACGACGGCACCGCAAGGCTCTGGGATGTGGCGTCCGGTGGGGCGGTGCGGGCCCTCCTCCCGCCCGCCGGCCGGCTCCCCGGCGAGGTGAAGGCGTGTTTCACGGCAGACGGCCGTCATGTCATCACCGCCTCCGGGGATCGGAAGGTCCGGCTCTGGGACGTGGCGGGAGGGGAGCCAAAGTTCCTACGCTGGGACGGGAGCCGGGTCGCCTGCTCCACCGGGGCCGGGGGGCTGATCGCGTCCGCCGCGCCCAGGGACGTGGGGGTGCGGCTGTACCGGCAGGACGGCGCATACCTCGGCGTCGTGCGCACCCCCTCGAATGCCGAGGCGCTGGCGATCAGCCCCGACGGGCGCTTCCTGGCCCTCAGCCGCTACTCCGCGCCCCCGCTCCTGCTTGAGATCGGGCCCGTACGCGGGGGGGAGGTCGCCGCCCGTGTAGTCCCACTGCCACCCGCCGAGGGCAGGCACACAATCTACGCGATCAGATTCAGCCCCGACGGGCGGAGGCTCGCGGTCGGCCACGTCCAGCCGACGCTGTATGAGCTGCCGAGCTGGCCGTGGGCCGGTTGCCGGCTGGTGCGGGCCTTCGGCGGGTCGGGAACGCAGGCCCCCGCGGCCCTCGCCTTCCGCCCCGACGGCGAAATGGTGGCCGCCCCGTACCAGGACGGGGGCGTACGTGTCTGGGATGTGTCCACCGGCCTGGATGTCGGGCGGGTCAGGCCGCACAAGCCGGGGGTCTTCGCCGCCTCGTTCAGCCCCGACGGCAAGTCCCTGGCGGTGATGCGCGGGCATGTCGTCACCGTGGAGACGAGGGGGGCCGCGACGAGGCCCGCCTGGTGTGGCCTGCCGGCCCTCCTCAACGGCCCCGTGACCGCCCTCGCCTTCGAGGAGAACGGAGTCCTCGCGGCGCGAGTCGGCGAACACGTGACGCGCTGGGCCCCGCGCGGCGTGGGCCCGCCCTGGGTGAGGCGGCTGGGTGGCGAAGGCGGTTCGCTTCTGTCCGCCGGCGGGCACCTCCTCGCCGACCTCGGCGGGCGGATCGTCAGCGTCACCGGCAAGGTCTGGCCGCAGGAGGAGGTCGGCAAAGGCATGCGGTCCCTCGCCGCCGCCGCCACCAGTATCGCTGGGCTGAGCGGTGAGCGGGAGGTGAGGGTCATCGACATCACGGTGCCGGCCAAGCCCGTCGCATGGCTCCCCCTGGAGGGGCGCGGGGACATGCGGGCCGTCGCCCTCTCACGGGACGGGGGTGTCCTGGCGGCGGGCGGCGACGGCGGGGTTCTGTTCCTGCTCCGCCTTGAAACGTCCAGGCAGAAGGCGGGCGGGCCGCCGGAATACCTGGAGGGGCACCGGGCCACCGTCCACGCCGTCGCCTTCAATGAGGACGGCACGCTGCTCGCCTCCGCGGGGGACGACGAGAAGGTGATCCTCTGGGACGTGAGGGGGCGGAGCAAGCGATTCGAGATGAAGGGCCACCTCGGCATGGTCAAGGGCATCGCCTTCTCGCCCACGGAGCCCCGCCTCGCCACCTGCTCCACCGACGGCAGCGTGAAGGTGTGGGACACCGACACTGGCATGGTGTTGCTCACGCTGATGGGGGCCGGAGGGCCATTGACCCGCATCGCATTCAGCGCCGATGGCCACCTCCTCGCCGCCGGCGATGAGAAGGGCCGCATCCGTGTCTGGGATGGATCCCCCAGCCCACCCCTGGAGTGAACCATGCGACGCAACCCACCCCGGCCCCATCGCGGCTTCACGCTGATCGAGCTGCTCGTCGTCATCGCCATTATCGCGGCCCTGCTCGGGCTGTTCCTCCCAGCCGTGCAGAAGGCCCGCGAGGCCGCCGCACGCATCCACTGCGCCAACAACCTCAGACAGATCGGCATCGCCATGCACTCGTACCACGACGCCAACAAGTCGAAGATGCCGCCCGGCCTCGGATTCGCCCCGGGGGGGGCCGCCTCCGGGACCGGCTACTTCCACCTCCTTACGGACCTCGAGCAGGCCAACCTCTACGAGAAGGCGAAGGTCAACGGCTTCGCGTCGGCCTCCAACCCCCCGGCCTCCCCCGTCCGCGCCGCGGAGATCCGGGTGCTGGTCTGCCCCGTCGATCCCTCCACCGACGGCAAGGCCATCCTGGCCGAAGGCGAGCGATACGGCCCCTGCTCCTACGCGGGCAACGCGCAGATCTTCTGCGAGGTCTGGGAGGGAGGGTGGCTGAAGAATCCGGAGCAGCCTTCCGGGATCCTCCAGATCACGGACGGCACGTCCAATACCATCCTCCTGGCCGAGAAATACGCGCGATGTACGACACTCCCCTACCCCGCGGGCGGGAACCTGTGGGCGTACGACACGACGGGGAACCAGGCGAGGCCATACCACCCGGCGTTCGCGGTGAGCTGGAACAACTACGCCATCGGCCCGTCGTCGCGGTTCCAGGTGCGGCCACGACCGGACAACTGCGACCCGACGCTCGCCTCCACCCCGCACGCCGTCATGATGGTCGGCCTGGCCGACGCCAGCGTCCGCAGCCTGTCGGCGGGCATCGCCGGCGAGACTTGGTGGGCGGCCTGCACCCCGGACCAGGCGGACAAATTTGGCACGGACTGGTGATCGCACAAGAGCAAGGAGATAGAGATGCGCCGGATCATGATGGGGATGGTGTTGGCCGTGGCCGGGTGTGGCCCCGCCGAAAAGGCCGACGTGTCGGGGAAGGTCCGCTTCGACGGGAAGCTCATGGCATCGGGGACGGTCACGTTCCTGGGGAGTGACGGGGCCAGGTCCTACTCCGCTATCGGGAGCGGGGGGGAATACAGCGTCCGCGGGGTGGCGCGAGGCGAGGCGAAGATCAGCGTCGTGAGCCATCCATTCGTCCCCTCGGGCATCGCCAACCCCGGAGGGGCTGCGAAGCCCGATGATGGCTCCATTAAGATCCCGCCGCGCTACAAGGACGCCCCACAGTCCCCCTTGAGCGTCACGGTCACGGGCCCCGGCCAGAAATACGACATCGACCTGACCCCGTGACCCTTGGGGCGGCCTCCGGCTATCATGACAGCAGCCCGTGGAGGTCCCCACCGATGCGCCTCGCGCTGCTGCTCGCCGTCACCGTCACGTCCGCCCACGCCGGCGACTGGCCCGCCTTCCGCGGCGGCGGCCTCGCCACGCCGCCCACGAAGGCCGAGATGGCCACCCTCCCCGAGTCGTGGGACGCCAAGACCAACGTCAAATGGTCGGCGGATCTGCCGCAGGGCTGGTCATCGCCGGTGGTCGTCGGCGGCAAGGTGTTCGTCACCGCCGCCGTCAGCGCCAAGCTGCCCGAGCCGCGCAAGGGCCTGTACATCGAGGACCTAAACGGCAAGGCCCCCGAGGGCGAGCACGAGTGGCAGGTCATCTGCCTCGACGCCGACACAGGCAAGGTCCTCTGGCGGAAGTCCCCCTTCAAGGGCAAACTCGGCTCGACACTCCACATCAAAAACTCTCTGGCGTCGGAGACCCCCGTCGTCGCCGATGGCCACGTCTACTCCGTCTTCGGCAACGTCGGCGTCGTCTGCCACACCATCGACGGCAAGGAGGTGTGGAGCAACAAGCTGCCGGTCCGCAAGACGCAGATGGGCTGGGGGACGGGCGCGTCGCCGGCCTTCGCTGACGGCAAGCTGATCCTCGTCAACGACAACGAGGAGGAGTCGGCCATCGAGGCCCTCGACGGCAAGACGGGCAAGACGGTCTGGCGCGTCAAGCGCGACGAGACGAGCAACTGGGCGACGCCCTTCGTCTGGCGCAACAAGGAGCGCACGGAGATCGTGACGGCCGGCAAGGGCCGCGTGCGCTCCTACTCGCTGGAGGGCAAGCTGCTGTGGGAGCTGCGCGGGATGTCCACCATCGCCATCCCCACGCCGTTTGCGGCGGGCGATCTGTTGTACGTCACCTCGGGCTACGTCCTCGACCCCTTCCAGCGGCCCCTGTACGCCATCAAGCCCGGCGCCAAGGGCGACATCACGCTCAAGATGGGGCAGACGAGCAACGACTTCATCGCGTGGCGCCAGCAGTTCGCCGGGCCGTACCACCCGACGCCCGTCGAGTACGACGGCCACGTCTACGTCCTGCTCGACCGCGGCTTCCTCTCGTGCTACGACGCGAAGACCGGCAAGGCCGTCTACGAGCGCAAGCGTCTCGGCGGGGCGTCGTTCACGGCGTCCCCGTGGGCCTACGGCGGCAAGGTGTACTGCCTGAGCGAGGACGGCGAGACGTGGGCGGTGAAGGCGGGCGCGGAGTTCGCCATCGCGGGACGCAACAAGCTCGGCGAGATGGCGATGGCGACGCCGGCTGTGGCCGGCGGCAGCGTGTTCATCCGCACGCGGACGAAGCTGTGGTGCGTGCGGAGGTGACCGTGCGCATCCTCTGGGCCGAGAACCACGCCCGATTCGTCGAGATCGGGCGGCGTCACTTCCTGGCCGGCCATGACCTCACCGTGGTGCCGTCCGTGGGGGCGGCGCTGGCGGCCCTGGGATCCACGACGTTCGACGTGGCCCTGGTGGATTTCGACCACGATGACGGTAAGGGCACGCGCATCATCCCACTCGCGAAGGAGCGCGGCACCAAGGTGATCGCCGTGTCATCGCACGACGACGGCAACGCGGCACTGCTCGCCGCCGGGGCCGACGCGGCGTGCCCGAAGACGCGGTTCGCGGAGATCGGGGCCGTACTGGCACTCACTTCTTCGCGGGGATGAAGCCCCACAGCTTCGCCGCGTTCTCGCCGAGGATCTTGGCCCGGTCCTTCGCGGTGAAGAAGGGGATCTCCTTGCGGATGAGGGCCAGCTCGTCGTCGAGGGACGGGCGGTCCGCCTGGGCGCGCGTCGCGCCGGGGAAGCCGGTCCCCCACAGGAGGCGGTCCGCGCCGAACGCCTCGTACACCTTCTTCACCAGCGGGTAGGTGTCGCGGTACGGGTACTTCTTCGACGGCGACAGGATCATCAGCTCGGACACCTTGACGTACACGTTCGGGTACTTCGCGAGCGCCAGCAGCTTCCTGATCTCCGGCCCCGGGTCCTTCGCCTCCAGATCGACGCGCGCCAGGTGGTCGATCACCACCTTGACCTTCGGGTGGCGGCGGACCATGTCCTCCAGCTTCGGCAACTGCTCCGAGGCGATGAAGAAGTTGAAGACGGCGCCCAGCTCGTCGGCCTTCTCCCACAGCCGGTCGCTCGCCTTGGCGTTCAGCCAGCCGTCCTTGCCCTTGTAGTACATCGGGCTGAAACGCACCCCGGACATCCCCGGCACCTTCATCACCTCCGCGAGCTTGGCCGCCACGTCGCGGCTCTCCGGGTCGATGAGCCCCTGCCCGCGGAATCGCGTCGGGTGTGCCTTGAGACAGTGGTAGAGGTAACGGTTGTCCCAGCCGTGGTTGATGGTCTGCACCAGGACGCAGTGGGTGACGCCCTTGGCGTCCATCTCCGCGACGACACGGCCGACGGAGGCCGGGATCCTCGGCGGCGTGTACTTCGGCTCGAACGGATGGGCGAAAGGGAACTTGACGGGGTCGTCGCTCCAGACGTGCATGTGCGTGTCGATGAGGGGCGGCTTGGCCGGCTTCTCATCGGCGCCCGCGGCCGGCGCGAGGCCGAGCGCCAGGCACAACAGGGGCGGCGATGCCAGGAGCAATCTCGCCATGATCCGCCTCCACGGCCCCGAGTGGCGGGCGTGACAGGCGGGGTGGAGTCATCATCGAGGCGCGGGGCTCGGATGGCCAGCTTCCGCGCACGGCTTCAGCGACGACAGGTAGGCGATCACCACGTCGCGGATCGGGCCAGACATGCGCAGCCGCCCGCCGTCCATCCACAGGCCCCAGTCGCAGTACGTCGGCAGCGCCAGCACCTCGTGGCTCACGCACACCATCAGCCGCGCCCGCCCCATCATCTCGCGCATCCGCTCCTTGGCCCGGCCCTGGAACTCCGCATCCCCCGCGCCCAGAACCTCGTCGATCAGCAGCACCTCCGGGTCGATGGCCGTCGCGATCGCGAAGCCCAGGCGGACGAGCATGCCGGCGGAGTAGTAGCGCACCGGCATGTCGAGGAACTTGCCCAGCCCCGTGAACTCCGCGATCGCCCCTGCCTTGCGGCCGATGGAGCGCGGCGTCTCGCCCTGCAGGTAGCCGCGGTAGCGGATGTTGTCCCAGCCGGTGGCCTCACCCTCGAAGCCGAGCATCAGGTCGAACAGCGAGCTGATGCGCCCCTCGACGCGGCGTCGGCCACTCGTCGGCTCGTAGACGCCGGCCAGGAGCTTCAGGAGTGTGGACTTGCCGGCCCCGTTGTGGCCGATGATGCCGACTCGCTGCCCGGCGGTGAGGGTCAGGCTCACATCGTGCAGGGCGTGGACGGGCATGGTGCCGGAGGAGTCATCGCGGCCCAGAACCCATTTGAGGAACAGGTCTTTGAGCGTGGAGCGGCCCTGCTCCGTGCGGACGCGGAAGGTCAGGCCGACGTTCTCCAGCTCGATCCGCGCCATCGGCCCGGCTCCTCGGCCTGGGTGTCGTCGCAGCCGCGCGACAGGCCCTCGTAATGCAGCAGCCGCGCCTGGGGCGCGATGGCCACCTTTCCGTACCGGGCGGCCCGCCGGCACAGGTCGGCGTCGTTCAGCGTCAACGGCAGCGCCTCGTCGAACCCCCCCAGCCGCCGGAACAGGTCGGCCCGGATCAGCAGGCAGGCGCCCGTCACCGCCTCCACGGCCCGCGCCCGCGACAGGACAGGGTGGCGCTCCACCTCGGCGAGGGCCATCCCCCTGTGCGGATGCACCCAGCGTCCCGCCGTGTCCCGGGCCATGCCCAGGTGCTGAACGGTGCCGCCGGGGTAATACAGTGCCGCCCCGGTGAGGGCAACATCAGTCCTGCCGGCGACGGCGAGCATCCGCTCCAGCCAGTCCGGCGTCATCACCTCCGTGTCGTTGTTCAGGAAGAGAAGCCACTCCCCCGAGGCCGCCGCCGCCCCGGCGTTGCACAGCCGCGAGAAGTTGAACGGCGCCGGATCACGCACCACCCGCGCATCCCCCCGGCACTCCAGCTTCTCCAGCCAACGCAGCAGACGCGGATCCTCGGTGCCGTTGTCCACCAGGACCAGCTCCCTCCCCGGATAAGTGGAGCGGCTCAGGCCCCTCAGACAGCGGCGCAGCAGCTCCGGCCTGTCGCGGAAGGGGATGACGATGCTGACGAGGCCGGAGGGGGTGGCGGCCGGCTCGATGAAGTCCGTCCCGAGCGTGGCGGACGGCTCGCGATATGGGACGAGGGAGCGCCACACCGCCTTGAGCCAGGCGCGCAGCGGGCCCAGCCAGGAGCGGCGGCCCAGCTCGGCCTGGAGGTGTTCGGCGCGCAGCCACTGCTGGCGGTAGCGCTGGTTGAGCAGGTGGATGAGCCGGCGCGTCATGCTGTCCCCTCGCGGAGCCCGGCCAAGGTAGCAGCGGGAGGCGGCCCGCGTCAAGCGGGAGAAGCCGTTTCGGCGCCCGCCGGGGGTCCGCTTTTTCGCGCGCACCCGCGCGAAATGCCCGGCCAGCCCTTTCGTATACTCCCGAGGAGGGCCTCCGTTTCGCCCTCTCTCGGACAGCTCCATCATCACGAGTGGAGGGGATGGGGACCGGCCCCGATGATCCTCCCGGCAACCAGCCCCCACACCTTCGCGGGAGGCCAGGTGCCAACGCCGGCCCGGAAAGGGCACGATGAACCCCGCCTCGCACCCCCCCACACCCTCCCCCTCCCCCGGATCGAAGCTGCCGCCCATTCGGGCCGTCACGGCCTGACGGATCCTCCGTATTCGTCAGACGCCGAACACGCAGCCACATCTCGATCAGCGCGGGCCTGAGCCCCGCCGCCCGGCGTGGGCGGCGCGCGAGGCCGCCCGCAGGGAACGCCGAGAGGGGGACAGACGATGACCGACAGACTGAGCCACAGCCAGTTCGAGCGCCTCGCCGCCGACATCCTGCCCGCCCTGCGGGGCCGGCTGACACGCCGCTTCAAGGACGCCTACCTCGCCGACTCCGTCGCCACCGACAGCCTCTCCGCCGCCTGGGACAAGTACCAGGCCGACCCCGAGTACTTCACGACAAACGACCTCGCCGGCTGGATGGGCCGCCTCGCCAGCTGGCGAGCCCTCGACGACCTCCGCCGCCGCAACAAGACCGCCGCCCTCGCCGAGGAGCACCAGGGCGAGGACGAGGAGGCCGCCAAGGCCCCCGACGCCCCCGCCGTCGCACCCGACACGTCCGCCCTCGAATGGCTCCAGACCCTCGTCTACCACGCCGTCCAGAGCCTGCCCGTCGAGGACCGCTTCCTCCTCGAGGGCATGTCCTACGAGAGCCTCACCGACCAGGCGATGGGCGTCACCCTGTTCGGCGAGGCCGACGGCACGGCGCAGGCCCGCGGCCTGCGTGTCTTCCGCCGCCGCCAAAGGGCACTCGGCCGCCTGCGTGACCGCCTCCTTGAGTGGGGCTTCGACGAGGAGGCGTGGCGCGCCGGCCTCGCCGTCTGACCTTGCCGGCGGCGCCGACAGTGAGGCCCTTGCCGGACGCGCCGGCGCCGCCTCTCGATACCTGGATCGAAATCACCACTGTATGATTGATCAGGTCGCCGCCGTGTGGTAGATTGGGCTTTGGATTGTCCCACACGGCAGGCGAGCGGCGGACCGATGCCTCCCTCGGAGGCGCGATGTGTCCGTGCGCGCCGCCAGAAGAGAGAGGTCGGCATGACGGACGACGAGGCCCTGCGACAGTTGGCGCAGGAGTGCCCCCGTAGGATCGTGGGGCATCTGCACGCGCGCGGCCAGTACCTGCACTGCACCACGGGCCGGTTCCCCGGCAAGGTGCTGTGCTTCCACAAGGACAGCGAGGTGCCGGGCGATTGCGAGCTGACCGAGGCCCAGGCCCATTTCCTCGCGCGTGCGGCGGCCACGCCGGGCGCGACGGGGTGACGCCGAGGTTCACAGCCGCTGCCGGCGCGACAGGTACAGGCCCAACGCCCTGTCCACCGGCTCGTCGGTCCGGAAGAGGTGGTAGTCCGCCTGACACCTGGCACACGCCTGCCGCAGCTCGGCGAGGAAGCGCTCGAAGTTGGCGAGGTACTCGCGGCGGAGCGTCTGCGGATCGACCAGCCGCCGGTTGCCGGCGGCCTCCAGGTCACGGAACTGCGTCCAGCGCGTGAACGGGAACGTGATCTCCTCCGGCGCGAGGACGTGCAGCAGCATGACCTCGTGCCGCCGGTGCCGCAGGTGCTGTAACGCCCGCAGGACCCCCGAGGTGTCCCCGAAGCAGTCCGAGATGACGACCACGAGCCCGCGCTGACGGATCTGTCCTGCCACCTGATGCCACAGCGGCGCCAGCGCCGTCTCGCCAGCCGGCCTCGCGGCCTCCAGCGTCGTCAGGATGCGCAGGAGGTGCTTGGCGTTGGCCTTCGCCGGCAGCATCGCCCGGAGCTTGGTGTCGTGGAGGGCCAGCCCGACGGCGTCGCGCTGGTGGAGCATGAGGTACGCCAGAGACGCAGCGAGACGCTGGGCGTGGGCGAACTTCGTCCCGTAGCCCATGCTGCCGGAGGCGTCCACGAGGAGGTGCGCCCGGAGGTTGGTCTCCTCCTCGTACTCCTTGACGTAATACCGGTCAGTCTTGGCGACGGCGCGCCAGTCGATGTGCCGGATCTCGTCGCCGGGGCTGTACTGACGGTGCTCGGCGAACTCGACGGACGCGCCCTTGTATGGGGACTTGTGGACGCCGGTGAGGAAGCCCTCGACGAGCTGGCGTGCCACCAGGGCGAGATGCCCGTACCGGCTCAGGCTCGTCGGGTCGAACATGAGATCACCGCCCCGGCAGCATGCGTGCCAGCCCGGCGGCCCCCCACGACGTGGACGCCACGCTGAGGAACTGATTCTTGCCGTGCGGGTCGCCGTTATCAAAGTCGCGCTGCACCGGCTTCGCCCGCGTCACCACCTTCCATGACCCGTCCGCGTATTGATTCCGCACGAGCCACCACGCCGCCCGACGGCAGGCGGCATCGTCCCCGCCCGTCGCCCGCAGGACGAACAGCGCCTGCCCCGTCGCGTAGGCGTCACTGGACCGGCCCTTCTCCTGCGCCCACCCGCCGTCGTCGCGCTGCACCGCGACGAGGGCCGCCCGCGCCTCCTTCCTCTCGCCCTCCGCGCCGCCGAGCTGGTGCAACCCCCAGAGGCGGAACGCCATGTCCTCGGTGCGGGCGTCACGGGCCTTGCCGAGCCATTTGAGCGCCTCCTCCGCCGCCTTCTCAACCCTCGGTTTCTGGCCCTCATCGGCGTGCTTGCGCATCTGCACGAGCGCGAGGACCGCCAGCGTCACCCGCGACTCCTGCGAAGGCGGACGCACGCACGACGGATCCCACGCCCCGCTCTTGAGCTGGACCTTCAGCAGATACTCGACGACGGCACGGCTCGTCTCGTCCGGCGCCCGGCCGGCGAGGGTCATGGCCCACAGCCCGTAGGCCGCCGTGAACGCCCCGCCGCCGATGTGCTTCCCTTCGCGCATGGTGGCCGCGGTCTTGCGGAAATGCTCGTGGGCGTGATCGCCCTGCGACTTCATCCACGCCGCGTCGTCGCCGCCCGCCTCTGCCACGGCGAGCATGGGCAGGGTCTGGTGGTGGCAGGAGAAGCAGACGCGGTTCTTCTGCCAGCTCTTGCCGGCCTTGTGGACGACGGCGACGGCGCGCGTCAGGGCCGACCGCAGGGCCTCCCCGGTGAGGGGCGGAGGCGCCGCGGCCGCCGGGAGCAGGAGGAGGAGCGGACTCATGTCATCATCATAGCAAGCCGGGCGTCATGCAGGGCGAGCGCCAGGCCGGCCCGGTGGCTCAGGCCCATCGGCGAGAATCCCAACGTCTTCGCCGCCGCGTCCCCGAACAGACACTCCACCCCCGTCCGCATGTCGGACGAATCCAGGTACGGGGCCAGGACCCAGCGTGTGTACTCGATCTCCTCGGCGTCGAGCGCCGGTGAGGTGCAGCCGGCCTGCGCCATGACACGCCCCTCCTGGGCCATCAGCTCACCCAGCGTCGCCGCGTGCCCCTGGCGGTGGATGTGCCCCACGCGGTACAGCGTCGTCAGCACCTCCTCGCGCACCACCGCCGCCGTGGGCGGGTCGCTCGCCCAGAGCGTCACCGGCAGCCAGCCCTCGAACCAGGGCCGGCGGATCGCCGGCGGCGCAGACAGCCGGGCCGCGTATTCCAGTGAGTACCGGTTGGTCCACCCACCCGCCACGTCGTCCGCGACGGCCAGGCACACCCAGTTCGTCCCCGGCACGTCGGCCAGGTGGTGTGTCGCCTCCCGCACGGCATGCTCGGCCACGCCATCGGCGTCGATGGCGAGCAGGGTGTCGAGGAAGTCGGCGACGTGGCCTTTCGCCATCGGATTCAGCAGGAGGAACGGGTAGCGTGTCTCGTTCTTCTCCACGTCGAAGTTCAGGTGCAGATACGCCTTGAAGCGCTTGCGGTCACGCGGCAGGGCGTAGAAGGCAAGCTCCTCTGCCAGGAGCGGGACGTGGGTGAGGTGCATACATCCTCCTCCGACGGCGGCGAAGCGGTATGGACACCGCGCGGCAGCACCGGGCTCGCGCGGCCTCCGTCCTCCGATTCACGGCTCCACGCCGGATCCCTTCCCGATGCAGTACAGGTGCCCGTCCGAGCGGATGAACAACTTGCCGCCGCTCACCGCCGGGCTGGCGTTGAACATCGCCCGCTCGCCGAGGTCGTTCGTCGCCACCAGCTTGTACTTCGGCGACGCCTCCACCACGAACGTCTTGCCGTCCCGCGTCAGGTAGTACAACTTGCCGTTGGCCATCACCGGAGAGGCGTAGAAGTTCCCCGCCCGCGGCAGGCGCTCCGAGTACACCGCCTCGCCGCTGTCCGCCTTCAGGCAGTGGGCGACGCCCGTCGCGTCGTTGGCGAAGTACAGGTGCCCCTCGTGGATGATCGGCGACGGCACGTTGGCCCCCGTCCGCCCCGTCCAAAGGCGGTTCGCCGCCGTCACGTCGCCGCGCCCGCCGGCCTTCACCGCCAGCGCCGTGACGCCATCGCGGCCTCCGAGGGAGTACACCACCCCCTCGTGTGCCACCACCGACGGCACGATGTACCAGCGGATGTCGTTCTTGCAGGACCACAGCTCCGAGCCGTCCGCCGGGTCGAACGCCTGCACCTTGCCCACCCTGCCGTGCGTCCCCAGCACCAGCTCGGACTTGCCGCCCTTCACCTTCACCAGCGTCGGCGTGCCCCACGCCTCCTTGATGTCGCGCACCCGCCACACCTCCTTGCCCGTCTTCCTGTGCAGCCCGAACAGCGACTCGCTCTCGATGCTCGCGTTGACGATCACCACGTCACCATGCACCACCGGCGAGGCCCCGGAGCCGAAGCCGTTGAGGCTCGAGCCCAGGTCGGCCTGCCAGAGCTGCTTGCCTTCGAGGTCGAACGCGAACGCCCCGGTCTTGCCGAAGAACGCGTACAGACGCTCGCCGTCGCACGCCAGCGTGCTGGAGGCGTAGCCGTGATCATCGCGGATGCGCGACTGCTCGGGCAGCTTCGGCTTCACCGTCCTGTCCCAGACGATCTTGCCCGTGCCGGCGTCGAGGCACACGACGTGGAGTCTCAGGTCCTCCTGATCGCCCTTCGCCTTACCGGGCACGTTGTAGCCGCTGAAGCAGGTGAGGTAGACGTTACCCTTGACGATGATCGGGCTGGAGGAGCCGGCGCCGGGCAGGGCCGTCTTCCAGGCGATGCTCTCCTTCGGCCCCCAGGTGGTGGGCACGCCCTTGTCTTCGGAGACTCCCATCCCCGTCGGCCCGCGGAACCGCGGCCAGTCGGCGGCCATCACACCGACGAGTACCAGGGACGAGCAAACGAGGGACGTCAGCGAACGGGAGAGCTTCATCGGTAACTCCATCGGCGGCAGGCTGCCATCACTCCCCGTTACCCTATCGCCCGCCGGCTTCCGCGGCCCCCACGTCCTCCTGACGTCGAGCGGCCATCACGGTTGTTACAATGACGGGGTCAGAGGCCCGCCAGGGAGGATGCCCCATGTCCGCGACCGCCACCGTCCCCGTCCCGTGGACGCCGACGGGCCGTGAGTTCCACCGCTTCAGCGTGGACGACTACCACCGCATGGGTGATCTGTGCATCTTCCCGCACAAGACGCGCATCCACCTCCTCGACGGGCTGATCGTGTGGAAGTGGCCGCCGTGGGGCCACACCGGCATGATCACCGATCAGTATCGATTCAGCGTGGATCAGTACCACCGCCTCGCCGAGGCCGGCCTCATCACGAAGAAGGACCGCGTCGTCCTCCTGGAGGGCCTTCTGGTTCGCAAGATGACCGTCCACCCACCACACGCCACCGCCCTGGAGAATTGCTACCAGCTTCTCCTTTTCCTCCTGAATGGCCTCGGTTGGACGGTGCGCAGCCAGCTCCCGATCACCCTGGCCGCCAGCGAGCCCGAGCCGGACGTGGTCGTCGCCCGCGGTGCGCGGGCCACCTACGCTTCCCGCCACCCGCTGCCTGCCGACCTCGGCCTCCTCATCGAAGTAGCCGATTCCTCGCTCCGGGATGACCGGGTCGATTCCGCCCGCTTTTACGCCGACGCACGCATCCCCGTCTACTGGATCGTCAACCTCGTGGACCGCCAGGTCGAGGTCTTGACCCTCCCCTCCGGCCCCTGCGCCGCCCCCGCCTACGCCCAACAGCAGGTCTTCCTCCCCGGTCAGGCCGTCCCCGTCGTCCTCGACGGCGTCACCGTCGGCCACCTCGCCGTCAACGACCTCCTGCCCTGAGACCCTCGCATGCTCCAGGCCGCCGAAGCCCTCCAGGCCATCCTCGCCCGCTGCCGGCCGCTGCCGCCGGAGCCGTCGGCGCCCGCGCCCGGCCTCGTCCTCGCCGAGCCGATCCTCAGCGACCTCGACATGCCGCCCTTCGACAAGTCGCTCATGGACGGCTACGCCGTCCGCGCCGCCGACGGCCCCGGTGACCGCGACGTGGCGGGCGAGATCCTCGCCGGCCAGATGCCGACGTTCACCCTCCGCCCCGACACCTGCGTCCGCATCATGACCGGCGCGCCGATCCCCGACGGGGCCGACGCCGTCATCCCGCACGAGCTGACCACCATCCAGGGCGAGGGCGTCGTCACCGTCCCTGCCATCAGGCCCGGCGCCAACATCCACCGCCGCGCCAGTGAATACCCTCGGGGCAAGGAACTGATCGCCGCCGGCACCCCGCTGCGCCCGCAGGAGATCGGCGTCCTCGCCGCCGTGGGGCGTGTGACCGTGAGCGTCATCCCGCCGCCGCGTGTCGCCATCCTCGCGACCGGCGACGAGCTGGTTGAGCCGCCGGATGGCCCTGGCCCCGGACAGATCCGTAACTCCAACGGCCCACTGCTCGCCGCCCTCGTCCGCCAGGCCGGCTCCGCGCCCCACCTGCTCGGCATCGGCCGCGACAGCGTCGAGTCGCTCACCCCGCTCATCGCAGAGGGCCTGGGGTCGGCCCATGTCCTCGTCCTGGCCGGCGGCGTCTCCGCTGGCAAACTCGACCTCGTCCCCGGCGTCCTCGCCTCGCTCGGCGTGACGGCCCACATCCACAAGGTCAACATGAAACCCGGCAAGCCGCTGTTGTTCGGGACCACGCGGGGGGGGGCGGGGGGGGGATTAGCCGAAGGCCCACCCCCATCGATACCCGAGGGTCGGCTCGTCTTCGGCCTGCCGGGAAACCCCGTGAGTGCGTTCGTCTGCTTCGAGCTGTTCGTCCGCCCATCCCTCGATACACTCGCCGGACGGCCCCGCGTCGGCCTGCCCCGCAAGACGCTCCCTCTCGCCGAGGCGCTCACCCATCGGAGCGACCGCCCGACCTACCACCCGGCGGCGATTGAGGGCGACACCGTGCGGGCAGTCCCGTGGAAGGCGTCGGCGGACCTCGTGAGCCTGCTGGCGGCGAACGCCCTCATCGTCCTGCCCGCTGGCGACGTGACCCTGCCCGCCGGCGCGGCTGTGGAAACACTGGCCCTGGACGTCTAATCATGCCTTCATCCTGGCGGCTCCTGGCGTGCGCGGGTGTCTCGTCCGCCCTCCTTTACGCCTCCTTCTTCCCGATCAACTTCGGCTGGCTCGCGTGGGTCGCCTTTGTGCCGTGGCTCTCCCTGGCAGCCTGTGAGCGACATCCGCGTCTGTACCTCCTCTGCTGGCTCGGCGCGCTGCCCGTCGCCTTTGGATGCCTCAGCTGGGTGCCCGTCGCCGACTGGCGCATGTCGTTCGCCTGGCTCGTGTTGGGCACCTACTTCTCGCTGCATTACCCCCTCGCGCTGTACCTCGTGCGTCTCCTGTGGAGGCGGCTCGGCCTCGCGCTGACGTTCTCCTTCCCGCTCGTGTGGGTGGCGATGGAGTACTTCCGCGCCAACTTCGCCGGCGGGTTCGCCACGCTCATCCTCGGCCACTACCGGCACGACTGGCCCGGCGGCTTCGCGTGGTTCCTCCTCGGCCACTCGCAGCACGAATTCCTCGAGGCCGTCCAGATCGCCGACCTCGGCGGCGTCTACGCCGTCAGCTTCGTCGTCGCGATGGCCAACGGCCTGCTGTACGAGGCCGTCGCCGCCCGCTGGCAGAAGCCACGCTTCACGCCCCAGGCCCTGCTCGTGCAGGCAGTGATCGTCGGCGTGGTGCTGGGCGGCACGCTGGGTTACGGCATGTGGCGGCTGCGTCAGGAGGCCGACGTGCCGGGGCCGCGTATCGCCCTGCTCCAGGGGAGCATCGACCAGCGCATCCGCAACGCCGTGTGGTTCGACGACAGGATGCGCGAGGAGGCGTTCCGCACCCAGGAGGAGGAGTACCGGGGCCTGTGCCGGCTGGCGATGGAGCAGAAGCCCCTGATGCTCGTCTGGCCGGAGACCGCCAGGCCCGGCGCGTGGGCCGAGATGGACGGCAGGCCGCTGCCGAAGCCCGCCGAGAGCGCCGACAAGCTCGTCGCGGACTTCCCGGCGGCGCACCTCATCGGCCTGAACGTCGTCGAGTTCCGCGACGACCTCAACAACCCGCTGGAGTTCAACTCCGCCCTGCTGTTCGGCCAGGGCAACCCGCGTCTCCTGGACCGCTACGACAAGGCGCACCGCGTCCCGTTCGGCGAGTACATCCCGATGCAGCGCTGGCTGAAGTTCCTCAGCTGGCTCGCGCCGTACCCCGGCGACTACGGCGTCACGCCCGGCAAGCGCTTCACACGCTTCTCCATCCCCGGCGCCACCTTCGGCGTCATGATCTGCTACGAGGACACCGTCGCCGCCATCGGCCGCGAGTACGCCGGCGTCGATTTCCTCGTCAACATCTCCAACGATGGCTGGTTCGACGGCACCAGCGAGCACGACCAGCACCTCGCCATCTCGCGCTTCCGCGCCGTCGAGGCCCGCCGCTCCCTCGTCCGCGCCGTCAACATGGGCGTCTCCGCCGTCATCGACGGCTCGGGCCGCGTCCTCACGCCGCGCCAGTATTACCCGGGCGGCGCCGCGTGGGTCGTCCCACCGCGGCAGCGCCGCTCGATGCCCGCCAACGAGTGGGGCCGCTTCAAGAAGATGTCGTGCGTCGTCGTCGCCGACGTGCCCATCGACTCGCGCCCGAGCGTCTACGCCCTCATCGGCGACGCCTTCGCGCAGCTCCTTTGCGTGCTACTCTTGACCGCGTTGATCGTGTGCCGATGGAGCAAGCCCCATGACGACCCCGCCGCCCCCGCCGCCGAAGAACACGGCCCTGGGCGTCCTGTTCCTGCGTGATGTGCCGTTCTGGACGGCACGCCCGTGGCTGCGCCGGCTGGCGCTGCTCGTCTACGCCTATGTGGTGATCCTGCTCATGCTCCTCTTCCTCGAGACGCGCCTGTTGCACCCCGGCTCCTGGGCCGACAAGGAGGTTTCCCCCCCGCCTCCGGGCGCCACGGACCTCACCGTCACCCTCGCCGACGGGACGCCCATCCGCGCCCGCTGGCACGAGCCGCCGGGCTGGTCCCCCGCCGACGGCGCGATCCTCCTCTCCCACGGCAACGGCGGCAACCTGAGCCACCGCGACTGGCAGGCCGACCTCTGGCGCAAGCACGGCTTCAAGCAGGGGATGCTCGTGTACGACTACCCCGGCTACGGCAACAGTGGAGGCGCGCCCGTCGAGTCGGCGCTGTACGCCGCCGGCGACGCCTGCCACGCCTGGCTCGTGAAGGAGAAGAAGGTCGCCGCGCGCGACATCATCCTCCTCGGCGAGTCGCTCGGCGGCGCCATCACCATCGACATGGCGACGCGCCTGCCGCACAAAGCCGTCATCACGATGGGCGCCTTCACGTCGTTCCCCGACATGGCGCAGTACCGCTTCCCCTGGCTGCCGGCCCGGTGGCTCGTCCGCAACCAGCTCAACAACCTGGCGAAGGTGCCGAAGGTGCGCCTGTTCATCGCGCACGGCACCGCCGACCCGGTGATCCCGCCGGGGCACGGCCCGCGTCTGCACGCCGCCGCCGCCGAGGGCAGCCGCCTGATGATGATCGAGCGCCTCGGCCACTCCCCGCCGACGGGCGCTGACTTCTTCGCCGCGGTGCGCGGGTTCCTCGAGTCGTGTGACTCCAGGCGAGCGGCCCCCCGTGAGGGGGCCGAGTAAGCCAGTCACTCGCCCTTCTTCTTCCGCGGCTTCTTCTTCACCTCCGGCTCCGGTTCGGGAGACGCCTCCGGCTTCACCAGGTCCCCCAGCAGCGTGCCGAAGGTCGTCCCCTCCCACAGCTCGTACGTCGCCGCACGCTGCGCCTCCAGCGCCGACAGCGCCACGAGCAGCGACTCCTGGTGGATCCCACGGACGAGGTCCGTCGGCGCCCCGGACAGCGCCAGCCGGCCCGACATCGCCGCCAGCGCCTCGCCGATGTAGTTCGCCAGCACCGGCTCGCGCTCGCTGAGCGTCGCCAGCGCCGGCAGCACGCCCGGGTCGGCGATCCCCTTGCGTGCCGCCAGGAGGTGCTTCGCCGCCACCAGCATGCCGTCCGGCTGCGTCTTCTGTTTCCGCGCCATCGTCCTGCCCCCTTGGGTGTCCCTATCTTAGTGTACGGCGGGCGGCCGTTGATATTTCAACCGTCACCCGCAAGGCCCGCGCCGTGATTGGGCTGTTGGGCCCCCTTGCCCCCGCGCCCCCGCCCGGTTACCCTGGAAGAGCCGATCGTGCGGGGATGGAACCTCGCGCCTCCCTTCACCAATTCCCACCCATGAGCAATCCCTCGACACGCCAGCCTCGTCGGAAGGGTGACGGCATGACGAGACCTGTCAGCAGCCTGGTCGCCCCGCTGAACACGGACGTCGAGACCGACTCCGGGGCTGACTCTGCCCCCGGCCCGTGTGGCGCCCGGCCCACCTCACCGGAGGCGTGGGCGGACTTGCTGCTGCGCACCTTCAACGAGATCAAAGACGAGCTCGTCAGCACCCTGTGGTTCATGCTGGGCAGTCAGGACGACGCCCAGGACATCGCCCAGGAGGTCTTCCTCCGTTGCTGGAGGACGCAGGAAGGCCTCCCCGACGTCCAGAACCTCCGGGCCTGGATCTTCCGCGTCGGCCTCAACGCCGCCCGCGACCTGCAACGTAGCGCCTGGCGTAGACGCGTCAAGCCGCTCCTCGGAGGCGACATCATGCCACCCGTCGAGGCCCCCACATTGCCCTGCCCGGCCGAGGAACGCGAGTCCCTCGACCTGCTCCGCAACGCCCTCCACCTGCTGCGGCCGGAAGAGAAGGAGGTCTTCCTGCTGCGTCAGAACGGCGAGCTGACTTACGAGCAGATCGCCGAGAACACCGACCGCCCCGTGGGCACCGTCAAGACGCAGATGCGGGCCGCCCTGCACAAGCTGAAGAAGGCCCTCGCCCCCTGACGCCTCCCCACGCGATTCAAGCTCCTCCCGGCACACGCCGGTCTTCTGAAGGATGACGACGATGAACGGCTGCACCGCCTGCCAGGCACTCCTCCTCGATCACCTCTACGGCCTGCTCGACCAGGCCGAGGAGCAGGATCTGCGTTCGCACCTCGCCGGCTGCCCCGAGTGCCAGGCCGCCCTGGAGACGGCGTGCGCCCAGCAACGCCTCCTCGCCGCCGCCGCCATGCAGACGTTCCCCGAGGTGTCGTTCGCGCCGCCCGCCCCCGAGCCGGTGCTGCTGCCCCTCCGCCCCAGGCAGCCGAAGAGGGCCCGCCGCTGGGCCGGGTGGGTCGCCGCCGCCTGCGTCCTGATCACCCTCTCCCCCCTCGCCATCCCCGCCTACCGCGCCGCCGCCGGCCACGCCGAGGCCCGCCGCGCCGTCGCCGAGTACTCCGCCGCCGCCGCCGAGGCCCGCAAGGAGATCGAGGACGCCTCGCGCCTCCTCGCCAGCGCCGCCGACGCCCGCGACAAGGGCATCGCCGATGTCCACCGCGAGATCAAGGACCGCGAGCTGCGTCTCGTCGTGTCCGGCCCGCACACCGTCCAGGCCGGCGCCGCCGCCGAGTACCAGGTGCGGTCATTCGACCCCGAGGGCAAGCCCGCCGACGCCGACCTCCGGGTCTCCGTCGGCGCCCGCGACGCCGGGGAGGAGGCCAAGGCCGGCGGCAAGGGCGAGAGCAAGCCCGGCGCCAAGGAAGACGACAGGAAGCCGGGCGCCTTCGGCAAGGGCGGCGGCTTCGGCTTCGGCAAGGACGGCGCCAAGGGGGACGACAAGGCCGAGAAGGATATGGCGGCGTCCGTGAGCGCGCGTCCGCGCGTCGAGCGCGTCGAGAAGGGCCTGTACAAGGTCCACCTCCCGCCGACGCTCCCCGTCGAGGCGGGCCGCACCCTGGCGATGCACGTCACCGCCACCCGCGCCAACGTCAAGCCGGGCGAGGGCGGCAGGCCGCTCAGCCTCACCGGCGCCGTCCGCCTCACCCAGCCCGTGTACCTGACGCACCTGACCACCGACCGCCCCATGTACCAGCCGGGCGACGTGGTGCACTTCCGCTCCCTCACCCTGGAGAGGGCCACCCTCACCCCGCCGGCCGAGCCGCTCCTCCTGCGTTACACCCTGACGCCGCCCTCCGGCCCCGAGCGTCCCGTCGCCGCCGGCCTCACCACCCTGCGCCGCTACGAGGAGGCGACGAAGAAGCTCACCGAGGCCAGCGGCCCCGACGGCAAGCCGCTGTCCGGCCTCGGCGCCGGCGAGCTGGGCCTGCCCGCTGACGCCCCCGGCGGCGAGTACACCCTCACCGTCCACGAGGACGGCGGACGCTTCCAGCCCGTCACCCGCAAGTTCATCGTCAGCGAGTACAAGAAGCCGCGCCTCGACCGCAAGATCGAGCTGAACAAGCCCAGCTACGGCCCCGGCGACGAGGTGCAGGTGCTGGCGAAGGCGAAGCGTCTCGACGGCGGCCCGCTCGGCGACATCCCCGTCGTCGGCTCCGTGTTCATCGACGGCCACAAGGCCGGGCACGCCTCCGCGAAGCTCAACAACGGCGAGGCCGTCCTCCGCTTCCAGCTCCCCCGCGTCATGCAGCGCGGCCTCGGCTCCGTGAGCGTCGAGTTCAAGGACCCCGGCACCCCCGAGACCTCGTCGCGGCCGCTGCCCATCGTCCTGGGCCGCCTCGACGTGGAGTTCTTCCCCGAGGGCGGCGACCTCGTCGCCGGCCTGCCGGGCCGGGTGTACTTCTCCGCCCGCACCCCCGCCGGCAAGCCCGCCCAGGTGTCCGGCACCCTGCTCGAGAATGGCAAGCCGCTCGACGTGACCGCGTCCACCATGCACGACGAGAGGGAGCCCGGCGTCAACCAGGGCCTCGGCTCGTTCTCCTTCACGCCCAAGGCCGACAAGACGTACACCCTGCGGATCGACTCGCCCTCGGGCATCGCCGCCGTGGCCCTGCCCAAGGTGCAGCCCGACGGCGTCGCCCTGCGCGTGGACAAGGGCGTCTTCCACCCCGACGAGGCGTTCACCGTCCGCGTCGAGTCGTCGAAGCCGCGCACGCTCCTCGTCGGCGCCTACTGCCGCGACACCCTGCTCGACTCGGCGTACCTGGAGCCCGGCGCGACGAAGGCGATCCTCGAATCCTCCTCGCCCGTCGGCGGCGTGTGCCGCATCACGGTCTTCGAGGTCGTCCACACCGGCGCCGAGCAGAAGCACCTGCGCCCCGTGGCCGAGCGTCTGGTGTACCGCCATCCGGGCAAGCGGGTGGACGTGTCGATCCTGCCCGGCAGCAAGTACTACCCCCCGGCGGACCGCGCGAAGATCAAGATCCTCGCGACCGACGAAAAAGAGAAGCCGGTGCCGGTGATCGCCCAGGTGGCGGTCGTCGATCAGGCCCTGCTCGGGATGGCCGACGAGCGCACGGCGCGGACGATGCCGACGCACTTCCTGCTGGCGAGCGAGGTCCGACGGGCCGAGGATCTGGAGCACGCCGACTTCCTGATCGGCCAGCACCCGCGGGCCGGCGAGGTGCTGGACCACCTGCTCGGCACGCAGGGCTGGCGCCGCTTCGCGGAGGCCGCCCCCGAGAAGTTCAAGGGCCGGCTGCGCGAGGAAGGCGAGAGCCTGCCGGAGAGCGAGCGGCAGCAGCGTGAGAGCGACGGCGAACGCCTGCTGGTCATGATCGGCCACTCCGCCGCCCACCGCACCGACTTCGACCAGGAGCGCATCGACAAGGCCCTGGCCGACTTCGAGGCCGAGGAGGACCGCCTGCTGGCGAAGCACGCGGAGGCCGCCGAGGGCTGGAAGAAGGCGTCCGCCGATCCGGCGTACCTCGCGGCCGTCGCGACGCTGGAGCAGAACGCCCGGCTCCTGCGTCTCGCGCGTCTCGTCGCCCTGGCGCTGCTGGCCGCCGCGGCCATCTTCGCCGCGTGGCGTGTGCTCTCGCGTGTGGAGAAGGAGCAGGCGGCGTGGCTGTCCGGCTTGGTCGGCGCGTCGTGCGCCGTGCTGCTGGTGTGTCTCGCCGGCATCAAGATGGGCGACTCCGCACAGCGGCCGCTTCTGGATTCGGAGACCGGCACCGCCATCGCGCGACTGCCGCGGGAGGAGTTCCAGGACGCCCTCGCGATTGACCGGCCCGAAGACCGCGAGCGAAATCAGGGCGGCTTCGCCGGCGGCCCTCCGATGGCCGGCGGCGTGCGGCCGGGCCTGCCGGGCGGGCCACCTTTGGCCCCCTGGGGCGGCCCGATGATCGGCGGCGCCTTCGGCGGCCCCCCGATGATCGGCGGCCCCCCGGTCCCTGGCGGCGCTCCCCCGGCGATGCCCGCCCCGCCCTCTGGGATGGGCGGCGGGAAAGGCGGTTCGCCCCTTGCCACCGCCGGCAAGTCCCGCGCGGCCGTGCGGGGTCAGGCCTTCCAGGCCCTGATGGACCAGGCCCGCGAACTGGAGGCCCGGCGTTCTGGGATCAACGCCCCGGCCGCCGACGGCAAGCCCACCAAGAAGGACGCCGCCTTCTTCGCCCCCGGCATGGCGGGTGGGGGGCGCGGCGCCCGTTTCATGGACCGCATCGATCCCAAGGCCCGCGAGGCGAAGGAGGCGGCGGCCCACTATCAGCCGCTCGTCTACCGCGAGTACGCCCACGTCCGGCCCGAGGCGTTGTCGCCGTCCGTCAGGGCCGACTTCGCCGAGACGGTGTACTGGCACCCCGTCCTCGTCCTTCCCGAGGGTGCCGGCGAGGTCGAGTTCCAGCTCCCCGACAGCGTGACGCGCTTCCAGGCCGCCGTCTTCGCCCACACCCTCGACGGACGCCTCGGCGCCGCCACGAAGTTCATCGACTCGCGTCTGCCGGTCAACCTCGCCGTCAAGCTCCCGCCTGAGCTGACCGACACCGACCGCCCCCTCGTCCCCGTCAGCGTCGCCAGCACCGTGGACCGCCCCCTCGACGGAAGGCTCACCGTCACTGGAAGCGAGGGCCTCGAAGTCGCCCGCGAGCCGTTCGGCTTCTCCGTCCCCGCGAATGGCTCCCGCCGCTTCCTGCTGCCGGTCAAGCCGAACGGCAGGGACGGCAAGGCGTCGATCACCCTGGAGGCGCGCGGCGCCGTCTTCGCCGGCGACGCCGTCAAGGAGACGGCCCGCGTCGTCCCCGACGGCTTCCCCGTCGAGGGCAGCTCCAGCGACCTGCTGGAGAAGAGCGCGACGCACAAGGTCGGCCTCCCGGCGGACATGATCCCCGGCTCGCTGAAGATGCGCGTCGATCTGTACCCCTCGCCCCTCGCCGACCTGTCGAGGGGCCTGGAGGGCCTGCTCCGCGAGCCGAACGGCTGCTTCGAGCAGACCTCGTCCTCCAACTACCCTAATATCCTCGTCCTCGACTACCTTAAGGCCGCCGGCACCGCCAGGCCCAACGTGGAGCAGAAGGCCCGCACCCTCCTCGCCAAGGGCTACACGCGCCTGACCGGCTTCGAGTGCCAGGACCCCGCGACGAAGGCGAAGCGCGGCTACGAGTGGTTCGGCGGCACCGCCCCGCCGCACGACGCCCTGACGGCCTACGGCCTGTTGCAGTTCCACGACATGGCGCGGCTCCACCCCGTGGACTCCGCCATGATGGAACGCACCCGCGCCCACCTGCTCTCGATCCGTGACGGCAAGGGCGGCTTCGCCCGCAGCACGAAAGCGCTGGATCGCTTCGGCGGGGCACCGGCCCACGTCACGTCGGCCTACATCGTGTGGGCGCTGACCGAGACCGGCAAGGAGGACCTGTCCGCCGAGCAGGACGCCCTGACCGCGACGGCAGGCAAGAATGCAGACCCCTATTTCACCTCACTCGTGGCCCTCGGCCTCTGCAACGCCGGCAAGCCCAAGGAGGCCAGGGAGCTGCTTTCCCGCGTCGCCAAGGCGCAGAAGGCCGACGGCAGCCTGGACGCCGAGACGAGCATCACGCGCTCCGGCGGCATCGACCTCCAGATCGAGGCGACCTCCCTGGCGGTCATCGGCTGGCTGCGGTCGGACCGCGTCGGCTTCGCCAGGAACGTGCAGGCCGCGGTCAAGTGGATCGGCACGCAGAGGCAGGGCTCGGGCAGCTTCGGCTCGACGCAGGCGACGATCCTGGCGCTGAAGGCGCTGCTGGCCCACTCCGCCAACGAGACGGCGGGCCGCAAGGACGCCGACCTCGTGCTGTACCACGGCGAGCGCGAGGTGGCGCGGGTCACCGTCCCGGCGAAGGCGTCCGAGGCGGTCTCGCTGGAGGTGCCGGCGCCCGAGGCCCTGTTCAAGGCCGGCGTCGCGGGCAAGCTGCGGGCCGAGCTGACGAACGGGGCGGCGTACCCGCACACGCTGTCGTGGTCGTGCAGGGCACTGAAGCCGGCCAACGAGCCGACGCAGCTCGTCAAGTTGTCGGCGTCGCTGTCGAAGCCCATACTGACCGAGGGCGAGACGGCCCGCGTGCTGGTGCGCGTCGAGAACAAGACGGGCGCCGTGCAGGGCATGGCGACGGCGGTGATCGGCCTGCCGGCCGGCGTTTCGCTGCCGGAGAACCTGGAGCAGCTACGCTCCCACTGCAAGCTCCCACCCGACGGCAAGGCGCCGCTGCTGAGCGCCTTCGAGGTGAGGGGCCGCGAGGTCGTGCTGTACTGGCGAGGCCTGGAGGCGGGCCAGACGGTGGAGGTGCCGTTCGACGTGGTGGCCAAGGTGCCTGGGACGTACCGCGGCCCGGCGAGCCGGGCGTACCTGTACTACAACGCCCGCAACAAGCACTGGGTCGATCCGCTGGCGGTGGAGATCAAGCCGGCGGGGTGACGCCTCACGGAGGAGGAGGGAAGGGAAGATGAGCGCGCTGATCGCGGCCCCGCTGCCACCGCCGAGCGGTAGGCTGGTCACGGCGGCGGAATTCGTCGCGATGAAACACGAGCCGCCCATCGAACTCGTGAAGGGTGTCGTCAAGGAGGCCGGCATGCCTGGCGGGATGCACGGGAAGGTCTGCGGGACCCTCCTTCGGCTCATCGGAAATCACGTCGAGGCCGCGGACCTGGGGCACGTCCTGGGCAACGACACCTACATCCAGACCGGTGCGGGGCCGGATTCGGTGCGCGGGGCGGATGTCTGTTTCGCCAGCTACGGCCGAATCCCCCGAGGGAGTATGCCTCGTGGCACCATCCCTCCCCCGGAGCTGACGGCCGAGGTGAAGTCGCCGTCGGATACCTGGGTCGAGCTGCTGACCAAGATGTTGGAGTACCTCCACTGCGGGGTGCTGGCCGTCATCATCATCGACCCAGACCGGCGGACGGTCTCGATCTACCAGCAGGACGGCTCGCAAGAGATCCTGTTCGAGGCCGACACGCTCACTATCCCTGATGTCCTGCCGGGCTTCTCCGTCCCGGTCCGACGGCTGTTCGAGTAGCCGCCCCCGCCCGTACAATGCCCACTTCGCCGGCCACGGGTCGAGGTGAGGCATGTCCATCGACTGGGGCGCCGCGCGGGCGGCCATGATGCTCGATCCGTCCGTCACGAACCTTAACACCGGCTCGTTCGGCCCCCTCTCCCGCGTCGTCTTCGAACGCGCCACGGAGCTGCGTTGCCAGCTCGCCGCCGGCCCTATGGACTTCTTCGTCCGCCGCATGCCGCCCCTGCTCTGGAACGCCCGCACTCGCCTGGCCGCCTTCCTCGGCTGCGACCCGCGCCGCCTGCTCTTCACCAACAACGTCTCGGCGTCGATCAACCTCGTCGCATCTTCGCTCCAGATCGCCGGGCCCGGCGAGGTCCTCCTTTCCGACCACGAATACCTCGCCATGCACTGGTGCTGGGAGCGGGCCGCCCGCCGCCTCGGCTTCACCCTGCGGACCTTCCCGCTGCCGACGATGGCCGAGGAGCCCGGCCCGATCATCGAGGCCGCCGTCAAGGCGATGACGCCGCGGACGCGCGTCCTCTTCTTCAGCCATGTGCTGTCGCCGACCGGCCTCGTGCTGCCGGCGCGCGAGCTGTGCCAGGAGGCGCGGCGGCGCGGCATCGTCACCGTGATCGACGGCGCCCACGCCGCCGGCTTCCTGCCGCTCGACCTCGCCACGATCCCCGCCGACTTCTACGCCGGCAACGCGCACAAGTGGCTCCTGGCCCCGAGCGGCACCGGCTTCCTGCACCTCGGCCCCGGCACCGAGGACCGCCTCGCCCCGTTCCACGTCTCCTGGGGCTGGCACACGACGGCGGCCGACCTCGACGCCCCCGACGAGTACGGGTCGACGGCCCGGCTGCGCCGGCTGGAGTTCGAGGGCACGCGCGACGTGGTGCCGTGGCTGTGCGTCCCCGAGGCGATCGACTTCCAGGCAGGCCTGGGCTTCGACGCGATCCGTCAGCGTCAGCGCGAGCTGGCGGCGGGGGCGAAGCGTTTGTTCGCGTTCCTGCCTCCGGCGACGCCGGCGAGCCAGGAGATGAGCGGCCCGCTCAGCGCGTTCGAGGCCCCGCCGGGCACCGACCCCGCCCGCCTGCGCAAGGAGCTGTGGGAGGAGCGAATCGAGGTCAACGTCATCGAAAGGCCGGACCGGCTTCTGGTGCGGCTCTCGACCAACTTCTACAACACGGCGGACGAGGCCCGCCGTCTCGCGGGGCTATTGCCGGCGATGCTGGCGCGCTGCACCGGCGGGCCGGCGGCGTGAGACCCGGGGTCAGATGGCGTAGGTGAGTGCGTTATCCTGCGTACGGCGGAGCAGGTCGGCCAGCGTGTGCCGTTGCAGCACCTTCAGCTCCTCGGCGTGGACCTGCTGCCACACGTCGAGCAGCACCTCGACGATGGGGCCGTTCTTCAGCTTCGACAGCTCGGAGCGCGGCGTGATGGTGCGGTCGGCGATGGCGAGCATGATCTCCGCGAGCGTGATCATGTCCGGCGAGCGGGCGAGCTGATACCCCCCCGCCTTGCCGCGCGTGCTGGTGACCAGCCCGGCCTTCTTCAGGTCGAGGAGGATCTGCACGAGGAAGCCGGCGTCGATGCCGGTGCTGTCGGAGATGCACCGCGCCTGCACCGGCTTCGTCTGCCCGAAGGACCCGGCCAGCTCCAGCATCGCCGCGCACGCATACTCCGCCGTGGCCGAAATACGCATATTGACGCCTCAAATGCCCCCGCCGTCATTGACCTCGATGACGTGCAGCCCGCACTCCTTCTTGCCCGTCCCCGCCCAGCGCCCGGCCCGCTCGTCCTGGCCCTCGCCGGCCGGGGCCGTGCAGGGCCAGCAGCCGATGCTCGGGTAGCCCTGATCGTGCAGGGGATTGTACGGGACGTCATTCTTCAGGACGAACTCCCACACGTCCTTCCGCGTCCAGCTCAACAGCGGGTTCACCTTCACCAGGTTGAACTTCCGGTCCCACTGCACGATCGACGCCCGGCCACGGTCGCCCGTCTGCTCCTTGCGGATGGCGCTCACCCACGCCGTGTACCCCTCCACCGCCTTGCGCAGCGGCACGATCTTGCGGTCGTGGCAGCACTGGTCCGGGCGGATGCGGTACAGTGGCCCGCCGTGCTCCGCCTCGTACTCGGCCACCGACTGCCCCGCCCGCACATACTCCACCTCGATGCCGTACCGCTCGCGGATACGCTCCCTCAGGGCCAGCGTCTCCGCGAACTGATACCCCGTGTCGAGGTTGAACACCCGCACCCGCGGCTCGATGGCCGCCAGCAGGTGCAGGATGCAGCAGCCCTCCGCCCCGAACGCCGTCGCCATCGTCAGCCGGGGGTAGAACCGCGACACCGCCCAGCGCAGCACCGCCTCCGCGGACGCGCCCTCCAATTCCCGGTTCGCCGCACCGATCTCCTCCTCGGTCATCGCGCCGCCCCCCGAACCCCATTCGCAATCATCATCAACATTATCGGGATTCTGTCAAGGGAGCGGGGCAGGCCGGATCAGCCGCCCTTCTTCACGCCGAGGTGGAAGGGCCGCCACTCGGTCATCACCCGCGCCGCGGGGCCGTCCTTCTGCGCGAACACCTGAACGCGGACGGCGTCGTCGTGCCAGAACAGCGACCCGAGCACCGGGCCACGCTCGCCCGTCTGCCGGCGGATGTACCCCAGCCCGCCCACGTCGCGGCCCCACACACGCTGCACCGCCGCCATCGCCCCCGCGGGCTCGGCCTTGCCCTTCTCCACCAGGACCAGCCGCGCCACCGTGCCCTTGTCCCACCACACGAGCGCCTGCTCGTACGGCGAGGCCGCCGGCATGCGGAACACCTCCGGCTCCTCGCCCTTGGCGGCCGGCTCGCCCCACGCTGCGACGACCTTGGCCCGGGCGTCGCCCAGCGCCACCCCGCCCGCGCCGGCCGCCAGGAAGCGCCAGGGCCGCGCCGGCCCATCCTCCGGACGCGCCCGCCACGCGACCTCGCTGCCGGCGGCGTCACGCTGGTACGTCCGTTCGATGAGGTCGTCGCGCCAGCGCCGCATCTCCGTCTTGCCCGTGTCGATGTCCGCCCACAGCCCCGCCCAGGTGGGCGGCACCGTCTCGCCCGGCCCGAGGCGCGGGTCGGCCGACATCGCCTCCGCCAGCCCCGCGCCCGGCTTCACCTTCGCCAACCCCTCCTGATACCGTACCCGGACCTCGGCCACCTTGTCGCCCTCGTAGCGCACCAACACCTGTCGCGCCCACGACTCCGCCCCCGGCGACGGCTGCGTCAGAGTCGTGACGCTGACGCCGTCGGCGAGTTTGGCGTGCTTGTACTCCTTGCCGTCCGGCATCCTGGCGAGAGCCGCCTCCGCCTCCCCTTTCGTCTTGCCCACGCGCAGGCCGTCGGCCGCGAGGCCGTTGATGGCCTCGGGCCCGCCCAGGAGGCGCGCGTCTGGCTTGCCCGCCGCGATGCGGGCCTGGCGCTCCTTGGCCGCGCGGCCCTTGGCCTCCGCCAGACGCGCGGGCAGCTCCTTCTCCGGGCGCGTATCGACCACGGTGAGTGACGCCCCGGTGCCCGAGTACGGCGCCAGGAAGCTCGCCCGCGTGTTGGCCGACTGCCACTGGAGGATGAGCCCGCCGCCCGCCTTCTCGTCGAGGGCCAGGACCGCCGCCTTACCCCTGGCCGCCCACAGGCCGGCCAGCAGACGGCCCGCGTCGTCGGTCGGCATCTCCCTGGGCCACGACAGGGACATCTCGGCGATGAGGTCGGCATCCGAGGCCCGCCCGACGGAGGCGGCCGCCGGGGCCGGCACGTCGAGCCCCGCCGTCAGGCGTGTCAGGAGCGCCGCCTCGGTGACCTCCAGCGGCACGGACACCTTGACGGGTGAGAGGGCGTCGCGCCCGGCCGAGAACGGCAGGCTCAGGTGCAGCGGGCCGAACGCACGCGGGTCACCGGCCTGATCCGCCGGCTTCACGCCCGGCACAGCCAGCGTCACGATGGCCCCCAGCAGCGGCGTGCGGTCCGTGCGGACCACCTCCGCCGTCAGGCCGGGGCCATTGAACTCCTGCCGGGACAGCGTCGCCGACTTACGCGGCTCCGCGCCCGGCATGCCACGCTCCGCGAGGAAGACGCCCAGGTCCGCCGTCCGCGGGTAGAGCGTGGCGATGCCGGAACGGTACGCCAACTGAACCCCCGCGAGGCGTCCGTCGGCGTCGGCGAACGCGGCACCCGCAAGGAGGCCCTCGGAGGGGACGGGTAGGCCGAGCAGGTCGGCGAAGCGTTCCAGGTCCGCCCCGTGCGCCACGCCGGCCCTGGCACGGAGCGGCAGACGCGCCGGCGGCACCTCGCCCCACGCCTTGAGCGCCTTCTCCACATCGTCGGCGAGGCCGGGCTTGTTGTGTGCCGGCGTCCGCCATGCCAGTGCGGCCATCTGCAACGCCCGCTGACCCTGCCCGAGGAGGACGCTGGCGAGGGACGACGATCGGGCCGTCGGCCCGAACAGCTTGCCGAGCTGCTCGTGGACGCGGACCAGCGTCGCCGCCGCGTCCGCGTCCCCCGCGGCGAGACGTAGCTGGGCGTCGGCCAGCGTCAGTCCGACAAGCCGCGTCCACTCCACGGGGTAATTCTTCTCCAACTTCAACGCCTCGACTCTGGGCCGCGAGGCGGCGTCGGCCAGTTTGAGGGCCGCCTCCTGGTCGCCGTGGCGGGCGAGGTGGAGAGCCGCCTCGGCATCCGGCCCGTCCTTGATGTACGCCGGCAGGCTGAAGCCCGCGGCCGCCCGGTAGGCCGCGGCGCGGAACACCGGCGCCTGCACGGTGACGCGAAGCGTCGGCAGCAGCTCGGCCTCCGCCTTGCCGTCGCGGACGGCGGCCAGCCGGCCGAGCGACGCCTTCTGCTGCTCGTCCGCCAGCTTCGCCAGCTTCTCGCGTGGCTCGGCGAGCCATGCGGCCACGTCCACCGGGGTGGACGCGGCCAACCTTTTCTCCGTGACCTCCGGCGCCGGGCGGCCCGGATCGGGCACCGGCGACTGTCCGCACCCCCCCAGGGCCAGGAAGGCGAGAAGCGCCGCCGAACGGAACAGAGCCGCCTTCATCTGTCGAACCTCCACCCGAGCGCCCGTCTTGCCTCGCCCAACTATAGGCTACGGACGGGACGGCGGATGGGGGGCGTCATGGGCACACCCAGCGTTTCACCGTGCCGTCCGAGCCGGCGGTGGCCAGCGTCCGCCCGTCCGGCGCGAACGCCGCCGCCATCACCGGCCCGCGGTGCCCGCGCAGCGTCAACGCCGGGGCCCCCCCGTCCGCCTTCCACACCTTCACCGCGCCGTCCTCGTGGGCCGACGCCACGAGCGTGCCGTCGGGGCTGAAGGCGAATCCCTGCGTCGAACCGGGCACCTCCGCCGGCTCCGACTTCGTCATCCCGTCGAGCCTCCACCAGCGCACGCCGAGGCCGGCCCCCGCCGCCCCGATCATCCGCCCGTCCTTCGTGTACCCCAGGCTCTGCACGCGCCCCTCGGCGGGGATGCGCCCCGCCGCCCGGCCCTCCGCCCACTGCCAAAGCCTGATCCCGTCACCCCCGCCCGATGCCAAGGTCGCCCCGTTGAACGCGACGGCGGAGACCGCCCTCGAGTGCCCGGTGAGCGCCGGCAGAGCCTCCCGGCCCGGCATCCGCCACAGGTACACCGAGCGGTCCTCGCCCCCCGCCACCAGCGCGGCTCCGTCCGCCGCGAACGCCACGCAATTCAGGGCGCGCTTCGATGCCGGCAGTGTCGCCGCCTCCGCCCCCGCCGACACGTCCCACAACTTCACCGCCCCGTCCGCGCCCGCCGCCGCCAGCAGTGTGCCGTCGGGCGCGAACGCCAGGCCGGTCACCTTCTTCGCGCCCGCCAGCGTGGTGCGCAGGGTGTTGGACGCCGTGTCCCACAGGCGCACGGAGCCGTCATCGCCCGCCGACGCCAGGACGGAGCCGTCGGGCGAGAACGCCACCGCACGCACCGGCCCCGTGTGCCCGGTGAGCGTCGCCAGCTCCTGCCCGCGCGTCAGCAAGTAGATCAGCCCACCGGCCAACAACACGGCGGCGGCCAGCGCGGGAACGATTCGCCAGGTCATGCCAACCCCTGCCTCAGAAGTCGCCGGAGCCGTACGTCTCGCCGCCGGCCCGCGTCGCCAACGCCGACCACACGGCGGGCCGGATCCCGCTGTTGATCGCCCGTACCGAGCCGTCGGCGAGGAGGAAGTTCACGCCGCCCGTGTGCCGGCTGTTGGTGTCCTCGACGTGGCCCAGCGGGTTGTTCGGCACCCGCGCGTCCGCCGCCGTCCCCGCGTTCGTCAGCACCAGCACCGGCGGCCCCTCGGTGTCATATGCCGGGACCAGCGGCGGCACGCCCGCCTCGGTGACGGCCCCGACCCACGTGGTCTGGGGCGACTGCTTGCTCGCCCTCTCGCCGACGAGGACGGTGTTGCTCGACCCGTCGGTGATGTCGGTCACGCGCACCATGCTGTTGCGCAGGAGGCACCCCTGGTACTCCGGCCCGCCGCCCGTGTCGGGGTAGCCGGAGACCTCATGCACCGCCCCGACGCCGACGTAGTTGCCGAACGCCACTTCGCACAGCGCCGCGCCCGAATCGTCGCCGACTGTGAAGGTGGGCGAGCGCGGCGTGTCCGACGGGCACAGCATTAGAGGGAGACGTTGCACCCGGGCGAAGGCGTTGGCCGGGTCGCGGATGTCGAGCTGGAAGTTGATCCGCTTGTGCAGCGGGTCCTGCTCGAGGTAGGGCAGCAGGTGCGCCGCCCACCCCCAGCCCGGCCCGAGGCCGTCGCCGTCCACCGACGATGTCGCCGACGTGAAGCCGGGCGGGAAAAACCCGTGCGTCGCGTGGTGGCTGTGGAACGCCACGCCGAGCTGTTTGAGGTTATTCTGGCAGGACATGCGAGCTGCGGCCTCGCGCACCTTCTGGACGGCGGGGAGCAGCAGGCCGATCAGGATCGCGATGATGGCGATCACGACCAGCAATTCGATGAGGGTGAACGCCCGGCGCGTTTGTCTCATGGTGCGGCTCTTGTGAAGTATGACGAGGTACAATACGGTCTGACGACGTACAACGCATGATAGATGGTATTACGTCGTTGTACAGAGAGGAATCCAAGAAAACCGGATGAGCACCGCCTTGGCCAGAACCCGCCGAAGGAGACGATCACCGGACACAGAGCGGAAGCCTTCGTGCCCGCGATGGACGGTTTCGGCTGTCACGGATTGGTCGGCCGTGCCGATCAAGAAGGTGCGTTCTCGCGGGGGGCGTCCTGCTCTGGTGTGCCAGCGTCATGCTCTGGTGTGCCTGGGTCGGTCTCTGGGCATCACCCGAGGTGGCTCGTGAAAGAGCGCGAGCGGTTCGACGCCGACGGGTTCGTGCGCGTGCCGGCGGCCGTCGCGGCGGGTGACATCGCGGCGATGCGCGCGTGCGTGTTGGAGATGGCCGCGGGCCTGACGTTCGTCGAGGTTGCGGGCGCGCTCCGGCCTGCGCCGGGCAGCGAAGCGAAGCTGTGGCAGGTGGGGCGTGGTGCCGCGTTCGCGGCGCTGCCGGCGGCGATGCGGAGGGCGGCGGCGGGCGTGTTCGGCGACGGCGTGTGGGAGCCGATTGAAGGCGACCACGGCGGACTGGCGGCGCCGAATCTGCCGATCCCGGGCGTGTGGGCGGTGCCGCACCTGGCGTGGCATGTCGATGAGCCGACGGCCGCCGGGCAGGCGCGCGGCTGGGGGCTCCTGGGGTTCGTGTTCCTCGACGAGGTCGGGCGGGAGGGCGGTGCCACCGTGGTGATCGCGGGGTCGCACCGCCGGCTCGGGGTGCTGGCGGGCGGGCGGCCCGGAGGGCTTGTCACCACCGACGAGGCGCTGGCGTGCCTGTCCCGCGAGGCGTGGTTCGCGGCGCTGTTCGCGCCCGGCGAGGCGGGCGAGCGGCGGCGCTACCTCGACGAGGTGTACGTGTCGGCGGGCGTGCTCCTGCGCGTGGCCGAGCTGACGGGGATGGCGGGGGACATCGTGCTCATGGACCCGCGGTGCCTGCACACCGTCTCGGCGAACACGTCGCCACGGCCCAGGCTCACCATGCGGATGACGTGTGCGCGGCGGCCGTGACCGTGGGGGCAGAGGGGCGTCCGTCCTCGGGCGGCGACGATCGGGCAACAACGAACGAAGGGGCCCCGGGCGACGGCCTTCGCCGTCGCCCGGGTGCCCCGTGTGAGCCGCCCGAGGCGTCAGTCCTGGCAGCAGCGGTAGAGGAGGTACCCGAGGCCGACGCCGATCAAGGCCGACTGGATCGGGTGCTTCCGGATCAGGGTGCCCAGGTCCGCGGCCATCCCCGACAACTGCCTCTGCTCGACGTAGTGGCCCGCGCTCTCCAGCCCGTCGGCGACGGCCTTGCTCGCGGCGCCCATCATCCCCTCGTGCGGCAGGCTCTTCCGGGCCGAGTCGGCCAGCGACTCCATGCCGGTGCCCACGGCCCCGACCGCCCGGTCCACCGACCGGCCCGCGGAGGCGGCCATGTCACCCACGGCCCGCCCGGCGCCGGCGACGGCACCGGAGGCCTTCTCCATCATGCTCTCGCTCTTCACGGTGGCGGTGCTCATTGCTGTCTCTCCGCATCTCTGTCCCAGGGCCGCCCCGCGCCACGCCGGCGCTCTGGCGGGCGGCCTGTATGGGAGAGAGTCAAGCAAGTGCCATGCCGCCCGCCCCTCAGCGCCCGCCAACCGGCAGCGTCAGGACCGGCCCGCCCTGCTTCGAGCCCAGCTCCATCCGCGACAGGTACAGCAAGAACGCGAACGTCGCCCGGCTGTCGTGGTCGCCCTCGGCGAGGTAGAACCACCCGCCCTGATAGGGGACCGCCACCGCGGCGTCACACGGACGCTTCTTGCCCGCCGACCAGCGCACCTTGAACAGGCCCTTCATCATCGGCCCGTAGTCGAACACCTCGCCGCCCGGCCCCAGCGTCGCCCGCGCCACGCCCGACGCCAGATGCTCCGGCGGCACCTCGACCCCGTGCGACACGAAGAACAGCACCTGGAGCAATGACCGCGTCTCCAGGTCGATCACGCGCACGCCCTTCTCCGGGTACTCCTTCGGCCACGGCGTCAACTTCGTCACCTCCAGCTCGTACTTCTTCTGCCCCGGCTCCAGGCGGAAGACACGGCACACCTCGCGCCAGTCCTCGCCCTCGCGCTCGTCGGGGTGGAGGTGCAGGAACGGCACCTCCTTCTTCTTCACCAGCCCCCAATTCGCGCCATCCTTCTTGAACTCGTGCCCCGACTTGGCCGCCTCCACGAGGTCGCGGCCCGACACACGCGCCTCGGGGATGGCATCGCCCACCTTCTCCTCCGTCTCCTCCAGCAGGATCGCCAGGCGGTTGCGGTCCTGCAGTCTCTGCATCGCCTCGATGCCGCGCAGGAACTCCGCGTACTCCGGGGGCGTCTCCGGCGTCGGCCCGCTCGCCGTCTGCCCGTTGGGCACCCAGTTCAGGTTCTCCAGGTAGAGGCGGAATACCGTGCTGAGTGGCCAGGTCGTCTTCGCCAGGTACGTCACGCCGTCCAGCGACAGCGGGTTGAAGAGCCGGCGGGTGAACTCGGCCTCGTCCTGCGGCGTGTAGCTCAGCGTCGGGCGGTCCGAGCCGTTGAGCTGCGCCCCCGGCAGCAGCGACGTGAACCCGCGCGGCATGGCGTCGCCGCCCGAGGTGAAGAACGGCACGAGCTGGAGCTGCTTCACGACCTCGAACTGGGCCGCGATGGACGACACCGCCAGGCTGCTGGGGTTGTCGCTGTAGCGCAGCCGCACGATGTTGAGGAGGAGCTGCTCCTCGGACGTGACCTTGACCGCCTCGTTGTACGGCAGCCGCGTCTGGTGCAGCGCGCGTGGCCCCAGGCCGCACCCGGCGCATACGATCAGGATCAAGGCACCGGCGCGCGTCGGCATCGTCACGGCCCTCATCTTCCGCACAATCAGCATCGGCGGACCGCCTGCCGACCTTGAGGCGGATCCGCTTTCAGGTACGATCCCCCTGCCCACACGAGGCCCAACACATGGCCAGCGAAGCGTCCTTCCTCTCCGCCATCGCCGAGTCGCCGGACGACCCGGCCCACCGCCTCGTGTACGCAGACTGGCTCGACGAACACGGCGAGGAGGAGCGTGCCGCCTACCTCCGGCTCCGCACGCAGGAGGGCCGTCTCGACGAGCACTGGTCCGTCGAGCGCCCCCTGCTGAAGGCGCGGGCGGACCGCTTCTGGAACGCCCACTTCGACGCCTGGGAGGCCCGGTGCCGCAAGGCGTTCGGCAAGGACCCCAACCGCTTCTTCTTCGAACGCGGCCTGCCGGAGATCGCAGATGTTCGCAACCCGGCGGCGGCCATCAAGAACGCCGCCAGGGGCTTCGCCGCCCCCCTCGTCGGCGTCAAGGCCACCATCGAGGACGCCAAGCAGGCCGCCCTGCTCAAGCTGCCCCAGCTCGCCGGCATCACCGAGCTGCACCTCGAACAGGTCACCGAGGCGGCGGCGAACGCCCTCGCCGCCGCCGACCTGCCGCGTCTGCGGAAGCTCAAGCTCGACTGCTTCGTCTGCGGGCCGCCGGCGCTGGAGGCTCTGTGGCGCTCCCCGATCATGGGCCGCCTCACCGACCTCGACATCCGCGACTGGGGCGAGGCGAGCAACGGGCTGCTCCTCGCCCGCGGACGCCCGCCGGCCCTCAAACGTCTCACCTTGCGCCACGCGATCCTCCGCGGCGACGCCCCCGCCGCCCTCGTCTCCGCCGACTGGTCCGGTCTCGACGAGCTGCACCTCGAATACGCCAACCTCGAGCGCGGCACCGAGGAGATCTACGCCTCGCGGCATCTCGGCTGTCTGCGGGCCTTCTCCACCACCGGCACGTCGAACGCCCACAACGCCGCCCTCTTATCCAACCTCGCCTTCCGTCGTTTGGAGAAGCTCCACCTGGACGGCCTCGCCTCGGGCCGCTCCGCCGACATGCTCGCCGCCCTCGCCGAGGTGGACTGGCCCGCCCTCCGCTACCTGTGGCTGAAGGGCAACCCCCTGGCGGCACTCGGCGCGGCCCTCGCCAGGGCGCCCGTGTCGCGCCGCCTCGTCGGCCTCGACATCGAGGACATGTATCTGAAGAAGACCGGCGTCACCGCCCTCGCCGGCGGGGACTTCGCGGCCCTACGCTGGCTGTCGCTCGAAAGCTCCGAGATGGGCGACGACGGCCTCAAGGCCCTCCTCGCCGCCGGCTGGGTGAAGGACCTCCATCACCTCGGCCTGAGCAGCGCCGGCCTGACGCCGCGTGGCGCCAAACTGCTCGGCGCTGGCTCATTCCCCGGCCTCGTCTCGCTCGATCTCTCGTCGAACGAGCGTCTGAGCGAGAAGGGCGTGTCCGCCGTCGTCTCGTCCTCGGCGTTCCCGGCCCTCAAGGCGCTGGACCTCAGCTACACGAACATGACCGACGCCTGCATCGGCGCGCTGGCTGCGGGGCCGCTGGCGCGGCAGCTCGAGGTTCTCAAGATGGGAGTCAACGAGGGCTCCTTGAGCGAGGACGCGCCGCTGGAGCTGGAGGGGGCCATGCCCGAGCTTCAATCCATCTGCTGGGATGTGGACGGCATCGACGACGACCCCGACAGGCAGGGGCAGATCACCGAGGCCCTCGGCGAGGGGGTCTTCGACTTCAACCCGCCCTATGACGATTGACTCATACCGGATCGGGTTGAAGCGTTCCCTGCGGGCGACGCACCTGCTGGCCAGGCCTGCGGCCCGGCGGCAGGCTGGCAGCCTGCCCTACGCGACCGATCCAGGCGATACGGTACCACCGCGAGAGGCATCCGGGTGTGGAGGGCGAGGTGCCTACGGGCCGCCATGACGCAGCGTCATTCCTCACTGCGGGCACTGATTCTCTCGGCACACCGCGTGACATCGGGCACACCGATTGCATGGGAGCCGCCCGCCCGGAGGGATGTCGATCCGTGTGCGCACCCAGCCAGGGGCCGGCCCACGCCAGGGAGGCAGGCCTGCGATACGTCAGCGATGCGGCCTCGGGCCTGCGACGCCGGAGGCATGGAAAGGGGTTCCGCTATCTGAGGCCGGACGGGTCGCCGCTGCGCGACGAGGCCGACCTCGCCCGCATCCGCTCGCTGGCCATCCCCCCGGCGTGGCGCGACGTGTGGGTCTGCCCGCGTCCCGACGGTCACCTCCAGGCAACCGGGTACGACGCCCGCGGCCGCAAGCAATACCGGTATCACCCCGCCTGGCGGCCGGCCCGTGACCAGGTCAAGTTCGCCCACCTCGCGGAGTTCGGCGCCGCGCTGCCGGCCCTGCGGGCGCGGGCGGACGCCGACCTCGCCCTGCCGGGGATGCCGCGCCGGCGTGTCCTCGCCGCCGTCGTGCGCCTCCTCGACGTGACCCTCATCCGCGTCGGCAACGAGGAGTACGCGCGGGCGAACGGGTCCTTCGGCCTGACCACGTTGCGCAGCCGGCATGCGGCCGTCGAGGGGGCCGCGCTGCGGTTCCGCTTCAAGGGCAAGAGCGGGGTCTCACACGACATCACGCTGCGTGACAGGCGTCTGGCCGGGCTGATCCGCCGCTGCCAGGAGCTGCCCGGGCAGGAGTTGTTCCAGTACATCGAGGATGGCGAGGCGCGGCCGGTCGATTCGGCCGACGTGAATGCGTACCTGCGCGAGGCGTCCGGGGTCGATGCGACGGCGAAGGACTTCCGCACCTGGGGCGGCAGCGTTCTGGCCCTGAAGGTGTTCCGCGCCCGCGGCCCGGAGGAGGGGAAGGCCGCCGTCGCCGCCGTCATCGCGGAGGTGGCACGCGCCTTGCGCAACACGCCCGCCGTGTGCCGCCGCTGCTACGTCCACCCGGCGGTGACGGAGGCCTACCTCGCCGGCACGCCGTGGCCCGACGTGGCCGGCTCGGAGTGGCTGTCGGCGGACGAGGCGACCATGCTGGCGCTGCTGGGCAGGCCGGGTTGAGGTCCGCGGGGGCCGACGCCTGACGGGACGCGCCATGTCCACCCGTCGGGCTTCACTCGGCTGGCGCCTCGCACAACCCGACCTACAAGACCGTCATCGCCGATCACCACTCAGCGCGAACGCGGCCCAGGGGTAGGGCGGCGGACGCATCTTCTGGTCCCCCTTATCGGCCTCGCCCGCCACGCCGAGCGACCCTCACCGGGCGGGGCCACCCTCCACGCCGTCATCCTATCCGGGCCGGGTGGGCGGCGGGTGCATGATGATGTAGAGGATGAGGCACACGCCGTAGAACGCCAGGGCGCCCATCACCGCGATGCGGATCACCTCGGCACGCGGCGCGCCGGCCTTCTGGCCCCGGCACTCCTCGCCGTGGAGGTGGAAGGCGAGCGCGATCACCAGGGCGGGCACGAGGAGGTTGGCCCCGCACGGCAAGATCAGGCCCAGCAGCGAGGTATCCGGGTCCAACACGACGACCATGACCGCGGCCAACAGCGCCCACGACAGCCCGGCCAGGAAGAACTGCCAGCCGGCCCGCCCGCGTGCCGACTCGTTGTACCCCAGGAGCCAGAAGCCCGCCGTCGAGCCGCACAGCAGCGTCACGAGGGTCACCGCCCACGGCGTGACCATCCCGCCGGGCGGCGGCTCGGCGGCGGGCTCGGGCCTGGTGGTCATGTCAGCTCCCGGATCGGCCTGCCGTCCTCGGTTACCACGGGCACGGGCCGGCCCTGCGGGTCGTTCCAGTGGGCGTCCTGGCGGATGCCGAGGTGATGGAAGACCGTGGCGGCGATGTCCGCCGGCGCGACGCGGCGGTCCTTAATCGCGTAGCCCCTGTCATCCGTCGAGCCGATCACCTGCCCGTGGCGCAGCCCGCCGCCGGCTAGCAGCATCGACATGCAATTCGTCCAGTGGTCGCGGCCCGCGTTCTTGTTGATGACCGGCCCGCGTCCGAACTCCGTCGTCATGACGACGAGCGTCGAGTCGAGCAGGCCACGTGCCTCTAGGTCGGTGACCAGCGCGTGGAGCACGCGGTCGATGCGCGGCAGCAGCGGCTTCAGGCCCTTGACGATGCCGCCCCAGCGGACCTCGTCGCCGTGGTGGTCGAAGTAGCCCCACGCCCCGCTGACGAGGACGAACGTCGTGCCTGCCTCGACGAGACGCCGGGCCAGGAGGGCCTTCTCGCCGATGCTGTCGCGGCCGTAGGCGTCGCGCAGCCGGGTCGGCTCGTCGTCGAGGCGGAACGCCCTCTGCGCCTTGCCGCTCACCACCATGTCGAGCGCCTGCCTGGCGTGCCCGTCCATGCGGGCTGCCGTGTCGCCCAGGTCCAGGCTACGCCGGAACCCGTCGAAGCGGCGGCGCAGCTCGTCGCGGTCCGCGAGGCGGGGCACGGTGACGCCGGCGGGCAAGGTCATCCGTCCGGCCAGCTCGGCGCCCTTGACTGGCTCGAAGCCGGGGCCCATGTGCCCGGCGCCCCACACGTCGGCCTTCCACGAGTCGGCGAGGCCGACGAATGCCGGCAGCGCCGGGTCGTTGGGCCCGCGGAACTTCGCGGCGACGGCGCCCATCGACGGGTAGCCGCCGCCGTCCTTGCCGTCGTTCGTGCGTCGGGCCAGGGCGTTGCCGGCCTGCATGGTGATCGGGGTGTGGTCGCTGGCGCTGCAATCGACGGAGCGGATGAGCGTCAGCCGGTCCATGATGCGGGCCTGGAGCGGCAGGTGCTCGCAGACGCGCACGCCGGGGACGCGGGTGGCGATGGTGCCGAAAGGCCCGCGGACCTCGGCGGGGGCGTCGGGCTTGGGGTCCCATGAGTCGATGTGGCTGAGGCCGCCGGAGAGCCAGAACAGGATGACGGAGGTCTTGCGCGGCGTGGCGGCGGGGGCCAGGCCGGGCAGGGCGAGGGCGCCGAGGCCGGCCTGGAGGAACCAGCGGCGTGAGCCGACGCTGAGGAGCGGTGGGAGCATGGGGCGGCCCTCTGTGGTGAGGGTGTCATCCTACGGACGAGGCGATCCTGGGGCTCCGCAAAGCCGTCATCCGTGTCCCGGGGTTCGCAGTCCTGGGGTTCCCAAAGCGTCACCCCGGGCTTTACTCTGGTCGCCGAGGCGGCTCCAACAGCCGACAGCGCGGAGGTGTTTGTTGCAATGTGTGGCGTTGTCTGCCGCATCTGCTCCCGGCCTGGGGGCCTGACAGGATGGGGGGCGTAACGGAGGCCGGGAGCAGATGCCGGCTCGTCAGCGCCCCTGAATGCTGACGAGGGGCTTGTGAGACGGCATGCGTGTCTGCGATGACGAGGGGTGGCCGTCGCTGGTGTCACCGATCTCGGGTATTGCCATTCCACTGGGGCCGGTTCGCATTTGCGGTCTGCTGCTTCCTTCGCCCGTTTCCGGCATTCGAGTGACAACGTTTCCGGTGGGGAGCACAGGTCCCACAACCCCGCCGGATCGACGCCCGCCGATGGACGCGAGGGCCGCCGAGGTCAGCGTCCAGGGGGCGTTGACGACCCAGGCGCCTGCCCCCGGCCCTCGCGCTTAGCCTGCCGGTCCGGCTTCCCGCCGGGTGGTTGCGCTGACCGGGTTGGGGCACGAATGTCCCTACCAGACCCAGGCGTGGGGGCACTTGTCCGGCGGGTACTTCTTGCCAAAAACCGCCTGGTAGTGATGCAGGATCGCGCCGAGGCGGTAATCCACGACGTTGGGGCCGCACTTGTGCCCGCCGTCGGGGCACGAGTAGTCGGTCGTGGGGTTGCGGCGTTCGAACAGCTCGCCGACTCTCTCGACCTGCCCGGTCGCGGCGTCTGCGTCCCCAGCGCGCAACTGCCGGATCAGCTCGGCGTACGCACGGTTCGAGTCGGCGAAGTGGCCCGAGCGATCGACCCGCCGCGCCCTGCTCCGGATGAAGTCTTCCCACTCGCTCGGGAGCGACCCTGTCCGCACGAGCCGGAACAGCGCGGCGTCGCTCACCGCGAACGGATAGTCCATGCTCGTCTCCATGAGGTCAAGGGCGGCCAGGTGGTCCAGGAACGGCTCATCGAATCCGCCCGCCACGATGAGGCCCAGCCACACGGCGACGTTGAACGGGTAGAACCGCGCGTCGATAGGGAAGGGCCGGGCCTGCTCGCTCGCCCGCCGGGACAGTTCCAGGAAGGCGTTGACCGACCCGGACGGATCCTCGAGCCGGTGTCGCCATTTCACGAGCGCGACGAGCAACAGCCCTGATGAGCACATTTCACACCGGGACAAGTACTGCACCGCCTCAGCGGCGTTGACCGGCAGGGGCAATTCCGCCAGCCCGGCGAGGCCGAGATCGGCCCCCACCTGGAAGTCACGAACCAGTTTCTTTGGCGTTGCGCGTGCCACGAGCCACCCCCACGGGCCGCGTCGAGAGGACCGACAGGAGCTCCGCGGGAGGCCCGGCGGCGGGGAGCCTGGAAATGGGCAGGTGACTCCGCGCCTTACGGGGCCTCGCATCCCTCCGAAGCAGGCACCGGCGGCCAGCGGTACACGTGGGCGCTCACGCGCCTCAACCGTCTTCATTTCAAGTTCGTGTGTGGGGGTCTGCAATGCAATGCAATGGCCCCACCACACACCACCATCTCGGCTACCCCGGCAGCGTCAGCTCCTTCGTCGCGGCGGCCTTTGCCCCGACCGGGCGGTAGTTCAGCACCAGCTTGCCGGCGTGGACCTCCGCCAGCACCCACGCCGGGCGGAACTCGCGCACCGCGAAGCCGGGCGCCTTGTCGAGCCGGCGGTCGTTGTTGTACGACACGCACGGCAGGATCACCTCGTGGATGCCGTGGGCCGTGTCGCTCCAGCCGCGCATGCCGCAGTGGGCGTGCCCGGCGAACATGGCCACGATGTGCGTGTTGCGGGCGAGCATGTCGCCGAACGCCTTGCGCATCGCCGGGGCCTTGATGTACCAGCCGATGTCCGGCGCCTTGTTCTCGTGGTGAATGACGTGGGCGGCGAGGACGACACGCTGGTCCTTCTTCTTCGCCTCGTCGAGCCGGGCCTGCAGCCACTTGAGCTGCGCCTCGGTGACGACGCCCATGTGTCCGGGGTTCGGCTCGGCGTCGGCGAACGCCAGGACGCGCCAGCCCTTGTGTTCGATGACCGACTCCGTGTCCTTGCGGACGTGCTTCGTGAACTGCGCCACGGGGTCGTGGTTGCCCGGCACCGCCGTCCACTCGCCCTTCAGCCCCCTGGCGATGTCCACCCATTCGGCGTAACGCTTCTGGTTGGCGGCCACCTCGCCACGGTCCACGAGGTCGCCGCAGAAGACGGTGAACGCCGCCGGCGAGGCGTTGATCTCGGCGACGGCGTCGCGCATGCGCTTGACGTAGTCCGCCCCCGGCTTGCCCAGGTGCGTGTCGGTCACCAGCGCGAAGGAGAAGTCCGGCTTGCCCTCCGCCCGCGCGGCCGGGGTGGCGAGCAGGGCGGCGGCGGAGAAGGCGAACTGGCGTCGTGTGAGCATGATTGATGCGTCCTCGGTCAGAACAGCTCCGTCAGCGGCCGCCCCTCCTCGATGAGGTGGAACGGTCGGCCCTCGCGGTCCGTCGCGTGCAGGTCGTCGATGCCCATCGCGTGGAACACCGTCCGCGCGATATGCTCCGGCGCCACCGGGTTGTCGAACGGGTACTCGGCCCGCCTGTCACTCGCGCCGAACGCCTGCCCGCCCTTGATGCCGCCGCCCGCAAGCAGCACCGACTGGCACGCGGTCCAGTGGTCGCGGCCGGCGCCGTACGCCCCGCCAGAACGCGGGTCGCCGATCTTCGGCTTGCGGCCCATCTCGCTCGTGACCATCACCAGCGTCGATGCCAGCAGGCCGCGCGAGGACAGGTCGTCGAGCAGCGCCGCGAAGGGCCGGTCGAACTCGGGCAGCAGGCGGTCCTTCAGGCAGACGAAGTTGTTGCCGTGCGTGTCCCACCCGCCGCCGGACTTGCACAGGTCGGCGACCTCCTTGCTGCCCTTCCAGAAGACGGTGACGAACGGCACGCCGGCCTCGACCAGCCGCCGGGCGAGGAGCATCGTCATCGAGTTGATGCCGTTGCCGTAGCGCTCGCGGACCGCAGCCGGCTCTGCCCTGAGGTCGAACGCCGACTTGGTACGCGGCGACGACAGCAGCGTGAACGCCTTGCGCTGGTGCAGGGAGTACGCCCGCGCCGCCACGTTCTCGCCGCGCCGGTGGGCGTCATCGACCGCCTTCAGCAGCGACCTGCGGTCGAGCATGCGCTCGCCGGGGATGTCGCCGCGCAGGCTGAGTGCCGGCACGGAGAAGTCGAGCGGCGTCTCGCGCCTCCCCTCGACGAACACCGGGTCGTAGTCGATGCCGAGGCGTGCCGCGAACTGGCCTGGCCGGGTGTACTCCGGCGCGTCCTCCTTGTGCGGCAGCGTGATCGCCGACGGCAGGTGCGGCAGCGGCTTTCGCTTCAGCGCGACGACGGACGCCATCGCCGGCCAATCGGTGGGATACGGCACGCGGGCGTTGAGGAGCCGGTGGAACGTCGGGTCGGGCGCGTGGCCGGTGAGGTTGTAGTAGTACCCGGCGTGGTGGTCGCCGGTGCCTCGGCGGTGATCGCCGACGGAGCGCACGACGGCGAGGTGGTGCGCCTGCTTCGCCAGATGGGGCAGATGCTCGCAGAGCGTGATGCCTGGTGCGGAGGTGGCGGCGGGCTTGAAAGGCCCGCGGTACTCGGCGGGGGCGTCGGGCTTCATGTCCCAGGTGTCGATGTGCGACGCCCCGCCGGACAGCCAGATGAGGATGGTGGACTTCGCGTGCTTGCGCGTCGGCGCGGCATGCGCCGCGCCGAGTAAGCCGAGGCCGCCGGCGACGAGGAAGGCACGCCGGCCGAGGTGGGGGTGAGTCATGGCGGGATGGCCCTGAGGTTCTTCTGACTGTAGCCGCCTCGGTGGGAGGGAGCAAGCGACTTCCGGGTTATGGGCGGATGCCGAGAGGAGACTGCATTGACAGGGGAGACGTGTTCAGGTGTGATGGCGTGAAATGGAGAGGCACTGAACATGGGTGATCGGCCGCTGTCCCTGGTCCAGCCCACCGCGGGGAAGATCGTCTCCTTCGACGTGGCCCTCAGCGATGCCCTCTACCGCGGGACGGCGTCCCTCGACCACACCCCTCCCACCATTCGGCGTCTCTTCGAGTGTTTCGAGGAGTACGTCAACGGGCAGGTCTTCCCACTGGCCGACGAGGTCGAAGAGGAGATCGACGCGCTCGGTCTGCGGATAGCCTTCGCGGACGGGAGTGAGTCGCCCGCCGAAGACCTCCAGGTGTATCCCAGCACGGGGCGCGTCTCGTTCCGCGCTCACCGCCACGCCCTCAACGGCACGGCATCCTGAACGCGGAGTGCCCCACCCCTCAATCGTCCGACAGCACGTCCCACCGGGCCGCGTAGCGGAGCAGCGCCCGTCGGCCCCATGTCGAAACTGCGGTAGACGAACCATACCGGCATGGGGCCTCCCACGCCGATGTCACACGCCTAACAGTTTCCGCGCCTCGTCCACGCCCGGCGCCGGACGCCCCGCCGCGCTCGCCGTCACCCGCGCCAGCGCCACCAGGTGCATCCACCGGAACGCATCGCGGCCCCGGCCGTACTCCTCGGTGGCCGTGTGGTAGTACTTCTCCGCGTGCAGCGCCCCGTCCTCGCTGATCGCGTACTTCAGCAGCAGCGCGACCAGCGCCTTGGCGTCGTGGCCCTCCTTGCCGTACTTCGCCGTCACCGCCGCCGCACGCTTCTGGTCCTTGCCCTTGACCGCCTCGTCCAGCGCGCCCAGCAGCCTGGCCGCGTCCTTCGCCTCCACCGCCTCGACGTCCGCCGCCAGCGGGTACGGCCTGTCCATCTTGCGGCCCGCCTGCCCGGCCGTGTGGTACGCCGCCGCGATCAGGCTCGCGAACGTGTTCCGCGCGTTCGACACCTTCGCGATGTGCCGCCACGCATTCGCCGCGTCACTCGCGTGGACGCCCACCGAGTCGCCGTGCACGCTGCCCTCCGGCTTGGCCGGCGTCGCCCACGTCTTCGGCCTGCCGGGGTCGCCCAAAACCAGCATGGTGGACGCCAGCGAGATGGCCTCGCCGATGGAGTCCGGCGCCACGCCGTCGGCCAACGCCGCCGCCACCATCTCGGCCGCCTTCATCTGCGTGCCGGTGTGGACAATGTTCGCCAACTTCTCGACCCAGGCGTCGTCGCCCTTGCGCGTGCCCGGCTTCTTCTCCAACAACTTGTGGTCCGCCAGCAACTTCGGCAGCGCCGCGCGGATCGGGTGCTCGCGGCCCGACTGCCGCTCGTCGGCGCAGAACCGCACGGTCTGCCGCAGCAACGCGCGGGCGTTGGACTCGCCGGTGAAGCCGGCCGTCTCCCACGACCGCCACGCCAGCACCACGCGGTGGACGTTCAGGTCGTCCTGCACCATGAGCTGCAAATCTTCGTAGTTCTCCGCCGGCGACCCCTTCATGGCCGCGAAGATGCCCTCGGCCTCAGCGACGTTCTTGCGTCTGCCCGCGTCGCGCAGCTGCTCGCGGGCCGGCACGTCCTTCTTCAGCGTGGCAGGCTCCGGCTCCTTCAGGCTGTCCGTCTCGTGGCACTTCGCGCCGTGCGTCACCGTGCTGTTGCGGTACAGCACCTTCAGCACCGGCAGCGCCTTCTCCTTCTCCGGCTGGCTCGCCGCCATCACGAACGCCGGGCACAGGGCCATGAACGTGTGGTAGCCGTCGTAGTTCTGACCGCCGAACGCGCGGGCGTTGGCGATGGCACCGGCGGCCACCAGCTCACGCAGGCTCACACCGTTCTTCAGCTCCGTGGCCAGGGCCGGCAGCAGCTTCGCCGGGGCCGTCTGCTGGAGCAGGTCGGCGAGCCGGGTCAACGACTCCGGCGGGGCCTTGGGCTTGTCGGCCACGGCCGGCTCGGCGCCGAGGCCGAGCTGCGACGTGAGCGCGGGGCCGGCCACGACGGCCAGCATGCCAGCGCCGACTTCCTGCATGAACGCGCGGCGGTCTGAGTGGGACACGGTGTGCCTCCGGGAGAGAAGGAGGGCGTGGGTCTGTAATGCCCGCATCCTACCCCTTCCGCCCCCGGCTCACAAGGGGCCGGCCGGTTTTCCTCCCAGGGAGCCCTTGCCGGTCCCGCCGCGCCTGCCGCGCTGCCCTCCCCCGCACCCGCAGAAATGCCCCCGCGCCGACTTGCATCGACTCGGGGCGCGGCAATAGTCCCCTGTCGCACAACGGGCCGTGCAACCACACGCGGTAAGGCGGCCCGGCACACTCATCAGGAGGATGCACCAGTGACCGTGCGTCATCTCGCCTGGACCGGCGCTCTCGGCCTGGCGTTCCTCGGGGGCGGCCTGTCCGCCGCCGAGCCGGCCCGGCTGCCCAGCGGCCTCACCACCGCCACCAGCCCGAATCAACAGCTCGCCGACGCCGTCGCGTCCCGCCTGCGCGGCAGCGGCGTCCTGAAGGACTACACCGTCGACATCTCCGTCGTCGGTGGGACGGTCGAATTGACCGGCGCCGTCGCCGACCAGCCGCAGCGCGAGGAGGTGCTGCGTCTGGTCCAGGGGATGCCCAACGTCGCCCAGGTCAAGGACCGCATGACCGTCGCCAACGGCGCGGTCCGCCGCGTCCGACAGACGACGGACTCGCCCCCGGCCACGCTCCCGCCCCCCTTGCCGGGCGCGGCGGGCGGCGCCCCGCCCATGCCCGCCGCCGACCTTCCCCCGCCGATCCCCGACAAGGACAAGGGCGGCGAGCCGAAGGGCGGCAACGGCATGCCCGAGCCGGGCGCCATCTTCCGCGCCCCGATCCCGGCCTACGCGGCGCTGACCCCGCCCAACATGCCGCCCCACGCCTGGCCCACCTACGCCCCCTACAACAACTACTCCCGCGTCGCCTATCCGACCGCCTACCCGTACCACGCCTGGCCCTACATCGGCCCGGTGTACCCGTACCCCAAGGTGCCCCTCGGCTGGCGCTCCGTGAAGCTGGAGTGGGATGACGGCCACTGGTGGTTCAGCCGCGTCGCCCACCCGCACGACTGGTGGAAGCTGCGCTTCTGGTGAGATCCGTCGAACCGTCGATCCACGGCCGCGGGGTGGGAGCTGGTCTCCCCCCACCTCGCGGCCCGTCCTCATCTGGCGCTGCCTCACGGGCTCGGGCCCTTCACGGGTTCCGCTCGCCTGATCCGCTCTGGCCCCTGATCGCCGACACCCGCCCGAAGTCCAGCACCCTCCCCGCCACGATGGCGGCGCACCCCATCCCCGACCACCGCGCATCCCCCAGCACACCACACCCCGCCGCGTCCGCCGAGTATGCCGGCAGCACTAGCCGCCCCTCACCCAGTAGGAAGCACGACGCCGCAGCCCCCGCGAGCCGCAGGCACGGGTGCTCGTGCCCCTGCACGTACGCCCCCGCCGGCGCCGCCCCGTCGCCGTGGACGACGTGCCACCCCCCCAACCGCATCTCGGCCACCACCGGCAGGCCCGACCCCGCTAGCCCCCGGTCGTGGTTCCCCGGCACCACCCCCGCCAGCTCCACCCCCTCCGCCGCCAGCCACGCCAGCAGCCCCGCCTCCATCTCCGCCCGCCGGTGCCGCCCGTCCTCGAACAGATCCCCGGCCACCACCAGCCGACGCACCCCCGCAGCCCTCATCCCCTCGCCGAGCAGACGCAGCTCCTCCGCGACGCTCGGCGACGGCACCGCGTCGCCGCCCCGCCGCCGCACCAGCGCGTACCCCAGGTGCAAGTCCGCCACAACGGCTGTACCCGACGGCACGTGCACCGCCAGCCGCGCCGGCGTCAGCAGCCACTCACCCCACCTGTGGAGGGATGAGGGATGAGGGATGAGGGATGAGGGGGCAGACGTCGTCCTCACGACCACTTTTCTCTTCACTTCATCCCTCATCCCTCATCCCTCTTGGAGCCCTGCAGCTCGGCGTGCAGCCGTAAGAGCGCCTCCTCCGGCCCCACGGGGTCCGCCGCCGGCCCCACGTCCGCTTGTGTCCAGGCCCGCGCGAACGGCGACGGCACCGGCAGCACGCGGCACCGCACCGTCAGCCGCGGCATCTGCCGGGCGAACGCCTCGGCCGCCGCGCCGTCGCACACCTCGCCGCGCACCTCGCGCAGCGCCTGCCGCAGCAGCACGAACCCCGGCCGCCGCCGCACCGCCGCGAACAGCTCGCGCCCCGCCCACCCCTCGCCGCCGACCTTCCGCGCCCTCCCGATGGGGTTGCGCAGCACCATCAGCCCCGTCATCGCCACGCGCGCGAACCGCAGCCGCACCGCGTCCCCCTCCCCCAACGCCGCCTCCAGCTCCTCCGCAAACCCCTCGGCGTCCAGCAGACGCCGCATCAGCTCCGGCACCTCAGCAACCGCCCCGCGCACCCGCAGCATGAACCCCAGGTCGGCCACCTGCGAACGCGCCGCCCGCCCCAGCCGCCGCACCGCCACACGCGCCAGCGCGTCGTTCCCCGTCCGGTTCAGAGGCGTGTGGACATACAGCTCGGTGTCCACGCCCACGTCGATCAGCTCGACGAGCAGCGTCGAGGCGTCGGGGATCTCGCTCACCGCCTCCTGCTGCTCGAAGTACGCCGCCAGCACCGCCACCCCCTCCGGCGTCAGGGCGTACTCCGCCGCCAGCCGCTCGCGCAGCCGGCCCTCGCGCATCGCCTCCGCCGCCAGCGTCCGCAAGAGGTACAGCCGGCGCGACAGCTCCGCCGACAGGGGCCAACCGTCCCCGCCCCACCGCGGCACCCGTGGCCGGCCCGGAACCTCCTCCACGATGGCGGTCTGCTCCTCGATGGCCCGGAACTCCAGACACCTCCCGTCGAGCAAAAGCCGATCCCCCGGCTGCAATCGCTCCGCGAACGCCTCGTCGATCTCGCCCACGGGCAAAAGCCCCTCGCCGTCACGCACCGCCACGGGCACCGCCCGCTCCGTCAGGATCGTCCCCAGGTTGCGCCGCAACAGCCTCGCCGTCCGCGCGTCGGCGACGCGCCAGCAGTCGGCGTCCTCGCGCAGCCGCGACGGCAGCCACCCGCCCTCGCCGCACAGGTAATTCAGACACGCGTCGAAGTCCTCGCGTGTCAGATGCGCATACGGCGCTGCCCGCCGCACGAGCGCGTACAGGTCATCCGGGTGCCGCGAGCCGGCGCAGCACATTCCGAGCAGATGCTGGCACAGCACGTCGAGCGGCCCGTCCCTCTCCGCAAGCGGCTCGCACTGGCCCGACAGCCCGCTCGCCGCCGTCACCGCCGCCTCCAGCAATTCCGCCGCCCCCGAGGTGAGGACCAGCCCACGCCTCACCCCGCCCGGCTCGTGCCCCGACCTCCCCACGCGCTGGAGCAGCCGCACCACGTCCCCAGGCGGATGCACCAGCACCGCCAGCCCGACACTGCCGATGTCGATGCCCAGCTCCAGGCTCGTGCTGCTGACCACCGCCGCCAGCTCGCCGCGCTTGAAGCGCTGCTCCGTCTCGCGCCGCCGCCGCGCCGACAGCGCCGAATGGTGCACGCCGATGCGCCCGTCGTACTCAGGGGCGTGCCGCCGCAGTGCCCACGCCAGCCGCTCCGCCAGGGAGCGCGTGTTCGTGAACACCAGCAGCGACCGATGTCGCGGCAATTCCCTCGCCACCCGCCGCACCAGGGACGACAGGAAGTTCTCGCCCTCGGGCAGCGGCTCGATGGCCAGCGCCGGCGGCGGGATCGGCGCCGCCCTCACCACGGAGCAGGGCCGACCCGCCCCGGCGACGAGCCGAGCCGCAAGCGCAGGCGGCGTCGCTGTCGCCGACAGCCCGATCCGCCGCACCCCGCGCGTCAGGGCCGCCAGCCGCTCCACCGAGAGCGCCAGATCGGCCCCGCGCTTCGTCCCCACGAGCGCGTGAACCTCATCCAGCACGAGCCACCCCAGATTGGCGAACAGCGCCGCGCTCTCGGGCCGCGACAGCAGGACGGCCAGGCTCTCGGGGGTCGTCAACAGCAGGTGCGGCGGGTCGGTGATCAGGAGCCGCCTGTCCTCAGCCGCCGTGTCGCCGGTGCGGACGCCGACGCGCGGCAAGGAAAGCCCCGTCGGCAGCGCCTCCTCCATGTCGGCGAGGTCGCCCTCCAGCCCGCGTGCGGCGTCGGCCACCAGCGCCTTGAGGGGCGCCACCACGACGGCCCGCAGTGGCGACGTGCTTGCCGTCTCCGGCTCGAACGGCGCGCACAATTCACCGAAGATGGGCAGCAGGGCCGCGAGCGTCTTTCCTGTGCCGGTGGGCGCGCTGATGAGCAGATCGCCGGTCGCCGGCCAGGCCAGGCGTTGGGCCTCGGTCGGCTCGCCGTAGCGTCGCGAGAACCACGCGGCCAGCCAGGGCGGCAAACACGCGAGGGCCGACGCGGCGGACGCCGGCGCGTCGAGGAAGGGGTACGCATCCATCCGGCCATTGTACGGATGTCACCCGGCCAGGAAGCGCGCCGCCACGTCGTAGAACCCCTCCGCCAGGTGCGTGCAGCGCACCACGCGCGCCCGCACGCGGATCGGCCCCTCGTCGGGGCCCTGCGGCAGCGTCAGACGCACCTCCGACACCGGCAGGTGCTTGGTCGTGAAGAACGCGATCCCGCCGCGCGACAGGTCGCGCCCGAACCCGCGCGTCTCCGTGCCGTCGTCCGCCTCCACGCCGATGCACTCCGTGTACGGCAGCCGCGCCGCCGCACGCTTCTCCGCCAGCGGCCTCTGGCTGTCCGCGATGCGGCTGACCAGGGCGTGCACCACCGCCAGCTCGCGCGGCGCGTCCGCCGCCGCCGGAGGCGCCTCGAAGCGGCAGCCGACCTCCAGGACGTTCTCACTCAGGGCGTGCCAGTGCCGCACCTCGGCCGGCACCTGGATCGGCTCACCCGACTCCGTGGGGATCGTCACCAGCACGCGCCCCTGCGCCGCGAGGTGCGTCTGCAAGAGCCCGATCCCGCCCAGGGAGATGTTCCGCGTCAGCGCCGTCGTCCCCTCCGACCACGCCACCGCCCCGTCCGGCCGGATCGGCGTCACCTGCACCGTCTGCTGGAACGGCATGCGCGTGTCGCCCCGGTTCTCGTCCGGCTGCCGCCGCAGCATGAGCGTCAGACGCCGGCCGTTGTCCTCGTAGTGCATCCCGTCCGTGAACGCCCGGATCATGATGAGCCCGCGTCCGGATGGCCGCAAGTGGTCCGGCGGCTCGTCCAAACGCCGCAGCGCCGCCTCCGCGTCGAACCCCGCCCCCTGGTCGGCGATCACCCACCGCAGCGCCGCCCCGTCGTAGGCGGCCCGGATGTCCACCATCCGGCAGGCGTAACTCGCGTCGGCGCACCGGGCCGTCAGCGCGTCGGCGAACTCGCGGTCGCCCTGCTCCTTGAGCGCCGAGCTGATCCCCAGGTTGCCGTGGACGATGGCATTCGTGACCGCCTCGACCAGGGCGAGCGTGACCTTCATCGAGCGGTTGGGGTGCAGCGCACCGCACAGCGCGGCGCGGTTCACGAGGTAATCGACCGTCGGCTCGATCCACTCCGGCAGGCTGGGGATGCGCAGATGGCAGTGGTCGGCGACGACGGCCTCGGGCAGCTCGGGGGCTGAGGATTCGCTGCTCATGGGTGCCAGGCGGGGGTGGGGCGACGTTCACGTTAAGGCGTCTATCGTATCAGGACCGCCTGGCGGACAAACCTCCGCCGGCACCCGCCGGGTGCACGGACACCTCGCCCCACCGTCACGCACGGAGTAATCCCCCCATGCCGACCCTCGCCAGCGTCCTGTCCTTCCTCGAATCCTTCGCCCCCCCCGCCCTGGCCGCCGACTGGGACAACGTCGGCCTCCTCCTCGGCTCCCGCTCCGGCGAATGCCCGCGCGTGATGACGTGCCTGGACCTCACGCCCGCCGTCGCCGCCGAGGCCGCCTCCGCCAGCGCTTCCCTCGTCGTGCCGCACCATCCAATCCTGTTCAAGGGCGCCAAGCGCCTGACCGCCGACACCGCCGAGGGGGAGGTCGTGCTACGCCTCGCCGCCGCCGGGGTGGCCGTGTGGTCAGCCCACACCGCGTTCGACAACTGCAAGGGCGGCATCAACGACCACATCGCCGGCCTGTTGGGCTTGCAGGACATCGCCCCGCTGCGCCGCCGCGACGCCGGCCCCAGGCGTGTCAAGATCGTGGCCTTCGTCCCCGACGCCGACCTCGCGAAGGTTTCGGACGCCCTCTTCGCCGCCGGCGCGGGCCGCATCGGCGAGTACGCCGAGTGCAGCTACCGCATCAACGGGACGGGCACGTTCCGCGGGTCGGACGCCAGTAACCCGACGGTCGGCCAGAAGGGCCGCCGGGAGGAGGTGGCCGAATGGCGGCTGGAGGTGGTCTGCCCCGAATCACGCCTGTACGACGCCGTGCGCGCGATGCGGGCCGCCCACTCCTACGAGGAACCGGCGTTCGACGTGTACCCGCTCGCGGCGGTGCCGGGGCCGGGGGAGGGCCGCGTCGGCACCCTCCCCGACGCGGTGCCACTGGCTGACCTCGCCCGCCGGACGCGGACGGCCCTGTCATCAGGCCCCGTCGGCGTGGTCGGCGACAAGACGCGCGCCGTGCGCCGCGTCGCCCTCGCATGCGGCGCGGCGGGGGAGTACCTCGGCGACGCGGCGCGGGCGAATGCCGACGTCTTCCTCACCGGCGAGGTGCGCCACCACGATTGCCTCGCCGCGCAGGCGCGAGGCGTGGCCCTCATCCTGCCGGGCCACCACGCCACGGAGCGGCCCGGCGTCGAGATACTGGCGCGGCGCATCGGCGAGGCGTTCCCCGACGTGCGCGCCTGGGCCAGCGAGGCCGAACACCCACCCGTGGGGTGGGAGTGAGCAACCTCACCCCCTAACCCCCTCTCCGAAGCGGAGAGGGGGGATCGCAAGAGTGAGAAGAGTGGCGGAGGCGAGGTGTGCGCCTACCCTGTTGGATGAGGCGATTCAAGGGACGCGCACACCTCCCCTCCGCGCAGGCGATGCTCTCCCGACTCCCCCCTCTCCGCTTCGGAGAGGGGGGTTGGGGGGGGTGAGGTAGTCGCCCCCCGTCACTTCTTGGCGAAGCGATAGATGCCCTTGCCGTCCGGCGTCTTCGTCAGGAGGTACACCTCGCCTGCCTCGTCCTCGCCGAAGCTGAACACCGGGAAGCCGCCCGCGCCGCGGATCTGGTGGTTCCCCGTGACCTTCTTCGCCTTCGCGTCGTAGGCCAGCGCCCACACGTAGCCGCTGACGTAGTCCGCGTAGACGTATTTGCCGACGAGGTCCGGCACGGCCTTGCCGCGGTAGACGTGGCCGCCGGTGATCGACTTGCCGAGGTCGTGGTGGTACTCCCAGATCGGCTCGATGGCCGTCTTCGGCATGTCCGAGCCGGCGCCGAAGTTGCCGAACGGGTGCAGGCCCTCACGCGGCTTCCAGCCATAGTCCCCGCCCCTGGTCACGATGTCGATCTCCTCCCACAGGTTCTGGCCCACGTCGGCGCACCACAGCGCCCCGCCCTCGCGGTCGAAGCTGATCCGCCAGGGGTTGCGGAACCCGTACGCATAGATCTCCGGCTTCTCCCCGTCCTTGCCCTCGGCATAGGGGTTGTCGGCGGGGATCGCGTAGGGCAGCTTGTCGCCCTTCTTGCTGACGTCGATCCGCAGGATCTTGCCCAGCCAGGACTTGAGGTTCTGGGCGTTGTTGAAGGGGTCGTTGGCCGCCCCGCCGTCCCCGACGGCGATGTACAGGAGGCCGTCCGGCCCGAACACCAGGGTGCCGCCGTCGTGGTTCCAGAACGGCTTGGCGAAGGTCATCAGCACCTCCTCCGACTTCGGGTCGGCCTTGCCGTCCTTCGCCGTGAAGCGCGAGAGGCGGTTGACCATCTCCTTCTCCGACTTGCGCTTCGGCGTGTAGTAGACGTAGAATTGGCCGGTCTTCTTGAAGTCCGGCGGGAACGCCAGGCCGAGGAAGCCCTCCTCGTCCGACGTGTCGCGGTACAGCACGCGGTCCTGGATGTCGAGGAAAACGGGCGCCGTCTTGTCGCCGTCCTTGAAGACGTGGACGACGCCGTGCTGCGTCGCCAGGAAGATGCGCCCCGAGCCGTCGCCGGCGTGGGTCAGCACGATGGGCCGCTGCGGGACGACCCGGCCCCTGGCGTCCACACCCTCCCAGCCCTCCCACTTGATGTCCTTGAACGCGGGCTCGATCTTCACGTCCAGCGCCTTCTCGTCGAACCCCTTGGGCGTGGCCGGGACCGCGTACAGCGCCCCGCCCAGCATGTCCGGGACCAGGATGGACTTGCCGTCCTTCGACAGGCAGATGTCGGCGGCCGACTTGAAGCCCTCGGCCACGAGCCTGGGCTTGTCGCCCGTCCGCTCGATCACGAACAGTTTGCCGCCCTTCCAGTCGGAGAGGAAGAGGCGGCCCCACATGTCGAAGGTGATGCCGTCGGCGTGGCCGAAGCCGTCGGCCACCTCGGCCGTCTTGCCGTCCTTGAGGGCGACGCGGAGGAGCTTGCCCGTGTGGGCGTCCAGCACGTCGAGGTGGTACTCGCTGACGAGGCGGAGGCCGTTGGTGCCCTGGATGAGGGGGGACTTCTCGCCGTCCACCAGCACGTCGGCCTTCGCCATCGGGATCATCATGCGGCCCTTGACGATGGGGCTGAAGCGGAAGACCCTGGAGCCCTTGCCCGTGAGGCCGTCCTTGCCGAAGACGCCGGAGTCGCTGACGTACAGGTGGCCCTTGGCGTCGGCCTCGATGTCGTTGAGGAAGTTCGGCTTGACGGGGAAGTCCTCGGGCTTCTTGAACACCGACGTCTTCCCCTTGAGGTCGATGCGGATGACCTTGTCGATGTCGGCGACGAAGAACGCGCCGGCGGTGGGGACGAAGACGATGCCCTTGGGGTCGTCGAGGCCGGCGGCGAACTCGACGGCCTTGCCGTCCTTGATGACGACGACGGAGCCGTCGCCCTTGGTGCCGAACTCGCCGATGCAGGTGACGTAAGGGAGGCCGCCGGGCCCGATGCAGACGGACTCGGGCATCTTCAGCCCCGTGACGAGGGGCTTCAGCTCGGCCTTGGTGGCGACGAGGGTCGGGCCTTCGGCGCGGGCGAGGCCGGCCAGGGCCAGGGTGATCAGGGCCAGGGTGCGCATGGGTTGAGAGCCTCTCCTTGTGAGGGGTTCGAGGTGGGGTTGTTGTAGAGAAGCGCCGCGGATCGGTCACTCGATGTCGCCGGCGTACAGGTACTCCTCGCCGCCGAAATCGCCGTCCGTGTCACCCGCCGTCCACTGGCGGTCCACGTTCACACTTACGCCCGTGGCCCGCAGGGCGGCGATGCCGGCGGCGGTCATGCAGTTGTGGACCAGGTCCAGCCTCTTCAGCCGCTTCAGGTCCGGGCACGCGGCGAAGAGCTGCGCGCCCTTGTCGGTGATGCAGCCGTGCCGCAGGTCGAGCGTCTCCAGCCGCTTGAGGATGCCGGAATCGACGATCTCCTTGACGCCCTTGTCCCCGGCGTCGGAGAGGCGGAGCTGGAGATGCTTGAGCGCCGGGAGGTTGGTTGAGCGGACGACGGCGCGGATCTCCGGCAGGCGGATGTAGGGGTGCTCGTCGTCCATCGCGTGCGGGTGGCAGCGGATCTCCTCCAGGTTCTTCATCGCCGGGTTCTTCGCCAGCCGGGCCAGCGGATAGCTGTCGTTGTGGTACAGCCACAGGACACGCAGGCGCGGCAGGGTGCGCAGGGAGAAGATCTCGCCGGCATCGACGTTGTGGGCGAGGAGGTATAGCTCCTCCAGCTCCGGCATCATCTTGACGACGCCCGCCACGCCGTCGCCGGAGGTGTGGCAGGAGATGGCCCCGTCGTCCGCGTCGCGCTCGTCGGCGGCGGACACCGGCTCGCCGAGGCGGAACGAGCGCACGTTGCCCAGGTACGGCGACTTCAGCAGCGGGTAGAGCTGCGCGGTGTACTCGTCGGCCTCCTCGGGGATGTCGTCACCGGGCTTGTATTCGGAAGCCTCCTCGAAGCGGTTGTCGGAGAGGATCAGCGTGTGGAGCAGGCGCAGTGCCGGCGAGCGGGCGAGGATGCGCATGTCCTCGACGCCGTAGTTGGACAGCTCCAGCGTGTGCAGCCAGCCGCGGGCGAAGGTGTACTTCGCCTTGAGCGTCCGCCACTCGTGCTCGGGGTGCGGCTTCGGGTCGATGATCATCTCGCCCAGCTCGCCGAGCCACGCGGCCTCGTGCTTCTTGCGGAACTTCGTCTCCTGCGCCTTGAGCTTCTTGCGCGCGGCGGCGTCGAGCTTCGGGTCTTCGAGGGAGAGCTGGAGGCGGATGAAGTCGCCGAGGGGGTCCTTCTGGTCGGTGAGCCAGTCGGCGTAGGCCATCGTGTTGGCGAGGTCGTCGGGGCTCTCGACGAGGGCCGCCTCGAGCGCGTCGCGCAGGCCGCCGGCGGGTTTGGCGGCGGGCGTGGTCTCCTTGTAGCCCTTGCCGAGCTTCTCGGCGACGAGCCTGTCATGCTCCTTTTGGGCCCGGGCGTCGTCGGCGAAGGTCTTGGTCTGCGACGTGCCGGCCGTGCCCTGCCGGCCGTAGGTGACGGTGAACGACGCCCCGGAGAGGGCGATGTTCCAGAACTTGTGCGACGTGGCGTCGCTGTAGGTGAACGTCCGCATGCGGCCCCCCGTGGTCACTCCATGATGTCGTCGAACCGGCCGCCGCCCTCGCCGTGGCTCCGCCTCGGCCTCGGCTGGCGCTGGCCCCACGTCTCGACGCGGACGCCGAACGCCCGCAGGGCCGCGGCCCCGGCCTCCGTGACCGGGTTGTCGCCCAGATGCACGACCAGCCCTTCGCCCAGGTGCGGCGACGCGGCCAGCGCCCGCGCCCCCGCGTCGCTGACGCGGCCGTGCGTCAGGTCCAGCAGCCGCAGCCGGGCCAGGTTCGCCGAGGCGGCCAGGGCGGCCATCCCCGCGTCCCCGACGTTGTTGTAGTGCAGGACGAGGGATTCAAGCCGAGACGCGGCACGCGAGCCGACGAGGGCCGAGAACCCGACGTTGGTGACCGCCGGGTACGCCCACGCCCGGCGCGAGGGCCGGATGTCGAGGGACACGGGCGCGGCCACGTCGTTGGCCGCCAGCCTTTCCAGCGGGTAGCGGGCCTGCTCGTGGAGGGTGAGGGTGTGGAGGCGGCGGAGAGGCAGCGACAGCAGTCCGGCCACATCGTCGAAGCCGGCCCACCGGATGTCAAGACGCTCCAGAGCGGTCATGCCCTTCAACAGGCCCGGCAGGTGCGGGAGCCGCGCGTCCGGCGCGACCACGAGGTCGGCCAGCAGCCCTCCCGCTGGGCCGCCGAGGATCGCCCGCAGCGTCTCCTCGTCGCACCGCTCGATGGCCAACCGGTGGAGCCATCCCCGGCGGAACGTGCAGGTGAACCTGTCCGCCCCGGTCCAGCACACCTGGAGGGGGCCGGTGCCGGTGCGGGCCGGCTCGCGGAACGACGGCTCCAGCCCGCCCAGCCACCCGGCGACGTGGTCCGCCAGCAACGCCCGCTCGCGGCCCTCCAGCTCGGCGCGGTGGTCAGCCCTCCATGCCTGTTCGAGGGCCAACTGGGTCTGGATGAATTCGCCGCGCGGGTCGCCCTGTTCGGCGAGGTGGTCGCCGTAGGCCATGTGCGCGGCGAGGTCGTCGGGATTCTCCCGCAACGCCGCCTCGAGCGCCCCGCGCAACGACATGACTCAATCCTCCTCGTCACCCAGGTGCTCGCCCGCGGCGACCTCCGCCGGCGTGTATTGCGCGTCGCTGAGGTCAAGCCGCGCCCCCGCCGCCCGCAGTGCCGCGAGGCCGGCCGGCGTCAGGGCGTTGCGGCCCACGTTGAGCGTGTGCGGGTGCGCGATGTCGGGCGAGGCCGCCAGCGTCCGCGCCCCGGCGTCGGTGATCGTGCCCCAGTGCAGATCGAGGGTGACCAGGGTGCGGAGGACGCCGGACTCCACGATGGCGGCCACCCCCTCGTCGCCGAAGTCGGTGCGGTGCAGATGGAGCGAAGAGAGCTTGGCGGCGTGCGGTGAGCGCAGCAGCGCCCGCAGGCCGGCCAGGGTGAGGATTGCCCGCCCTGTGCCGTCACCGCCGCCTGCCGGGTAGAGGTCGAGATGCCGCAGATTCCAGAGGCCCGTGTTGCCGGCCAGCGCTTCCAGTGGGCACGCACGCAGGCGGGTCATGCGGAGGTGGTACAGGGAGCGGAGCGGCGTGGAGCAGACGGCGCGGACGTCCACGTTATCGGCGAACAGGTTCAGGGCGAACACACGCGTCATGCGGGCGACGGCGGCCTCCACCCCCGCGCCGTCCAGCCGGAACTCGACGCCGTCCCGCCCGATCTGGAAGTTGCGGAGCCGCGGCAGGAAGGGCAGCCCGGCCAGCGCGTCCAGCGTCTCCCGCTCGGGGTCACAGTCCCACACCTCCAGCTCGCCAAGCAGCGCCGCCGTGGGGCAGCTCGCCAGGGCCTCCATCACACGCGGGTTGCTCTTCGGCAGGACGAGCGTATCGAGCCAGCCGCGAGTGAAGGAGTGGTCGAAGTCGGCGTAGTTGACGTGCGTCAGCCCGAACGCCTCGTCGCGCTCGACGAAGTCCCACTCCCTGTTCTTGCCCTCCCGGATCAGGAGCGGGGCGAGCGGCCCGAGCCACTCCGCCCGGTGACGGGACAGCAGCTCCTTCAGCCGGGCCTTGAGCGCGGCGAGGCGCTCGGGCGGGTGGGCGAGGCTCTCCAGGGCGATCTGGGTCTGGATCAGCTCGCCCCTCGGGTCGCCCTGCTCGGCGAGGTGGTCGCCGTAGGCATGATGGGCCGCATCGTCGGACGGGTCCTCGATGAGGGCGGCCTCCAGCGCCTCGCGCAACGACATGGCCACGCCCTCACTCCGGGTCGCCGTACCACAGGTATTCGCCCTCGGCGAGGGAGCCGGGGCCGTACTGGCCGTCCGCGTCCAGATCGACGCCCGTGGCCCGCAGGGCGGCGATGCCCGCGGCCGTCAGGCCGTTGTGCGGCAGACGCAGCTTCTTCAGCCCGCGTAAGGCGGGGGCGGCGGCGAGCGCCCTGGCGCCCTCGTCGGTGACGCAGCCCTGTTCGAGGTCGAGGGTGCGGAGCCGGCCCAGCATGGGCGAGGCCGCCAGGGCGGTCACGCCCCGGTCCCCGACCCCGGTGCCGATCAGGCGGATGTTGGCCAGGCTCTTCAGGTGCGGCGAGCGCACCAGGGCGATGAAGCCGTCCGCCGTCAGGTAGGCGTCCTCGTCGTCCGGCTCGCGTCCGTGCGGCTTGCACGACAGCGTCACCAGGTTCCCCAGGGAGGGGTTCTCCGCCAGGATCTCCAGGGGGTACTCGTGGATGTGGTGGACGTGGAGCTTGCGCAGGTTGGGCATGGGGAGGGCGAAGACGGCGGCTACATCGGCCGCGTGGGCGTGCAGCTCCAGCTCCTCCAGGAGGGGCATCGCCCGCAGGACGGCCGATATGTTCTCCGCCCGGATGTGGCAGGAGTCGTGCTCGGGGCCGAGGCGGAGGGCGCGGAGCGTGCCGAGGAACGGCATCCGCGCCAGGGCCGGGACGCACGGCGAGTCGTACTCGTCCTCGTCGATGTCCAGCTCGCGCAACAGCCTCGCGGCGGGCGCCTCGGCGGCCGCGTCGAGCAGCTCGGCGCTGGCGTGGCCGAGGGAGAGGGAGTCGAGCCAGCCGCGGGCGAAGCGGAAGGTGTACGCCGCGGGGTCGAAATACTCCATGCCGAAGGGCGCGTCCTCGTGGACGCCGCGGGAGCCCGTGCGCCACGGCGGGAAGAGGACGTGCATCGGCCCGAGCCATTCCGCCCCGTGGGCCTTCAGGAGGTCGGCCTCCCGCTCCTGGAGGTCCTTGCGCTGCTCGGGCGGGCGTGTCGGGTCTTCGAGCGCGAGCTGGACCTGGATGAATTCGCCGCGGGGGTCGCCCGATTCGGCGAGGTGGTCGCCGTAGGCCATGTGGGCGGCGAGGTCGTCGGGGTTGGCGCGGAGCGCCGCCTCCAGCACGGAACGAAGATCCGCCATGCCTGCGGCCTCCTGGGTGGGCGTGGCACATGCTACCCTCACCCGCGGGCCGGGGCAAGGACGGCAGGGCCGAAGGCAGACACGGCACGCTCACGCCGTGCCGCTCGCCTGGGGCGTCCCGCCGGCGGCCGGTCCTGGCGGCCCGCTGTCACCCGCCCAGCACCACGCGGAGGCGGGCCAGGCGCTCGTCGCGCTCCTCGGGCGTGTCGGCCCAGACGGTGACGTGGCCGAGCTTGCGGCCCGGACGCGGCGACTTGCCGTAGAGGTGCAGGTGGGCGCCGTGGACGGACAGGACGGCGGCGGTGTCCGGCGGCGTGCCGATGAGGTTCACCATGGCGGAGTGGCCCACGGCCTCGGCGTCGCCGAGGGGCCAGCCGGCGACGGCGCGGAGGTGGTTCTCGAACTGGCTGGTGCGGGCGCCCTCGATGGTCCAGTGGCCGGAGTTGTGGACGCGCGGGGCCATCTCGTTGGCGAGGAGGGCGTCGCCGGCCTGGAAGAACTCGATCGCGAGCACGCCGACGTAGTCGAAGTGCTCCATCACGCGGCGGACCGCGTCTTCGGCGGCGGCGCGGACGGCGGGGCTGGTGCCCGGGGCTGGCGCGAGGCTGAGGCGGAGGATGCCGCCGTGGTGGTGGTTCTCGGCCAGGGGGTAGAAGCGGATGTCGCCGTCGTGGCCGCGGACGGCGACCTGGGACACCTCGCGGGAGAAGTGGACGAGGCCCTCGAGGAGGAGGGGGACGCCTGCCAGGGCGGCCCAGGCGGGGTCGGCGTCGGCGGGGGAGCGGAGGACGGCCTGGCCCTTGCCGTCGTAGCCGCCGCGGCGGGTCTTGAGGACGGCGGGCAGGCCGACGGCGGCGATGGCCTCGTCGAGGGAGGGGCGTGAATCGACGGGGTGGGAGGGGTTGGTGGGGATGGCGAGGGAGCGGAAGGCCTGCTTCTCGGCGAGGCGGTCCTGGGCGGAGGTGAGGGCGGCGAGGGGCGGGGAGACGCGCGACCTGGAGGACAGGTGGGCCACGGCGGCGGCGGGGACGTTCTCGAACTCGTAGGTGACGGCGTCGAGGCCGTGGGCGAAGGCGTCGAGTGCGGCGGTGTCCTCGAAGCGGGCGGTGATCAGCTCGGCGAGGTCCTCGACGGGGGCCTCCGGGGCGGGGTCGAGGAAGCGGAAGCGCAGGCCGAGGGGGTAGCCGGCGAGGGCGAGCATGCGTCCCAACTGCCCGCCGCCGAGGACGCCGATCGTTTTGGTGGGTGGGGTGGCCGCCCCCGTCCGGGCGGGGCTGTTTTGGACCGTCATCCTTCCTCCTTCATCCATCCGGAGGATGTTAGCCGTGCCGGCGGGACCCGTCCAGGCGGGGGCCTTTTCCCGGCGGGCGGGATGCGGTAGGGTGCGGGGATGAAGAGGGGGTACGCCTCTGCCGCCGGTATCGACGCGCACCTCCGGTTACGCCAAGATGGAATCGATCCACGCCCGCGCCTCCGCCTCGCTCCCGAATCGGGCGAGTGTCTCTTCCTGTTTGCCCTCCCGACGCACGACGGCGTAATCCATCCACGCCCCCCCGACGACGGTCGGCTCCGTCTCTCGCCATGTGCCGTCGCGTCGCTTCACGCGGCTGGTCCCCGTTGCCGAGCACCAGCGGCAGACGATCTCATACCCGCGATATGGGGCGCGTTGGCTGACCGACGGGCCGGCGAAGTCCGAATCGTCCATCGTCGCGCCTCCCGCCTACTCGCCCTTCGCGGGGGTGGATTTCGCCTTGGCCACGGCGAGGCGCGAGCCGGCCGTCAGCTCGCGCTTCATCACCGCGTCGCCGCGCTGCCACTCGGCCTCGACGCCGTCCCCCGGACGCAGGCGGGCGGCGGCGGCCTTGATGTCGGCCAGCGTCTCCAGCTTCGCCGGCCCCAGGCGGCGCAGGCGGTCGCCGGGGGCGAGGCCGGCACGGTACGCCGGGCCGCCCGCCTCCACCGCGCGGACGATGGCCGACTCGCCCTCGAACGTCACGCCGAGGTACGGCATCTTGCCCAGCACGTCGCCGATGCGGTCGGCCTCCTTGCGAGCCCGGCCACGCTCAACGGGGTCGGGCGTCAGGCGGACCGCCTCCATCCACTGGGCGAACGCCTCCTCCAGCCGGCCGCGGCGCTCCTCGGCCCGCGCCGTCGCCCGCACGACGGGCCGGCGGTCGGCGGCCATCACCTCCGCCAGACGCACGCCCTTGCGCGGGTCGGCCTTCCAGGCGTCATATAGCTTGCGGGCTTCACGGCCCGGCTCGATCCGTCCGTGACGCACCGCCAGCCACTCCAGCACGCCGGCCGCGAGGTACTGTTTCGCCGGGTCGTCCATCCAGCCCCGGGCCTGCTCCAGCGCGTGGGCGGCCAGCTCCTGGGCGTCGGCGTCGGGCTTGCCCGCGATGCGCCACGTCCGCAGCTCGCCCAGGCGGGCGTCCAGCCCCTCTTCCAGCCAGGCGATCACCGGCTTCAGCGTCGCCGCGTCGGCCTTGCCGGCGACCAGGCGCGAGCGGACGCCGAGGTCGCGGTACAGCCCGGCGGTATGCTTCTCCAGGAGGCCCCGCCCCGCCGGCTCCGTGGCGATCAGCGCTACAGACAGCCGGCCCTTGAGGCGGTGGCGCAGGTGTGCGAGGGAGGGCAGCGGGGCCTCGCCGTCGATGACGGCCACGCCGCCGAAGTGTTCGGGCAAGGAGTAGGCGATCTGGCAGGCGAGGACGCTGGCGGCGCCCTGGCCGACGATGTAGGTGCGGGCGGGGTCGATGCGGAAGGCGCGGCGCACGTCGTCGATGACGTCCAGCGCCGCACGTACGCGGACGGCCAGGGGGCGGCCCGCGCCGGCGGCGTAGGGTGCGGCGAAGAAGAGGTCGCCCTCGACGCAGGGCCGCTCCATCGCCGCCCACCCCGACGGGTCGTCGCCGGGCGACAGCCAGACGACGAGCGGCCAGGCCTTGGCCTTGGCATAGGTGGCGGGGGTGAAGAGCTGGTAGCGTTGGCGGCGGGAGTCGTGGGCGGCGGGCAGGCGGGCGCCGCCGGCGACGAACTCCCAGTCGAGGCGGCCGGCGGCGCGGACCCGGCGGCCGGCCTCGAATCCCGGCGGGTCGGCGGCGAGGGCGAGCGCGGCGGCCAGAATGCCCAGCATGGCCGGATAGCCCGTCTTTCCCATCTTGTGAACTTTCTCGAAAGGTGTTCCCTTCCCCCGGCCATCCATGATACCATGACAATACGAGTTGCCGGAAGGCATCGGGTCGAGCGGTCATGGATCGGCTGGAGCAGTTCCTGGAGGCGGTGCAGGCGTCGGGCCGGGCGGCGGGCCGGCTGCGGGGGCTATTGTACATCCTCGTCGGCAGGAAGGTCGCGTCGGCCGACGGGACGGAGGTCTCGGGCGGGCTGACGTGGCGTGAGGCGGCGGTGGCGCTCAGGAAGGCGCGGTGGGACCGTGAGGCGGTGCGCGAGCTGGGCCTGGACCCGGCGGAGCTGGCCCCGCGTGACCGAGAGAAGTTCTGGTACAGCGCCATCGGCAAGGCGGGCCTGCACGCCCCGGAGGCGAGGCACGAGGCGGAGGCGCTGGCGAAGGCCCTCGCGAAGCTGGGCTACACCGTCGGGGGGTGAGAGAAGAAGAGAAGAGAAGCGAGCCACGGATCTACACGGATCTTTCTTCCGCGGTCACTTCTTCACCTTCCACGCCACCAGCTTCTTGTCGTCGCGGCAGAACAGCAGGCCGTCGGACAGCGCCAACGTCGAACGCACCGGCCCGGTGAGCAGTTTCGCCCGCGACAGCACCTCGAACCTGCCCGCGTTCGGCCTCGCCAGGATCAGCTCGCCCGCCTCGCTCATCAGCCACAGCTTGCCGTCGGCGTGCAGGATCGACCCGCAGCCGAAGTCGTCCTCGGTCCAGCGCACCTTGCCTGTCTTCCAGTCGATGCAGCGCAGCTTGGCCCCCTCCTCCTGCCGGCCGTGGACGCCGTAGAGCTGATCCCCCACGGCCACGGGCGTGTTGAAATGGCAGGTCAACGAGGTGTCGTTCTTCCACACCGTCTCGGCGCCGCCCTTCGTCACCTTCAGCAGGATGGCGCCTGTGCCGTAGCTCGTCGAGAGGAAGATGTGATCGCCCGGGAGGATGACCGGCGAGGCGGCGTTGACGGAGGCGTCGATCCGCGGACGCCAGCGCAGCGACAGACGCTCCTTGCCGCCGGCCGGGTCCAGCGTCAGCAGCCCCGTACGCGTGAAGAAGACGGCGTGCCGCACCCCGGCGAGGTCCGCCGCCACGGGCGAGGCGTAGCTGGTGGGCTGGCTGGTGGCGCGCCAGGCCTCCTTGCCCGTTGCGAGGTCGAAGGCCACGACGCCCGTCCCCTCACCGCCCACGTTCACCAGGACGCGCTTGCCCTCGATGAGCGGCGACGTGCCGACCCCGAAGTAGCTCCGCGGCACCTCGTAATCGGTGAGCAGCGCCTTCGACCAGCGCTCCTTGCCGTCGGCGAGGGCGAAGCAGGACAGGACGCCGCTGGGGCCGAGCGTCACCACGGCGTCCCCGGCGATGGTCGGGGTCGCGCGGGGGCCGTCGCCCTTGGTGAGGAGATCGCGGTAGGCGGTGGGGTAGGACTTCTTCCAGGCCGGCCTGCCTGACGCCGCGTCGAGGCACTCGACGACCTCCTCCTTGCCGACGCGGTGGAAGAGGATCAGCTTACCGCCGGCGACGGAGGCGGCGGCGTAGCCCTCGCCGGCCTCGCGCTCCCAGGCGGCGGGCGGCCCCTTGGCGGGGAAGGAGGCGATGAGGCCCGTCTCCGGGGAGGTCGAGTCACCCTTCGGGCCGAAGAGGCGCGGCCAATCGGCGGCGAGGGAAAGGGCGGCGAGGAGGACGGCGGCGGTGCGCATCGGTTGGCCCTCGAGCGGTGTGCTGACGATGCTATGGCGCGGCCAGCCCGGAGGAAGAGGGCGTCTGTCCCTTCAGTGGCGGCTTGCGGCCCCTCTCAGGGCCCTGTGACGCGCCCGCGGCCGCCTCGGGGCCGAAAGGTCGGACCACCCGGCTTGCTGCGGCGGGGGCTGCGGGTATACTTGATGATCGTATCCCCAACTCCCCGGATGGCCCCACGTGATCACCTACCGGACCTTCCGGAACGCCGACCCGCCTCTGATCGTCGAGCTGTGGAACGCCAGTCTCGCCGGCGAGCGTGTCGTGCCGGTGCGTGGGGCCACCCTCCTCGAATACTTCATCCTCGCCAAGCCGTACTTCGACCCCGCGGGCCTGCACCTGGCCTTCGAGGACGGCAAGCCCGTGGGGCTCGCACTGGCCGGCTTCGTCCCCAATGCCTCCCGCACCGCCCTGGATCATTCCGCGGGCGTCATCAGCCTCATCGCCGTGTTGCCGTCGTGCCGCCGGCGCGGCATCGGCACGCGCCTCCTGGAGCTGACAGAGGGGTATCTGCGCGCACGGGGTGCGCGCGTGGCGCTGGCCGGCGGCATGGCTCACGCCGAGCCGTTCCTGTTCGGCCTGTACGGCGGGTGCTCTTCGCCGGGGGTGCTGGCCGGCCTCGACGCGGCGCTGCCGTTCTACGAGCGGCGCGGCTACACGCTGGCACGCAGCTGCGCCATCCTCCGCCGGTCGCTGACGCGGCTCCAGACCCCAGCCGACGAGCGTTTCCAGACCATCCGCGAGTGCTACGACATCATCGCCTCCCCGGCCCGCCGCGTCGGGTGGTGGCGCGAGTGCGTCCTCGGCCCGGTCGAGGCGGTCGAGTACCGGCTGCAGGACAAGAGGACTGCCGCGGCGCCGGCCCGCATGCTCCTCTGGGACATGGACACCTTCTGCCTCCACTGGGGCGAGTCGTGCGTCGGCCTCATCGACCTGGAGGTCGCCGAGAGCCAGCGCCGCACCGGCCTGGCCAAGTACCTACTGGCCAACACCCTCCGCCACCTGCGCGAGCGCTCGTTCCACTTCTTCGAGGCCCAGGCCGACACCGCCTCCGCCGCCGCCCTCGGCCTGCTGGCCCAGTTCGAGTTCGAGCAGGTCGAGGCCGGCCACGCCTTGCGCAAGGAGCTGTGACGCCATGACGCACGAGGAGGCCGCCCGCAGGCTGGAGGTCGTCCTGGCGCACGCCTGGATGGTGCGCACGTTCCTCAAGCACGCCGACGAGATCCAGGAGGACGAGGACTTCCTCGAGGTACCCCGCGCCATCTTCGATTATTGCCGCGCCGTCGAGCCCGCCGCCCAGCGCGCCGACTGGCCCCTCTACGTCCACCGCGCGCGCAGCAAGCTCGGCAAGCTCCGCAAGGCCAGCGAGTTCTTCTCCGCCAACTTCAAACGCGTGACCGACCACACCAACTGGCAGATGGCCGCGGCCTCCCTGGCCGGCTGCGTGGCCGCCATCACGGAGATCGTCGAACAGGCGCCGAAGGGCGTGCCGGCGTCACCGCCCGAGGATGGCCTTGCGGGCGGCTGACACCTTTTCGGCGTCCCAACGCGTGGCCGGCAGCGTGGCCGCCTTCACGATGGCCTCGATCCCCCTGGCGCCCGTCAGCACGTCCTTGTGCCCGGCGTGGACGAGGTACGCCGGCACGCCCTGCTTCTGAAGGTCCTCGCTCCACTGCGACGCCAGGGCGACGACACCGTCCCCGCCGACCCGCATCGACGCGACGACGCACGCGAATTCCACCGTCGCGGGGAGCTTGATCGACAGGCGGGCCGCCAGCACCTTCTCGCGGGCGCCCCGCGACAGCGAGGCGACGAAGGCACCTTGCGCCTCGCGCGTGGGGGCCAGGGCCGTCAGCCCGCTCCCTGCGTTCGGTGTGCATACCTGGACGCAGCGCGTCACGCCGCAGGCCGGCCCATCCTCGATCAGATGGCGGGCGATCAGCCCGCCGGCGCTGTGGCCGACGAGGACGATCTCCGTGTAGCCGTCGGCCTGGAGATTCTTCAGGTGCCCGGCGAGGCCGGAGGCGTCGGCGACCTTCTCGGCGGGGGCGGTCTGGCCGTAGGCGAAGGCGAACACGTCGGCGTGCCGCGACAGCGCCTTGACCAGCGCGCTCGTGGGCTGTTGCCAGGTGCGCAGGGCGGGGGTGGTGACGCGCGCCGTGGAGAGCGGATGCAGCCCGAGGCCGTGAATGAGGACGACGGCCTGTTTCCGACCGGGCGTGCGCGCGGAGACGGGGACGAAAAGCCCCTGGACTGTGGGGTCGGGCGCGAAGAGGGCGAGAAGGACCAGCGGCGACATCACGGAGGGCCTCGGACGGGGATCGGTCACCGGGCCGATCCCTGGCCTATCGTCTGATATCGGCCGCGAGGGCGTTGTTCTTGAGACGATTCACTCCGCGGGGCCGGGCGACATCTCGCGGGCCTCGATGATCGGCAGGCAGCGCGGCAGAGCCGGACCGTCGCACCGCAGGAAGCCCCACTCGTCGGCGGGCATGGGCGGCGGGCCGTGCCCGACCTCCGTGATGCCAATCTGCTGGGCCACCTCGTGCAGCTCGCGGAACAGCACCTCGCGGGCGTGGCACCTGTCCGCCGTCACGACGCGCGGCAGCTCCGGGGCGCCGAACCGCCCGCCCTCGATGCGGACGGCCAGCACCACCGGCATGCCGTGGGCCTGCATGCGGACGGCCAGGTGCGGCAATTCGCCGCAGCCGGCGCCGTGCCCGACCAGGACGAAGCGGGCCTCGGGCTCGCGCTGGAACGACTCGAACGCCAGGTCGCACAGCTTGGCGGCGGAGAACGGCCCGCTCGCATAGGTCTTGATCAGGCCGACGTCGATGAGCTGCTGACGCAGGCCGCCGAGCGGGCCGAACGGGTCGTGCCCGTGGACGAACAGGACGTGGACGCGGTTCTTGACCGGCAGCGGCATCGCCCGCACCAGGTCGGCGGGGTCGCCGGGCGCTGCCTGGGGCGCCGGGCGGGTGTTGTGCAGGCAGCCGGCCAGGAGCAGCAGGGCCGGGGCGAGATTACCCAGATTCACCCGTCGCAGCATGGGCCGCCTCCCGCTCCGAACGTGCCGATTGTCACGCCTGTGTCATCGGCCCGGAAGACGCGGGCGCTGCATCTTATCTGAATCCCTCAAGCCTTGCGGGCCCACCGCAGTTTCGCAGACCGGCTCCGCGGGTTCGCGCCCACCTCGGCGTAGGTCGCCCGCACCGGCTCCTCGCTCACAGCCTCGTACACGCCCGCACGCAGGCCGTCGCGGAACGCCCCCTTCACCAGCCGGTCCTCGCCCGAGTGGAAACTGATGATCGCCGCCCGCCCGCCGGGCCTCAGCACGTGCGGTAGCACACGCAGGAGCTGCTCCAGGTTCGCCAGCTCGCGGTTGACGAGGATGCGCAGCACCTGGAACGTCCGCGCCGCCGGGTGCGTCTGCCACTGCTTTGCCCCCCGCCGCAGCCGCCAATCCTTCATCCCCACCGCCTCGGCGACGGCGTTGGCCAGGTCGGTCGTCCGCGCCAGGGATCCCGCCCGCGCCGCCGCGCACACCGCAGGCGCGATACGTGCCGCCTGCTCCTCGTCGCCCAGCTCGCGCAGCGCCCGCGCGAATTCCTCGGGGTCGATGGTGGCGAGCAATTCCGCCGCCGTCCGCCCGCGGGTGCGGTCCATGCGCATGTCGAGCGGCCCGTCGCGGCGGTACGAGAACCCACGCTCGGCGTCGTCCACCTGCATGCTCGACATGCCCAGGTCCGCCAGCAGGCAATCCACCCCGTCCAGGCCCTCCTCGCCGATCACCGTCGCGACGCCCGCGAAGTTCATGTGGTGGGTGCTGAACGGCAGCCCCATCGGCCCCAGACGCTCGCGCGCCTTCGCCAGATTCTCCGTGTCCAGGTCCAGGCACACAAGACGCCCCGTCGCCCCGACCCGCTCCAGCAGCGCCGCCGAATGCCCCGCCCACCCCGTCGTGCAATCGACGGCCACCTCCCCCGCCTTCGGCGCGAGGGCCGACAGGACCTCCGTGACGAGGACGGGCAGATGCGTGCCTTCCGGGGTGCTACGGCTGCGTCTCATGCCATTAGCCTATCGCGGGGCAGGCCAATATCCATGTAGCATCCGCCCCCCGCGCCGACCTTCGCCCCGGTACACCCAATCATGATGCCCGCAGACTCGCAGGGACGCGGCCCCTCGGACACGATGCCCGGTGCCTGGACGGCCCTCTGGCTGCTCGTGTTGATCAACCTCTTCAACTACATCGACCGCAACGTCATGGCGGCCGTCGAGAAGCACGTCCGCAAGGACTTCTTCGGCCTGAAGGACGAGAAGGGCGAGTTCGTCATCGACCCCGTGACGAAGAAGGTCAAGGACGGGCACCCCCAGGCCAAGGAGCTGATGGGCCTCCTGAACACCGCCTTCCTCGTCTCGTTCATGTTCCTCGCCCCCGTCTTCGGCGCCCTGGCTACTAGCATGTCGCGCTGGCTCCTCATCGCCCTCGGCGTCGTCGTCTGGAGCCTCGCCTCCGGGGCCTCCGGCGCCGCCGAGCTTTTCGGCGCCCAGCTCGGCGGCAAGGAGATCATCCTCTTCCAGACCGTCCTGCCGATGGCCTACGTCGTCATGCTCCTCACACGCGTCTTCGTCGGCATCGGCGAGGCCGCCTACGGCCCCGTCGCCCCCGACATCATCTCCCAGATGTTCCCCGTCGAGAAGCGCGGCCAGGTCATGGCGTGGTTCTACACCGCCATCCCCGTCGGCGGCGCCCTCGGCTACGCCCTGGGCGACATCATTTATGGGATCACGGGCCACTGGCGGCACGCCTTCTACGCCGTCGTCCTGCCGGGCATCGCCCTGGGCGTCTGGTGCCTGTTCATGAAGGAGCCGCCCAGGCCCCAGGGCGCGGCGGCCGCCCCCAAGCCGACCTGGGGCGACTACGCCGAGCTGTTCCGCGTCCCGTCGTACACCCTCAACACCGTCGGCATGACGTTCATGGTCTTCGCGATGGGCGGCCTCGCCTTCTGGGCGCCGGCGTACCTGGAATTCAAGCAGGCCGACCCGGTCCTCGGCATCACGCCGGACACATTCTTCGGCATCATGACCGCCTTCCTGGGCATCGTCGCGACGATCCTGGGCGGCATGGCCGGCGACTGGCTGCGGCCCCGCTTCTCCGGGGCGTACTTCCTCGTCAGCGGCGCCGCCATGCTCATCGCCGCGCCGCTGCTCGTCGCGGTCGTCTACCTGCCGTTCCCCCTGGCGTGGTGGCCGCTCGCCGGGTTCATCTTCTGCCTGTTCTTCAACACGGGGCCGACCAACACGATCCTCGCCAACGTCATACGCCCCGAGCTGCGGGCGCGTGGCTTCGCCATCAACATCTTCATCATCCACCTGCTGGGCGACGCCGCCTCGCCGTGGCTGATGGGCAAGGTCACCGGCCAGGACGACCGCTGGGACCTGTCGTTCCTCATGGTCGCCGCCGTCGTCTTCATCGGCGGCCTCGCCTGGATGTGGGGCGCTGCCTTCCTCAAGGCCGACACGGACCGCGCTTCCGGCGGTGCCGCCGTCGCCCCGCCCGCGTTGGCAGAGGCGGGCGTCCCCGCCGCCGCCGCCGAGGGGATCACCCCCACGCCGCCGGGGCAGATTCAGCCGCCGCGCTGACGGCTTCCGCCCGCCGGAGGATGTCTTCAAGGAGGCCCCGCTCCATGTCCGCCCCGCCGAGGTCCGCCGACCGCGGCAGGGCGGCGAGCGCAGCCCGCGCCGCCGCGGCCGCCCGCACCACGTCGCCCGCCGCCAGGTGTGCCGCCGCGAGGCCGCGCCGGTCGGTGTGCTCCTCCAACGCGCCGGCGGGGATGCGCCGCATGTACGACCACGCCGCGTCGGCGTCCCCGTCGTGGACGCCCGCCATGTACGCCGCCTCCAGCCAGAGCGGCGCCCGCCCATCCGCGCCCCACCGCGCTGCCCCGCCCACGCCCAGCGACAGGCGGCGCCTCGCGCCGCGCACGTCGCCCAGGTCGAGGGCGTGCAGGTACGCGAGGTAATGCGCCTCCGGGTGCATCCGCTCCAGGTCGCCCTCCCACAGGTGGCGGCGGACGAGCGCGGCGGGCCAGTCGCGTGGCCGCGTCCCGTACTGCATCAGGGTCATGAGGCTCCCGACGCCGAAGGCCAGCTCGCGCTCCCGCGCGGAGGTGAACAGCCACCCGATGAGCGTCCCGTCGGACCTCTGGGCCGGGTCCCCGGACGGCGCCAGCGCGGTCAGCCCCAACATCACGTTCGTCATCACCCCGAGGATGCAGACGGCCGACCACACCCCCGCCGGGTGGGGCCAGGTGAGCGACTCGGGCCACCCCTCCTGCGGCGGCCCGCCGGCAAGGTGCGCCAGGCCGACATACACGCCGGCGAGCAGGAAGTTGGCGAGCGGGCCGCCCGCGGTGACAGCCGCCTCGCGCCAGGGCCCCTCGTGGGGCGTGGTGGGCACCGCCATCACGAACCCGCCGAGGCCCCGGCCCGGCCGCCTGAACGAGGTGCGCCAGCGGCCCCGCTCCCGCACGAATTCCACGAAGCCGAGGTGGACGTGGAGCAGATGCAGCCCGCACGCCCACGCCGCGAGGGCGTGACCCGCCTCGTGGGCGGCGACGAAGAGCGGCGTCTGCGCCGTCCCCAGGGCGAGCGCCAGGACGAAGGCGGCCGGGCCGTGGAGGTGCAGCACGCCGAGGAGCAAGGCCCCCATGAGCAGCCACAGCCCGCCGGCGATGAGCTGCGCGGGCAGCTCACCGCCCCACAGGCGGGCCGGCGCCGTCACAGGTAATTCTCCGGGTGCAGCAGCCGGTCCAGCACGTCCGGCGGCGCGGGCATGTACCGTGACGGCTCCATCGTGTACGACGCCCGCCCCTGGCTCAGGCTGCGGGACTTGTCCGCGTAGTCGAACAGGTTCCCCATCGGCGCGTACGCCTCGATCTCGGCCACGCCGATCTCCGAGCGGTTCTCGAACCGCTTCACCTCGCCCCGCCGCGCCCCGATGTCCCCGATCAACGCCCCGCCGAACTGCTCCGGCACCTCGACCAGCAGCTTCATCCACGGCTCCAGCAGGAGCATGTTGCCCCGCATCGCCTTCATGACGGCGTCGTTGCCCGCCGCCTGGAACGCCACGTCGCTCGACATCGCGTCGTCCTTCTGGGCGTCGACGATGGTCGCCTTGACGTTCATCACCGGGAAGCCGATCTCGCCCGAGTCGAGGGCGCCGCGGACGCCGGCCTCCGCCGCCGCGATCCACTCCGGCAGGATCTGCTCCGGGTCGAGGCGGTTGACGACGACGATCGACTCCGGCCCGTCGTACTTCTCCAGCTCCACCGTCACCTTGGCGAACAGGCCCGCCCCCACGCCGCCGGGCGCGCCCTTGACGCACTCGCCCTCGGCCCGCGCCTTGCCCTTCACCGTCTCGCGGTAGCTGACACGCGGCTGGCCGATCCGCACCTTCAGCCGGAAATCGCGGACCATGCGGTGCTGCTTGATCTGCAGGTGCAGCGTCCCCATCCCGCTCATCAGCGTCTGCCCGGACTCCTTGTCCACGCCCCAGGTGAACGTCGGGTCCTCCTTCTTCAGGATGTCGAGCGTGTCGGTCAGCTTCTTCTTGTCCGCAGACGAATCCGGCTCGATGGTCTGGCTCACCACGCCCTGGGCAAACGTGATACGCGGGAGCTGGATGGGGTGCTGCGCGTCGCACAGCGTGTCGCCGGTGATCGACTCGCGCATCCCCACGACGGCGACGATGTCACCGGCGTACGCCTCCGGCAGCTCCTTCCGCTGCGTGGGGTCGGCCATCGTGTGGTACAGCTTGGTGATCATCTCCTTGAAGTTGTTGCGCCCGGGGTTGATCATCCGGCTGTTCGCCTTCAGCGTCCCCGAGTAGATGCGCACGAAGTACAGGTCGCTCGTCGAGTAATGGACGTACTTGAACACCAGCCCGCAGAACGGCTCCTTCGGGTCGGGCTTGCGCTTCTCCTCCTTGCCCTCCTTCTTCGGGTTCTCCCCCACGACCGGCGGCCTGTCGAGCGGGCTGGGCAGGTAATGCACGACCGCGTCGAGCAGCGGCTGCACGCCGATGTGCTCCCGCCCCGACCCCGGCAGCACCGGCTGGATCTTGCGTGCCAGGGTGAGGTCACGTACCAGCTCGCGCAGGGCCGCCGGCGGGATCGGCTTGCCCTCAAGGACGAGCGACGTGACGCGGTCCTTCTCGTCGTGCTGCGTCAGGGCGTCGAGCATCCTCTCGCGGGCCGCCTCCGCGTCGAGGAGCAGGTCCTCGGGGATGTCGCTCACGGTGATCGTCTTGCCCTCGTCGTCGCGGTCGAACGAGAGCGCCTTCATCTCGATCAGGTCGATGGTGCCGGCGAACGGGCGGTCGCTGTCCTTGACCGACCCCGCCCCGATGGGGATGGCCAGCGGCACGGGGTTGCCGGCCAGACGCTTGCGGATCGAATCCACCGCCCGGTCGAAATGTGCCCCGACGATGTCCATCTTGTTGATGAACACGATGCGCGGCACCCCGTACTTGTTGGCCTGCCGCCACACCGTCTCGGACTGGGCCTCCACGCCCTTCTGGGCGTCGAACACCACCACCGCCCCGTCGAGGACGCGCAGAGAGCGTTCCACCTCGGCGGTGAAATCGACGTGCCCCGGCGTGTCGATGAGGTTCACCGTGCAGTCGCGCCACTGGAACGGGATGCACGCCGAGTAGATGGTGATGCCACGCTCCTGCTCCTCGGGGTCGAAGTCGGTCTCGGTGTTGCCCGAGTCGACGGCCCCGAGCTTGTGCTTGGCCCCGGAGTAGAACAGGATGTGTTCGGACGTGGTGGTCTTGCCGGCGTCGATGTGCGCGATGACGCCGATGTTGCGCACCTTCGACAGATCGTATTTCGCGGCGGCGGCCATCGCTCACTCTCCCAGGGAAACGCCATTCACCACAGAGGCACAGAGAACACAGAGAAGACACAGGCAGAGGGAAGAAGGAGATAGCGGGAGAGCCTGCGAAGGCCCGTGTCCCCATTCTATCCGCTTCTCTCTGCCTGTGTCTTCTCTGTGTTCCCTGTGCCTCTGTGGTGAATCGTCTTGTCGGCTACGTCACCACGCGAAGTGGCTGAACGCCTTGTTGGCGTCCGCCATCTTGATCGTGTTCTCGCGCTTGGTCATCGCCTCGCCCTCGCGGCGGAACGCCGCCATCAGCTCGTCGGCGAGACGCATGAACATCGGCCGGCCCGCCTTCGAGCGTGCCGCCCCGATGATCCACCGGATCGACAGCGACTGCTGCCGCTTCTTGTTCACCTGCATCGGCACCTGGTATGTCGCACCGCCGACGCGCTTCGAGCGCACCTCCACGGTCGGCTTCACGTTCTCGACCGCCTGGGTGAACACGTCGATGGGGTTGGTGTCCCCGCCCATCCGCTTCTTAATCTGGTCGAGCGCGCCGTAGAAGCACCGCATCGCGGTCGCCTTCTTGCCGGCCCACATCAGGCAGTTGATGAACTTGCTCGCAAGCTCCGAGCCGTACACCGGATCGGGCTTGAGGGTCGTCGCGCTCGCGGTCTGCTTGCCCATGGTTGGTGCGTCGCTCGCTGGCTGGGGGTCCTTGTCCGTCAGTTGGCCGACGGCGCGGGGAGGTCCGAAAGACTCAGGTATCGGCGGACCGACCGGACGACGCCGTCCGGGTCGAACATCACGTGGTTGACCTGCCCGCATGAGGGGCAGGGGGCGAGGACTGCGGCCACGGGGTGGCAGTCCCCAAGGCCCTCGCAGCGTACGGTCAGGCCCACGGAATGGGTACAGCCGACGCAGGCGAAATCGAGGCACAGGTTGAGGGCCATCTCTCTGCGGGCTCCATCCCGAGAAAGGGCGAATCGACTACTTGCCGGCGTCCTTCTTGGCGCCATACTTGGACCGCGCCTGCTTGCGGTCCTGGACGGGCTGGGAGTCCAGCACGCCGCGGATGATGTGGTAGCGCACGCCGGGAAGGTCGCGGACGCGGCCACCACGCACCAGCACGATCGAGTGCTCCTGCAGGTTGTGCCCCTCGCCGGGGATGTACGCCGTCACCTCGATGTCATTCGAGAGCCGGACACGCGCGACCTTGCGCAGCGCCGAGTTCGGCTTCTTCGGCGTCATGATCTTCACCTGCAGGCACACGCCCTTCTTCTGGGGGCATCCCTGCATGGCGGGGTGCTTCGGCTTGCGGAACTGCGGCACCCGCGGCTTCCGCACAAGCTGGTTGATCGTCGGCATGATCCGTCGGGTATCCCGTATCCTGAGTGACCTTCGCCGCGCGCTACACTCGGCAGATGTGTCAGGCTATCGGGCCGGCGGGCATCGGTCAAGGGCACCGGCGATTTTCGTGCCCTCCCCCGACAGAAATGGCGCCGCCACGGTGGACACGCTGAACAGATACTTCCCCGAAGGCGCCGCCGGGATCTCCGCCACCACCTCCAGCGCCGCCGTCGCCGACGGCCCCAGGTAAACGCGGATCGCCTCGCGCAGGAACGCCGCGTCGGCCTCGGCGTCGAATCCGCGCCCGGGCACGACGCGGAAGACGACCTCGCCCGCCCGCGACTGGCGGATCTGCACCTGCCCCAGGCTGGGCCGCTTCGCCACCAGGTTGATCGTCAAGGCCGCCCCAGACACCATCTGCCCCTCGGCCCCCACCAGGAAGTCCGTCACCCTCCCGGCGAGGCGTTCGATGCGCGGCAGACGCCGCCCGCAGGGGCAATCGCCGTCCGCCCAGGCCGCCATGTCGCCGACGCGGTAGCGGATGAGCGGCATGGCGTAGTTCAACAGGTCGGTGATGAGGACGCTGCCGACCTCGCCGGGCCGGGCCGGCCCCGTCGGCGTCTCGATCTCGACGAGCAGCCCCTCCGCCATGACGTGCATCCCGGCGTGGGCCGGGCACTCGCTGGCGATCACGGACACCTCGCGGCAGCCGTAGCGGTTGAACACCCGGCACCCGAAGACACGCTCGATCAGCGCGCGGCCCTCGTCCTCCAGTACCTCTGCCGTCGTGATGACCGCCTCCGGCGTGGGCGGACGCAGCCCGTGGCGTTCCAGCCACCGCGCGAACAGGACCGCCGACCGCGCGTAGGCGAGGACGATGCGCGGCCTCTGCTTCACCAGCGCCGCATGAAACTCCGACAGCGAGCGCTCGGTGATCCGCCCCGTGTCGAGCCACAGCGGCTCGCGCATCAGCCAGTCGCGCATGCGTGACTTCAGCGTCGGCGGAGGCCGATCCTGCGGCGCCCCCCACAGGACGGCGGCGCGATCGCCGGGCCGGTAGCCCGCCCATCCGTTGTGCCGCCACGTCGCCGCCGAGCGTGAACACTTCCGCTCGCGGTCCATCTTGAGCTGGAGCGGCCGGCCCGTGGACCCGCCCGTCTGGTTGTCGATGAGGCCCGCCCACCCCTCCGCCACCATCTCCGGCCCGCGTGCCTGGATGTCCGACTTCTCCAGGATCGGCGTCTGACGGATGTCGTCGAGCGAGCCGATGCGATCCCGGTAGAACGGGCAGCGCTCGCGCGCGTGCTTCAGGAGGGCTGCCAGCCGCCGGCGTTGCAGCGCCGCCAGCTCGTCCTCCGACAGCCATTGCGTGCGGTCGAGCTCTCGCTCGTAGCGGAGCTGGGCCTCCTCCCCACGCCGCCAGGCGACGAGGGGGTGCAGGACACGGCGGACGAGTGTGGCGTGCAGGCTCATGGGTGTGCGTCCTCGGGCGTCCTCATCGTGGCGGCAAGCGTCCTGGCTTGCCGATCCATCGCCGTTCGGCGGAAGGTCGGAATTGGACGGAATGAGACGGGTGGTGTGGCCTGCGGGTGCGGATTGCATTGCATTTCACCCCCCCAGGCAACCCCCTGCAATGCAAATTCACTGCGAGATTTGCAGTTCAGGGCCAGTGGTCAGGCCGCCGACACCCGCGCCCTGTCCGCAAACCCCGTCTGCTTTTGTCTAACTCCGAAGATCACACCACCACGCCCGCCACGCCGCGTACCGCCGGCTCCGAGCCGACCTTCACCGCCCGCCGCGACGGCGTCGGCCCCTGAGGCATCGGCAGGCTGCGCTCCACGAACAACCGGTGCCACTGGTCGTAGCACACCAGCGAGTACAGCAGGCACGTCGGCCGCTCCCGCTCGCGCCGCAGCACCGCCGGCGGCATGAAGCCGTAATCCGCCACCCGCGACACCAGCGGCGCGAGCTGCCCGCCGGGCGCGAGCCACTCGAACAGCGGCTGCGCGAACCCCAGCTTCACCCGCGTCGCCAACTCGCCCGGGGCGCGCCGCGCCAGCGCCCGCTTGAGCAGGTCCTTCGGCCTGCGGAAGCGGTACCGCACCGAGCCCGGAAGCGAGAACGCCAGCGTCAGCATCCGCGAGTCGAGGAATGGGCAGTGCAGGTCCACCCCGTGCCGCTGGAACAGTGTCGCCCACAGCCCCGCCGTGTCGATCGCCTCGTTCAGGAAGCCGACCGCGTGCAGCCGCGCCATCGGGTCGGCCGGCACCTGGTAGGTGTCCATCAGCGCCCGCCGCCGCGCGAACGCCGCCTCGGCCGCATCGCGCCCGAAGCACTCCACGGCCCCCGTGAGGTCCGTGAAGACCGCCGCGTGATTGACCGGGTGCGCGAGCGACGCGAAGTCGTCGCGCCGCCCCGCGAGGCGGAACGCCCCGGCGAGGTTGTTCATCCCGAGCAGGCCGCACGCCGACGCCGCCAGCGACCGCAGCCCCGGCACCGGCAGCCACGTCTCCAGGAAGCCGGCGTTGTGCAGCTTGTTGGCCAGCCCCAGGCCGAAGAGGCTGTCCGCCCCCTCGCCGCACAGCCCCGCCTTGACCCCGTCGGCCGCCATGCGCCGGGCCAGGTGCCCGAAGTACGCCCCCTGGACGTGGTTGATCGGCTCCGCCGTCGTCGCCAGAGCGTCGACGAGGTAGTCCTTGTACGGCCCGTCCGCCGGCGCCAGGACGTGCCGCGTGCCGATGCCCTGGCTGGCGGTGACCGCGTAATCCGTGTCGATCCACGTCATCGGGTGATCGACGCTGATGGAGTAGCTGTCCGGCAGCCCCTCGCCGCGATGCACCTCCTGGTTGTACACCGCCTGGATGTACGAGCTATCGACGCCGCCCGAGAGCAGGTTGGCCGGCGCGCCACGCAACGCCGCCTGGTCGCGCAGGATCGCCGTCATGACGGCGTCCGTCGCCTCGACGGCCTCCTTCTCACGCACCGGCGGCCCGTACAGGTCCGCGAACGTGTGCCGCTGCCGCCGGACGACGGCGCGGTGCCGGTCCCAGGACACCTCCTCGCCGGGCATCAGCCGGTACAGCCCCTCGAAGAGCGTCTCGCGGCCCGGCACGCAGCGGAACAGGAAGAAGTCCGGCAGCACGGCGCGGTTGGGCACCGCCTCCGTCTTCGACACCGCCAGCAGCTCGGCGAGGTTGCCGGCGAACAGGAGGCCGTCCCCCGTGGCCCGGTAGTAGGTGCTGCCGGTGCCGACGAGGTTGCGGTACAGGATGACGCGCTCGTCGCGGGAGTCGAGCAACGCGGCCGTGAAGCTGCCCTCCAGCCCCTCGACGCACAGGTCCCCCGTCAGCCGGTACTTGCGGCGGATCTCCTGCGCCACCTGTCCGAGGTCGAGCCCGACGCCGCCCCCCGCGGGCCGGGCGTAGCCGCGCAACAGGAGCGCGAGGCCGTCCCACGTAAACAGGCGCGAGCAGGACGAGCCGCGCGCGAACAGCTCGGTATGGGCTCCGATCCAGCCCCACTGCTCACGTACGTCGGACGGCGTCGGCCCGTCGCCGCGCTTCCAGATGCCGCCCAGGCAGTTCAGATGTGTCATGGCGCGTCACCTCCCTGTGATGCCTGCGGGGCTGATGGGCCGCACGAGGCCCATTCGGCCCAGGAACGACCGGGCCAGCGCCCACTCCTCCTCGTCGCCCAGGGCCGCCATCATGAGCAAAGGGGCCGCGGCGCACAATGCCACCTTGCCAAAAAGCCCCCACGGCTGCACCACGCCCATGGCCCACAGGCCGGCCGTCACCCCGGCCAGCGCCAGGAGCCGGCCCCACTCGTAGCGCACCCGGAACAGCCGCTGGCTGACACCGAATGTCGCCGCCGCGAGGAACGCGAACCCGCCCACGGTCGCCAGGGCCGCCCCCGTCGCCCCGAAATCCGGGATGAGCAGCGCGTACAGCGCCACCATGACCGCCGTCGCCGCCGCCGTCACCTCCAGCTTCAACCCGGTCCGCCTGCGGATGTAGATCCCCGCGTCGAACAGCGTCGCAGCCGCCTGCAATACGCACGCGATCACCACGAACGGGACGATGAGCGCCGCCCCGGCGAAGGCCTGGGAGGACTTGCCCCCGATCATCAAGCGGATGCCATCATCGGCGAGGAGACACAGCCCCAGCCCGGCGACGGCCAGTCCGGCCATGAGGCGGGTGAACACCCGCCCATACTCCCCCGCCGCATCGGGCGACTTCGCCACCTCGTACATGCGGGCGCTCCACACCATGTAGAACGGGCTGAACCCGAACACCGTCACCAGCATCCCCAGCTTGTACCCCAGCCCGTACACCCCCACCTCCGCCGCCGTCGCCGTCCGCAGCAGCAGGAAGCGGTCCGCGTGGTGCAGCACGAAGAAGCACAGCCCCCCCGGCACCATCGGCAGCGCGAACGCCAGCAGCGCCCTCACATCCTCCCACCGCGGCACCACCACGCCGCGCGACAGCTCCCACGCCGTCAGCCCCAGGCCGAAGCACGCCCCCGTCAGAGCCACCGCCGCCAGGACCCCCGGCACGCCCCAGCCGTAGCCCGCGACGAACAGCACCGACAGCCCCACCCGCACCACGAACTGCCCGAGCGTGACGCCGACGTAGGCCAGCGAGTGCGTCCGCGCCTGGAGCATGCTGAGCGGCAGCAGCATGAAAGGCTCCAGCAGGATCGTCAGCACCGCCAGACGCAGCGTGAGCGCGTCGAGCGCCTCGCCTGCCATCAGCCGCGCCAGCCACGGCGCCAGCAACAGAAGCAGCCCGCCGCCGACGGCGCAGAAGACGCCGATGATCGCGAACGCCGCGCAGACGATGCGCCGCCGCGAGATGTCGTCCTCGGCCTGGTTGTGCAGTGCGAACAGCGCCTGCCGGCACCCGCCGATGAGGAGCAGCGTGCTGGCGGTCTCCGCGAAGCGTGTCACCACCTCCAGCACCCCATACTCGGCGGGGCCGAGGTAGCGCAGGTACATCGGCAGGAGGAGGAAGCCGGCGGCCTGGACGAGCGCCGCCGCGACACCGTAGACCGCCGCGTGCTTGAGGAACGAGCCCATCCGTGGGGTCCCGCGGGGCGCGAGGTGAAGGCGAGCGGCGGGGCGTGAGCCCGCCGTGTCTGCAACACACGGCGGACTCACGCCCCGCCGCCCGGCCTGGGCTACCCCTGCCAGGCCACCCGCGGCGCCGCGTACGCCCGCGCCGGGGCCCGCGCAGGCACCCGCCTGCGGATGCAGCACACCGCGATGGCCTGGAACGCCGCGAACCACTGCCAGTTGTACCGGAACAGGTTGTGTCCGCTCCAGCCCATCAGCACCATCAGCACGATGCAGTAGCTCAGCGCCCGCACCACCTGATACGCGAAGTCGTCCGTCGGCCCGCTGCCCTCGGCGCCCACCAGCCGCCGCGCCTCCGCCCAGTTCAGGAAGAAGCAGGCGATGAGCGTCAACAGCCCCAACGCCCCGGCCAGGCCCGTCTCCGACAGCACCTGGCCGATCAGGTTATGCGCTTGACCCCCGCGCTCCGTCGAGATGGCGAATGTCGCCGGGCCGTGCCCGAACAGCGGCGACTGCAGCCACACCCGGATGCCCTCCTGGAAGCCGATCAGCCGGCCCGCCGCCGACTCCTCGGCGTTGGGCGGCGCCCACTCCGGGAAGAGGAGCGAGCCGTACCTGCTCACCAGGTCCTCCGGCCCGAACATCACCGCCAGCCCCAGCAGCACCGAGCCCACGACTCCGCACGTCACGATGGCCCCGAGCTTGCGCCTGCTGCCGCCGACGTAGAGGAGCGCGAGGAACGCGAGCAGGCCGACGAACCCCGCCCGCGACGCCGTCCGCGAGATGCAGAAGCAGCACGCCAGCGCGTAGCCCAGGATCACCCAGCGCGGGATGCGTCTCGGCTTCTCCAGCCAGAACGGCACCAGCAGCGGCAGCGTGAACAGCAGCGTGGCGGCGAAGGCGTTCGGGTCGCGCCACGTGATGTCCACGCCGATCATGCGGCTGACGCCCATGCGTGACTCATACCGCCCCGCGAACCACTCGCGCAGCGAGTGCCCCATGTACAGCGCGTTCGCCGCCAGGAAGAGCAGGACGAGGAGGCGGAGATCCTTCTCGGTGCGGACCGTCGTGACGACGACGCAGAAAAACACCAGCACCTTGAAGTAGGTGTCCATCGCGTCGAGCGAGCCCTTGGAGCCGCCGTAGGGGCTGGACAGCCACGACCCCAGCAGCGCCAGCGAGAACGCGATCATCCCGATGAAGGCCCGATTCCACGACAGCCCCTTGTACGGGTAGACCGCCCACGCCACCAGCATCAAGAGCATGTAGCCGCGTTCGACCTGCAGCGCCCCGAGGATCGGCCAGATCTCGAAGGGGCGATGCACGTACAGCCACATGTAGCCACCGAGGAGATAGATCATCGCCGCGCCTCCCTGCCGGCCATGGTGTAGATCTCGAGGAGCCGCGACGCCGCGGGCCCGTTGTCGAACCGCGCCCGCGCCTCCGCCGCGAACCGCCGGGCCTCGCCGTGCCATGGGCTCTCCAGCGCGTCACGGAACGCCGCCTCCAGGGCGCCCACGTCTCCCGCCGTGAACGTCTTCGACGGTGTGTCGCGCAGCGCCTCGCGCAGCCCCTGGCAGTCCGCCCCCAGCACGGGGACGCCCGCGCACATCGCCTCCAGCGGCACCAGGGGGGACGCCTCCCACAGCGACGGGATCACGACGAGCTCCATCTGCCGCAGCACGGGCCGCACGTCCGGCACGAAGTCACACAGCGTGATGTATCGCCCCAGCGACCGCTCATCGATCCACCGCTGATACTGCCCGCGGTAGTCGCCGCCGCCGAACGCCGCGACGTGAAACGGCGGGGCCGTGCCGGCCATCCGCGCCACCGCCTCCAGGAGCAGCGGGAAGCCCTTCTCCGGCATGAACCGCCCGAGGTAGCCGACGAGCGTCGTCCCCGCGTCGATGCCGAGCTCTGCCCGCAACCACGGTTCCGCTCGCGTCTCCTCCGCATAGGGTGCCGCGTCGATGCCGTTGGGGATCGTGTGGACGTTGCCCTTGCGTCGCAGGGCCGGGAAGTAGCGATACAGGTTGTCGCGCGCGTCGCCGCTGACGGTGATCACCGCGGAGGCGCGGGCCAGCGCCCCGCCGAGCGCCCACCTCTTGAACGCGCCCATCACCCCGGCGAACTGCTCGTCACGCAAGGGCTCGTGCAGCGTGACGACCAGCGGGACCGACGACAGCAGCCCGCCCAGCGTCGCGTTGGCCGCCGCGATCATCCCGTGCGCGTGGACCACGTCGTACCGCCGCCCCGCCAGCTCCCCGGCCACCGAGCGCCACAGCGGGCACTTCTTGCCGCGCGTCGGCACCGGGACGAACCGCGGCCCCCCGGCCGCGAGCTTGCCCTTGAGCGGTGACAGCGAATTGTCATCGGGTACGACGACGGTGAAGCGGCATCCCGCCTCGGTGAGGGCCGGCCAGTTGTAGCCGAGGTGCGTGCGGATGCCGCCCACCGGCCAGCGGGCGACGAGAAGCACCTCACGCCCTTGCGGCCTCTGTCGCACGTTCATTCCCCGACCTCCGTGTCGCGATCTCATGGATGGTGCGCATCGTGCGCTCCGTCGTGAAGCGGGCCGCCTTCGCCCTGGCCCGCTCGCCCACCGCCCGCGCCTCGTCCGGGTGCCCCAGCACCCACTCGACGGCCCGGCGCAGCCCGGCGACATCGCCGTAATCGACGATCAACCCATCTTCGCCGTCTTCAATCAGGTCGCGGGCCCACCGGGCCCCGACGGCGATGGTCGGCTTGCCCATCGCCATGCCGTTGAGCGCCGTCTGCTGCCCGCCGGAGTGCAAGAGGCCCGCCTTCATCGGCACGACGGTGAGGCGCGCCCCCGCCGTCGCGTCGCGGAACCCCGCCGCCGTCGTGCCCTCGACCCGGACGTTGCCGGGGACCGCCACGCCGGCGAGGTTCTCCGCCCGCGTCGTGGCGATCCACACCGGCACGTCCAGGCCGCGCACGGCCTCCACCAGCACCCCATAGTCGCGGTCGTAGTTCCCGCCCGCGAACAGGTACCCCTCGTCGCGCTCCGTCCACTCGTACCCAGCCAGGGTCGTGTGGAACGGCACGTACTCCAGCTTCTCGCGCGGGATGCCGAACGCCTCCGCGTATCCGTCCACCTCATGGCTCGCCCAGACGGCGAAGCGTTCGACGCTGCGGGCCGCCAGCCGCAGCCGCAGCCCCTTCAACCAGTCCGCCAGGCCGCCTCCTGACCGATACCAGTTGCAATCGACCATGACGTGGGGCTTGCGGCCCCACGGGATGAGGGCCTGGAGCCACGCGAACATCTGCCCGCTCGCCCCGCCGTCGGTGACGACGCCCTCATAGCGGTCCCGCAGGAACAGCATGCGGATCGCCGCGATGGAGCCGCAGATGTCATGCGCCAGCCCGTTGCCGACGAGCTTGACCAGCCAGCGCGGTGGGGCCGTCGGCCCGACGCAGTCGGAGTGTTCGCCCCAGAAGCCGCCGGCCTTGCCGGGGATGTCGGTCAGGATGTCTCGCACTACCCCACCCCCCAACCCCCTCCCCGAAGCGGAGAGGGGGAGCCGTCAGAGCATCGCCTACACGGAGGCGAGGTATCCGCCTCCCTTGTTGGGCCGATCGATTCAAGGGAGGCGTCCCCCTCGCCACCGCCACTCTTCTCACTCTTGCGATCCCCCCTCTCCGCTCGGGGGGGCGTGGGGGATGAGGCCGAAGGCCCCCCCACCTCGATACCGGAGAGGGGGTTAGGGGGTGAGGTAGCCCCAAGCCCCACGAAGAAGTCCTCGAACCGCCGCACCATCGCCGCCCGCCCATACCTCTCGGCCGCCCGTTGCCGCGCCGACAGCGCCAGCCGCCGCGACAGCTCCGTGTCTTGCGCCAGACGCCCGATGGCGCAGGCGAGGGCGGCGGCGTCGTCCGGCGGCACGATCAGCCCATCGACGCCGTCTCGCAGCACCTCGGCATTGGCCCCCACGTCCGTCGCCACGATGGGCCGCGCCGCCGCCATGTACTCCAACAACGAGTTCGACAGCCCTTCGGAGCGCGACGGCAACACCGCGATATCTAGCCCGGCGAGGAATGTCGGCACGTCGGCGCAGGCCCCGGCCAGCTGGAACCGCCCGGTCAGGCCGCCCCGCGCGATCCGCGACTCCAGGGCCGGGCGATGTTCTCCCTCGCCCGCCACCCGGAATCGCAGATCGGGACACGCCGCCTGTAACCGCACCGCGGCCTCGGCCAGCACGTCCAGCCCCTTGACGGGGCGCAGGTTGGCCACCGCCCCAACCACGAGGGCGGGGCCGCCGGGCGGCTCCAGGGCCAGGAACCGCTCCAGGTCCACGCCGTTCTCCAGGACGTGGGCCCGGCACGGGTTCACACGCTCGTCCGCCAGCAGCGACCGCCGCGCCGCCCGGCAGTTCGCCACGCTCGCCGTCGAGAAGGCGTTCAACACCCGGCCGAGCAGGCGGTCCGTCGCCCCCGCCCAGTGGCCGGTGTTATTCCGCGTCCGCACACGGTGCGGCACCCCCGCCAGCCACGCCAGCGGCAGGGCGAACCGCGTGCTGTCGGGGAAGTACGCCTGCACCACGTCGATGCGGTTGTCCCACAGGAAGCGCAGGAACGTCAAGCCCGCAACCGCCGCCCGCACGCTCCCCAGCGACTTCACCCCCAGACGCAGCACCGGGCACCCCGCCGGCTCCAGCGGCGACGGCGCCTCGCCGCGCAGCAGGACGAGGTGCGGCAACACGCGCGACCGGCCGAGGCGCGACAGCAGCGCCACGAGCTGGGACTCCGTCCCCGCCCGCGCCAGCTCGTCGATCACGAAACAGACCCGCACCGGCTTCATGGTGACCGTCCTGGGTGTCCTATCCGTCCTATGTGCCCTATCAGCCCCATCATCCCGCCGGCACCGCACACCCTACCATGCCCTCCAGCAGCCGCAGATACGCCGCGGCCTGGGCGTCGAACGTGAAGTCCTCCAGCACGCGCTGCCGCCCGTTGAACGCCACGTCGCGCAGACGCTCCGGGCTGTCGATGGCGTCGAGGATCGCCCGCGCCAGCGCCGACGCGTCGCCGGGCGGCACCAGCCAGCCGCTGTCGCCGTCCGTGATGATCTCGCCCGTGCCGCCCGCCGCCGTCGCCACCACCGGCACCCCCGCGGCGCACGCCTCCAGGATCACGTTCGGCATCCCCTCCGTGTGTGATGCTTGCACGAAAAGATCGAGCTGCGGCAGGTAGTCGTCCAGGTCGTGGCGGTGCCCCACCAGCGCCACGCTGCCGGACACGCCCAGCGAGGCGATCCGCGCCTGCAACATGGCCTTCTGCGGCCCCTCGCCGAAGAGGATGAAGCCCACCTCCGGGCACGCCGCCGTCACCGCCGCCGCCGCCTCGATCAGCAGATCGAAGCCCTTCTCCGGGCTCAGCCGCCCCGCCGCCCCGATCACCAGGCTGACGCCGTGCCGGAAGTACCGCTCCAGCCGCTGCCGGTAACGCGGGTCCGGGTCGGCGAACCGCTCCGGGTCGATGGAGTTATGGATGACGTGCAGCCGGTCCTCGCGCACGCCGCACGCCCGCACCTTGGCCGCCTGCGCCTCCGAGACGGCGATCACGCGGTCCATGAACCGGAGGTGCATGCGGTCGAGCCACTCGTACATCCGCACACGCCAGCTCTCGTGCGTCCACCCCCGCGACACCGCCACGGCGGGGATGCCCAGCCGCCGCGCCGCCGGCCGCCCCAGGATGTTGCCCTTGTACCCGTGGCACAGCACCACGTCGGCCTTCAGCCGAGTCAGTGTCTCGGCGACCTCGGTGATCGTCGTGAAGAACCGCGGCGTGTCGGACTGCAGCTCCACGGCCTCGATGCCGAGCTTCCTCGCCTGCGCCAGGAACGGCTTGCAACGCCCGCCCTCGCGGAACGACACCACGGACACGTCCGCCGTGCCGCGCAGGGCCTCCGCCAGCCCGAGCATCTGCCGCTCCGGCCCGCCGTACATGGTCGAAGCCGTCAGGTGAACGATGTTCATGCGCGGCAAGCCTCCATCAGACTCACCCCGGCGCAGCGGTACCACAGGCTCTCAAGGTGCGCCGCGAGCGACGCCCAGTCGTATCGCTCCAGCACGCGTTGCCGCCCGGCGGCCGCCTGCCGCGCCTGCCGCCTCGGGTCGCGGATGGCCGCCACGATGGCGTCGGCCAGCCCGCCCACGCCCTCCGTCTGGTCGAAGTGCCGGCCCGGCTCCAGCTCCAGGCCCTCCGCCCCGACGCGCGTCGAGACGACGGGCGTCGCGCACGCCAGCGCCTCCAGGATCTTCAGCCGCGACCCGCCGCCGATGCGCAGCGGCACCACGAGCTGCCCCGCCTCGTGCAGGTAGGGCCGCACGTCCGGCACGCTGCCGTGCAGGCTCACCCCCGGCGTCCGCGCCGCGGCCTGATGCAGCCACTCCGGCGGGTTGCGCCCCACCAGCCACAGCTCGGCCTCCGGCACCTGCTTCCTCACCGCGGGGAAGACGTGATCGAGCAGCTGGGAGACGCCGTCAAGGTTGGGCCGCCACTCCAGGCTGCCCACGAACAGCAGCACCTCGGGCCGCCGCCGCACTGTCACCTTGGGGGGGAGGGCTTCGCCCCACTCCCCCCCCGCCCCTCGTCCTCCGGGGGGGAGGGCTTCGCCCCACTCCCCCCCCGCCCCTCGTCCTCCGGGGGGGAGGGCTTCGCCCCACTCCCCCCCCGCCCCCCCCTGAGGCGTGAAGTACCCCGTATCGACGCCGTTATCCACGACCTCGACGTTGCGGACGCCCATGTCCTGGCGGAATCGCTCGGCGTCCACCTCGCTGACGGCGACGGTCATGTCGGCCAGCGACAGCACGCCACGCTCGAAGGCGTCGAACTTGCGCCACTGGTGGCCCACGTACCAGCGCTTGAGCGGGCTCGCCTCCGTCTCGTGGTAGCGCCGCCAGATGACCGACTCGACGTTGTGCGCCATCACCAGCCGCCGCCCGGGGACGTTACGGAGCGGCCAGGCGTAGGGCGTCCACTCGACGTGCCACAGGTCGAACCGCTGCGTCCGCGACAGCCGGTCCAGCGCCGCCATCATCTCCGGGCTGGTGTGCGACGTCACGGAGTACGGCAGCGGCGAGAACAGGTTGGCGAACAGCCGCGCGTAGAACCCGACGCCCGACTTCGGGGGCGGCGTGCGCTCGATCACCACGGGCCGGATGCCCAGCGAGCGGAAGTACGCCGCCGCCAACCGCCCCTCCGCCGGGTCGGCGTTGGCGTGGCAGACGTAGGTGATGCGGTGTCGGGACGCGAGGCGCGACAGCAGGCCCATCGTGCGGATGCGCTTGCCGCTGACCGGCGGCCAGGGCAGCTCCTCGTCGATGACGCACACGTCGAGCGGTTCGCGGTCTTCGGTGTCGTTCACGGTAGATTCTCTTTGAAGGCGAGCGGCACGGCGCCAGCGTGCCGTGTCTTACGCGGCGACTCGTCTTTGCATCCTCGATTGCGGCGCGAACGCGGCGAGAGAGGCGCTCATCGTGCCGAGGGCGAAGTCGCGGCACATCTTCCTCAGCCGCGGCCCCGTCCGGTGCAGGTTGACGTAGTGGCGGAAACGCTGCCCCCAGCCGCAGGCGACGCGCGGCTGCTCGGGGTCCAGCTCCCACGGGTGCAGGTACGCGGCGAACGGCCTGCCCTCGGCGTTGATCCTCGAGAGGAGGCGCCGCGTGAGCCAGTACGGGTACAGCCGCAGGTAGCCGCCGCCGCCGGCGGGGACGTTCAGGCCCCACACGGGGCTCACGGGAGGCGGGTACTCCCAGATCCGCCCCGAGGGCCGCGTGATGAGGTGCGGCTCCAGCGCCGCGTCCGGCAGGCCGTAGCGGTCGTGCCGTATCGGGTACACGCTGGAGTCGATGCGGATGCCCTCCTCGATGAGGACATCCAGCGCCCACTCCGAACGCGCCGTGATGGAGAACGACGGGGCGCGGTACAGCTCGACGCGCTCACCGATGCAGTCCTCCAATGCGCGGACGGAGTGCCGCAGATCCTGGCGGAACTCGTCCGGCGTCTGCTCGTAGATGAGCCGATGCCCGTACCCGTGGCTGCCGACCTCGTGGCCGGCGGCGCGGATGGCCCGCACCATGCTGGGGTTACGCTCCGCCACCCAGCCGAGGACGAAGAACGTCCCGCGCACTCCGGCCCGGTCGAGGATGTCGAGGATGGCCTCCGTCGGCGGCCCGAGGCGCGGCGCGATGGAGTCCCAGTCCGAACGCGAGACGTAGCGGTCGAAGCCGGAGACCTGGAAGTAGTCCTCCACGTCCACGGTCAACGCATTGAGGATGACGGAAGGGGCGGCGACGGCCGTGTCCTGGGCCGACACGGGCAGGCTCATGGTCGCGCCCATGTCAGGCGGCCCTCCGCCAGGTGGTGGCCAGGTTGCCCATCGCCGCGCCGGCCGGCGGCGTGTTGCCCAGCAGCTCGCGGATCACGCCGCAGCCCGCGCCCAGGTGGACGGCGGCGAACGCCAGCGGCAGCAGCGGGAACATCATGGCCGAGCGTTCGCGCCACGCGACGGCGGCGCCGAACCCCAGCGAGCAGACGCCGTAGAGGCCGACGACGCCGAAGTACAGCCACCACAGGACCGGGTAGAGGGCGGCGAACAGCGGCCCGAGGACCAGCCCGGCGACGAACAGGGCGGGGATGAACACGCTCGGCGAGAACGTCTCCGGGTGCTTGCGCAGGAGGCGCACGCGGCCCCGCCCATAGCGGAACATCTGCCGCGCCAGCCCGGCGAGCGACGCGCGCGGGTGGTAGCGCACCGTGACGCGCGGCGTCAGGAAACACGTCATGCCGGCGCGGGCGACGCGGTGGTTGAACTCGTAATCCTCGCAGGCGTCGAAGGCCTCGTCGAAGTGCCCGACGCGGCGGAACACGTCGCTCCGGTACGCGACGGCGACGCTCTGCGGCGGCACCATCCCCTCGCGCTCGGCCCAGATGTGCGACGCCGGGTGATGCCCGAACCTGCTGGCGCGGGCGGCGGCGATGGTGCGCTGGAGCAGGCTCGCGCCGGGGACGTCGAGCGGCTGCGGCCGCCCCACGCAGTCGGCGCCGGAGCGTTCGAAGGCGCCGGCCATCTCCGACAGGTAGAACGGGTTCTGGATCTCGCAGTGCCCGTCGATGAGGACGATGATGTCGCCGCGTGCCGCACGGACGGCGGCGTTGCGCCCGGCGCTCGACAGCAGGCCTGGGTTGTCGATCAGGCGGACGTTGTGGTGACGGGCGGCGATGTCGCGGACGATCTCGCGCGTCTCGTCCGTGGAACGCCCGTCGGCGACGAGGATCTCATACCGCGCCCTGGGATAATCCTGGTCGAGGAGCTGCCCCAGCGTGGCGGCGATGCACCGGGCCTCGTTGCGCACCGGCACGATCACCGAGACGAACGGCACCTGTGTCCGCGTCGCGGGCTGCCGGAGTTTGGCGATTGTCGTCATGGGTGCCTCCTCACGCGGCCTTCCGGGCGGACAGCGGCTCCGTGGGCACCACGTCGCCCATCGCCTCCTCGATGGCCGGGCTCGCCGGCACGCCCAGCACCGCGCTCAGCCAGCGGAACGGCACGCCGGCGGCATAGAACGCCGTGCAGACGACCAGCCGCACGTCGAGCCACGCGCTCATATGGCGGATGTAGAACAGGTCATGGCTCAGCTTCCGCCGCACGCTGTCGATGTCGGTGTCGGGGGGGAGCTGCACCTGCGCCAGCCCGGCGACGCCGGGCTTGACCGCCAGGCGCTGGCGGTACATCGGCAGGGCCCGCTCCAGCTCGGGGAAGAACTCGGGACGCTCGGGGCGCGGGCCGATCAGGCTCATCTCGCCGCACAGCACGTTCCACAGCTGCGGCAGCTCGTCGATGTGCGACTTACGGAGGAACCACCCGACGGCGGTGACCCGCGAGTCGCCGGGGACGCACCAGCGCGCCCCCGTGGCGTCCTCGCACCTGTGCGTCATCGTGCGGATCTTCCAGATGGTGAACGGCCTGCCGCCCAGGCCGATGCGCGTCTGCGAGTAGAACGCCGGCCCGCGCGAGGTGAGCCGCACGGCCAGCGCCGCCAGCAGGATCACCGGGAGCGCCGGGACGGCGATGAGGGCGGCGAGGACGAAGTCGATGGCCGACTTGCAGCCGGTGTACCACCCCCGCGGGGGCAGGATCGGGGGCCTGGGCGTCGGCCGCGGCGTGCGTGTCTGACGGGGCGACTCGGTCGAGGGCGCGGGTGCCTGCGTGGTCAAGGGATCGCCTCCATGCGGTGAGATCATGCGGGCCGCCTTCCGCCGAGCACGCTTCCATCGTGCTCGCCTGCCCTGAGCACGCCGGAGGCGTGCCCGACAACGGAGTCAGCCTTGCGCCCCGGAGAACAGCTCCTTCTGCATCTTCGGGAGGAGCGCCTTGAGCAGCTCCTCGCACGGCTCCGGGCCGGTGTCCCCGCCGGCCTGGGCCATGTCGCGGACGACGTACAGCTTGTGCAGCACCGGGTGCTTCCAGCGCGGGAACTCCAGGCGGGCGTCGTTGGCCGCGTGCCAGCCCTCGCCGCCGTTCCACGCCCAGTAGATGCGGATGCGCGTCTCGTCCGTCTCGCGCTTCTTGACGGCGTCGGAGGTCCAGAACTGGGCGCCGGAGTCGAGGCGGATTGAGGTCTTCTTGCCGACGAGGTAGCCGTTGGCGCCGTAGCACACCTCCGGGGTGTGGGTCGCGACGGGGCCGGGCCGCCCCACCACCAGGGCGACGACGACGCTCAGGTTGCGGCGTCGGTCGGTGTAGGTGCGGTGGAGCGCGCCGGTGATGCCGGGGATGGGCGTGCCGGACTTCGCGTCCATCTCCTTGCCCTCCCAGTCGCCGAACGACAGGGGGAGCTGGGGCAGGCGGGCGGCGGCCTCGGCGATGTCGTTGCTGCGCGACCAGCGGTCGGTCCAGGCCCCGTGCATCAGCCCCAGGCCGACGACGAGGAGCGAGGCGGCCCCGGTGTAGATCCAGGTCATCATGGTGTGGTCCTCCTGACCGTTGTTCTGGGCCGCGTTACAGCCCGGCCGCCTGCCGGAAAGAGTCGAGCGAACTCGCCCTGGCGGCGGCCCCGGCCCAGGACGTGAGGCGATCCTCATCCAAGCACGCGCGGATCGTAGCCGCGAGCGCTGGCGTCACCTCGGAGCCGGTACACAGCTCGAGCAACTCCAAGACCAGCATCTGCTGGCCCTCCCTGCGGGTCTGCTCCATCACGGGTGATTTCATCGTCTCCGCAGCCTCCAGATCATATGCCGGCCTGCTGACGGAACGTGTCGATGGTATCAGCGGTCGCGGCGAGGGTGATCCAACCCTGCAAGCGTTCCCTATCGGTGGTGCTTCGGATCTTCTCGGCGAGATCCTCAGGGGGCTCCTGTTTCGTGCGGGCCCGGAGGAACAGCAGCAGCGAGGCCTGCTCGCCTTCAGCCCGGCTCTTTTCCATCACGGGTGACTTGACCATCTCCCAGCCCTCCAGCGCCTTCCGCCATGCGGCGGGGTCGGCACTCTTCTCGGCGAACACAAGGGTGTCGTACCCGAAATCCGCCCGCCACCGTTCATCCGCCACCTCACGGGCCAGCCCCAGGCTGCCGGCGATGACCGCCGGCTCGCTCCCGCCCTTCATCAGTGGCAGCCATGGCAACAAGGCCCGATCATACTCCCCCGAGCGGATCGCTTCCAACAGCAGTTCTGCCGACTCCATCGCCAGGTATCGCTCGGGCGCCTTCAGCCCGCAAACCATCTCGGGCTGGCCCGGCCACGTGTAGAACGCCGACGCCGGGATCGAGGCCGGCGTCCCCGTGAGGTTGACCACGACGGCCCCGAGCCGGTAGCGGCTGCCACGCTCCTCATCGGGCCATCGCTCATTGGAAATCGTGCCGAGGAAAACGAGCAGCCAGCCGAACATTTTTGGGTCAGGCTCCAACTGAAACTCCAGGGCCACCGCCCACGGCGGGCCGATGTCCTTCAACGTCTCCAGCTCGAAGACCAGGTCGCCCGTCTGGTCGGGGTTGCCTGGGAACGCCAGCCTCCGCGTGTCCACCCAGCCGAGGCGGCGTGCCACGGCGTCGAAGCTCATGAAGAGCCAACCAAGGAAGGCATCCGGGGCCGCCTTCACCATCCGACGGCTCGCCTTGTCGTAGTCGTTCACAGGCATGCCCCGGACCTTTCGCGGCGGCCTTCTGCTTGGATGTCGGCTCGGGTGGCCGGGGTCGGCTTTGAGACCCCGGCTCAGCCCCCTTGACAGGGATCGACGTTCAACCGGGCGTCCTGCCGGGGTCGCCGGAGCCCGACCCCGGCCACACAAACCCCGACGCCGGCCCCTCCTACCGATCAGGCCATCGCTGCCACGGGCGGCGCGGTCAGGGCGTCCTCGGGGTCGGCGGCGCTCACCACCGCCCCCATCAGACGGATGCCCACGCCCGCGAGCTGCTGCTGAGCCGCGTACACCCGCGGCATCTGGCTCACGTCGCTCAGCACGCTCAGCAGGACGGCGTCGGCCTGCCGCCCGATCAGCAGCGCGTCGGCCGCCTCCAGCACCGGGTGGCTGTCGATCAGGATGAAGTCGAACTCCTCGGCCAGCTTGTCGAACATGGCCTCCAGGCCGCCGCGAGCCAGCGCCGCCAGCACCTCGCGGTCCCACTGCCCCGCCGGCATCACCGACAGATTCTCCAGCGGCGTGTCCTGGATCGCCTCCAGCAGCTCGATCTCGCCCAGCAGCGCCTCGCTGAACCCCGGCTGCTCCGGGATCTCGAAGAGCTGATGCACGGAGGGCCGCCGCAGGTCGCCGTCCAGCAGCAGCGTCTTGCGGCCCGCACGCGCCAGGCTGCTCGCCAGCCCCGCCGCCAGCGTCGTCTTGCCCTCGCCCGCCGTGGCGCTCGTCACCATCACCACGCGCGTCGATTTCGTGTCGGCCTCGTGCAAGAGCCGCGTGCGGATGGCGTCGATGGACTCCATCGCCGGCGTGCCCTCCATCGCGCACCCGCCGTCGGGGCCGACGAGGTGGCGCTCCAGTCCGGCCTGGCGCGGCACCGCGCCGACGACGCGGATGCCCAGGCCGCGGCTGATCTCGCCCGCGTTGCGCACGCGCTGCTTGCGGCACTCCAGCCACGCCAGCCCGCCGCAGACGGCGAAGAAGACGGCGAACGGGGCCACCAGCGTCGCCAGGAGCTGCTTCTTGGTGTCGGCCTTCATCAGCTCGGCGGTGTCGCCGAAGCGCGTGATGCGCTGGGCCGCCTGGATCTCCAGCTTCTCCATCGTCAGCCGCGAGTAGATGCCGGCGATCTGCTCGTCCTCGCGCTTGATCTCGCCGGCCAGCCGCTCGTAGTCCTTGCCCAGCTTCGGGGCACCGCTGAGGGCCTCGTGGAGGGCCTTGATCTGCTTCTCGATCTCCTCGGCCGCGCCCTTGAGGCCGTCGATCTGCCGGCTCAGGTGCGCCCGGTAGATGGCGGGGTCCTCGCGCTCCAACGTGGCCGGGCCTGAGGCCCGGGCCGCCGGCAGGCCCTCGCGGGCCTCCTTCACCTTGGCGGCCACCTCGGTGCGGCGCTCGGCGAGCTGCTTCTTGTAGACCTCCACCTGCTCGAGGGCGGTGCGGAACGGGTAGTAGTCGTAGCGGAAGCCCTTGCGGTCGTACTCGTCGGCGACCTCCTCGGCCCGCGCCAGCTTCGCCTGGATCGTCTTCGCCTTGGTGTCGCCGTTCATCTCGCGGTCGATCAGCAGCTCCAGCTCCGCCGCCGCCGGCTCCTTCGTGTCGTCCTTGGGCGCGGGGCCCTTCTTGCCCTTCTCGCGGCGGGCCTTGTCGGCCTCGATGCGGGCGTCCAGCAGGGCCAGGGCGTCGGCCGCCTTGAGCTTCTCCAGGTTGACCGTGTTGAGCTGCTGCCGCAGGTGCGGCAGCTCGTTCATGATCTCCAGCCGGCGCATGGCCCACATCTCGGGGTCCATCTCCTTGGCCGAGGTGACGAGGGACTTCAGGTTGTCCTTCTTGCGCTCGACGCTGGCCACCGTCTGGTTGTAGAGGTTCTCGAGCTGCGTCACCTTGTGGCGGCGCAGGGCCTGCTTGTCCGCGAGGATGCCGCTCGTCGGGTCGAAGTACGCCGCCGTGACGGCGTTGGCGATGACCTTCGCCTGCTCGGGGTCGGCCCCGGAGTACAGGATGGTCACCAGCTCCGAATTCTCCTTGAACTCGACCTTCAGGCCGTCCTCGATGAGCTGGCCCGGGTCGACGTACTGGTGCTCCAGGCCCAGCCTCCGCACCTCGTCGCGCTTCAACGCCTGGTTGATGTTCTTCTTACTGCCGATCTGGGCCGCGGTGGTCTGGAGGAACGTCTTGAAATCGGCGGGCGGGGTGACGGTGCCCCAGATCTTCGGGTCGAAGAACCCGACGGCGATCTTGGTGTACGCCGTCGCCTGCGGCGCCAGGCCGTACCACGCCGCCACGCCGGCCAGGGCGGCCAGCGTGCCGCCGAGCAGGACGGCGGCGACCCACCGGCGGCGCAGGGCGCCGAGCAGCGCCCACATGTCGGGGGCGGCCGACAGGCCCGGCGGGTCGGCGGAGGGCATCGGAGGCTGCTGCGGGGCGTGGCGTCCGGCGGTGGCGGGGTCGGAGTAGCCCGCGTCGTGCGGCATCATCAGCGGATCTCCCTATCCACGGGTGAGGTTCAGGTTGCGTTCGGGGACGGCTCAGGCGCCGGCGAGGCCCTCGGCGGCGTCGGGGCGGCCCTTCAGGCGGGCACGCGGCGGACGCGGGGCGGCGGGCGTCTGCGGCGTGCGCGGCTTGCGTGGCGGGGCGGCGGGCCTCGGCTGCGCCTCGGGCGGCGTGTCGATGAACAGCGCCTGGAGGATGGCCAGCTCGGCCCACAGCATGCCCAGCGCCAGCGGCATCATGAGCCAGCCGGCCACGTCGTGGAAGAAGTGCTTGGCCGACTCGCCGAAGCCCATCTCGTACAGGACGCCGGTCACGGTGATGCGGATGATGTTCGCGAAGAGGGCGATGGGGATGGCGCTGGCGAAGATGATGCACTTGTCGATCCAGTGCCGCTCGATGATCAGCACCACCGCCGTCGAGAGGGCGAAGAAGACGACGAGCATGCGAAGCCCGCTGCACGCCTCCACGATGCCGATGGCGTTGTCGTTGAGGAGGATCGTGGTGCCCTCGGCCAGCGCCGGCAGGCCGAACGCCTGCATGACGAACGTGCTGCTCACGGTGGCGAGCTGCTGGAGCGGCCCGCTCATGGACACGGCGACGCGGTGCGGCAGCGGGATCATGAACGCGAGGAACAGCACCGCCGGCCACGACCACTTCCAGCCGGCCCACCCGCCGAAGAGGACGGCGAGGCCGGCGACGCACGGCACGAACGAAACCTCCTCGACCCAGATGTGGCCGGAGTAGGTGCCGCCCAGCCGCATGGCGACGCCGACGGCGAGGGCGGCCAGGCCCCAGGCGCTGGGGCGGACGTTCTCGACATCCAGCTTGGCGCGCCGGGCCCACAGGAGGAAGGCGGCGAAGACGGGGACGAGGAAGCCGTGCGAGTACTGCGGGTTGGTGTTCCAGGCCTGATACCAGCCGGCGATGGTGGGTGCGAAGGCCCACAGCAGGCAGGCGAACGCGATGGCGAAGGGCGCGAAGGCGCGGGGGTTGATGGCGGGTGCGGGGGTGCTGCTCATGGCGTCCTCTCCGGCGGGGCGTGACATCGGGAAGGCGGATGATACAGCCGGCGTCTCGGCGGAATCAAGGCGAGGTCAGGCGGGCCCGGGCCTGTCCCGCCCTCACCGTGCGCGGGGGGCGTCGAGGAAGGCCTTCACCACGGCCTTCCAGCCGGCCTCGTCCTTCGACACGTACGACTCGTGCCCGATGCCCGCGAAGAGGTGATACCGTGCCTCGCCGCCCAGCGCGTCGCGGATGGCCTCCGCGTCGCGGACCGCGACGCGTGCGTCCCTGTCCCCCTGGAGCAGACGGACCGGGCAGGTGACGGCGCGGGCGTAGTCCACCGGGTTGTGGGCGAAGCCGTCCAGCCCGTGCTGGGCCCCGGCCCAGTAGACCACCAGCCGGGCCAGGGGGAAGGCCGGCAGGCCCGCCGCCTTGAACCGCACCCCGACCGCCGTCTCCATCCTGTCATACGGGCACTCCAGCACCGCCGCGTCGGCGTGCGCCACCCCGCGTGCCAGGGCGCGGAGCGCCGCCACGGCGCCCATCGAGTGCCCGAAGAGGACGATCCGCTTCCCCGGCCAACGGGTGCGGGCGTACGTCACCGCCGCCGCCACGTCGTCCGCCTCGTGGTAGCCGAACGTCGTGACGTCGCCCGCCGAGCCCCCGGACCCGCGGAAATCGACGAGCAGGCAATCGAGGCCGAGCGCGTTCCAGGCGCGGGCCTCGGGGACCATCTGGGCCTTGCACCGCGTGTAGCCGTGGAACACCAGCGCGGCCGCGTCCGACCCCGGCCTGGGGAAGTGCCACGCCTCCAGACGCCCCGCACCGCCCTGGAATGTGACCGTCTCGCCCCCCGCCTTCCCGTCTGGCCGTTCCGGGCCGGAGGGCCTCGCGATGCGTGGGCCGGCCACCAGGAGCCAGGCCTTCTCGGCGGCGGACAGGGTCTCGGGGCCGCGCCACGCCCCGTCACCCGGAGGCCGGAAGTGGGTCATCCCGCGCGCCTGCATGTACGCCATCCCGTTGAGGGCGAGGAAGGCGGCGAGCAGGCCGAGGCAGGCCACCTTGACGCGGAGGTACCAACGGCGTGGGCCGGTCATGGGATCCTCGCGGCATCGGCTCGGGAGCATGATGAGTGCCCATAATACCCGCCGCGCACCCGCCGTCAAGCCGCCGCCCGCGCCGGCGCTCTGGCGCTTCGGGCTGCGACGCCCCCAAGGCGGCCGTTTCCGGGGTCTCGCTCTCTCACGTCTCCCACTCCTTGCGCTCACGCGAAGAGGGGATGTGCGCGAGCTGCCGGTACTTCGTGATCGTCCGGCGCTTCACGGGATAACCGAGGGAGTTCATCCGGTCCACGAGGTCCTCGTCCGACAGCGGGTTCTGCTTGTCCTCGGCGGCGATGATCTCCAGCAGCTTCTGCTTCATCACCTCGTAGGCGACCTCCTCGCCGCTCGCCATCTTCCCGCCACCGCCGAAGAACCGCTTCAGAGGGAAGATGCCGCGGGGCGTCTGCACCCACTTGTCATCGACGGCCCGGCTCACGGTCGTGACGTGCACGCCCACCTGGTCGGCGATCTGCTGCATCTTCAGCGGCTGGATGTGCTCCGGCCCCTGCTCCAGAAACGCCTTCTGGTGCTCGATGATGGCCGAGGTCACCTTCTTCAGCGTGTTGCGCCGCTGCTCGATGGACTCCTGCAGCCACGTCGCCGACTGGAGCTTCTTGCGCAAGAATTCGCACATCTTCTCCTTCTCGGTCGGCTCCTTCTTCTCCTCCGTCTCGTCCTTCACGGGCTCGTGGTGGCCCGCCTCCTTGGCCGTCTTCTCCTTCAGCGCCTTCTCGCGGCTACGCTCCTTGGCCAGCTCCTTGGCGATCTCCTTGTACAGCTCGACGTAGCGCTGCGAGATGTAGATGTTCGGCAGCCAGTCGTCGAGGAGCTTGATCTCGTAGCCGCCCTCCTCGGCGCGCTCGACCTGGATGTCCGGGACGACGTAGGGGATGCTCTCCTCCACGAAGCCCGCCCCCGGCTTGGGGTTCAGGTGCCGCACCGTCTCGATCGCCTCCTTGATCGTGTGGATGTCGGCCCCCGTCGCCTTCTCGATGGCCGGGAGGCGGTTGTGCGGGATGTCCTCCAGGTGGTCCATGATCAGCTTGCGGACCAGCTCGCGGTTCGGCATGTCCGGCGTGAGCTGCAGCAGCAGGCACTCCGTCAGGTCACGCGCGCCCACGCCCGGCGGGTCGAGGTCCTGCACGATGGCCAGGGCCTCCTCGGCCTCGTCCACCGTGGCCGGCTCGCCGAAGCCCGCAGCGATCTCCTCGATGGTCGGCACCCGGCGGCGGAGCGGCCGAGAGGGCTTGTACGCCTTCTCTCCCATCATCTTCAGGAACTCAGGGTCCGTCTCGTCGATGACGCTCAGATACCCCGCGTCGTCGATGTGCGAGATGACGTGCCGCACCAGCCGCTTCTGCCTCTCCGGCAATTCCAGGTAGCCGAGCTGCTCGGTGAGGTAGTCCTGCAACGACTCGGGACGCGACGCCATGTTCTGCATCGCGTCGTGCTTGCGGTCGAACGCCTCATCGATGCCGTTGCGCGAGGGGCGGTGCTCCTCGTTGAAGGCGTCGCCGTAATCGCGGCTGAGGGCGTCGAGGCGGTCGAAGTCCATCTCGCCGCCCTCGGCGTCGACGACCAGCTCCTTCTTGCCGGGGTCGATGTCGTCCGGCGGCGGGGCCTCGTCCGGGGCGTCCACGTCGATGACCGGCGCGGAGGTCGCATCGAGGTCGATGACGGGGTTCTCGTCCATCTCCTGCTGGACACGGTCCTGCAGGTCCATGACGTTCATCTGAAGGATCTCCATGGATTGGAACATCCGCGGAGACATCTTCAGCTCGGGCCGCATCACCATGCCTTGCGAGATGTCCATTCGCATTCTGGTCCCTCCGATCCCGCACGGCGAAGCCCCTAGAAACCACGGCGGCCGTCGAGCGCGTCCGTCAGCATTTGACTGTTGGCAAATTCCAGCCCCGAACCTGACGGCAAACCCCGTGCCAGCCGTGTAATTTTTACACCCGACGGCCCAAGAAGGCTCGAAATATACAGCGCCGTCCCGTCGCCCTCCGTCGTGGGGTTGGTGGCCATGATGACCTCCGCCACCCCGCCGGCCCGCACGCGAGCGGCCAGCGCATCGATGGTTAGCTGCTCCGGGCCGACGCCGTCGAGCGGCGACAGACGCCCGTGGAGGACATGATACAGCCCCCGATACGAGCCGGAGCGTTCGATGGCGGCCATGTCGCGCGGCTGCTCAACGACGCACACCAGCGAGGCGTCGCGCCGCGAATCGCGGCACATCTCGCAGACCTCGTGCTCCGTCGGCCCCTGGCAGCGCGAGCAGCGCCGCACCTGCTCCTTGATGGCGCGGACGGCGTCGGACAGCGCGATCACGTCGGGCCTGGAAGCGGCGAGCAAGTGATGGGCGAGGCGCTCGGCCGTCTTCGGGCCGATCCCCGGAAGCTTGCCCAGCTCGGCGATCAGCCGGGCCATCACCCCTACCGGCTGGTCGTTCACGTCTTCGTCACCCCACTCCGGGTATCTTCATCCCCGCCGGCAGGCCGAGGGACGCCCCCATGCGGGCCGTCTCCACGCCGACCGCCTCGCGGGCCTTGTTCAGGGCCTGATTGACCGCGCCACGCACGAGATCCTCGAGCATCTCGCGGTCCGCCGTCTTCATCGCGTCCTCGCTGATCGTCAGCGCCGTCAGCTCGAGCTTGCCGTTGACCCGCGCCTTGACCATGCCGGCGCCCGCGTCGCCCTCGGCCACGATCTGGCCGAGGTTGGCCTGCATCCTGGCCATCTCCTCCTGGATCTTGGGGAGGTTGCGCATCAGGCCGGCCATCTGGCTCATGTTGCGGAAGAACTCGAACATGGCTCACGCCCCCTCGCCGAAGCCCTCGTCCACACGCACCACCGACGCCCCCAGCTTGTCCAGGGCCCGCTTGACCACGGGCACCTGCTCGGCCTCCTCCCGGAGGGGCTTGCGAATCTTCGTCGGCTCCGCCGCCGTGGGCTGGGCGGCGCCCGACATCAGCTCCATCTTGACCACCCACGGCTGCCCCGTGGCCTTGCGCAGCCCTTGCTCGATACGTGTCAGCCGCTCGGGCTGCTGGCAGGACTCATACTCCTTATTGTACCCGCCGGGGAAGCGGAACACCAGGGAGGTCGGCCCGGTTATTGCAGGAGGGCCGGCCTTCGCGAGCTGGACGCCGAGGAGCTGTCCGACGAGCGCGAAGACCTGCGGGGCCACGGCGTCCCAGCTCGTCTCGGTGAGGGCGACCGGGCCGGCGGCCGGCTCAGCGGCCGGGCTCAGGGTGTTTTTTTTTACCGCCTCGGGGGCCGCCAGGGGGCGTGCGGCACCCGCCGGGACGGCGGCCTGGCCTCCACGCGGCATCTGGGCGATGGTGGCGGCGAGCTGCGGCAGCGACACGAGGTCGGCGAGGCGGCACAGCCGCACCAGCGCCATCTCGGCGAGGGTGCGGGCGTGGCCGCTGTAACGCATTCGTGACTTGGCGGACGACAGGACATCGAGCCCGGCCAGGATGGCGTCGAGCTGCAGCGTCCTGGCGTGGCGGCGGAGCATGTCGTGGTGCCGCGAGGGGACCGACAGCTCCTGCCCCTCCGTCTTGCCGGCGACGTGGACCACCATCAGGTCGCGCCAGTACGCGATGAGCTGTTCGAGCAATTCGCCGAGCTGCAACCCCGTGGCGCACGCCTCGGCGAGGAGGTCGAGGGCCTTGCCCGGCTCGCGCGCGACGGCGGCGTCGGCCAGGGACAGGACGCGGTCATCCCCGGCGGTGCCGAGGAGGTGGTGGACCTGGTCGGCGGTCAGCTTCTCGGAGGCGAAGGCGAGGAGCTGGTCGAGCAGCGACTGGGCGTCGCGCATCGACCCGCCGGCCCGGCGGGCGACAAGCTCCAGCGCCTCGGGGTCGGCCTTGAGGCCCTCGGCCTCGACGATCCTGTTGAGCTGCTCGGCGATGCGCGGGATGGAGATGCCGGCGAAGTCGAAGCGCTGGCAGCGCGAGAGGATGGTGATGGGGACGTTCTGGGCGTCGGTGGTGGCGAAGATGAACTTGACGTGGGGGGGCGGCTCCTCCAGCGTCTTGAGCAGGGCGTTGAACGCCTGCGTGGTGAGCATGTGGACTTCGTCGATGATGTAGATCTTGAAGCGGGCGCGGGAGGGCTTGTACTGGACGTTGCCGCGGATGTCGCGGACCTCGTCGATGCCTCGGTTGCTCGCCCCGTCCATCTCGATGACGTCCACGTCATCGCCGGAGGTGATGCCGACGCAGGGGTCGCACTTGCCGCAGGGGGTGGGGGTGGGGCCCTCGGCGCAGTTGAGGGCCTTGGCGAGGATGCGTGCGGTGGAGGTCTTGCCGACGCCGCGTGCGCCGGTGAAGAGATAGGCGTGGGCGACGCGGCCGCCCTTGAGGGCGTTGGTCAGCGCCCTGGCGACGGGCTCCTGGCCGATGAGGTCGCTGAAGGTCTGGGGGCGGTAGCGGCGGGCGAGGACGGTGTAGGCCTCGCCGGATGGGGGGGGCGTGGGTGGGGGTGTGGCGGCGGCGGTCGCTCTCTTTGCCATGATCCCCGGCTGCAGTTTGAGGGTCGGCATCCCGTAGGGCAGGCTGCCAGCCTGCCGGCCCAACGCCGGCAGGCTGGCAGCCTGCCCTACGCCGATCACGCCCCCGCGGCGTGGTGCCGAGAGAGGCACTCCACTCCACTCGGTCCGTTGCTTATGGCTGCTCCCGTCAAGGCCTGACCAGGTTCGCAACTTTCCTCTGGGTGGGACCCCTCCCGGCACCTCGCCGCGGGCGGCGGCGCCACGGCCCTGAGGCCGTGGTGTGTCAGGACTCCTGCTGGCTGATGGTCACCTTGTGGATCACCGCGGGCTTGACGGGGCGGCGTCCGCCGACGATGTCCTTGTCCTCACTGGCGACCGGTCCACTGAGTATCTTACGGGCCACGTCCAGACCCGTCGTGACTTTTCCGAACAAGGTCGTGGCGCCGTCGAGGGAGGGGGCCGCCGTCATCGAAATGTAGAAGCGGCAGGCGGCCGAATGCTCCTCGGGCCCGCGGCAGGCGCCCACGACGCCCTCCTCGTGCTTCATGACCGAGGGCGGCGTCAATTCGTCCTTGAGCCAGTAGCCGATGTGGCCCTGCCCGGCCTCGCCGGAGCACTCGGGGCAGCCGGCCTCGATGCTCTCGAAGGTGCCGGCCTCGGTGACCTCCTTCCGGAGGCGTTCGAAGGTGAGGCCGTCGTAGTAGCCGGCGCGGGCCAGGGCGACGAAGTTGCGGACGTGGTTGGGGGCCTGCTCGTGCAGGAGGGTCATCTGGACGACGCCCTCGCTGGTCTGCAATTCGGCGGTGTAGGTGATCTTCTTCCCGGCGGGCGAGGTGAAGCGGATGGAGGCCCAGGCGGCATCGACGCCGTCGAGGACGGCGATCACGGGCTTGCCGCTGCGGAGGCAGTCGGGCGGGCGCATGCTGCTGGCCGGCGGGTTATCGGGGCCACGTGTGGCCTCGGCGAACGGCATGTGGAACTTGTCGCTCGGGGCGGCCTTCGCCACGACGGAGGCCTTGCCGGGCTCGGGGTCGGCGGGCTTGCCCTCGGGTGTGGTTGGCTTCGTTGAGTCGGCGGCGGTGTCGGGGGGCGCGGCCTTCTGGCCGCAGCCGGCGGCCAGGCCGGCGAGCAGCAGGGCGGCGGCGAGATGGCGGAGGGTGCTCATGGTCGTCCTCGACGGGGAACGTCCGGCGCGAACGGCGGCCGGGCCGGGCGGGACGATAGTGCGGGGGTGGGCGCGGGTCAAGGCGGATCGGGCGATACGATGGGAGTAACCGACCAGGCGGGGGTGGGAATTAGACGGAAGGAGACAGGTGGGATGGCCGGGGTGGGGCGAGTTGCATTGCATTGCACCCCCCCAGGCAACCCCCTGCAATGCAAATTCACTGCGGAATTTGCATTTCAGGGCGAGTGGTCAGGCCACCCACGCCCGTGCCGTGGCCGCCCTCCACGTCTCATTCTGTCTAACCCCACAGGCCGGGTGAACCGCTACAGATGGGAGACCAGAGTGTCAGCCGGGTTTGTCCTTGACGGGCGGGCTCGTTCCATGTGTGATGGCCGCGTGGCGCTGTGGAATCACATGGCTCGGGGCAACGCGATGCGGCTGCACCTCGTTGATGCTGATGCAACAGCCGCCATCGCCTTGCGGGACGCCTTCCGGTCCTTCCCGGAAGTGCAGGTCTCGCACGGGGATCTCCTGGCCGTCGCTGAAAACACGGTCGTTTCACCCGCCAATGCGTATGGCTTCATGGACGGTGGCATCGATGCCGCCTTCCGCCGTTTCTTCGGCGCTGGTGTCGAGGGCCGAGTGCGCGAAGCCGTCGGCCGCCGTCCAGAAGGCCATCTCCCGATCGGAGCGAGCCTGGTCGTTCACACCGGGGACGAGCGGATTCCCTACATGATCGTCGCCCCGACCATGTTGACGCCGGAGCCGATTGACAGCCAGAGCTGCTACCGGGCCATGCGCGCCGTGTTACGGATCGCCGCAGCGCATGAGGAGGTTGGCCGGGCGGTGTACTGTCCCGGCCTTGGCACCGGCGTAGGTCAAGTGCCGCCGGAAGTCGCGGCGCGAGAGATGGCCGAGGCGTACAGGGACTGGACGAAAGCCGTCGAACCAGGTGCCAAAGAAGGACGGGCATGAGCGACGTGGCATCCCAAGCGGCAGTCCTCGCGGGTGGCCGTGGCGTCTGGAGCGCGACCCCGTGGGACTCCTCGAGCCTTCGCTCCCTCTGGCTGTCGGAGGACGGCTCCGGCGAGCTGATTTACGGGTACGGCCAGACCATCTACGCCCGGATCCGCTGCCGGTGGGAAGTCGTGTCCCCTGGGCGGCTCCGGCTGACCTACCTGGAATCGCCGCCGTACCAGCAGTTCCGGGGGTACACCCCGCCGGACGACAATCACGTCCGCGAGCTGGGCTTCGTCCTGACCGCGGGCGAGGTCGCAGGCGTGGAGAGCGTTGTCGCACAGCCCTATCGGTTCCGCTGGACGCTGGAGCTGTCTGAGCCGCCGTGGCCCTCTGCGCTGAAGTTGCCCTACGAGGTACCCCGCGTGTTCTACGGGCATCGCGAGGCCGGCAAGCCGGACGCCGGGTCAGAGCATCCCGCGGTGTAGCGCGGGTCTGGCACCGGGCGATGGCCGTGCGATACGATATGGGGGAAGGATCGCCATCCGGGTGGCCCCACTCGGCGCATGGGCGATTTCCTGAAACAGGCGGGCCGTCAGGCCGGGACGAGCAGGGGGTGACGATGGCCGGCCTCTCCGACAGAATCCTCGCCCTGGTCCGCAAGCGCGGCTACCAGCCCCTCAAGGCCAAGGACCTCGCACGCAAACTCGGCGTCAACACGCCGCATTACCCCGAGTTCAAACGGGCCCTCCGCGACCTCGTCCGCGACGGCCAGATCGTCGTCGGCAAGAACGACACCCTCCGCCCCGCCGCCCCGCACGGCTCCGTCACCGGCGTCTTCCGCCGGACCAGCCTCGGCGCCGGCATCGTCCGCCCCAACGCCGTCGATGGCCGCACCGGGCCGGAGGTGCGCATCCCCGAGGAGTCGTGCCGCGACGCCGCCACCGGCGACACCGTGCTCGTCAGCGTCCTCAAACGCCCCGGCCGGCCGGACCAGCTCCCCACGGGGCGCGTGGTCCGCGTGGTCGAGCGGGCCACCCACCAGTTCGTCGGCACCTACCACGAGCGCGACGGCGAAGGGCTGGTGCGTGTCGATGGCGGCATCTTCACGCACTCCGTGGCGGTCGGCGATCCAGGGGCCAAGGGCGCGAAGCCGAACGATAAGGTCGTCATCGAAATGGTGCGCTTCCCCACGCCGGACGACCGCGGCGAGGCGGTGCTGACGGAGGTGCTGGGCCCCCACGGGCAGCCTGGTGTGGACACCCTGTCGGTGATCCGCGCCTACGGCCTGCCGGACGCCTTCCCCGAGGACGCGCTCGAGGAGGCACGCAAGGCCGCGGAGGCGTTCGACGAGACGGACCTCCTGGGCCGCGAGGACTTCACGAGTACGCTCGTTGTCACCATCGACCCGGTAGACGCGCGCGACTTCGACGACGCCGTCGGCGTCATCCGCCACGACAACGGGCACTGGGAATTGAGCGTCCACATCGCCGACGTGGGGCACTTCGCCCCGCCGGGCGGGCCGCTCGACCGCGAGGCGCGGAAGCGGGCGACGAGCGTGTACCTGCCGCAGCGCGTCATCCCGATGTTCCCCGAGGTGATCAGCAACCACCTCGCCAGCCTCCAGCCGGACCGCGTGCGCTACGTCAAGAGCGCGATCATCTCCTTCTCGCCCGCCGGCGAGCGCACCGGCGTGCGGTTCGCCGACGGGGCGATCCGCTCGCGGCGGCGTTTCACCTACGAGCAGGTGATGGCGCTGTTCGGCGGGCAGCTGTCCGTCGAGCCGGAGATCGACGCGATGCTCCTGCGGGCGCGGGAGCTGGCGTTGATCCTGCGGGGGCGTCGCAAGCAGCGGGGGGCGCTGGAATTGGTGGTGCCCAAGGCGGAGCTTGACTACGACGAGCATGGCAAGGTGGCGGGCGCGCACTTCGCGGTGAACGACCTCAGCCACCAGCTCATCGAGGAGTTCATGCTGGCGGCCAACGAGGCCGTCGCGTCACACCTCGACTCGCTGGGGGTATCGTTCTTGCGGCGGGTGCATCCGGCGCCGGACCCGCTGCGGATGTCGGCCTTCGCCGCGTTCGCCCGCAGCCTGGGTTACAAGATGCCGACCGATCATGGCCGCTACGCCCTGCAGAGGGTGCTGGAAACGTCGGAGGGCAGGCCGGAGATGCACGCGCTGCACTACGCGCTGCTGCGGTCGTTCAAGCAGGCGGTGTACAGCCCCGTCGATGAGGGGCATTTCGCCCTGGCGAGCGACGACTACTGCCACTTCACCTCGCCGATCCGCCGCTACCCGGACCTGACGATCCACCGCCAGCTCGGCGGCTGGCTGCGGGGCAACAAGGGCGGCGCGGACCTCGCCGAGCTGACGGGCCTGGGCGATCATTGCTCGAAGATGGAGCGGCGGGCCGAGGCCGCAGAACGCGAGCTGATCAAGGTGCGTCTGCTGGCCTATCTGAGCGACAAGCCGGGGATGGAGCTGGACGCGATCATCACGGGGGTGGCGGACTACGGCTTCTTCGCCCAGGGCGAATTCCTGCCGGTGGAGGGGATGGTCCACGTCTCCACCCTGGGGGACGATTACTACTGGTACGACGAGGCCAGCCACAGCCTGACGGGGCGGCGGACGGGGCGGACGTACCAGCTCGGCGCCAAGGTGCGGGTGGCGGTGGCACGCGTCGATCTGCAAAGAAGGCAGCTCGATTTCCGGATCGTCGTGTCACAGCCGCCGAAGAAACGGTGATCCTACTTGATGACGGGAGGGTGTGTCGATGAGAACCTGCCTCTGGCTGGGTGTGTGCGCTCTTGTCTTCCTGGCCGTGCCGGCGCGGGCGGACGAGGAGGACGACGACGACACGCCGGCCCGCGCCGACCTGCGCGTGGTGGCGAAGGCCAATAACACCTTCACCGCCGGGCTGTACGCCCAGCTCGCGAAGAAGGAAGGCAACGTCTTCTTCTCGCCGTTCAGCATCTCCGCGGCCCTCGGCATGACCAGCGCCGGGGCCAGGGGTGACACGCTCAAGGAGATGGAGAAGGCCCTGCACCTGCCGCCGCAGAAGATCCTCCACCCCGCGATGGGCCACCTCCTCCGCGAGCTGTCCGGCAAGGGCGGCAAGCGCCCCTACGAGCTCGCCGTCGCCAACACCCTCTTCGGCCAACAGGGCTACCGCTTCGAGAAGGGGTTCACCGGACTGCTGGATCGGCACTACGGCGCCGGCATGCAGTTGGTGGACTACAAGACGAACGCGGAGGGGGCGCGCAAGACGATCAACGACTGGGCGAAGAAGGAGACACGCGACAAGATCAAGGACCTGATCCAGCCGGGCGTCCTGGACGACATGACGAAGCTCGTCCTCGTCAACGCCATCTACTTCAAGGGCGACTGGAAGTTCAAGTTCAAGGAAGTCTCGACGATGAGTCAGGACTTCCACCTCGCCGGCGGCAAGACGGTCAAGGCCCCGCTGATGTTCCAGGGCGGCCAATTCCCGCTCGTCCGCACCGCCGAGGCGTCGATCCTCGAGCTGCCGTACACGGGCGACGAGGTGAGCATGGCGGTCATCCTGCCCAAGGAGAAGGGCGGGCTGGCGGCGCTGGAGAAGGGGCTGACGGCGGAGAAGTTGGCCGGCTGGCTCGACAGGCTGGGCGCCCCGCAGCGGGTGCTGGTGTGGCTGCCCAAGTTCAAGTTCGAGCTGGCCTCGGGCCTCAAGCCGGCGCTGATGGCGCTGGGCATGAAGCAGGCGTTCGGCAAGGGCGCCGACCTGTCGGGGATGGACGGCACGAGCGAGCTGTTCATCAGCGACGTGGTCCACAAGGCGTTCGTGGACGTGAACGAGAAGGGGACCGAGGCGGCGGCGGCGACGGCCGTGGTGGTGAAGACGAAGAGCTCCGCCGGCCCCGAAATCCCGGAGTTCCGGGCGGACCACCCGTTCCTGTTCCTGATCCGCGACCGGAAGAGCGGCGCCATCCTGTTCATGGGCCGGGTGTCTGACCCGACGAAGTGAGACAACGTGCGACCCCCTGGAGGGCCTTCGCCTCCAACAAGCTGCCCCCGGCGAGCCCCGCTCGCCGGGGGTCGGCTTTTCACGGCGGGGGGGCTGCGGTGAACAAGATCTGGCTGTTCTCTTGGCTGTTCACTGGCTGTTCTTTGCTTTACTAACCCCTAACCCCTAACCCCTAACCCCTGTCGCCGGTGTCCTGTCTGGGCGGTGATTCTCGCTCTTGCTTATGGGGGGATCTTGTCGCGAGAGTGAGACACACACATGAGCGCCTTCGTGCTGGTCGCCATCCTGGCCCAACAGGCCATCCACGCCGCCGCGCCCCCGCCGACGCCGGCGGCGGGGCCGCGGGGCGTCCGTGAGGGCAACGCCCGCTTCGCGCAGGCGCTGTACGCCGAGCTGGGCAAGGGCGACGGCAACCTGTGCTTCTCGCCGTACTCCATCTCGGCGGCGTTCGGCATGCTCTCCGCGGGGGCGCGGGGCGAGACGCTGGCCCAGGTCGAGAAGGCGTTCCACCTCCCGCCGCAGGCCGAGCTGCACCCGGCGATGAAGGCGCTCCGGGATGAGCTGGCCCGCCGCAACGGCAAGGCCGTCGAGCTGCTCACGGCCAACGCCCTGTGGGCGCAGTCCGGCTACCCGGTGCTGCCGGCGTTCAACGAGACGCTGAAGGCCAGCCACGGGGCCGAGATGGACACGGCGGACTTCAGCCGGGAGCCGGAGGTGTCGCGGCTGATGCTCAACCGCTGGGTCGCCCTCCAGACACGCCGCAAGATCAAGGACCTGTTCCCCGAGGGGAGCATCACCCCGGCCACGCGCCTCGTGCTGGCGAACGCGGTCTTCTTCGAGGCGGCATGGGTGAAGAAGTTCAAGGTGGAGCACACGAAGGCCGGCGTCTTCCACGCCCCGGCTGGCGACGTGCAGGCGCAGATGATGTCCCAGACCGGGCACTTCCTCACCGGCGCGACGAAGGCGTCCCGGCTGATCGAGCTGCCGTTCGCCGGCGGCGAGCTGGTGCTGACGCTGGCGGCGGCGCGCGACGGCCTCGCCGCCGTGGAGAAGGAGCTGGCGTCCGGCGACCTCCTCGCCGCCCTGCCGACGATGAAGGACGCACGCGTCGCCCTCAGGATGCCGCGGTTCAAGCTGGCGACCTCGGCCGACCTGATCCCGGCGCTCAAGGCCCTGGGGGTGACGAGCCTCTTCGGGAAGGCCGACCTGCGCGGCATCACGGAGTCGGAGCCCTTGACCGTCTCGGGGGTGTTCCACAAGGCGATGATCGAGATCGACGAGGAGGGCGGCAGGGCGGCCGCGGCGACGGGCATCGTGATCGACAGCCGCTCCTCGCCCATGAAGTTCGACCTGGACCGCCCGTTCCTGTTCCTGCTGCGTGACCGCACGACGGGGACGGTGCTGTTCCTCGGCCGCGTCACGGACCCGACCAAGGGTTGAACGCCGCCCGCGGATTCTGTCCGGAAGGAGGGCGGGCATCCGTTCAGTTCGGAGGAGCCACCGCGCTAACTCCGGAGCCCGCCATGAACATCCGGCTCTTCCCGGCCGCCCTCGCCCTCGCCGTGGCGGCCTGTTCCCCGCCGCCCCCCACGCCCACGCCCACGCCCACGCCTTCCGCCCCGGCCAAGCCGCCCGGGGCCGAGGAGGCCGTGACACCCGGCGCCGGCTGGGACGACGGCGACCCGCTGGTCCGGGGCGCGAATCGCTTCGGGGCGGCCCTCTACGGACGACTCAAGGCGGGGAAGGGCAATCTGCTTTTCTCCCCGTACTCCCTACACACCGCGTTGGCGATGCTGTCGGCCGGCACGGCGGGGAAGACGCTCACAGAGCTTGAGCAGGTGTTGGGCCTGCCACCCCAGGCCCAGCTCCATCCGGCGGCGCGGGCCTTGGCCTCGGCGCTGGAGACCCGCCAGAAGGGCCTGACGCTTACGGCCGCCAGCTCGGCATGGCCCGCCGCCGAGAGGACCGTCCGCCCTGACTTCCTCCGCCTCCTACGGACGGAGTACGGCGCGGAGGCGACGACGCTCGACTTCACGCAGCGGGAGGCGGCCCGCCGCGACATCAACACCTGGGCGAGCAAGAAGACGGCGGGGCTGATCCCCGAGCTGCTCGGTGAGCCGCCCCCCGCCGCCAGCGCGCTGTGCCTCGCCAACGCCATCCATTTCAAGGGCGCGTGGGTGCACGCGTTCCGGAAGGACGCGACGGCGCCGGGTGACTTCCACACGCCCGACGGCACACGGCGGACACCGTTCATGCGCCTCGCGGCGAAGCTGAGAGCGGGCACCGTCGGCCCGGCGGAGGTGGTCGAGCTGCCCTTCGTCGGCGACGGCCTGAGGCTGGTCATCGCGGCCCCCAAGGTGGGCCAGACGCTCGACTCTGTCGAGCGTGCGCTGATCTCCGGACGGCTGACCGCCGGCCTGGCGGGGCTGAACGCCGAGAAGGTCAACCTCGCGCTCCCGCGTTTCCGCCTCTCCTGCGCCCCCCAGGTGACCGAGCACCTTCAGGCCCTCGGCCTCGTTGATGTCTTCACCCTGGGCGCCGACTTCTCACGGGCCTTCTCCGACGACCTCCCCACGTCGCTCGACTCGGTCATCCATAAGGCGGTGATGGAGGTGAACGAGGAGGGGGCGGAGGCGGCCGCGGCCACGGCGGTCTTTGCCTACACGCGCGGCGGGGGCGGCCCGTGGCATTTCCAGCTCGACCGGCCCTTCGTCTTCATGCTCCGCGACACCGGCACCTGGACGGTCCTGCTCGTCGGCCGCGTGGTGGACCCGACGAAGGGGTAACACGCGGCCCGCGTGCCCTGCCGGACTCACTTCCCCGGCGTGGTGAAAAGGTCCAGCCCGCCGCCGCTCAGGTGGTGGTCGAGGAGGTCGATGCGGCCCTGCTCCTTGAGCCTCGTCAGCAGCTTGCCACGCTCCTCCTGCCAGATCAGCCGCAGGTAGTCGGGGTTGGACTTCACGCCCTCGCGGTACTGGGCGAGGCGGGCCAGGAAGCGGGCCGCGTCCTGCCGCGCCAGCGTCGTGCGGGCGTGGGCGTAGGCCCTGGCCGCCTCGCCGACGCGGAACGCCTCGCCGCGGGCCACACGCTCGCGCGTCGCCGCCTCCTGCTCGGCCCGGTTGCGGGCCGTCGCCATCTCGGTCTGCGCCCTCGCCACCGAGTCGAACGCCTCGCGCACCTCGTCCGGCGGCCCCAGCTGGCTGACGCGGGCGTCCAGCACCTCGACGCCCAGCGGCAAGGCCTCCAGACGCTCGCCGACGCGGGCGATCAGCTCCTCACGCAGCGCCGACTTGCCGCGCAGCAGCACCTCATCGACGCCGCGGCCCGCCACCCACTCGGCGGCGGCCGACTCGGCGAGACGTGCCAGCAGGCCGGGCACGCGGTCCGACTGGAGGGCGAACTCGTCGATGCGGCCCGGCGCGACCTTGTAGAAGAGGGTGATCTGCACGTTGACGAGGTTGTTGTCGCCGGTGACGAGCTGGCCGGCGGGGAGCGAGGAGCCGTCGCCGGCGTCGCCCTCGTAGCCGGCGGTCACGTCGCGGACCGCATCGACCTCGACGCGGTCCACGCGGTCCATGCCCCAGGGCAGGCCGACCCACAGGCCGGGGCCGGGCTTCTCGGCCAGGACACGCCCGAAGCGGCGGACGACGGCGCGCTCGCCGGGGCGCACCTGCACGACGCCGGTGAGCATGTAGAGGGCGAGGAGGGCGGCGGAGGCCCACGCGAGGAGGCGCATCACTTCGGCCCTCCTGTGCGGCCGAATGCCCCACGCGTCTGTCGTAGAGCACGCTTCCAGCGTGCTCCGAAGAAAGCACACTGGAAGCGTGCTCTACGGCAAGGCAGCTCGGCGTGGGCTTCGCCGTCCCGTTCAGGTCGCCGGCGCATCACTTCTCCTTCTTGCCGGGGGCCGGGGGCGCGTACAGGAGGTCGAACATCTCGCGGTGCGTCGAGAGCAGCAGCGTCGATTTGCCGTCGCCGAACATCTTCTGGTAGTCCTCCAGCTTGCGGAGGAAGGCGTAGAACTTCGGGTCGGCCAGGGCCGCCTCGTTCAGCGTCTTCGAGGCCAGGGCGTCGGACCGGCCACGCAGCTCGACGGCCCGCGCCTCGGCCTCGGTCTTCAGCCGAGCCACCTCCCGCTCCGCCGTACTGCGGATGTCGGCGGCCAGGCGCTCGCCCTCGCTGGAGTACTCGGCGGCCTTCTTGGCGCGCTCGCTGCGGATGCGGTCGAAGATCGCCTCGCGGACGCGGTCGGGGTGGTTCGTCCGCCGCAGCCGCACGTCGATGACCTTGATGCCGTTCTCCGACTCCGACACCTGACGCAACGGCCGGTCGCCCTCGTCGAGCAGGCGGGCGCGGATCGACGCACGGCGGCGGTCCACGCGGCCCGGCTCCAGGCTGACCAGGTCCTCCATCTCGCTCTCGCCGATGGCGGCGCCCAGCTCGCTGCTGACACGCTGGGCGAGGAGGCGCTGGGCGCCCTCGACGGAGCCGACCGTACGGACGAAGCGGTCCACGTCGGAGATGCGCCAGCACACGGTGGCGTCGATGGTCAGCGAGCGGTCGATCCCGCCGCCCTTGCTGTCGCGCGTCAGCAGCTCGGCGGGCGGCAGCTCGAAGGATTGCAGGCGGCGGTCGAGGCGCTGGACGGCCTGGACGGGCCAGGGCAGCTTGACGTGCAGGCCGGCGCCGTCCTCGCCGCCGTCGTGGATGGCGACGGTGCGTCCGAACTGCGTGACGTAGACGAATTCCGCCGCGTCCACGGCGTAGAGCGACGTGAACAGCAGCCACAAGGCGACAGGCACGAGCAACAGCCAGCGGGGCTTCATGGCTCCTCCGTGGGTGGGGTGCGGCGGGAGGGGGGGATGGGTGGCGGCGGCGCGGGCACCAGCCAGAGCGAGCGGCGCACCGGCAGCTTCTCGGCGTCGATCAGCACCTTGGGCCGGCCCGCGAGCGAGGCCGTCAGGCCGTCCCAGTAGAGGCGGAAGTCGGCGAGGTCGCGGGCGTCCGCCAGCCGCGACGCCCGACGGGCGGCGTACCCGGCCAGGGCCTGCTTCGGGGCCGTGCCGGAGAGCGAGGCGTCGAGCAGCGTGAGGACGAGCGCGGCCTCGTCGGCCCAGGTGAGCGCACGGCCGGCGAGGCGCGAGAGGAACTCGTCCCGCCGGGCGAGGGCCATGCGCGTCGCGTCGAAGTACTCGGCTTCGGCGCGGCGGACGGCCTGGTAGCTCTCGGCCATCTGGCGGCGCAGGCGGTCGATGCGCCAGGCCTCGGCGTCGTTGACGAGCTTGTCGCGGCGCTCCTTGGCGCGGGTCACGTCGTGGTAGGACTGCACCACCTCCGTCGGCGGGTGCAGGTCGTGCAACGCCACCCCTTCGAGGCGCATCCCCAGATCCTCCGGACGCAAGGCGCGGAGACGCCTCTCGGCCTCGCGCTGGAAGTCGGCCCTGCGCGAGCTGAGCGGGCCGCCCATGTCGGCGGCGCCGGCCAGCTCGCGCAGGACGGACTCGGCCATCGAGCGGAGCCATTGCTCCGGGTCGGCCACGTCGAAGAGGTAGACGGCTGGGCGTTCGATGGTGTAGAGGATGCTGCATTGCACTTCGAGGAGGTTGCCGTCGCCGGTGAGGAGGACGGCCTCCTCGGCCTCCCGTCGTCCGCCCTCGTGGGCGCTGGACCACGAGCGTCCGCCCGGCAACGCCCCCGGCGCGAGGCGGAAGCCGACCTCGACCGTGCGGACGCGGTTCGGCTGGATGCGCGTCACCGACTCGACGGGCCACGGCCAGCGCAGATGCAATCCGGGGCCGAGGCCCTCCTCGACGACGCGCCCGAAGCGGCGCACGACCGCGACCTCGTCGGGCTGGACGGTGTGGCAGCCGGTCCACAGCCAGGCGAGCAGCGAGACGGCGGCGGCCCCTGCGGCGAGGCGGTGCCAGTGGTGCATCGCCCAGTGCAGGCCCTTATCGAGGTCGAAGCGCGTCTCCATCCAGCCGCCGACGGCCTTGAAACGCTCCTCCCACGACGGCCCGCCGCCGCCGCGTTCGAAGCCGAGCAGACGCATGGAGTTGAGCAGGACGAGGAGCGAGCCGAGCTGGTGGTAGATGACCGCCGCGAGCGGGCCCTGCTCGAAGTAGCCGGGCGGAGCGAGGAGGGGCCACAGCCAGGCGGTGAGGACGATGCCGACGAGGTTGCCGGCGAAGGCGAAGAAGAGGATGTTTTGGCGGATGATGCGTACCGTCTCGCGCGACAGGCGGAGGAGGAACGGCAAGTGTGTCAGGGGGCTACGCTGCGTTTCATCGGGGCCGACCATCAGCACCACGTCGCCGGCCTCGGCGGCCACGTCCGCCGTGCCGCCGATGGCGAGGCCGACCGTGGCGCGAGCCAGGGCCGGTGCGTCGTTGATGCCGTCGCCGACCATCGCCACCTTCAAGGGGGGGCCTTCGGCCCCTCCCCCGCCCGCGGATGGGGGGGCGTGGGTCGTGCCGCCCTGCCAGCCGGCGATGAAGTCCGCCTTGTCCTGCGGCAGCAGGCCGGCGTGGCATTCGAGGATGTGCAGCGTCTCGGCGACGGGGCGGGCGGCGGCGGGGCTGTCGCCGGTGAGCATGGCGATGCGGACGATGCCGAGGCGGCGCAGCTCCTCGATGATCGCCTTCGCCTCGGGGCGGATCGTGTCGCGGGCGCCGATGGCGCCCTCGATGGTGTCGCCGCGGGCGACGAGGAGGGCCGTCTGGCCGGAGGCGTCGAGCTGTTCGACGAGGGCGAGGGCCTCCGGCGTGACGGTGACGCCGTGGTCGCGCAGGAGGCGGACGTTGCCGACGAGGACGCGCTGGCCGTCGAGGGTGACGGAGACCCCGGCGCCGGGGTGGGCGGTGAAGGCGTCGGCCGGCGGCTGCTCGGCCGGGGCGTGCGGCGTGAAGAGGCGGGCCAGGGGGTGTTCGCTGAGGCGTTCGGCGCTGGCGGCGAGGGCGAGGAGCTGCTCGGGGGTGAGCGTGCCGCAGGGCAGCACGTCGCCCAGCTCGAGGCGGCCCTCGGTGAGGGTGCCGGTCTTGTCGAAGGCGAAGGCGTCGACGCCGGCGAGGCGCTCCAGGGCGGCCCCGCCCTTGACGAGGACTCCGGTACCGGCGAGGCGGCCCAGCGCGGCGATGACCGCCGCGGGCGTGGCCAGGATCAGGGCGCAGGGGCAGGCCACGACGAGGACGGAGAGGGCGGGGTACGCGGCGTAACGCAGGGCGGGGCCGAGGCCGAGGGTGCGTGCCGAGCCCCAGGCGTGCAGGGAGAAGGCGGCGAGGAAGGTGACGGCGGCGACGGCGAGGACCGCCGGCAGGAAGAGGCGGGCGAGGGCGTCGGCGGAGCGTTCGAGGGGGGCCTTGTCTTGCAGGGCGCGGGCGGTCATCTCGACGACGCGGCCGGCCAGCGTGAACTCTCCGACGGCCTGCGCCTCGACGGTGAGGGCGCCCTGGCCGTTGAGGGAGCCGGCCAGCACCTCGTCACCGGGGGCCTTGTCGAGGGGTCGCGACTCGCCGGTGAGGGCGCTGACATCGACGCTGGACGTGCCGGCGGTGACGGTGCCGTCCACGGGCACCTTGGCGCCGGGCTTGACGACGACGACGTCGCCGATGGCGAGGTCGGAGACGAGGACGCGCTCCTCGACGCCGTCGCGGAGGCGCCAGCAGCGCCGCGGGGTGATTTCGGCGAGCTTGCGTATCGCGGACTTGGTGCGGGCGAAGGTGTAGTCTTCGAGGCACTCGCCGAGCAGGCCGACGAAGACGACCTCGGCGGCGACGAGGTGTTCGCGGAGGAGGATGGCGGCGACGACGGCGACGCCGAGGGCGAGGTCGGCGCCGAGCTTGCCTTGCAGCAGGGAGTCGATGGAGCCGAAGAGGACGCGGGCGCCGCCGAGGAGGGCGGCGGCGAGGGCGAGGCGGTAGCCGAGGTATTCGTTGGGCCAGGAGGGGAGCTGGGGCAGGAGGGGCGAGAGCCAGCGGGCGAGGAACGGCCACACGTCGGCGAAGAGGAGGAGGCCGACGAGGGCCGTGAGGAGGTAGAGGGATGGGCGGCCCTGGTCGTCACCGAAGGCGCGGTCGGCGTGGCTGATCTCGCGGTGCATGGGGTGGGGTTCCGGGCGTCAGCGCCTCTGGCTGTTGGCGAGCGGGGATGCGTCAGCGCCCCGAGTCACACAGCGTGAGCGCCTCTCTGGCGTGGCGCGCCGCGACGAACGAGAACAGCCGGAGCCGCTGACGCTCCACTCGGGGCGCTGCCGCGACCCCGCTCGCCCGGAGGCGCTCACGCTCAGGGGTCAACTGCTCTTCTTCTCGTCCTCCATCTCCTTGAGGAGCTTCTCGACGGCCTCGTCCATCTTCTTGTCGCGCACGTCCTTGAAGCGGATGATCCCCTTGTGGTCGATGACGAGGATCGTCGGGAAGGACTCCACCTCCCAGTCGGAGATGATGTCACCCGACGGCCCCTCGTGCCAGTGGACCCACGGCATCTCGTTGTCCTTGAGGAACGCCTTGAGGGTGGTGAGATTGTCATCGACGCTGACCGAGATGAGAACGAACGGCTTGTCCTTCAGTTTCTTGACCAGCTCGCGCTCGTGGGGGATCATGGCGACGCACGGTGGGCACCACGTGGCCCAGATGTCCACGACGATCACCTTGCCCTTGTAGGCGGAGAGCTTCACTTCCTTGCCGTCAAGGCCCTTGCTGACGGCCTCGGGGATGGGCTTGCCGACCGACAGGTCGGGGAAGACATCCTTGTACTTGTCGGCGAGCGTCTTCTTCAGCTCGGCGGCCTTCTCGGAGAACTTCTCCTCGTTGGCCTCGAGGAACTTGACGAAGCTCTCGCCGCGCTGGGAGATGAGGTTCTCCTTGACCTTCTCGTTATCCTTGACGGCCCTGGCCATCTTGGCGAGGGTCAGGTTGGCCTTGCCGAGGGCCTTGCAGGCCCTGCCCTGGACCTTCTTGTCTGGGTTCTCGGACATGATCTCGCCGAGGAGCGCGACGTTCTCCTCATCGGCCAACTGGGTCAGCACGGCGAGCAAGGCGGAAGCGCCGCGCGTCTTCAGGTGATCCTTCTTGATCAGGGCGACGGCGGTCTTGCGGAGCTCGGCCTTCTTGCCGAAGATGGCGAACTGCAGCAGGAACTCGATGGCCGGCGGGGCATCGTCGCCCTTGGCCTCGGCCGCGAGCTTCTTGAACTTCTCCGCGTAGCCGTCGAACAGCTTCGCCTTCCCGTCGGCGTCCGCCTTCTTGAACCTGGTGAGGAACTCCGTCCTGAGGGCGGCGAAGGTGGCCGGCTTCTCGTCCTTCTTGTCCTCGGCGGAGACGCCGGGGAGGCACAGGATGGCCAGCAGGCCGGCGGACAGGAGCAGTCGCTGCATCAATGCACTCCGGGGTCGGGATCGCGGTGCGGCCGAAGGTCCGTCGCACGTCCCTTCGGGAACCCGGGCATCCCTCCCCCGGTGGGCGGACGCTCGTCCGCCCCCTCCAGTCATGGGAGGTATGATATCGGCCGCCGCTGATGCCGCAAGCGGAAAGCCCGCCTTCCGCCCGGCGGCCGGCGCGGGCACGGTTCGGGTGTCCGGCCTGGTGAAACTGTCGGGCGTGGGGCTATTTGCCGGCCTCCATCTCCTTGAGGAGCTTCTCGACGGCCTCGTCCATCTCCTCGTCGCGCACGTCCTTGAAGCGGATGATCCCCTTGTGGTCGATGACGAGGATCGTCGGGTAGGACTGCACCTCCCAGTCGTCGATGATGCCGCCCGAGGGGCCGTTGTGCCAGTGGACCCACGGCATCTCCTTGCGCTTCATGAACTCCTTGACCACCTCGGGGGAGTCATCGGCGCTGATGCCGATGAGGGCGAACGGCCTGTCGCGGAGGCGGTTGGCGAGGGCCAGCTCGTGCGGGATCATGGCCACACAGGGGGGGCACCACGTCGCCCAGATGTCGATGACGATGACCTTGCCCTTGTGGTCGGAGAGCTTGACCTCCTTGCCTTCAAGGTCCTTGCTCACCACCTCGGGGATCGGCTTGCCGATGGACAGGTCGGGGAAGGCGTCCTTATACTCCCTGGCGAGGAGGCCCCTGCTGGCGTTGGCCCGCTTGACGAACTCGTCGGGGCCGGCCCCGAGGTACTTGACGAACGCCTCGCCGCGGCCCCGCGTCAGGCTGGCCCTGGCCTGGGCCGCGGACGCGCCCGTGATGTCGGCCGCCTGCCTGGCGAGGGAGTGATTGGCTTTGACGAGCGCCTTGACGGCGCGGGCGCGGGTCAGCCTGTCGGGGTTGTCCTTGAGGATCTCCGACAACAGGGCGACGTTCTCCTCGTCGGCCAGCGCCGTGAGGATGGGGAGGAAGGCATTGGCGCTGGCCTCCTTGACGTGGCCCTTGCGGATGAGGGATGTGGCCTGCTCGCGGAGGGCGGCGTTCCGCCCGGCGATGGACAGCTCAAGCAGGAAGGCGATCGCCTCGGGGGCCTCCGGCCCCTTGGCCTCGGCGGCCAGTTTGCCGAAGCGCGGGCCGTACTCGTCGAACACCTTCGTCTTGTCCTCGGCGGCCTTGGCCTTCTGGAGCTTCGCGAGGAATTCCGCCTTGAGGCCCGCGAAGCCGGACGGCTCGGCCTTCCCGCCTTCGGGCGAGCCGCAGGCGAGGCACAGGAAGGCCAGGAGGCCGGCGGGCAGGAGGGTTCGCGGCATGGTCGCACTCCGCGGGCGGGATGAAAGGAATGATAACGGGCCGGGGGAAGCCGGGGTAGGTCGGGTTGGGCCGGGCGCCAGCCGAGGGAAGCCCGACGAGGCGTGTCATGCACGCGTCGGGCTTCCCTCGGCTGGCGTCTCGCTCAACCCGGCCGACAAGACCCACAAGTCCCCGCCGGCCCGTCCCATTCAGGACGCAAGCGCAAAGCCCGCCTTGCGTGGGGCGGGCCGGGGCGTTCTAATGCCGCCTTCCGACTCAAGGAGGGACGCCATGTCGGCCGCCATCGTCATCCCCGCACGCCACGCCTCGACGCGCCTGCCCGGCAAGCCGCTGCTGAAGGAGACCGGGAAGTATCTGATCCAGCACGTCCACGAGCGGGCGATGCTGGCGAGACGCGCCGACGCCGTCCTGGTGGCCACCGACGACCCGCGCATCGAGGCGGCGGTGAGGTCGTTCGGCGGGCGCGTGGCGATGACCCGGCGCGACCACCCCAGCGGCACGGACCGCATCGCCGAGGTGGCCCGATCACTGCCGCACGACATCATCGTCAACCTCCAGGGCGACGAGCCACTCATCGACCCGGATGCGCTGGACGGGCTGATCGGGCTGCTGGAGGACGACCCGTCGGCGGGGATGGCGACGCTGGCCGCCCCGCTGCACTCGCGTGAGCAGTACGACAACCCGAACTGCGTCAAGGTGGTGTGCGGCGGCGACGGGTCGGCCCTCTACTTCTCGCGTGCCCCCATCCCGTTCGTGCGCGGCGGCGAGCCGGACTTCGCCGCGAGGCCGGCGCCGTTCCTCCAGCACGTCGGCATCTATGCGTACCGGCGGGATTTCCTGCTGCGGTTCCCGGACCTGCCGCCCTCGCCGCTGGAGCGGTTGGAGAAGCTGGAGCAGTTGCGGGCGTTGGAGGCGGGGGTGCGTATCCGGGTGGCGCGTGTGGCGCGGCCCACGCTGGGCGTGGACACGTACGACGATTACCGGCGGTTCGTCGAGGCGTGCCGGGCCAAGGCCGCCAAGGCGGCGTGAGATTTTCCGGACGGGCTGTTGCACATGGCCGGCGGCGCCCGTGTGGGGGGTCGTTGGGGATGTCGGGTCAAGGCCACAGATCGGGGCCGGCCCCCTCCCCAGAACCGAAGGGATCTTACACATGAAGACCATCATCCTGACCCTCGCCGCCGCGCTCACGATGTCGCTCTCCTCGGCGAGCGCGCTGTCCGTCATCAACCCCAACCAGCCGCCGCCCACCAACCCCGGCAAGACCGGGGTCAACAACGGCAGGCAGGTGAACATCCCCGGCAAGCGGACCAACAACGGGTCTTCGCCGGGCCAGCAGAACGGCAACAGGCGGCAGAACAACGGCCGCGGCCTCCAGCCCCGCATCAACGCCCAGTGACCGCCGACCTGTCCCACACCCCCGACGGCCCCCGCTCGACACCCGAGCGGGGGCCGTCCGCGTTTCAGGCGTGCGGCCCAACCGGCCAAGGAAAATTCTCGCGGCCCTGTTGCAACCCTGACCCCTCCGCCGTGTGGGCTTGTGTAAGGGGAGGGATGGCGAAGGCCCCGAGGTGGGGCGGGCCGCCTCCCCCGAGTTTCCCGAAGGAACCAACCGTGAAGACGCTCTTCCTCATGCTCGGCTCGCTCGCCCTGACCGCCTCGTTGGCCCACGCCGGCGGCCTCGCCAACCAGCCGCCCGCCAGCAAGCCCAACGTGGCCGTCGGCGTCAAGCCGACGACGCCCGGCAAGATCAACGCCACCTACGTCGTGGAGTGCCCCATCAACCGGGGGACGCAGCCCACGTCGATCAAGCCGGGCAAGCAGGTCTCCAGGGCGAACCTGCCCGTCGCCACCAAGGCAAACCAGCCGCCCGCGTCCAAGGCCAACCTGGCCGTCGGCTCCAAGTCCGGCGTCAACGCCTCCAGTGGCGGCGTCCAGATCAACGGCCGCACCGGCACCCAGGTCCAGGGCCAGCCCGGCGTGAACACCAACGGCCGCCAAGGCAACGGCGGCCGCCAGGGCAACGGCGGCCGCCAGGGCAACGGCGGCCAGAACGGCACCCGCACCAACCAGCTCCAGTAAACGTCCTCCACCCCCGGCGGCCTCCCCCTCTCCGCCCGAGAGATCGGGAGGCCGCCGGCCTACTTCCCGGCCTACTTCCCGCACACCCCCTTGATCGATACTATGGAGCCGACCATGTACGCCGCAGCCCTGATCCTCGCCGCCATGCTCCCCTCCGCCGGCGGCAAGCTCGTCATCGCCGGCATGCCCATCACCGGCTCCGCCACGCACTACCACGCCTACGTCAAGCACCTCACCGTCTCGCCAACCAACAGGCAGCACGCCGCCTTCAAGGGCACCGACGTCGCCGCGATCCAGGCCCTGGAGTGCCCCCTCCGCCGCCAGATCGTCGTGGCCATGAACAACAACCGCGCCGAGAGCTTCGCCTTCGCCACCCTCCAGAAGGCCCGTGAGAACGTGGACATGCGCGTCGCCGCCGTCCACCTCATGCTCCGCATCCAGCGCGGCCCCTCCTCCGGCGTGGATTTCGGCTACGCCCACGGCTCGGTGCCCGACGCCGCCGACCCCGCTCACTGGGTGCGTACGGATCGGTACGCCCACCGCTCCCGGCCGAACGTCACCGCCGCCCAGGCCATCGACGGCCTGGTGAGCCACCGCTACCGCGGCGAGTGCCTCGGCACGTTGCAGATCGTCGCCCTCTACTCCGCCCGCAAGGCCCTCGGCGCCGCCCGCTTCAACCGCCTCCACCCCAACGGCCTCGACATCGGCGGCCCCAGGGCGGCCGCGCCGATGAAGCACTTCACCGACGCCGCCAGCCTCTCACCGCGCGACATGGTGCCCGGCGACTGGGTGTACATGAAGAACAAGGACGACTACGGCACCGGCCTCCGCCCCGGCCGCAAGCCCGGCCTCTGGTTCGGCGAGAACGCCGTCTACCTCGGCCGGTTCGACATCGCCCCCGACGGCTCCGCCCGCTTCGGCGCCGGCGCCACGCAGCGCTTCTCCGGCCTGGGCCTCTACGCCAGGTCCGAGGCCGAGCTGCGGGCCAGCCTGAAGAAGGGCTACCTTAGCGACATGCGGCCCGCGTTCACCCTGCACACGCACACCATCACCGACGCCGACATCCGCTGGTTCCGCGTCGTCCGCCTGGTGACGGGGGCGTGAGCGGCCCGCCGGCGGGGGGCTCTTGTCAGCCCGCGCTGTCGTGGAACGGCCGGACGACCCACGGGCTCGTTCGGCGGTCGATGAGGAGGTGATAGTTCCCCCGCGATAGGATGCTCAGGCCAACCCCTTTGTGGGCCGGCGCCCAGCCGGCGCCCGTGAAGCACACATTCCGGTCCTCCACCGGGCACCAGCGCCAGTTGGTGTGATTAACCTCCCGCTCGCTCACCTGGAGGAGGTACTCCATCGGCCCGCCGTCCGCCGCGTCCAGCTCGACGCGGACGCAGTCGGACTGGTTCACCCACGGGTAGCCGCCCACCTTCCACCCCGTGCAGCGGTTCCACCAGTAGTCGTACGTGGCGCTCGGCTTCGGCCAGGTCCCCGCCCATTCCTCGACGGCTTCACGGAGGGCGTCGTTCTCCGGCACGTCGTCGCTCACCGGGTACTCGGTGATCAGCTCGGGGTAGATGCGCGACGGCGTGGGGACGTACCCACGGAGCTCGCCTGTCTCCGCCACGGGCGGCTCACGGCGTGGCGACTTCACGACGGCGGAATCTCGCCAGAAGACGAACGGCTCCGGGGCGTTCATCCCGGTCATGTGCGGGCACCAGAACACCTGCATGAGGTCGGCGCCGCCGGGGAACGCGACGCCGGGCAAGTCGCGCCGGTTGAGCTGGATCAGGGGGACGAGGGGCACCTTCGACCAGTCAGCGGGGAGCGGCCCCCACCACCGGGCGAAGTCCGGCTCGACGGTCACGCCTCGCGCCGTCGGCCACGGCTCGTCGTCGGGCCAGAGGAACAGTCCGCCGATCTTGCTGTCCGCCGACCCCGATGCCTCTCCGGACCGTGGATGCAGCCGGACCGCCGTCCGGGCGTGGGCGGCGTAATCGGGGTCGAGAGCCGCCACGTCGAACGGCGGCGGCTGCGTCGTCAGCCGCCGGAACCGCGACACCCACGCCGGATTCAGCACGGCCCGCAGCCGGCGTTCACGGTCCGCGAGTGGCTCGAATGGCTGCCCGCTCCGCACCGCCCGCCCGAGGGCCACCTGCACGCGGAGGTATTCGGCGTGCGCGTCACCGGACTCCTCAAGCCAGTCGGCGTAGACGAGGCGGGTGACATCATCCCAGATCGAGGCGAGGGCCGACGCCTCCAGCCCCGCCTCACGGGGCGGCGGGGCGGCAAGCAACTCGGGCGTGACGATCGACCCCGTTGCGCGCCGGCCACGGAAGGAGAGGTCGGCGGGGGGGTACTCGTCGTACTCCATGCCGACGGAGAGCGACCCGTCGGCATGCTCCTCTCGGCGCTCACCGAAGGAGACGTGGACAGTCTTGCCGTCCGGCTCGATCTGCGACACGCGCCCGACCCGCCCGGCGTACTGGCCGCGCTGCGCGCGGACCTCGTCGCCGATCAGCAGGGGGACGAAATCGCCCATGCTCGACCTCCCCCTTTGTGCATCGGGACGCCCTCACACGAGCGTTATCTCGTGCCCGCTCAGCCGCTCGTAGCCGCCCTCGGTGATCAGGTAGTTGTGCTCGATCCGTATCCCGCCGACGCCCGCCACATACTGCCCCGGCTCCAGCGTCACCACGTCCCCGGCCACCAACGTCTCCTCCGAGTGCCGCACGAAGAACGGCGCCTCCGGGTGCGTCAGCCCCAGCCCGTGCCCCGCGTGGTGCCCGAACGACTTCTCCGTCCCCGCCGCCACGAACACCCCATTCACGGCGTCGTACACCGTCTGGCACGCCGCCCCCGCCTTCAGCTCCTTCTCCCCCGCCGCCATCGCCGCCATGCACAGGTCGTACAGCCGCCGCTGGTCGGCGTTGGGCTTGCCGCCCACGACCAGCGTGTTGGTGAAGTCGCTGCGGTATCCGTCGATCACGACGGAGTAGTCGAGGATGAACATGTCCCCGTCCGCCAGCACACGCGGCGTGGCCGCGCCGCCCCGCCTCTCCGGGCCGGGGCTGACGGCGAAATCGCCGTACACGATCACCGCCTTGCCCGCCTCGCGTGCGCACACCGCCGACACGCCGGCGTACACGTCCAGCTCGGTCATCCCCGCCTTGATGTTCGCCCGCGCCCACGCGTGGCCGGCGTCCGTCGCCTTCATGCACCGCCGCATCAACGCCAATTCGTCCGTGTCCTTGGCACGCCGCATCCGCGCCAGTGTCCCTACCGCCGCCGCCGCGTAGGGGTCGCCGGGGCGGTCGTGGACGCGCATCCCCCCCGTCACGTTCGGGTTGACGCCCCCGAAGACGGCGAGCTGGCGCGGCCCCTTGCCCGCCGACTGACCGTCGTACCACGGCACGATCACCCGCTCGTCCACGTGCGCCGCCGCCGCGAAGGCCTTCAGCCGGTCGTCGTGCAGCAGCTTCGCGTGCCCGTCCTCGCGGACGATCAGCACGCCGCCGAAGCCGGCGTTCAGGCTGATCGGATCGACGCAGAAGTTGGCGAGGTAGTTGAGGTGGAGCGGGTCGGCGAGGCGGACGTGGTCGCCCTCGGGGCGCGGCTCCAACTGCTGCCAGAAGCGCTGCCGGCGCGAACGGCACCCCTCGGCGGTGAGCATCGTGACCCCTCCCCGTGCCGGGCGACGGGGTCAGGCTAGACGCCGGCCACACCCCCGGCAAGGCGGCGTCACCCGCCCGACGGGCTCAGCCCGAGGTCCTTCTCGACGAGGCCGAGGGCCGCCTGCCAGCGCCGGCGGACCGTCCTCTCGTCCACGCCGAACAGCTCCGCCACCCTCGCGCGCGTCCAGCCGTGGTAGAAGATCAGCCCGACCACCTCACGCTCCTCCGCGGGCAGACGCTCCACCGCCCCGTGGAACGCCGCCCAGGACTCCAGGTCCGCCCGGGCGTCCGCCTCGTCGAAGCCCGCCGGGTCCCCGGCCCCCAGCGCCACGCCGCCCCGCCGCTTCTCGGCCGCCGCCGCCCGCGCCAGGTCGAGCAGCTCGCGGCGGATCTGCATGGCGGCCAGGCCGAAGAACTCGCGCGTGGTGGCCGGCGGCGGGTCCAGCTCGCGCAGCGCCCGCATCAGGCGCACCACGCTGTTCTGGAGCACATCGAGGGTGTCATCCATGCCGCGCACCCGAGGGAACCCCCGCAGCATCTTGCGTGCGAGGGCCTCCAGACGCGGGTAGACCGCACGGAGCAGCTCGTCGGCCCCGGACGTGTCCCCGCCCCGCCAGCGCGCGACCCAGCCGTTGAGGTTGATCGAGTCCATGCGAGGCCCCATTGTGTCCGCTCACTGCTCATGATACGAACACGCCCCGCCGCGGGGCCGGCGTCAGACGGCGGCCACCGGGCCGGCGAGCGGCGCCGCCGGCTGGAACAGCCGCACCTCCGTGCGGTTGCGCCCGCCGGCCTTGGCGTTGCCGAGCGCCTCCGCCGCCATCTTCAGCAGGGCGGGCGCGTCATCCGGGCCCGCGGCCGTCCCGTCGGCCACTACGAACCCCGCCGACACCGTGATCCTGATGGGTCGGCCGTCGTAATAGATCGGCGTCGCCTCCACCGTCGAGCGGATACGCTCGGCCAGCACCAGCGCCCCGTCGAGGTTCATCTCGCGGGCCAGCACGAGGAACTCCTCCCCGCCGACCCGCCCGACGCTATCGACCTCACGCACGCACGACGCGATGATCCGCGCCAGGCCACGCAACGCCTCGTCCCCGCCCGTCTGGAGGTACTCGGTGTTCACGCGCTTGAAGTGGTCGGCGTCGATGTACCCCAGCGCCAGCCCGCCCGAGTAACGCGACAGGCGTTTCAGCTCGAAACGCAGAAGGTCGTCCATCGCCCGGCGGTTGAGCAGGCCGGTCAGCCCGTCGGTGAGGGCGAGCCGCTCCAGCTCGCGGTTGCGCTGCTCCAGGAGCGCGTTGGCGTCGCGCAGCTCGGACGTCCTCTCGCCGACACGCCGCTCCAGCTCGCGGTTGAGCGCCTTCAGCTCCTCCATCAGCTCGTCGCGGCGGCGCTCCAGGGCGCGTTTGTCGGCGGCGTTGCGGAGGACTTGCAGGAGGTCGGGGGTGCGCCAGGGCTTGAGGAGGTAGTGGTAGACCTGGCCCTGGTTGATGGCCGAGACGGCGTCATCCAGCTCGGAGTAGCCGGTCATCAGGAGCCGCACCGTGTCGGGCCGGTTCTCCCGGGCCCACTGGAGGAGCTGGACGCCGGACCTCCGGGGCATGCGCTGGTCGGTCAGCAGGATGTCGATCGGCCGCGCGCGCAGGATCGCCTCGGCCTCGTCCGCGTTGGACGCCGTCACCACCTCGAACTCTGGCTCGAGGAGGCCGGCGAACGGTGGGAGCAGATAGGCCTCGTCATCGACGACGAGGAGTGAGCATCGTCCTGCGGGCATGGCAGTACTTTCGCGTCGGGCGGCCTCGTGCCGGAAGTGCTGACGGTCGTGCGGTCCTTTGCGCCGTCACCACAGAAACATAGCCCACGGGAGAACCGAAGGCCAGTTGTCTTCAATCAAGAGCGACGGGAGAATGGGAAGGAGGGCAGTGTGGGCGGCCAGATGCCCGGAGAATCGGCAAGAGGGGAAAGGGCGATTTTGTCCTCAAGAAAGCTTGATCCGGCCCTTCCGGCACTTTACAATGCACCCGCACGTCAGGAACGGGGGGGACACCCCTCCCGCCAGAACCCCACTCCGAAGGAGTCGGCCCCGGGGTTCGTACTGACCCCCACGGCAGGACGACGCTGGGGCCGCTCGATGGACCGAAGATTCGCCGGGGCCGGCACGCCGCGGGACGCGGCACGCCGGAACGAATGCGTTCGCCTCCCCCGAGACACGCCGAGCCGAATGAGCCGTACCAGAAGGGACAACTTCAGTCGTTGATTGCTCCCCTCGCTTCCCGGCTCAGGAAGCCCAAGGCGTTTTTTTTCGTATCCGCAGGCCCGAACGCCGGATTCGACGCGACGCCGCCCGTCGGCCCGCGCCCCGAATCCCTGTCGCCCCCAAGAACCGACCTCGACCCTAGCCGTGGGGACATGAATGGCAATCAAGACGCGACGCCGCAAGCGCCAGGCCGCACCTTCCACGCCCAAGGAAGAGCCGCAGTCGGCCATGCCGACGACGATCTTCTCCTCCGACCTGCTCACGCCCGAGGAAGAACGCGAGCTGCTCGCCGGGTTCTGGGAGACCAAGAATGAGCTCGTCAAGGTCCTGCTCCGCCACTTCCCCCGCCTGAAGCAGATCAAGCCCGCCCTCGAACCGCTGCCCATGGCCACCTTCATCCGGGACAACTGCGGGGACGAGGCCCGCGCCATCGCCGCCATCCGCCGCCCGCACGACCGCTACATCCACCTCAAGCACCGCCTCGCCTCCGCCAACATCCGCCTCGCCGCCCACGTCGCCAAACGCTTCCGCCACCACGCCCTCTCCTACGCCGACCTGTTGCAGGAGGCCGTCTGCGGCCTGATGCAGGCCATCGACCGCTTCGACGTGAGCCACGGCACCCGCCTCGCCACCTACGCCACCTGGTGGATCAGGCAGACCCTCCAGATCGCCGTCGCACGCCAGAGCCACCTCGTCAGCCTGTCGCCGCACCACCTGCAGGAGCTGGGCCTCTTGCAGCAGGAGTCCGAGGCGTTGGCTCACGGCGGCAAGCACCTCCCCTCGCCGCAGGAGCTGGCCTCGCGCACCGGCAGCAGCCTGGAGCACCTGACCCACCTCCAGACCGCCACCCGCACCCCCGTGAGCCTGAACGCCGTCCTCGACGACGACAGCGACTTCAAGCTCACCGAGGCGATGCCGGACAACGACAGCAGCGTCCAGCGCACCAACAGCGAGCGTCAGGAGGCCCTCCACTTCCTCATGGAGAACCTGCGCCCCCGCGAGCGCAAGGTCCTCGACCTGCGCTTCGGCCTGACGGGCAACGGCACGCACAGCCTGCGCCAGATCGGCCACCTCCTCCGCATCAGCAAGGAGAGGGTGCGCCAGATCCAGAACCGGGCGCTGGAGAAGTTGCGTTCGTCCGCTGAGCGCGTCGGCTGGGAGCCGAGCCTGCTGCTGGGCTGATCGTCTGCCACATCCGAATTCACGGGGCAAGGGGACGGGCAACGCGCCTCCTTGCCCCGCTTCGTTTCTCGAAGGACTCATGTCAAAAGATTGGCCGCGCCCAGGCTGGACGCCGACGGGCCGCCCGGCCTCGGTGTTCTGCTTCATCCCCGGTGAGCCGCTTTCCGACGGCCTCCAGATCAGCCGATCACGCTACCATGTCGAGGGCGTGCCCGAGTCGCTGGCCCTCTCCGCTCACGCGCGTGCCGACTCCCCGGAGTGGTTCGCCGGCTTCTTCACCAGGCCTGGCCTGGGGTCTGGCATCGAAAAAGCGCTCGGCGCCTCCGCCACGGAAGTGATCGGGGCCGCGCGCGGGATCGTCGTCCGGGGCGAATTCCCCGACCCGCCGGACCTGGGGTATCTCCGCGACTCCGTCGGCGTCGTCTCCGCCCTCCTCGACGCGGGCGGGCTCGCCGTCCTCGATCTGCTCGCGTGTACGTGGTATTCGAAAGTGGACTGGCACGGCCGGTTCGTCGAGCGGACGGGCTTCCGGGTCGAGGACCATGTCGTCATCAACAGCTCGGACGACGATCACCTTCACCCCGGCCTGTGGGTACATACCCGCGGGATGCGGAAGTTCGGGCGGCCGGACTTCCAGATCAAGCATGTCCCCGGCCCCTGGCCCGACGACAACCCCATGATCCGAGCCTCCGGGCAGCTCCTGAATACCCTGGCCGCCCAGGCATGCCTCGGGACCGCTTACGGCGACGGGGAGACGGTGGCCTTTCCGGGCCAGCGCCGGCGCTGCACCTTCCGGCTTACGCCCGATGACATCGATTCTCTGTCCTGTCATTTCGGCAACGAGGTGTTGGAGATCGTGGATCTCGTCCGGGGCAAGCCGGGGGAGGGCCTGACGCACCTCCTCAGCGAGATCGCTGGCCTGTGAAAGCCCATCATCCCCGCTCCAGCACGCCCCGCCACCGCACCGGCACCTCGGCGAACGCCGCCTGGTACGTCGCCTCCAGCGGCACGCCCACCCACAGCGGCGGGTCGAGGAACAGCGGCATCTCCGGCAACACGTCGCCCGGCCCGGCCGTCTCCATGAACGCCCGAACGACCAGCCCCGCGTCGTACGACACCAGGACGAACGGCCTCGCCGGCGGCACCTCGCTCTCCTTCCCCTCGAACTCCTCCCAGATCGCCGCGTGCAGCCCGTGCGGGTCGCGTGGCCCCGGCGGGTGCAGGTCCACCACGAGGAGATTCACCCGCATCAGGAGCAGCTCGGCGGCCTTCTGGACGAACGACCGGACCGCCGTCACGCTCCCCTTGTTCCCGGGCGAGACGATCTCGACCATCGCCACCACCCGGTCCCCGCTCACGTGCCGGACGGCCACCGTCGAACGACGACGCTGCGAGAATGACCGGTCACTCACGCCGGCCAGGGTGACACGCGGCTCGGCCAGGGCGGTCCCGCCCCCGCCGGCTCCGGACCTCGGGGGAGAGGTCGGCCCGGAGCCGTCGGGCCGGCCCTGGAGCGTCAGCACGTCAGGCCCGAATCCGGCCGCGTGCTGCTCGGCCAGCGCGTAATAGTCCTCCGGAAGTGCGCGGTTCAATGCATGCTTGACCGCAGAGATCCACTCGTGGTGGAAGTCATGGAAGATCCCGTCGGGGACCCGCGTCCAGTCATGCGCCGGCATGGCACGCCCTCCCACATCCCTCCGGGGGCTGACGCCCCCGGCTCGCCCAGTTCGGCGATCACTTCTTCTCCAACAGCTTGAGCGCGTCCTCGGCGGCGCTCTTGAGGTTCTCGCTCACGTCCTTCTCCGCCGCGACGGCCTTGAGCGCCGCGATCACCTCGGCGCCGCCGTCGCCCAGCCGCGCCAGGGCGTTGCACGCCTGGATACGCACGTCCCTGCTCTTGTCGCCCTTCACCAGTTTCACGAGGGCGCCCGCCGCCGGCTTCGCGTCCTCACCCAGTTTGGCGATGGAGGCGGCCGCGTTCAGCCGCACGTCCTGCTCCTTGTCCCCCAGCGCCTTCATCAGCGCCGGCAGGGCCGGCTTGCCCACGATGGCCAGCGCCAGGACCGACTCGACGCGCACGTCGTCGTCCTTGTCCTCCGACCCCTTCACCAGCTCCGCCAGCGCCGGCTCGCCGATCCGCCCAAGCGTCTGCGCCGCCAGCGACCGCGTCTCCTTCTCCTGCAACGCCGCCGCCAGCTCCTTGATCGCCGCCGCCGCGGCCTTCGGCATCTTCCCCAGCGCCTGGGCCGCGTGCGGCCCGACCTCCTTCTCCTTGAGCGCCGCGGCCAGCAGGGCGACGGCGTCCTTGGCCTCCTCGCCCAGGGACGCGAATGTGTCGCAGACGATGCAGCGCACCTCCTGCTCCTTCTCGTTCTTCAGGACGTGGATCAGGCCGGGGATCGCCGCCTTCGCCTCCATCCCCATCTGCTTGATGGCGAAGACGGCGTAGGCGCGCACCTTCGCCTCCTTGTCGTTCTTGGCGGCGGCGACCAGCGGCTTGATGGCCTCCTTCGCCTCGGGGCCGAGGTTGGCCAGCTCGCGGGCCGCCAGGATGCGCGTCTCCTTCTTGTCGGCGCCGAGCTGGCGGATGTACTTGGCGATCTTCTCGTCGTCGGCCCGGCCCAGTGCGGCGGCCGTCACGACGAGTAGTGGCAGCAGATACTTCATGAAAATGCCCCCGTGTCAGAGGAGGTCGGACAGCTTGGTCTTGCCGTCGATCAGGATGGCGTGCAGGCCGGCGGCCCGTGCCCCCTTGTAATCGTTCTCGGGGTCGTCGCCGACGAGGAGGACCTCGTGCGGCTGCGTGTCCCAGCCGACCAGGCCGTGGAAGAAGCCCGGCGCCGGCTTGCGCCACCCCACCAGCGAGCTGACCACCACGGGCACGTCCGCCAGGTTGGGCATGTGGCGGGCGAGGTCGATCAGGCGGCGGTCGAAGTTGGACGCGATGCCGACCTCGATCCCGCGTGTCCGCAGCGTGGTGAACAGCTCGCCCAGCCCGGGCGCCATCCGCCAGTTGGCCGGGTCGGCGAAGTGCCCCCAGAGGTGGACGAAGCAGGCATCCGGGTCGGACACGTCGGGCAACACTTCGGAGACGATGGCCCGCCAGCGCTCCGCCTCGCGGGCCTCGCTGGTGCGGTACTCCTGCGTCGCGTCGAACGCCTCCTGGGCCGCGAAAGCCGCCTTGAAGCGCCTGTCGGCCTCGTACGCCGTGACGGCGGAGCCGAAGCGCTGCCCGGCGCGGAAGTACGCGCCGCCGGGCGTCGGCTCCGGGAAGAGGACCGTGCCGACCGCGTCGAAGAAGACCCGTTTCACTCCGCCGGGGATCAGGCCCATCGGGGCATGATACCGGAACTGTTCGCGGGCGTCGCGGCGCGGTAGAAAACAGGCTGTGGCCGATCCGCGAGACAAGGGCACGCAGCGATGAGCAAGACCAAGGGAGAGCAGTTCGCCGGTGTCACCGTGGCCCTCATCACGCCCTTTGCGGGCGGCGAGATCGACTACGACGCCCTCAAGAAACTCGTCGACTGGCACGTCGAGCAGGGCACCGACTGCCTCGCCCCCGTCGGCACCACCGGCGAATCGCCCACCATCGACCACGACGAGCACGAGCGCGTCATCGCCTGCGTCGTCGAACGCGCCGCCGGGCGCATCAAGGTCATGCCGGGCACCGGGTCGAACTCCACGCGCGAGGCCATCCGCCTCACGAAGTTCGCGAAGAAGGCCGGGGCGCAGGGCGCCCTCATGGTCGGGCCGTACTACAACAAGCCGACGCAGGAGGGGTACTTCCGCCACTTCGCCGCCGTCGCCGAGGCCTGCGACCTGCCCATCGTGCTTTACAACATCCCCGGGCGGACCGCGTCGAACATGACACCGGAGACCATCGCCCGGCTGGCGGGCATCCCCAGCATCGTCGCCGTGAAGGAGGCCACGGGCTCGCTCGACCAGGCGTCACACATCGCCTCGCTGTGCGACATCACCATCCTGTCCGGCGACGACAGCCTGACCCTGCCCCTGATGAGCGTCGGGGGCCGGGGCGTCGTCTCGGTGGTCGGCAATATCGTGCCGCGTGACCTCAAGGCGCTGGTGACCGCGTTCGATGGCGGGCGCATCGCCGAGGCGATCTCCTGGCACCGGAAACTCTTCCACCTCTCGCGGGATCTGCTCTCGGTCGCGACCAACCCGATCCCGCTCAAGACGGCGATGAAGCTCCTCGGACGCGACACCGGCGAGATGCGTCTGCCCATGTGCCCGCTCGACGCCGCCTCCGAGGCACGCATCGCCGCGACGCTGCGGAACTACGGCCTGCTCAAATGAGGGCGGTGGTAGTTATGAGGAGGCGGTGAAAAAAACGGCGGAATCTCTTTGACCCCAGCCGCCGCCCTGATATTCTAATATCACACGCATTTTCATGAATCGGGGGGAGAGGCGGGGGGGCGGCTGCCCCAACGCCGACTCGCATCGTCCTCCCCTCACAGCCTCTTCCCTGGCCGAATGATCCGTTCCCCGTTCCGGGCCGGAATGGCGTCCGTGCGCGCCTCGTCGCCTGCTCGCCGCCCTCGCCGACCCAGGAGACATCCCTTGAGTGCAGCTATTCTCATGAAACGGACCACCCGGACTGACGAGACTCCCGGCGAGGTACAGCCGGCCCTGACGGTCCCGGTCCCCGACCCCCTCATCAACAAGATGGCCGAGATGTTCCGCATGCTCTCGGACCCGTCACGGCTCAAGATCGTCCTCGCCCTCCTCGCCGAGGGGCGTCAGCACGTGACGGCCCTCCGCGAGCTGCTCGGCCCCAAGACGACCCAGCCCGCCGTCAGCCACCACCTCACCCTCATGCGGCTCGTCGATCTGGTTGACTACGACCGCGAGGGCAAGCACAATTACTACCACCTGGCCGGGGACAAGATGCGCGACCTCCTGGAGCGCTTCTTCGAGGCGATGGGCGGCCCCACCCTCGACCTCGGCGCCTTCACCATGACCTACGCCCCGAGAGCCGCCGATTGAGCCGCGCCGCCGTCCTCGCCCTCCTGTCCGACATCAAGGCCCGGCCCGACGACGACACCCTGCGCCTCATCCTGGCTGATTTCCTCGAAGACCACGGCGATGAGGCGGACCGCGCCCGCGCGGAGATCATCCGCGCCCAGGTGCGCGGCGACGCGGGGCCGGACCGACTCCATTCCCTCACCCGCAAGCATCTCGGCCGGTTCGGCCAGGCCTGGCTCGGCCCCGTCGCGCCTTGGGTCAAACTCTCCGGTGTCGAACGCGGGCTCCTGTGCGTCGAGGTGCCGATGCCGTCGCTCCGCGGCGGGCTATCCCGCCTGCCCGGCGAGGAGGCCTGGGCCTGGGTCGATCACGTCTCCCTCGGCCCCGAACGCGCCAACGTCACAGGCCACCTGTCGCGCTCCTCTCTGCTGGGCGGCCTCAACATCTTCAGCGCGGGCCGCCTCGTGGGCCAGGGCCCCGACCTCGTCCGCGAGCTGGCGGCTGCCCCCTGGATGGCGTCGGTGCGCCGCCTCGACCTGTCCAGGCAAGATCTGACGGGGCGTGACCTGACGCCCTTCTTCGAGTCACCTCACCTGAACACGCTCGTACATCTGAATCTCGGCGGCAGCAACCTCGGCGTGGCCGGGGTGCGCGCCCTCGGCGCGGCGCCGTGGGCGAAGGGGCTGCGACACCTCTGGCTGCGCCGGGCCTGGGTCACGGACCTCGACGCCGCCGCCCTCGCCGAGGCGGAGGGGCTCTCGGGGCTGCGCGAGCTGGACCTCCGCGACAACCACATCGGCACCAGGGGGGCGCTGGCGCTGGCCGGGTCGATGTCTCTCGGCGGCCTCGAGGCGCTGCACCTCTACGGCAACGAGATCGGCCCAGAGGGGGTCGATGCGTTGCGAGGGCGGTTCGGGCGGCGGGCGCATCTGGCGTGATCTGTATGGCGTCGCCTCCCGCACCGGCGGTATGATTCTCGCCGTGAAGGAGGGCCACCCCATGAGGCCGACGAGCCACGCAGCCGGGACGGACATGCCGGAGGACTTCCCCTATGGCTGGCGGTACGTCACCGTGCCCGGCAGCTCGGAGATGGCCCAGGTGCCGCTGACCCTGGAGGACGTGCTCCACCCCTTGGAGGGCGACGTCATTCCCGAACGTATCCACCACAGCAAGGAGAGGGCGTACCTCCAACAGGCCTTCAGCACGCGGGATCTCAGGCCGCCCGCCGTGCTGGTCTCGTCTGACCTGCTGACGGACTTCGGCGTGGCGGGCGTCCGGAACATGTCCCCCGACAACGGGGTCTTCGTCGCCCTCAACGCCGTCCCCGAGGAATCGACGGGGTTGTTGAGGCTGGGAGACACGGGCGGGCGCTGCGCCCTGGCGGTGGAGATCGTCTCGCCGGACACGCGCGAGAACGACGTGACCCACAAGCACATCCTCTACCACCGCGTGAAGGTCGAGCATTACATCATCATCGACCGCTGGCGGGTGGGCGAGCCGCGCGTCCTGTCGGGTTACCGCTGGGCGCCCGGCGGCTACGAGCCGCTCCCGCTGGACGAGCGCGGGCGCCTGTTGGCGCCGGTGGTGAACCTCTTCCTGCGGATCGACGAGGGCGACCGGCTGATCTGCGAGGACCCCGAGACGGGCGAGGAGGTCGGCAGCTACGCGCGCCTCCACGAGGAGCTGGTGGCGCTCCAGGGACGCGAGGCCGAGCGCGAGCAGGAGATGGAAGGGCTCGTCGAGCGTGCGCGCCTGGAGGCACGGGCCAAGGAGGAGGCGGAATCCAGGGCCGCCGACCTTGCACGGGCGAAGGCCGACGCCGAGACACGCGCCGCCGACGCGGCCCGAGCCAGGGCCGACGCCGACGCCAGGGCGGCGCTGGCCGAATCGCAGGCCGCGGCGCACCTCGCCGAAATCGCCGCCCTGCGGGCGGCCCTCGCCGGCCGGCCCGGCACGCCCTGACGATCCGTGTTGTCGGGACGCGGACAATCCCCCATTCATCCCCGCGCCTCCTCCCGCTATCATGGCGGCATGACCACCCTTTCCCGCTGCTCCAACGGCCACGAGTGGAACGCGCCTCAGGGCGCGGAGGCCGCACCGTGCCCCGTCTGCGGGGGCGAGCGGACGCTGGTCACGCCGCCCACCTTCCCCGACTCCCGCCCCGCCCTCGCCATCAACCCCGACGCCCCGCAGGGGCCGCCGAGCCTCGCCGGCTACGAGGTGCTGGAGGAGCTGGGACGCGGCGGCATGGGGATCGTCTACAAGGCCCGCCGCCGCGACAACGGCGAGCTGGTCGCCCTCAAGGTCATCCGCAAGGAGCGTCTCGGCGGCACCGACCTCATGCCGCGCTTCAAGCGCGAGGTTCTGGCGTCGTCGCGCCTCACCCACCCCAACCTCGTCCAGGTGTACGACGCCGACCTCGCCGGCGAGCAGCCATTCCTCGCCGTCGAGTACGTCCCCGGCTTCACGCTGCAGAGCCTCGTCGAGGGGCAGGGCCCGCTGCCCGTGGCCGCCGCCTGCGACTTCATCCGCCAGACCGCGCTGGCGTTGAAGCACGCCGACGAGCAGCGCCTCGTCCACCGCGACATCAAGCCCGGCAACATCATGGTCCTGGCCCCGAACGGCCTGCCGCTGCCGCCCCGGCCCGTGGTCAAGGTGCTGGACATGGGCGTCGCCCGCCTGTTCCAATCACACGAGAACGAGGCGCCCCTGACGACCCTCACCCGCGACGGGTCGGTGATCGGCACGCCCGACTACATCGCCCCCGAGCAGCTCGAGAACCCGCGCGCCGTGGACGTGCGCGCCGACCTGTACTCCCTCGGCTGCGTCTTCTACTTCCTGCTCACGGGCCAGGTGCCGTTCCCCGGTGGCTCCCTGGTGCAGAAGCTCGACCGCCAACGCTGGCACGTCGCGCCGTCGGTGAGCCAGCTCCGGCCCGAGCTGCCGAGCGGCGTCGCCGCGGTCGTGCGCAAGCTGATGGCCAAGCACCCCGATGACCGCTATCAGACGCCGGCGGAGCTGATCGTCGTGCTGGAGGAGCTGCTCCGCAAGGGTGACCTCCCCGGCACGGCCCACCTGGCGACGCTGACGCCGACGCTGTCTCTGACGGGGCACAAGGGCGCCGTTACGGCCCTGGCCTGGGCGGGCCCGCTGCTGGTGTCCGGCGGCGGCGACCGCACGATCCGGGTCTGGGATGCCGGCGGCAAGGAGGTCCGCCGCTGCGGCGAAGGCAAGTTGGAGGTCGTGTGTCTGGCGGCGGCGGGCGGCCTCGTCCTGGCCGGCCAGGGCGTCACCGTCCGCGGCTATCACGCCGCCACGGGCAAGGAGACGGTGCGCCTCGTGGGGCACGGCGACGCCGTCCGCTGCGTCGCCCTTAGCGCCGATGGCAAGCGTGCGCTGTCGGGCGGCGACGACCGGTCCGTGCGCCTGTGGGACGCGGACCGGGGCACGATCCTGGCGCGGTTCACCAAGCACACGGCGGGCGTGACGGCGACGGCGCTCTCCCCCGACGGGCGTCTGGCGGTGTCAGGCGGACGCGACCAGACGCTGCGCCTGTGGGAGACGGCGACGGGCAAGGAGGTGCGTCAGTTCGCCGTGCCCAAGGGGCCTGTCCTGTGCGCCGCGTGGTCGGCGGACGGCAGGTCGGTCTTCAGCGGACATTTCGACACGACGCTCAGGATGTGGGATGTCGCCACCGCCCGCGAGACGCGGCGTTTCACCGGCCACAAGCAGATGGTGAGCGCCCTGGCGCTGTCGGGCACGATGATGCTGTCTTCGAGCCACGACCAGACGGTGCGGGTCTGGGACGTGGCGGCAGGCGGCGAGGTGGCGGTCTGCGTCGCGCACGTCGGCGCCGTGGCCTCCGTGGCGGCGGGACAGGGCGGCCTGTTCGCCTCGGCGGGGCAGGACGGCATCGTCCGCGTGTGGAAGCTGCCCTGATGCACGCCCGCGAGGCCGCCGGCCACCTTCCCCCCGAGTGAGCATGTGACCCTGGCGTCTTCCGACGCGAGGCGTCACACACCGGCGGCGAGTGCGCGAGTCACATGCTCACCCGCTCACATGCGCACCGTGGCTCGCCGCCCGTCGGGAGGCCGTCGGCCTCGGGCGGAGGTGGGCGGTGCGTAGCCTGGGTGGGGAGAATTGCATTTCATTTCAGACCCCCACACACGACCTTGAAATGACGACGGTCAAGCCGTGTAAGCGCCCCCGCGTGCCGATGGCCGCCGGTGACCGCCTCCGGCGGACGCCGAGCGCGCGTGGCCAGGGGACGGGTGGCCGGCCCCCGTACCCTCGTAGGTCGGGTTGAGTGAGGCGCCAGCCGAGCGAAGCCCGACGGGTGCGCGTGACGCCCCGCGTCGGGCCCCGGCCCTGGCGGGCCCCACCCCGATCTGCCACAACGCCCACCCGGTCACGCCCGGATGCCAGCCCCCGGCGGAATTCCCGCGTCGGATGCCAGCCGCTGCCAGCGGCGGACGCGAGGCCACGTCGGGCGCAAAGTCACCTGCCCACTCCCGCCGAGTCACCTGCCAACATCCCCACCGATTTGGCATGTGACTCGGCGTCCTTTGACGCGTGGTGTCACCGGCCGGCGTCGAGTGCGCGAGTCACCTTGTCACATGCCACATTCCAACCCCACGCACGCCCCCCGGCGGGAGGCGTGCGGCGCCGCGCGCCACCCCTTGACATCCGGTGTACAGGCCTCCAATACTGAGAGGAGGGAGGGCCTCGCCCAAAACCTCCCCCCTTCTCTCCGGTACCCCGTGCCCAGACCCCCACCCACGAACGATAATCTTCGACCTGCGCCCAATCACCACGCCCCACGGCTCACGCGAATCCGGGCCGTCCTCGCCGTTTTTCAGCTTCGCGGGGCCTCACAGCGGCCGCGCATCCTCGCCGCCGCCGATGTCAACGAGCTCGCCCGCCGGGCGGTCGAGGACGCCGCCGACCTGACCAGGGCTGTGTGTGGCTCGCCCTGGCGGGTTCTTGCGGCTGAGAGGATGGGCGGGTAGCATACTGTCGGGTTGCGCCACGCGGTGCGACCCGCTCGCTGTCTCGGCTCAGGGGAGGGTATGGACGAAAGGCACCCGCCGGCGCTGATGGCCGCGCTCTGGGCCGGGGATCGGGCACAGGCCCTGGACCTTATCGCGGCGGGGGCGGATCCCAACGCCGCCGACACCCGCGACGTCGGGCTCGGCTGCTCGCCGTTACACCTGGCGGCCGACGCGAATGACCCAGAGCTGGTCCGGGCGCTGATCGCCGCCGGAGCTGACGTGGAGGCGCGGTCCGTGTTCGGGCAGACGCCGCTCTGGTACGCGTGCAACGGCGGACGGCAGGCGGCGGCCCGCGAGCTACTGGCGGCAGGCGCCGATCCTGACGCCCCCTGCTCCGAAGGGCACACCCCGCTCGGCCGCGTGTCTCGATCTGAGCCTGGGCTGATGCAACTGCTCCTCTCCCATCTTCCGCTGCTGCCGACACCTGCCCAGGCCGAACGGCGTCGGTGATTCATTCGTTCAGTCGCTTCCACCCCCCACCGCCCCCCGCCCCCAGACGTGACGCCCCCATCCCCCACGCCTCCCCCGCCTTGCGCGGGCCCACGGCCGCTGCGCGGCCTACGCCTCGGGCCGCAAA
>CAZVZK010000002.1:0-178500 GCA_964630925.1 uncultured Alcaligenaceae bacterium
GCCAGCCCCCATGATACCGGAAACTTCTACTTGCGCCAACCCCCTAACGATGGAAGAGCCAGCAGATGCCGAATGAGACGAGGAAGCCCGCGGCGACATACCACCCCGGGCTGTCCCTGGGGACGAACGGCTTGACCGCCCCGTTGACGAGGTCGTGCAGGATGTACGCCGCCAGCGCGTTGGTGCCAAGGGTGCGGAAGAGCGCGGCCTGCCACCCCCAGCGGTCACAGACGACCATGAAGGCCGCGTAGGCAGCCAGGCTGAAGCCCGCGCCGAAGACGAGGTACGACACGCTGCCCGCCCGCTGGCTCATCGTCCAGATCCCCACCGGCCCGCTCGGGGGCACGAACGGCGGGGCCGCCAACGCGCCATTCAGGCACGATAGCCCGTACCCCAGCGCCATCAGGGCCGCACCCCAGGCGGCCAGCGGCCACGCCCTGGCCTCCTTACGCCCGAAGATGTAATCGTGGGCCAGCGTGCCCGCCAGTAACGGCAGCGTCCAGGTCAGGAAGCCGAGCGGGCCGCCGTCGATCCCCGGCCGCTTCATCACCCACTCGTAATAGCCACACACCGACAGCAGATGAAACAGCACCGCCGAGAAGACGGCGTACCCCACCCGGACGGCGGGCCCGGCGGCGATCACCGGCAGCACCCACAGCGAGGCGACGGCGATGTGGGCCAGCGTCTGAAAGTACTCGCGCTGGAAGGCGCGGCTCAGGACGCCGACGACGCCCGCCGCCTCCAGATCCGCCCATTTGGCGTATCGCCCGTCGAGATGGTGGACGACGAACGCGAGCAGCAGCAGGCCCAGGCAGCGCCAGGCCGCATGGGCGTAGCCCGCCCACGCGCCATCGGCCTCCCCCCGCCGCAGGAACGTCAGCCGGTAGGCGAAGCCGGCCGCGAAGAAGAACTGCGGCATGATCGAGTCGGCGTAGCTGAAGTAGGTGTTGTGGTGGGCCAGGACAGGGGCCAACCGCCGCACCACCTCATACGAGCCGACGAAGTTGACCAGGAACATCCCCGCGACGGTGTAGCCGCGGAGCTGATCCAGCGAGGCCAGGCGGGCGGCGGGGGTCGGAGGGGTCACGGCTCGTCTCGGAAGACACGGGGTAACCAACCAGGCGGGTGTGGGTATTAGACGGGAGTAGACAGGTGGGATGGCCGGGGTGGTGCGGATTGCATTGCATTGCACCCCCCCAGGCACCCCCTGCAATGCAAATTCCTGGCTGAATTTGCATTGCAGGGCAAGTGGTCAGGCCACCCACTCCCGTGCCGTGGCCGCCCTCCACGTCTCATTTTGTCTAAATCCACAGGTCGGGTGAACGGCTACGGTTTGCACACCGAATGTCAAGGGGGGACAGCCCGGCTGCCTCAGACCTCGTGGCGGTGGTGGCCGTGTGCCGCCTTCTGCCGTGTGACCAGGGGCCCAACGCAGCTTCGCGTCGCCCCGGAGGCAACGGCGGCCATCGGCACGCGGGAACCCTCATACGTCTCAACCGTCTTCATTGCTGGTTCGTGTGTGGGGGTCTGCAATGCCATGCAAGTTGTGCCCCGCCAGCCACACCACCGTCTCCTCCCGTCCAATCCCACCCAGTCCCACCCTCGTCAGGCGCGCTCCAGGACCACGCGTAGCCCGAAGTCGTTGTGCCGCGCCTCCGGCTCGTAGCGGTAGCGGTACGCCGAGCGGCAGATGCGGGCGCCGTAGAACCACCCGCCGCCACGCAGCGACCGCCGCGTCCCGCCCGCCGGGCCGGGCGGCGACGCCTCCGGGCTGGCGGCGTAATAGTGATCGTCGAACCAGTCCTGGCACCACTCCCAGACGTTGCCGTGCATGTCGTACAGCCCGAAGGCATTCGGGGGGTACGAGCCGACGGCGCTGGTGCGGGCCAGATAGCGCCCCTTGGGGGCGGCGCCCTCGGGCAGGTTGCCGTCGATGTTGGCGAGATCCGACGTGAGCGAGTCGCCGAAGTGGAAGACCGAGGTCGTGCCGGCACGGCAAGCGTACTCCCACTCCGCCTCCGTCGGCAGGCGGTAGGCGTGGCCGGGGCACAGCGCGGCCAGCCTGGCGCAGAACTCACCGGCGTCGAACCACGAGACACGCTCGACGGGGAGGCCGGACGTGTCGAGGCCGGCCACGGCGGCGCCGCCCTCGCCCCCTTCGCGGAAATGGCTGGGGTTGTGCCTCATGACGGCGAGGAACTGGGCCTGGGTCACGGGGCCCTGGCCGAGCCAGAAGGCCGCGGGGATGCGGACGCGGTGGCGGGGGCCCTCGTCGGGGTGGCGGCCCTGCTCGCCGGGCGCCGACCCCATCAGGAAGCTGCCCGCCGGGACGGGGATGAAGCGCATGCCGACGGCGTTCACCGCCGCCGGGACGCACGGGGCGACGCCGGAGGCGAGGAGCCGCCGCAGCTCGGGCTCGTCGGCGGGGCGGGTGGGGGCGTCGGCGTCGAGGAGGCGCTGGCGCAGGCGGAGCAGGTGGGCCTCGGCGTCGCGGCCCTCCTCCTCCAGGCAATCGGCAAGGGCGAGCCAGGCGGTGGGGTCGCCGGGCTCGACGTGGAGGGCGTCGAGGAGGGTGCGTGTCGCGGTCATCGCGGGGGCTTGGGGGTGCCGAATACCTGGGCGTAGTAGATGGTGCCGGACTTGCCCTTGGCCGACGCCAGGCCCGCCTCGGTGAACTTCGGGTTGAGGAGGTTCTCGGCGTGGAGCTTGGACTTCATCCACATGGCGTGGATGTCGGCCGGGGGCGGCGGCGGGATCTTCGCCTCGCCCCTGGCCCGCGCCAGGTTCTCGCCGATGACGCGGAAGCGGTAGCCGGCCTCCTCGGCCCGCTTGACGACGCCCTTGCCGTCGAGGACGTGCTCCATCTTCTCCTGCCTCGCCATGTTCTCGGCGTGCGCCTTCGCGATGCGGGTGAGGTGGGCGCTTTCGGTGAGGGCGGTGAGCTTCTTGCCCTCGCGCTCCTTGTTGGCGAGGTCGAAGAGGGTCTTGAGGTCGCCTTCGAGCCTGGGCGCGGGGCGGTCCTGGCCGGCGGCCAGGGAGGCGATCAGGAGCAGGGCCGGCAGGGTGCGGCGCATGGGGCCTCCGTGGCGGGCGGCGACCCGGACAGTTTAGCAGACCGGCAGGGCTGGAAGCCAGCCGTGCGCGTCGGCGGTATTCATCGGGCGGGTGGTTGACGCCCGGCGCGGCGCCCCTGTATGATTTCCCTCATCATCCCGACCTCGTCCCGAACTCCATGCCAGTGGGGTGCCGCATGCGTTCCTTACCCAGAGTGATCCTGGCCGGCCTGACGCTGCTCGGCATCGTGGCCGTGGCGGAGGCGCAGTTCCGCCCCCCGCCGACCCGCCCGCCGACCACACCGCCGTTCCGCCCGCCGACCATCCCGCCGGTCCGCCCGCCGGTCATGCCGCCCATCGGCGGGGCCATCGGGGGCGGGGCCATCGGCGGCGGGGCCATCGGAGGCGGGGCCACCTCGACGTGGAGCTGCCCCAACTGCAAGCGTGTCGTCGGCACAGGCGACAGGCCGCCGGTCGTGGCCGCCTGCTGCGGCGTGACCTTCGTGAACGGCAAGTCGCAGGGCGGCATCGGCGGCCCTCCGGCCGGCTTCGGCGGCGGTGGCGTGCCTGTCGGTGGCCCGCCCCCGATGGTCGGCGGCGTCCCCGTCGGCGGCCCGCCGCCGATGGCCGGTGGCCCTCCCACCCCGGCCCCCAACCCGATCCCGCCGGTCAACCCGGACCCGATCCCCGCGCCCGCGCCGAAGACCAACCCGACGCCCGCGCCGGTGAACCCACCCGCGCCGGCGGCGGGCGGGTCGTCCTCCAACGCCGGGATGATCCTCGCCATCGTCGGCATCTCCATCGTGGCCGTCCTGCTGGTGGTCGGCGGCGTGGTGCTGATCTACGCCAGCCAGGCCTCGTCCGCCAACCGCGCGAGGCCGCGCAAGGCCCGTCGCGATGATGACGAGGACGATGATGACCGCCCGCGGCGCCGCTCGCGCGACGAGGACGATGAGGATGACCGTCCGCGTGGCCGGTTCGACAGGGACGGCGGACGGGGCGGGTACCGCAGCCGCGATTGACCCCGCGCCCGCCCGTTGGCATGATCGCCTCCCGTGTCGCCCGCACGGGAGGCCCATCGCATGGACCGCGCCGCCGCACCGATGGACCTCGCCGGCTGGACGCGCGCCCTGTGGTCGCGGGTCCTCTTCCCCGGCGCCCCCTGCGCCGGGGGCCGACTCCCCCTCGCTTACCTCGCCGCCCTGATCCTCCTGCCCGCCCTGCTCCTCTACCCGTTCCTCGGCTTCCGCCTCCTCGAGCCGGACGAGAGCCGGTACGCGCAGATCCCGCGCGAGATGCTCGAGCGCGGCGACTGGGTCGTCCCCACGCTCCAGGGCGAGCCGTACCTCGACAAGCCGCCGCTGTTCTACTGGCTGGTCATGCTCTCCTACAAGGCGTTCGGCGTCTCGGACTGGGCCGCCCGCCTCGTCCCCGCCGTCTGCGTCCACCTCACCCTCCTCGCCGGCTTTCTGTTCGGCAGGCGCCTCGTGGGCGACAGGGCCGCCTTCTTCGGGGCCCTGGCCCTGTGCCTCGCTCCGGGCGCCCTGGGGATGGCCCGCCTGCTTGTCCTCGACGGCCTCCTGATGCTGCTCGTCGCCTTGGCGCTTTTCACGGCGTTCGAGGCGGTGCGCGGCGAGGCGCTGCATCGTGGCTGGTGGCTGGCGTCGGCGCTGGCGTGCGGCCTGGGCGTGCTGTGCAAGGGCCCCGTGGCCGTCCTGCTCCTGATGCCGCCGGTCATCCTGTATCCTCTGCTTTCCGGGCGCGGCACGATGCCCGGCTGGCGGGCGTGGGCGGTGCATCTGGGGATCACGGGGCTGATCGCGGTGCCGTGGTTCGTGGCCCTCGCTCTGCGTGAGCCGCGCTTCGTCGGCTACTTCTTCTGGGAACACAACGTCCAGCGGTTCCTGGCGCCCGGCGTCCACGTCCGCGGTGTGTGGTTCTACCTGCCCGTGCTGTTCGCCGTGCTGCTGCCGGGCTCGCTGCTGCTGTGGCCGGCGGGCAACTTCTTCCTCGGCGCGGAGCAGGCCGAGAAACGATCGCCGGAGCTGGGGTTCGCGGTGCTCGCCGGCGGGTGGTGTGTTCTCTTCTTCACCCTCTCGTCGTGCAAGCTGCCGACGTACATCCTGCCGGCGCTGCCGTTCCTGGCGCTGGGCCTCGGGGCGTTCCTGGCGAACACGGATTGGGGCGTGTCGCGCCTCACGCTCTCCGGCGCGGCTTTGAGCCTCGCGCTGGTGCTGGGGCTGCACGGGGTGGCGCTGCCGTGGTATGCGGGGTACCGCTCGCCGATGAGCAGGCCGGAGGAGGCGTTGCGGCTGTGCGGCGACCCGAAGGCGTCGGTGGTGTGTTACCCGCGCGGGTGCGACTCGGTGGCGTTCTACCTGGGGCGGAGCGACCTGAAGGTGTACCGGAGCAAGGACATCGAGGAGCTACGCCGCCTGGTGCGCGTTCAGCCGCGGACGGTGATCCTGTGTACTCACCGGCACTCGCTGAAGGGGCTGAAGGAGCTGCTGCCGCCGGAGGTGCGCGTGACGCAGGAATTGCGGATGGGTCTGGCGGACATCCCCGGCGTGCCGAAGGGGCTGATGCGGCCGCTGGCGGTGCTGATGGGCGAGACGGCACTGGGGCTGGCGGACGTGGCGGTCGTGGAGATGCCGGCGCCGGCGCGTCCGGGCGAAGCGGTCGTCAGGTCGCGGTGAGCAGGCGGGGGTCGATCAGGGCTTGCCGCGCTTGTTGATGCGGACGCGGAGGTCATCCATCGCCACGGTGTACACCGCCAGGAGCTTGTCCTTCGCCGCCGCGCTGCTGAACGTGGCGCGGGCGATGATGGCGGCCTTCGCCTCCTCCAGGCGCTTCATCAGCTCCCGGGCCGACTCCACGTCGAAGCGCCGCCTGCCCCCGACATCGACGTAGCAGGGGGAGGTGTGGGCGAACAGGGGCTGGCCGAGCTCGTTCCGGGCCTTGCATTCGATGCGGGCGGCGAGCCAGCCCGGCTCGGTGATCCGCACGTCGCGCGAGAGCGTGGCGGAGTGCCCGCCTCCCTTCTTCGCGGCCCGCTCCTCCTGCACCACCTTGCCGTTGTGGACCAGCTGTAGCCGGCCGAAATCGTGCCGCCCGACGCCCTCGGCCTCGACCCGCACCTTCTTCTCCCCGTCCAGCACCAGCACCTCGCCGGCCGGCTTGCCGTCCACGGTCAGGCGGAGGAGCGGGCCGTTGGTGATGACATTGCGCCCCGCCTTGAGCGCCTGCAGCCAGCTCTTGATGGTCAGGGCGCCCGTGACCCGCGCGTAGACGCGGGAGAAGTCGTAAAGGAACCAGTCCGTGCCTGTGCTGATCGGCACGCGCAGGCCGACATCCAGATAGCGGTAGTAGCGTTCCTCGTAGGTGCCCCGTGTCGTCCCGTCGAAGAAGTTGAGTGCGTCGAACCGCCCGGCCAGGGCGCTGGGCACGTCCTCGTAGCCGCTGGGGTTGTGGCACCAGATCACGGCCCCGCCCTGTTTCCGAGCCTCCTCCAGGCCGACCCGCAGCGGCCGGTCGTCGTGTCCGGCCCCGGTGATCCCCGGGCCGATGCTGACCGGGGTGACCAGCTTCGTGATGTCCAGGAACATGACATGGCCGTAGCCCTGGCCGTAGGGCGTGAAGTTGTGACGGTGTTCCTCGCCGTTGTTGAAGAGGACCGGGCCGCCCGGCGGCCCCTTCACCTCACCGATGGGGTAGCGGTTGGTGATGTAAGACGCGTCGTCGTCCTTGCGTCCCCCGGAGGCCTTGCGCTCGAGGTAGGAGATGAACATGACACCGAGGCGGTCGGCGGCGGGTATCCGCTGGAGGTATTCGTCGGCGTCGGCCTTGGTGAAGGAGCGCAGGTGGAGGTGGGTGTTGCCGGCGACGAGGCCCTCCTTCTCCGGGCGGAAGAGGACAGGGAGCTTGACGACGATCTCCTCCGGGGGCCGGCCGCCCAGATCGACATTGAGGCTCGCCAGGGCGGTCTCCAGCCCGGACAGCGCCTCGACGCGCAGACGCGAGCGGGGCAGCCTGGTCTGCATCCCCTTGACCGGGACGACGTGCCAGCCGCGTGCGTCCACAGGGGGCGTCAGCCCGCGCATGCGGTCGAACAGCCCCGGTAGCGCGAACGGCTCCCCCTTCCCTGCGCGAAAGATGCGGACGATCCCGGTCACGTCCTTGCCGGTGTCGGCATCCACGAGCCGTACACGCACGTTGACGGTGTCGTCGTCCGGCTTGCCGGCGAGGTAGACGCTCAGCGCCAGGACGGCGCAGACGGCCAGGAGAACGGCGGAACGCATGAACGACCTCCGGCCAAGACTCGGCGGTGCGCGGGCGGTGGCGTGCAGGGGCCCTGGGTCACTTCTCCGCGAGCAGCTCCTTGATCCGGGCGTCGAGCGCCTTCAGGTTGGCGGGGCTGTACCCGTACTTGACCATGCGGACGACGCCGTCGCGGCCGATCAGGACGGCGACGGGCATGCTCGTCACCTTGTAGTTGAACACGGCGTCGGCGGAGGTCTGGACGCGGTAGGGGATCTTGTGGTGGGCGGCGAACGCCTTGAGCATCGCCTGCTCCTGCTCCTGCGTCAGCGGCTTCCTCGCGTTGACGAGCTTGCCGCCCTTGAAGTCGGTCTTCTGGTAGTAGCGCGTCAGGCCGACGACCTCCAGGCCCTTGTCGTGGTGGGCTTCATGGAGCCTGACCAGCTCGGGGATGGCGGAGCGAGAGGGCGGCGCCCAGACGGCCCAGAAGTCGAGCAGGACGACCTTGCCCTTGAGGGATTCGATGGTGGCGGGGTCGCCTGTGACGGCGAAATCGGATTTGAATGCGGGGGCCTTCTGGCCCTCCAGTGTGAGGGCGGGGAACTTCTTCTTGTCCTTGTCGGTGGGCTGGGCGCGGACGCCGTCCGTGCCGGCGATCAGGGCGAGCAGCAGGAAGGCCGGCACGGTTCGGCGCATGGGGTCACTTCTCGTCGAGGAGGGCCTTGATCTTCTCCTCCAGCGCCTTGATGCCGGCGGCGTTGGAGCCGATCTTGACCATCTGCACGGTGCCCTTCTTGTCGATGAGGACGGCGGTCGGGATGCCGGTGATCTTGTAGGCGGCGAAGGCGTCCTTCGAGGTCTGGATGCGGTAGGGGAGCTTGTGGTGCTTGACGAAGGCCTTGAGCATCGTCTGCTCCTGCTCCTCGTTGAGGGCGGGCTTGGCCGGGACGCGCTTGCCGTCCTTGAAGTCGTACTTGGCGTAGTATCGGGTGACGCCGACGATCTCGAGGCCCTTCTTCCCGTACTCCTCGTGGAGGCGTCGCAGCTCGGGGAAGACGGCGATGCACGGCCCGCACCAGACGGCCCAGAAGTCCACGAGGACGACCTTGCCCTTGAGGTCGGTCAGGGTGGCCTTGGGGGCGTTGATCGCGAAGTCCGTGGCGAAGGCGGGCGCCTCCTTGCCCTCGAACGCGAGGACGGGGTACTTGGTCTTGTCGGCCTGGGCGTCGGCGCTGGGGCAGACGCCCAGGGCGCAGACCAGGGCGACGAGGAGGATGCGACGCATGGACGGGGACCTCTGGTAATGCGGGCCCGGAAGGTGGGTTGTTCCCGAGTGTATCGCCTCTCGGGCGCTGCGTCCACCGCCCGCCGGCCTATAACATCCGCATCCCGATAATCTGTGAGGGCGAGACATGGCGGGCATCTTCGACCTGACGGGCCGCGTGGCCCTGATCACCGGCGGCAGCAAGGGGCTGGGCAAGGCGATGGCGCGCGGCCTCGCCGAGGCCGGCGCGGACATCGTCATCGCCAGCCGCACCGAGGCCGAGCTGGCGCCCGCGCTGGCCGAGATCCTGGACGGGACGGGACGCAAGGGGCGGTGGTTCGCCAGCGACCTGTCGAAGCGGGAGGAGGCCCCTCGCCTGGTGAAGTCGGCCCTCGACGCGATGGGGCGCATCGACATCCTCATCAACAACGCGGGGACGAACAAGCCGGAGGCCATCGACGCCATCACGGACGAGACGTGGGACATGGTGCTGGAATTGAACCTGTCGTCGATCATGGCGTTGTGCCGGGCGGCCGTGCCCGACATGAAGAAGCGGAAATGGGGGCGGATCGTCCACATCTCGTCGGTGATGGGGTTCGTGTCGAAGGAGAAGCGGAACATCTACTCGGCGACGAAGTCCGCCGTGATGGGCCTGGCGCGGGCGAGCGCGCTGGACCTGGGGGCGTTCGGGATCACGGTGAACTGCATCGCGCCGGGGCCGTTCCTCACGGACCTGCCGATGTCGGTGCTGTCGGAGGCGGAGAAGAAGGCGTTCGCGGACCGGACCGCCCTGGGCCGCTGGGGCGAGCCGAAGGAGCTGGCCGGGCCGGCGCTGCTGTTGTGCAGCGACGCCGGCGGCTACATCACCGGGCAGACGCTCGTCGTCGATGGCGGCTACCTGGTACGCTGAAAGCAAGAAGGCATACCACGAAACACACGGAAGACACGAAAAGGAAGACAAAGCCAGGCAAGTTGGCAGAAGAAGCCGGCTGCCTTGTCTTATTGTCTGATAACTGCTTTGATTTCTTGTCATCTTTTCGTGTCTTCCGTGTGTTTCGTGGTATGTTCTTTCTCTCATCCACTGCCGTGTAACCCGCGTCGGTCCGGCGGGTTGAAACAGGGGCCACGCCCGCCGGGTAGCTCCGCCGGGTTTCGACCACACGATGAGGCCACTCCCATGCGCTCGCTGTCCGCCATCGCCCTGACACTCTTCGCACTCTCGGCCGACGCCGAGGCCCCCGGCGTGGACCGCCTCAACAAGAAGATCAACGACTTCTCCCTGCCGGCCGCCGCCGGCAAGGATTTCTCCCTCGCGTCTTTGAAGGAGAAGAAGGCCGTCGTCGCCGTCTTCCTCTCGTTCGACTGCCCCGTCAGCACGGCGTACAGCCCCACGCTGGCCAAGCTACATGAGAAGTACGCCGCCAAGGGGGTGGCCTTCATCGGCATCGCCAGCAGCGATGACCTGACGCCCGCCCAGCTCGCGAAGCAGGCCGAGGAGTACAAGCTGCCGTTCCCCGTCTACAAGGACGAGGGGCAGAAGGTGGCCGACCTGTTCAAGGCGGCCGTCGCCCCCGAGGCGTTCGTCCTCGATCACAACCGTGTGATGAGGTACAGGGGCCGCATCGACAACGCCTATCACGCCCGGCTGCGGAAGAACGCGCAGACGACGGAGCATGATTTGGACAACGCCGTCGCGGATCTCCTCGCCGGCAGGGCCGTCAAGGTGCCGGCGACGAAGGCCATCGGCTGCCCCATCCAGCGGGCCGACGGGACCAAGGCGGGGGGGAAGGTGACGTACTACCGCGACGTGCTGCCGATCCTCCAGGCGGCCTGCCAGCAGTGCCACCGCCCCGGCGAGGTCGGGCCGTTCTCGCTGATGACCTACCGGCAGGCGAAGAATTGGGCCGCCGACATCAAGGACTACACGCGGTCGCGCAAGATGCCGCCGTTCAAGGCCGAGGAGGGCGGGCCGTTCCACAACGACCGGAAGTTGAGCGAGAGGGACATCAGGACGCTGGCCGCCTGGGCCGACGGCGGCGCGCCCGAGGGCGACCCGAAGGACGCGCCGAAGCCGCGCACGTTCACCGAGGGCTGGCAGCTCGGCAAGCCGGACCTCGTCCTCACGGTGCCGTCGGACGTGACCATCGGCGCCAGCGGCGCGGACGCCTTCCGCTGCTTCGTCCTGCCCACGGGCTTGACCGAGGAGAAGCACGTCACCGCCATCGAGATCCGCCCCGGCAACAACCGCATCGTCCACCACTCGCTGAATTTCTTCGACACCACCGGCAAGGCGCGTGAATTGGAGAAGAAGGAGCGCGAGCGCAAGAAGAAGCCCGGCGAGCAGGACTCCGGCCCGGGGTACGCCGTCTCGATGGGCATCGGCTTCACGGCGGAGCCAGGCAAGATCGGCGGCCTCGGCGGCTGGGCGCCCGGCCAGATGCCGCGCTACCTCCCCGAGGGCTACGGCTACCCGCTGCCCAAGGGGTCGGATGTCGTCCTCCAGCTGCACTACCACCGCAACGGGCGCGTCGAGAAGGACCGCACCTCCATCGGCCTCTACTTCGCCAAGAAGGAGGGCATCAAGCCGTACAAGGCGGTCGTCCTGCGTGGCAACTTCCTCCTGCTGCCGCCGGGGAAGTCCGACATCAAGATCGACGGCGGGGTGAAGCTGTTGGAGGACGTGGAGGTGCATTCGGTGATGCCGCACATGCACATGCTGGGGCGGAAGATCAAGGTGACGATGACGCCGCCGGGCGGGGAGCCGGAGGTGCTGGTGGGGATCAACGACTGGGATTACAACTGGCAGGAGACGTACTTCCTGAAGGAGCCCCGGAAGGCGAAGAAGGGGACGATCTTCCGGGTGGAGGCGGTGTACGACAACAGCGCCGGCAACCCGAACAACCCGTTCAACCCGCCGCAGCGCGTGTGGTTCGGCGAGCAGACGGACATGGAGATGTGCTTCGCCTTCCTCGGGGTGACGAGCGACGCCACGCCGCGGCGCGTGCAGTGGGAGACGCTGCCCATCACCGTGCCGAAGAAGAGCGGCGACAGGCGTTGACCTGGTCTGGTACGATGGTCGGGGCGGCGCTGCTCGCGCCGCCCCGTGCTGCCCGTTCGGAGCCGACAACGATGAGAACGCGACTTGCGATACTGGCCCTGGCGGTGCTGGCGCTCCCGGCGCAGCCCCAGGGCAAGGACGAGAAGAAGGAGGGCCAGACCTTCCAGGTGCCCTACAAGACCACCATCCCGAAACACATCGTCGTGCGGGTGAAGATCAACGGCAAGGGGCCGTTCAACTTCATCCTCGACACCGGCGCCCCGGCCATGTTCATCGCCGAGAAGGTCGGCAAGCGGTGCGGCCTGGAGAACGGCAAGGACGGCTGGGCCGTCATGGACAGGTTGGAGTTCGAGGGCGGCGCGGTGCTGCTCAAGGCCCCCGCCCGCGTCGAGACGCCCTTCCAGCTCGAGGGCATGAACGGGATGGGCATGGCCGGCATGGAGCTGCACGGGATGATCGGCTACAGCATCCTCGCCGCCTTCCGCATGGAGATCGACTTCACGAAGGACAAGATGACCTGGACGCGCGTCGGCGACACCATCGCCCTGCCGAGGCGCGGCGCGGGCAAGGGCGGCGCGCCCGGCGGCCTGGAGATGATGGGCACCATCATGAAGTCGCTCGGCGCCTTCATGGGCCGCAAGGCCGCACCCGAGGTCGTCCTGCGTGGCTACCACGGGCTGGCGATGGAGGACGGGGACGAGTTCCCCAAGGTGTCCGGCGTCACGGAGGGCGGGCCGGCGGCCAAGGCCGGCGTGCGGGTGGGCGACGTGGTGACGAAGGTCGGCGGGCGGACGGTGTCCAGCGTCGGGGACGTGCTGCGTTTCGCGGGACGCCACGCGCCCGGCGACAAGGTGTCCCTCACCGTCAAGCGTGGGGATGAGACGAAAGAGATCACGTTCACCGCCGGGGAGGGCATCTGACCATGACACGCACCACCCTCGTGGCCCTGCTGCTGGTTTCTTCCGCCCTGGCCGCGGACGACAAGAAGGACGCGCCGAAGCCGGGCGTCGTGCCATTCGAGATGCTGAAGTCGGGGCACATGGCGGTCCAGGTCAAGGTGAACGGCAAGGGGCCGTACAAGCTGATCTTCGACACCGGGGCGCCGGTCTCGCTGGTCAACAACAAGCTGGCCAAGGAGACGGGGCTGCTGAAGGGCAAGACGCCGCCGCTGTTCACGCTGTTCGGTTCGATGGGCGACGTGAAGATCAAGACGATGGACGTGGGCGGGCAGTCCGCCGACGACGTGCAGGCCATCGTGATGGATCACCCTACGGTCGAGATGCTCGCGACCCACCTGAAGGAGCCGATCTACGGGATCGTCGGGTTCCAGTTCTTCGCGCGGTTCAAGGTGACCATCGACTACAAGGCGAAGACGATGGTGCTGGCGCCGTCGGGCTACAAGCCGCCCGACATCATGAAGGCCATGATGGGCGCGATGATGGCCAGCACGACGGTGAAGACGCTGGCGCCGTCGGCGCAGTGGGGGCTGGTGGCGGCCAAGGACGCCGGCGACAAGGACGACGGCGTGGACGTCACGTCGGTGCTGCCGGGCGGGCCGGCGGACAAGGCCGGCGTGAAGCGCGGCGACCGCCTGCTGACGCTCGACGGGCGCTGGACCGACACGCTGCCCGACCTGTACGAGGCCGCGGACGCGGTCAAGCCCGGGACGGCGGCCGTCGTCAAGGTGAAGCGTGGCGACAAGGAGGTCGAGCTGAAGGTCACCCCGGCGAAGGGATTCTGATCGGCCCGGTGCAGCGGTACAGCAGCACGCGGCACGGTGGCCCGTGCCGCCGGGTCAGGGGGAGTCGGCCCGCGTAGTACCCCGCCCCGAGGCGGAGGGCGGGGTCGGGGTAGGGCATCGCCTCGACGAGGTCCACGCCCGACTCCGGCAGCCATTTCGAGGGCAGCGTGCTCAGCTCGTGTTCGACGAGGAGGAGCACGTCGCCGGGGCGCGGGAGGGGGCGGTTGACGTTGAAGGGTCGGGCGCCCTCCTTCTCGGCGTAGAGCTGGAAGGTGAACCAGGACAGCGCCCAGACGCGGCCCGGCCCGGCCAGCTCCTCCGCCCGCCGGTAGCCGCGGCGGGCCGCGTCGCGGAGGGCGGCGGCGTCGGCCCAGTCCACGGCGAAGTAGCACAGCCCCAGGGCCGCCGTCGCCCCCAGGGCCAGCCGGTACGCCGTCGGCGATGGCCAGGCGGTGCCGCGCGACGCCAGACGCCCCGCGACGAGGGCCAGCACCACGCACAGCCCGACGTAGCGGCGGGCGGCGGGGAACGGCGACAGCGCCAGCGACGCGCCCAGCTCCGCCGCGAGCCAGAAGACGAGGAAGGCGTCGAGGCCCCAGGTGTCCTTGTCGGCGTGGCGGAGCAGCGACCACGACGCGGCGAGGCCGGCGGCGCAGACGAGGAGGCCGGCGGCCCCGAAGGCGACGTGCCCCGGCCCGAAGCCCGGCCCCCAGGACGGGAGCAGGGCGGAGGCGGCGGCCCCGGCGGTGAGTGCCAGCGTCAGGGCGGCGAGACGCGGCCGGCCCAGCCCGAGGAGGACGGCGGAAGCGAGCCCGCCGGCGAGGCCGCCGAGCTGGGAGACGGTCGGCAGGATCAGGCGGGCCATGCGCAGCAGGGGGGAGCCGGAGCGTACCCCGGCGGCGGTGAGGAAGTGGCTCTGCCCGGCGAACGCCCACAGGGCCAGCTCCCAGGCGACGAACAGGCCCGCGGCGAGGGCGGCGGCGCAGGCGGCCAATCGCCAGCGGCCGTGGACGAGGGCGGCGGCCGCGAGCAGGGGCACGCACACGAAGGCGGTGTACTTGGTCTGCATGGCCAGGCCGGCCACGACGCCCGAGAGGAGCGCCAGGCCACACGAGCGGGTCTCGCCGGCGCGCAACTGGAGGACGGCCGCGGCGAGGACGAGCGAGATGGCCGGGACGTCGAGCATGCAGTTCATGCCGGGCAGCGCGGCGGGCGAGAGGAGCGCGGCGGCGGCCAGCAGGAGCGGGAAGGGGCAGCCGGCCCGCCGCGCCAGCGCGTGGAATGACAGCGCGAAGAGGGAGACGAACGGGAGGAGCCACGCCCGCAGCCAGACGGGGTCGTCGCCGCCGAGGCGCACCGCGACGGCCAGCCAGTACGGCAGGACCGGCGGGACGAGGACGAGGTTGGCATCCGCCGCGCCGGGCGGGTTGGTGTACTCGAAGGCGTAGGGGGCGAGGGGGTGGCGTGCGAACTCGGAGGCGTACGCGAGGTAGGCGTGGTCGTCCGCCTGACAGGGCTTGAAGGCGTTGACGGCGGTGACGGCCGCCGCGAGCGCCACCAGGGCGGCCCACGGCGTGGACGATGGACGCGGCATCGCGTGGCCTCCGAATGGGAGGGCACGCTTTAGCAAGAGGTGTTACCGTTGGCAAGAGCAACCGGGGCACTCACCGCTTACGGCCGAGGTCCTCGGACATGCGTTCGAGGGCCTCGCGGGCGTGGTGGGCCACGTCGCCGTCCTCGGCGTCGGCGACGCGGTCGAGGTCCGGCCACAGGAGCGTCAGGCCCTCGCTGGCGACCACCTGGATGGCCTCGTACACGCGTTGCGGGTCCTCGTGGGTCAGCGACTGGCGGAACGCGGACAGGGCCTCGCGCTCGCCCAGCCGCGCCAGCGCGGCCCGGGCCGCCTGGCGGACCTCCGGGTTGGGGTCGCGCCGGGCCTGCTGGAGCGTCAGACGCACGTCGTTCAGTTGGACCGGCTCCCACCAGCCCAGGCTCGACACCGCCGCCGCCCGGTACGTCGGGTCCCAGTCGCGCGCCGCCAGCAGCAGGAGCGCCTCGGCCTGCGGGCCGGGGTGGCCACGCAGCGCCCGCAGGATCGCCCGGTACGGCACGTCGCTCGGCAGCGAGGGCCGGCCCGGCGGCAGGGCGTGCGGCCTGCTCTGCGCCCGCCGCACCATCGGCACCTTCTTGAGCGCCAGGTCACGGAGGGCCGGGCCGACGCGGGCGTCCGTGGACCACGCCAGCACCTCCACGGCGAGGTCGAGGTGGGGGAAACGCGGCTGTGTCAGCAGGGGCAGGAGGGCGTCGGCCGCCTCGGCCCGCAGCTCGCCCAGGGCCAGCAGCGCCTCGCGCTGCTCGGCGGCGGGCAGCGTCGGCAGCGCCTTCGACAGCTCGGCGGGGGCGTCCACGAGGTATTCGACGAGGGTCGGCTCGAGGGCGGCGAGGCGCGAGACCTGCCAGTCGAAGGTCTCCATCTCGGCGGGCTCTCCGGCCAGGGTGCGCGACAGGTTGTCGGATCGGCGCAGCAGCCGCAGGGACTCGCGGAAGATGCGGACGGCGAGGGGGTCCACGGCCTCGCCCTGGCTGTCCCAAAGGGCCTCGACCAGCTCGCCGACGCGGCCCTCGGACACCACGCTGGCCGGCACGCCGTAGCGGATGCCCTCCATCGCCCGCAGCAGCACGCGGAGGGCCGAGCGGCCGAGGGCCGTCTCGGCCTGGCGGACGTAGCCGGCGAAGCCGAGGAAGCACACCGTCTCGGCGGCGAAGAAGTGGCCGAGGGGCAGGTCGCCGGCCTGCTCCGCCGTGCGGAGGAGGTGGGGGAGGCTCTGGGAGCGGTTGAGGGCGCGCAGGCCGTTGGCCAGGTCGATCCAGTACCACGCCTGCTCGATGGCGTCGTCGGTGAGGCGGCGCTGGAGCTGGCGTTCGAGGATGCGGCCGGCGTCCTCGGTGCCCAGCTCGGCGAGGGCGCGGACGTGGACGACGTAGTGGATGCCGGCGCGCATGCTGCGTTCGACGGCGTCGACCTCGCCTCGTTCGAGGAGGGCGCGGAAGCGGGCCTTGGCGGCCTCGACCGCCGTCTCGTTGAGCTGGCCGCCCTGGAACAATTCGATGTGCTGGCGGGTGATGGGGGACAATTCATCGCGGGCGGCCTGCTGGCGGTGCCGCCGCGCGAGCAGGACGAGCGCCGGCAGGACGACCAGCAGCAGCACGCACAGGAAGAGGACTGCCGTCATGGGGCCTCGCCTCGGTCACTCGCCACGCACCTGACCATCACCATAGACGACGTACTTGTAGGTCGTCAATTCCTCAAGCCCGCAGGGGCCTCGGGCGTGCAGCTTGTCGGTGCTGATCCCGATCTCCGCGCCCAGGCCCAGCTCGCCGCCGTCGTTGAACCGCGTGCTGGCGTTCACCATCACCGCCGCGCTGTCCACCTCGCGGGTGAACCGCCGCGCCGCCTCCAGGTCGCGTGTGACGATGGCGTCGGTGTGCCCGGAGCCGTGGGCGGCGATGTGCGTCATCGCCGCGTCGATCCCGTCCACCACCTTCACCGACAGGGTGAGGGCGAGGTATTCTGTATCATAGTCCTCGGGCGACGCCCGGCGCGCGGATTCCACCAGCCGGCACGTCACGGGGCAGCCGCGCAGCTCCACGCCGCGACGGTGCAGCTCGGATGCCGCGGCCGGGAGGAACGCCTCGGCGATGGGGGCGTCCACGAGGAGGCACTCGGCGGCGTTGCAAACGCCGGGCCGTTGGGCCTTGGCGTTGGCGATGATGCGCACGGCCTTTTCCAGGTCGGCCGTCCGCTCCACGAAGACGTGGCAGATCCCCTGATAGTGCTTCAACACCGGCATCGTCGCCTCCGCCGCGACGCGGCGGATCAGCCCCTCGCCGCCGCGCGGGATGCACAGGTCGATGTGTCCGCTCATCTTCAGCAGGTGCCCGACCGCCGCGCGGTCCGGCGTGGCGACGAGCTGGACTGCGTCGGCGGGCAGGCCCTGTTCGGCGAGGGCCTCGCCCATGACGCGGGCGATGGCGGCGTTGGAGTGCATGGCCTCCTTGCCGCCGCGGAGGATGACGGCGTTGCCGCTCTTGACGCACAGCGAGGCGGCGTCGGCGGTGACGTTGGGGCGCGACTCGTACAGGAAGAGGATGACGCCGATGGGCACGCCGACCTTGCGCACCTCCAGGCCGCTCGGCCGCACGCTGCCGGAGAGGACGCGGCCCACCGGGTCGGGCAGGGCGGCCACCTCTCGCAACGCCGAGGCCACCTCGCAGAGGCGTGACGGCGTGAGGCGGAGTCGGTCGATCTGCGCGGCCGTGAGGCCGAACTCCGGTGCGCGGGCGAGGTCGGCCTCGTTGGCGGCGAGGATGTCGTCGCGGCGGCGGGCGAGGCCGTCGGCGCAGCGGAGGAGCCAGGCGTCCTTGTCGCGGGAGGCGGTGGACGCGAGGAGGCGCGCGGCGGCGCGGGCGCGGCGGGCGGTGTCGAGGCATTCGGAGGCGAGGGGATCGCTCATCGTTGGTCACTCTGGCGCTGCCACTCGGGCCCCTGACGGGGCCCGCTCGCCTGATCCGAGGGAAGACACGCCCCGCCCCTCGCCCGTCAGTCCCCGCCGGGTCGGGCGGCGGGGCGGAGGCCCTCCGGGCTGAAATCGGCCGGACGCAGCTCGAACGAGACGCCACGCGGCGGGGGCTGCTCCAGCGTGAACCCCGGAGGTAATTGTACCTGGAGCGGCTCGTTGTTCAGCCCAGAAAGCAGCCGCGCCTTCGTGAGGTCGATGTAGACCTGGGGACGGGGCGGCTCGTCCTGGATCGGCCCGGTCACCTTGAGAGTCACCTTGCCGTTGCGCTCGTCGGGGAACAGGGGCCGGAAGCCGTAGTCCGGAGGACACAGGAACGACACCGGCACGTCGATCAGCTCGTAGGTCTTGCGCGACGAGCCGGGCACGCGGACGATGACCGTGGACGGGGTGACGCGGACGGCGCGGCCCTCGAGCTTGTCCACCAGAGGCACGCGGCCGATGGCGGCGACGCTGGGCGGCGCGCGGAGCGGGCGTGTCGGCAGCTCCGACGGCTCCGTGGCGATGGAGGACATGCGGTCCAGCACCTCGCGCGGCCCGCGCACCAGGGCCGTCGGCGGGTCGAGGATGACCGTCCCCGTGGGCCCGTCGCGCAGGTGGTCGAACCGCACCGGCAGACGCTTCTCGACGAGGCGGTGCAATGTATACGGGATGCGGTTGCGTCCCTCGATCACCAGCGCCACCACGCCGAGCGGCGTGTTGAGGTCGCCGGCCTCGATGACGGCGGAGTCGCTGATGCGGGGCGCGTCGAGGCGGTCGTCGGGCACGGTGACCGTCTTGACGACCTGCACCTCCTTGCGCTGGAGCATGCCCTGCAATTCGCGCATGCGGGCCGGCGGGCCGGAGAACGACACCGTCACCTGCGCCTCGCCGTTGACTTCGAGGCTGTAGTGGTCGGCCTGCTTGGCGGCCACGACGACCTTGACGCCGAGGGGCACGTTGTCGAGCGAGTCCTGATCACGGCTGCGTGTGTACAGGAAGACGAGCAGCGACAGCCCCACGGCGACGAGGGACGAGAGCAGGCGGTCGAGCATGAGGCCTCCTTCGTTGCCAAACGCCGGACGATCAACCATCAACATCCGTCGCGGGTGGTGTCGTTACTCGTGTTTCTGATCCCGAGGTGGGGCAGAGGGGTGGTACGAGCCCGTGAATGAGGCCGCCCGATCCTTGTGGATGATGATGTAGGCATCCCGCTCCTTCTCCACCTCCTGGTGGACCTGCACCGGAATCTCCCTCCCGTCCTTCAGTTTCAGGACGACCGTGTTCAGCCGGACGGGCACACTCCGCCGCCACGGGTAGCAGTAGTCCACTTCACCGACCTTCTCGGTGCGTCGGTGGAAGTTGGCGTGTTCCCAGCCCGTCTCGTTGGCCCCTTCCAGGTCGAGCTGACACTCAACAACTTCCTCCGCGTAGTTGACGAGGTAAATCGTCGAATGCCCTCTCTGCCCCTCGTCGGGCGGAAGGTGGAAACTGTTGGTAACGCACCCCACGAGCAGGCAGAGGGTGCAGGCGACGCCGCCGCGAATGAGCCTGGGCATGCGATCCCCCGTCGTTCAGGCGGCCTTCGTGCCTTCTGAGTGGCTCGCGGGCTTCGTATCGCTCGGATTCACGTTGGTCAGATTCACGCCGCTGGCCCGCGACTCGCCGCGCGCCGGCGTCGGCTCCTTGCCGTCGAGCAGCGCCGCCAACCGCGTCGCCACCTCCTCGCGCGGCACCGGCGTCAACTGGCCGGCGACCGAGAGGGAGATGCGGCCCGTCTCCTCGCTGACGACCACCAACACCGCGTCCGTCTCGTCGCTCATGCACAACGCCGAGCGGTGCCGCATGCCCATGTGCCCGGACGCGCCCTCGGGCACCTGGCCGAGCGGGAGCTGGCACCCGGCGGCGGTGAGGCGGCCGCCGGTGAGGATGACGGCGCCGTCGTGCAGCGGGCTGCGCTTGCCGAAGATGGCACGCAGCAGGCCGGCGGACACCTCGGCGTCGATCATCTGCCCGGTCTCGACGAACTGGGCCAGCGACATCTCGCGCTCGATGACGATGAGCGCCCCGACGCACTCGCGCGACATCGCCTCGCAGGCGTCGGCCAGACGCTCGGCCAGGGGGTAGTGTTCGGCCTGCACGAAGTAGCGGAGGAGCGGGGCGCGGCCCAGGACCATGAGGCCGCGGCGCAATTCGGGCTGGAAGATGATGCACAGGCCGAGGAGGACGGTGGCGAGGAGGTAGTCGAGGACACGGCCCAGGACCTTGAGGTCGAAGGAGGCGATGACGACCTGGGCGACGAGGAAGACGCCGATGACGAGCAGGCCGAGGCCGCGGACGATGCCGGCGCCGCGCGTCCTGCCGAGGAAGCGGAGGGCGAGGAAGATGGCGACGGCGAGGAGGCCCACCTCGACGAGGTCGCGCGTCGTCACGGCGTCGTAGAGGTGTGCGAGGCGGTCGAACAAGGGGATCTCCTCTTCCCGCTCAGCGTCGGCGGAGGGCGTCGATCACGAGGGCGCCGTCCCTCGCCCCCGCGGCGTCGTGGGCTCGGACGATGTGGGCGGCCCTGGCGGCGAGGGCGAAGGCGTGGCAGGCGTGCGTCGCCGCGTCGCGTTCCTGCCGGGGCCTGCCGGTGATCTCGCCGAGGAAGCCCTTGCGGGACGCCCCCAGCACCACCGGCCTGCCCAGCGCGGCGATCTCTCCCAGGCGGCGGACGAGAGCCAGGTTGTGGGCGGCCGTCTTGGCGAAGCCGATGCCCGGGTCGAGCGCCACCCGCACCCCGTCTATACCCAGTTCCGCCGCCGCCTGCAACCTCGCCTGGAGGTGGGACCGCACCTCGGCGACGACATCGCCGTACTCCGCGAGGTGTTGCATCGTGGACGGCGTGCCACGCGAGTGCATCAGGACCACGCCGGCGCCGTGGCGGCGTACGGCATCGCCCATGTCCGGATCGCCCAGCGCCGTCACGTCGTTGATGACGTGCGCCCCGGCGGCGAGGCATCGGTCCGCGACCTCGGCCTTCGACGTGTCGATGGACAGGACGGCGTCCGTGTCCCTGGCGAGCGTCTCGACGACGGGCAGGACGCGGGATAATTCGTCTTCCGCCGACACGGGCGCGGCGCCGGGGCGGGTGGATTCGCCGCCGATGTCGAGGATGTCGGCGCCCTGGCGCAGCATCTCCAGGGCGTGGGCGACGGCGGCGGCGGGGTCGAGGTATCGCCCGCCGTCGGAGAAGCTGTCGGGGGTGACGTTGACGACGGCCATGACGAGGGCGCGGCCCGACAGGTCGAGCGAGCGTCCGCGCACTTGCCACGTCAGGCCGGTCATCGCTGGGTGGCCCAGGGGTTCTCAAGGGACTGGACGATCTGGACGGCGAGCTGGTCGAAGGCACGTTGCATGCCGGTGGTGATCGACTCGCCCAATTCGGGGCGGTAGTGGCCGGTGGCGCGGACGAGGACGGGGATGACGACGCGGCGGGAGGCGGGGTCGATGATCGGCTCCTCGTCGGCGCGGGCGTTGGCGGGGGCGCCGGGGCGGGACGGCGTGGTGATGGGGCGTGCGCCGGGCGGCAGGGTGCTGGTGCCCTCGTCGATGAGGGGCTGGGGCGACTCGGGGAGGGCCGCCTCGCCGGGTCGCGGGTTGGTGCGGGTCAGGGCCTTGCCCGTGCGAAGGTCACGCCAGACGATCTCGGCGTCGACGCGCAGCTCGGCCTCGCGGATGGAGTTCTGCTGGGTGTAGTTGATGAGGCCCTTGGTGATGGCGCGGATTGTGACGGACAGCTCGGTGTCGGCGTCCTCGCCGTGACAGACTTTGTAGGGGGTGCGGAGGGCGACCTCGCGGACGAGGGCGCGGTGCAGGTCCATCTCCTGGCCGACGGCGGGCGTGACGACCCAGTTGGTGCGGTTCTTGACCATCGGGATGCGGACGGTCTTGAACGAGGTGTCGTGGTTGGGGCGGGTGGTGTAGCCGAGTAGGTCGAGGTGCATGTCGCCGGCGCAGGCCGGCACCAGCAGGGCGACGGCCCCGATCAGGGCGGCAAGGTTACGGCGTGGCATGCGTTGGCCCTTCGTCTGGGACAGGTGGGACAAATGGGACGGATGGGGCCGATGTGCCCCATCCGCCGCATTCAGGGTCACGTCCCCGGCTGGCGCCAGCCGCCGCTGGTGGGTGCCGGCGCGGACGCCGGCTTGGGGGCCGGGGCGGGCGTGGGCGTGGGTGAAGGCGTGGAGGTGGTGGGCTGGGCAGGCGTGTTGATGCCCTGGCCCTTGGCCTCCAGCTCGGCGCGCAGGGAGTTCCACCGCTCGCCGGCGGTCTTGGCGGCCTGGGTGTTCGGATAGCGGCGGCGCACCAGCTCGTAGTAGAAGTACGCCGACGCGGGGTGGCTGGTGCGGCGGTAGAACTCCGCCATCTTCAGCTCCTTGTCGGCCTGCTGCTCGTCCACGGACTGGCGCTGCTTCTCGAGGTACTCGCGCTTCTTGGGGTCGTTGGCGATCTGCGGGTAGGCGCTGAGGGCGGTCTGGATGAGCTTGCGGGCCTCGGCGGTCTTGCGTCCGTCGTAGTCGGAGCCGCCCGTGGCCATCTGCTTGCAGAAGACGGCGAACTGGACGGCCTTGGGGGCCAGCTCGCTGTCGGGGTGGCGGAGGGAGACCTGGCTGAAGTAGTGGTCGGCCTCGCGCCAGTCCTCGCGGTACATCTTGACGACGCCGCAGCGGTAGAGGGCCTGGTCGGCCAGGGGGCCGGTCATGTCGTAGAGGCGGACCTTCTCCATGGCCTCGACGGCGCGGCCCTCGCGGTCGAAGAACGGCTTGGTGTTGCCGAAGTGGAACCAGCTCATGGACGGGAGCCACTCCTTGCCGTCCTTCTTGCGTTTCATCTCGTCCCAGGTGTCGTCGAGCCAGTAGTTGGCGATGTCGTACATGCGCTGGCAGCACTGCTCGCGGTAACTGGACGTGGGGAACTTGTTCAACAGCGCCGAGTAGGTGTCGCACGCCTTGGGCATGTGGCCGGTGAGGCGGAGGCACTCGGCGCGGTAGTACATGGCCTCCTGGATGGCCAGGGGCGGGTTCTTGTCGCGGTCGGCGACCTGTCCGAAGAGGGACTCGGCCCTGGTGTACTCCTCCTTGCGGAAGAGGTCGCGGGCCGACTCCAGGGCGGCGTTGACCTCCGTCGGGAGGGTGGCGGCGCTGGACTCGCTGACGAGCTTGCCGTCGGTGCGCAGGATGAAGCTGTCCACCGGGACGTCGGACCCTTTGGGTGTGGGGCCGTAGGGCATCAGGGTGGGGCTGACGCAGCCGACGCAGGCCGCCAGGGCCGGTGCCGCCAGCAGCGACAGGAGCCGGCCCGTCTTCCTTGACGTATTCACGCTTCATCCCCCCAGGTAAGGCAGCAGGCGGGGCGGGCGGCCCCGCAGGTGGGTGATGTGGTGCCCCATCAGGTGCCGCAGCTCGGCCCGCGTGGCCGCGTCCGGCTCCCCCATCCACCCCTCGCCGAACACACGCCGCAGCGCCATCAGACAGCGGTGCGACATGGGCCGGCGTGTCGGATCTGGCGTCCGCTGGCAGGCGAGGCAGACGGCCCCGCCGGCCTCCGGGCTGAACATCAGGTGGGCTTCTGGCAGCGTGCCGCCGCAGGCGGCGCACGCCTCCAGCACGGGGCGGTAGCCCAATTCGGACAGGAACACGGCCTCGAACCGGAGTAGGCGCGCCGGGACGGGCACGTCGCCGCCGAGGTCGCCGAGGGCCGCGACGGCCTCATCGAAGAGGGCCGGGTGCGGGTCGAGGTCCTCGGTCCAGTCGGCGAGCAGCTCCGCGACGTAGTAGCCGGCGTACAGGGCCGGCAGATCCGCACGGAGCCTGGGAAACCGCCGGGCGGCGGAGGCCTCGGTGAGGAGATCCAGGCCGCCCGACGGTTTGCGGATGAGGACGATACCGCAGACGGTCAGCAAGTCAAGGGCGTTGTCGAAGCTGGACTTGAGGCGGCGTCCTCCCTTGGCGAGGGCGCGGACCTTGCCCAGCTCGCGGGTCCACAGGGTACAGATGCGCGAGGACTCGCTCCAGTCGGTGGTGCGGAGGACGAGGGCGGTGGCCTTCTCGGTGGACATGGTGAGGAGGGATGAAGGATGAGGGATGAAGGATGAAGGGGGTGCCGGATGGTGTACGATAGCGGAAGGGGGCGACGGCCCCAAGGGGAGGTGGGAGATGGCATTCAGCGATTTCGACTTGCGGCGGGCACTGACCGACTTCGGGCTGACCGAGGACACGGGCACGGACCTGTTCGCCGGTACGCCGCCGGTCGAGCCCAGCCCCTTCCTACGCGTGTTCCTGGACGAGTTCGCGCGGCAGGCGCTCGGCCTCGGTAGCGAGGCGGCCCGCAGCCACTACATCATCGGGCCCTTCCTGATGGAGGCCCAGCGGCGCGCGACGGGGCCGGTGAACGTGATGCCCGGCGTCACGCTCGACGTGGACCGGGCACGCGGCCTTAACGGTTACTGTGACTTCATCATCGCCCGCACCCAAGAGATCTACTTCCTCCGTGGGCCCCTCGCCGCCGTGGTGGAGGCGAAGCGCGAGGATATCATCGGCGGCCTCGGCCAGTGCGCCGCGTCGATGGTCGGCCTCCGCGAGTTCAACGCGCGCGACGGGACGCCGGTGGAAGAGGTGTTCGGCGCCGTGACCAGCGGCAATATCTGGCGTTTCCTCCGTCTGAGGAGGGAGACGTTGGCCATCGACAGGCAGGAGTACCACCTGCGGGACGCCCCGACCCTCCTGGGGATCCTCGTGAGGATCGCCAACGGCGGGGGGCCTGCATGATCCACGAGGGCCAAGGCTTGCGTTCGCCCTGGGCCCTGGGCCGTCCTTGTCCTCGTCAGCGGTCCAGGCGGCGGACGAGCGTGCCGTCACTCCCCGGCGATGTCCGGCAGGCCCAACTTCGCCAGGTAGTGGCGCTCGCGCTCGCGCATCTTCGTGGCGGAGGCGTCGTCGCGGTCGTCGTAGCCGCACAGGTGCAGCAGGCCGTGGATGACGTAAAGCGTCAGCTCGGCGTGCACGTCATGGCCGCGCTCCTTGGCCTGGGCCAGCGCCACCTCGGCGCCGATCATCAGCACGCCGGAGAGCTTTTTGGCGCCCGGCTCGCTGTAGGGGAAGGACAGCACGTCGGTCGGCTCGTCGTGCTTGAGGTACTGCATGTTGCGCTGGTGGATCGTCGGGTTGTCCACGAAGGCGATCTCGACCTCGTGGTCCCTGACACCCTCGCCCTCCAACACCGCGTTCGCGGCGGCGCGCATCCTCCCCCGGTCGATCTCAACGGCCTCCTGGGGGGAGGCGATCTTCACCTTGCTCATGCCGGCTCCTGCGTTGGGCTTTCTTCTCGCTCCATTCACGGCGTATGATACTGTTGGGGCACTCCCCGAACGTGCGGCCCCCGCCTATTCTAGCTCTCTTGCCGCCACCCCCGGTGGCTCCCGATAACAGCGGCCCCACGGAGGGGGTAGCACCGGCCAGGAGGACACGGCATGACGGAAGGCAATGGGGATGAGGTCGCCCTTCTCGCGCCCGAGGTCCGCGGTGAACGCGGCGAATCCCTCCCCCTGGACCTCTGCCTCACGATCCACCGCATCATGGTACGGTCGCGCGCCCTCGAGGAGCGCATGATCAAGATGTCAAAGTCCGGCCAGGGGCACTTCTGGATCGGCGGCCCGGGCGAGGAGGCGTTCAACGCCTGCCTGGGGCTTCTGGTCAAGAAGGGCGAGGGGCCGCTGTTCGACTACCTCCACCTCCACTACCGTAACTCCGCCTGCCTCGTCGCGATGGGCATGCCCCTGGCCGACGGGCTGCGGCAGATGGCGATGACCGTCACCGACCCCCACTCCCTGGGCCGCAACTTCTCCGGACACTACGCGGTCAAGGCGTGGAACGTCATCCCCGTCACCAGCGTCATCGAGGTGCAATACTCGATGGCCCCCGGCACGGCGATGGTGCAGCGGCGGGCGGGCGGCGACGGTGTGACCATCGTGTGCGGCGGCGAGGCGGGGACGGCGGAGGGCGATTTCGCGACGTGCCTCGTATGGTCCACGATCCCGGGGCGCGAGGGGCCGGTGCTGATCGTCGTGACGAACAACGGGTGGGGGATCTCGACGTCGGCGTGCTCGGTCCACAGCGAGAAGAGCGTCATCGAGCGCGGCAAGGCGCACGGCATCCCCGGCGAGGTGTGCGACGGCAACGACCCCATCGCGTCGTGGCACGCGATCGGGCGGGCGCTGGATCACTGCCGCAAGACGCGGCGGCCGTTCATGCTGGAGGCGCTGGTGTCGCGGCTGTACGGGCACTCGTCGTCCAGCGGGGCGTTGCGTGACCGGGACGCCATCTGCCCCATCGAGTTGTTCGAGAAGCGGCTCACGGACGCCGGGGTGGATCAGTTGGCGCTGGACGCGGTCCATGAGGAGGCGTCGGCGGAGGTGGAGGCGGAGCTGGCGAAGGTGCTGGCGGAGCCGCAGCCGGTGCTGGCGGACATCGAGCGATTCACCTACGCGCCCAGCACGGTCGATCCCGTGTACCCCGAGGACTACACCGGGCTGCCCCGTTGACGGCCGTCTTTTTTCGGCGGAGACGGTTCGGGGGTGGCTCGCCCTCTTTCAAGGAAGCCCAGGACGGAAACCCCCGATGGCGACGTTGGTCCAGGCGGTGCGGCTGGCGCTGCACTACGGCGAGAAGCACCTCGGCGTCACCGACGTCTTCGGCGAGGACGTCGGGCCGCCCCTCGGCGGCGTGTTCACGGCCACGCAGGGGCTGGAGACGGCGTGGAACTCGCCGCTGGACGAGCGTGGCATCATCGGCACGGCGATGGGGATCGCCTACGCGGGGGGGCGGCCCGTCGCGGAGATCCAGTTCTGCGACTACGGGTTCAACACCATCGACCTGCTGAAGGTGGCGGGGAACCAGCGTTGGGCGGGGGCGGGGAACTTCGCCCTGCCGATGGTGGTGATGACGCCGTCGGGGAGCGGCATCCGGGGGAGCCTGTACCACTCGCACAGCTTCGAGAGCTGGGCGAGCCGGCTGGCCGGGTGGAAGATCGTGATGCCGTCCAACGCGCTGGACGCCTACGGGTTGCTGCTCTCGGCCATCGTGGACCCCAACCCCGTCCTCGTGCTGCTGCCCAAGGCGCTGTTGCGCGTGCGCGGGGAGAGGAAGCTCCCCGGCGAGCCGGAGGACGAGGCGGAGCTGAAGGAGCGCATCGACGCGCCCCTCGGCGACAGGTCGAATTGGAAGCCGCGGTGGCCGGACATGAAGCCGCTGTTCATCCCCTTCGGGAAGGGCGATCTGGTGCGGGAGGGGGACGGGGCGACCGTGGTCAGCTACGGGCGGACGCTGCCGTTGTGCGTGCAGGCGGCGGCGGAGGTGGAGAGGGAGACGGGGGCGCGGTGCGACGTCATCGACCTGCGGAGCATCTTCCCGTATGATTGGCCTCTGATCAGCGCGAGCGTCCAGAAGACGGGGCGCGTCCTGCTCGTGAACGAGGACACGGAGGTGACGAACTTCGGCGAGCACCTGCTGCGGCGTGTGATCGACGAGCATTTCTATGACCTGCTCGTCCGGCCCCGGATGCTCGCGGGGAAGCACGTGCCGGGCATCGGGCTGAACCAGGTGTACGAGCAGAACACGGTGCCTCAACTGCGGCACGTCAAGCAGGCCCTCGGGGAGCTGCTCGGCGAGGCCGCCTGACCAGCGTGACGAGGGACGCCCCGATGAACATGACGGAACACCTCTGCTGCTTCGCCATGCGCCAGGTCGTGGGCGAGGGGGGGGAGGCCGCGGTGCGCCTGCTCGGTGACCACTTCAACGACCGCAGCCAGGCGCTCCAGCGTGCCCTGCTGAGGTCGAACGAACGGGCCTGGCACGCGCTGGAGATCGCGCTGGCGGGCGAGGGGCTGCTCGGGTGGTTCAGCAAGGCCGAGGACCGCGGCCTGCGCGACCAGATGAGGAGATTCATCGACTCCGTGCCGCTGCCGCCGGAGACGGCGACCCGGCCACGGCTGAAGAGCCTGATCCTGGCGGAGGTGCGCGACGCGCGGGCGAAGAACTTCCTGACGGGGAAGCTGGAGCCGCAGGAGCTGGCCCGGGAGACGGGTGCGTTCGCCCGGTACTCCGACCCGCAGGAGGTGCTGGCGGCGGAGAAGAAGTTGCTGCTGAGCATGGCGCGGACGATGAAGCAGGCGGGGTACGAGAAGCTGGCGTGGCTGCTGGCGCAGCCGGCGCACGCCAGCGAGTCGGTGGTCGTGGCGGCGGCGAAGTACTACTTCCGCCGCGAGGTGGAGCGCGACGAGAAGCTGGCGCACTCGCTGCAGTTGTCGGCGCTGGAGGGGCTGGCGTCCACGCAGCAGTCGTCGTTCGCGGGGATCGAGGGGCTGCTGGTGCAGCAGGCGGACCGGCTGGACCAGGCGCTGGCGGCGGTGTCGGCGCAGCTGCTGGCGGCCATCGGCGAGGTGAAGGAGCAGGTGGCGGCGACGGGGCAGGCGTTGGGGGCGCAGATCGAGGAGGTGAGGTCGCTGCAGGCGCAGGTGCTGGAGCTGATACAGAAGCTGGACATGAAGAACCAGCCGCTGCGTTCGGGGCATAGCCTGTCGATCCACAACGACCGCGAGAAGGCGGCGGTGAAGGAGATGCTGCGGCGGTTCCGCGGGCTGTCGCCGTCGGAGCAGGACGCGAACCCGACGTTGATGAACGAATTGGGCAAGCTGCAGGTGGCGGCGGGGGACTTCGGCGGGGCGCGGGACATGTTCGTCAAGTGCGCCGCGGTGACGCGGGACGCGGCGGGACGGGCGGAGGCGCACCACAACGCCTACCGGGCGGCGCTGGAGCAGGACGACAAGGAACAGGCCTTGCGCGAGCTGTTGCAGGCGATGGCGCTCGACCCGGGGCGCTTCGCGCCGTTCCCGCTGGAGGATTACGAGGCCATCCGCATCCTGGGGGCGGGCGGGTTCGGGGTGACGATCCTGGCGCGTGACCGCTTCAGCAAGGGGCACGTCGCCATCAAGTCAATCTTCACGGAGGACCTGGACCGTGACGCGGGCCAGGTGCTGGAGGAGGCGACGACGCTGGACCACATCAAGCACCGGAGCATCATCGGGCTGCGGCGGTGCGGTTACGTGGACCGGCAGAGCATGCGGCGGCCTTACCTGGTGATGGAGTACTTCGCCGGGGGGACGCTGGAGGAGCAGGTGAAGACCTCGGGGCCGCTGGCGTTCGAGGCGGCGCTGGATCTGGCGATGCGCATGGCGGAGGCGCTGGAGGCGGCCCACGGGATGAAGGTGCTGCACCGGGACATCAAGCCGGCGAACGTCCTCGTGCGCCGCGAGGGGTCGTCGTGGGAGGTGCGGATCATCGACTTCGGTCTGGCGATGAAGGCGGAGCGTCTGGACGCCACGTCCACGCTGCGGCAGAGCAAGACGATGATGGGGGCGAGCATCGCGGGGACGCTGGGGTTCGCGGCGCCGGAGCAGATGGGCAAGCTGCCCGGGGTGCGTGTCGGGCCGCAGGCGGACGTGTACGGGTTCGGGAAGACGCTGGCGTTCGCGTTGTTCGGCATCACGGAGCCGGGGTTGCAGCACTACCGGAAGCTGCCGGAGGCGTTCGCGGAGCTGTTGAGCCGGTGCATGGCCCACACGCCGCAGGAGCGGCCGCGGGGCTTCGCCGAGGTGATCGCGGAATTGCGGCGGTGCCAGGCCCCGCCCGCGCCGGCGCCGAGGCCGGTGGAGATGGCGATCCTGGTGGATGAGGTGCAGCCGGTGCGGGCGCAGCTGGCGCCGGAGCCGCCGCGGCGGAGGTATGAAGAGGAGGAGGAGGACGAGCCGCGGCGGCGGACGCGGACGGGGACTGGGTCGGGCTCGATCGGGTTCGCGAGCCGCCTGGTGCACGCGATCCTGGCGTTCTTCTTCGGGGTGTTCGGCGTGCACAAGTTCGCGCAGGGCAACGCCTCGGCCGGCGTGATCAGGCTGGTGCTGATCTTCACCTGCATCGGCTTCTACGTGAACATCATCATCGGGTGGATCGAGGCCGTGGTCTACCTGACGAGGAGCGACGAGAATTATTACCAGGTCTACTACCGGGACATGCAGAGCTGGTTCTAGCGAGGACACGGGGCACGCCGGAAGCGTGTTCCACGAATGGGTGCCCACCGAGACATCGGTCATGGATTTCGCGCTGCCGGAGATCGGCGAAGGGGTGTACGAGGCGGAGCTGGTGCGCTGGCTCGTCGCGCCGGGATCCGCCGTCAAGATGGGCCAGCCTTTGCTGGAGGTGATGACGGACAAGGCGACGATGGAGATCCCGTCGCCGTTCGCCGGGGCCGTCGATGCCCTGGTTGGGGAGCCGGGGCAGGCCGTCAAGGTCGGGGCGGTGGTGCTGAGGTACACGCCATCCGGGGCGGCGTCGGCGTCGGCGGCTACGCCCGTGGCGGCGGCGAAGGCGGAGCCGGTGAAGGCGGCCAACGGTCCTGGGCCGGCGGCGGCGCCGGCGTCGGTGAAGGCGGCGCCGTCGGTGCGGCACATGGCGCGGCGGCTGGGGATCGACCTGGCTGCCCTGCGTGGCAGCGGGCCGGACGGGCGTATCCTCATCGAGGATCTGAAGCCGGCCGTCGCGCCGGTGCGTGAGGGGCCGGCGGCGAGGCGCGAGCCGGCGCTGGATCTGGGGAAGGCGGGGGCGCGGGTGAAGCTGGCCGGGCTGCGGCGCAAGATCGCCGAGCACATGGTGAATGCGAAGCGGACCATTCCGCATTACAGCTACGTCGATGAGTGCGACTTCACGGCGCTGATGGCGTTGCGGGCGTCGCTGAAGGACGTGTACGCGAAGGCCGGGGTGAAGCTGACGATCCTGGCGTTCGTGGTGAAGGCGGCGGCGGCGGCGTTGAAAGAGGTGCCGCTGGCGAACGCCAGCCTGGACGAGCAGGCGGGCGAGGTGGTGATGCACGCGCGGTACGACGTGGGCGTGGCGGTGGCCACGCCGGGCGGGCTGATCGTGCCGGTGGTGCGTGACGCCGACAGGAAGGATATCGGGGCCATCGCCCGCGACATCGAGCGTCTGTCGGCCGAGGCGAGGTCGGGGAAGGCGAGGCTGGAGGATCTGAAGGGCGGGACGTTCACGGTCACGTCCATCGGCGGGATCGGCGGGCTGATCTCGACGCCGATCATCAACCACCCCGAGGTCGGGATCCTGGGGCTGGGCAAGGTGGTGCGGCGGCCGGTGTACGACGATCGCGGGGATCTGCGGCCCGCGGACATCGCGTACCTGTCGTTCTCGTTCGACCACCGGGTGGTGGACGGGGCGGTGGGGGCGGTGTTCGGCAACGCGGTGGCGCGGCACCTGATGGCGCCGGCGACATTGCTGCTGCCGGAGCGGATTTGAAGACCCACAGCTCGCAAAGCCTCGGTGTGGGCAACAGCCAACAGCCGTCGCCGAGGCGGCTCCAACAGCCAGCAGCCCGGAGGTGTGGTTGCAACGTGGCGCGTTGACGGGGACGGGCGACTTGCGGGGCTCGGGGATGTCTCCGGGGCGTCACGGAATGTCCTTGACGGGGCGTGGAGGCCCTATGTGATGGCCAACTGGCCGCTGGAGAATCACATGGTTCTGCGGCGGAAGGCGAGGGCGCGATGGCGGGGTCAGCCGACGACTGCGTACCGTTCTCGTTGGTGCAGGAGGGTTGCGACTCTTACGAGGCCCGCTCGCTCCCGGACGGCCGCACGGAGGTTCGCATCATCATCCCGCCGCGGTTCACCGACCTGTGGCTCGCCAAACTCAGCGGGCTGCGCGGAACGCTTGCGGAGGCGCGGGCGTTGGCCGAGCGGGCTCAAGACGCCGCCCCAGGAGATTCTTGAGGGGTGAGGCTGGGGATCAACGGCTCGGCCGTGCGAAGCTCATCGCGCTACTCCATCGCCCCCGGTACCGAATCGGGTGAGTGATAGCGTCCGGCCGGCGGATGGCTTGTGATCGCCGTGGCGGTTTGCGATAATGCCCTGCGCGAGAGGTCCGACCATGCCACTTCACGACTGGAGGGCCGAGCGGGGCTGGGACGGCGTCCACCTGCTCTGGCTGGCGCAACTGCTCGACTGGGTCCAGCCACGCTTGCCGCCGGGCTTCCGGGCCTACGTCGGCTCGGTGCCGGCCCTCACCCTGGAGGCCGGGGACGGCAAGCCCGATGTCACCGTGCGTGGGTGGCGCGGCCCGACGGCGGCCGCGCCGGGTGGCCCAGTGTCGTCGGGTGCCGCCGCGCTCGCGCCCGATCGCGAGACGGTGGCTGCGTTCACGCTCGACGCCCAGCGGGCCCTCCATGTCGATTGGCACGGGCAACTGATCGCAGCCATAGAGCTGGTGTCGCCGCGGAACAAGGACCGCCTGGATGCCAAGGCGCGATACACGCGGCGGTATCTCGGCTACCTGCGGCAAGGGGTGCACCTGATGCTGATCGACGTGTTCCCGCAGCCGTCCGGCTTCTCCTTCGCCGACGCGATCTCCGCCGACCTGGGCCTGGGCGAGCCGGCCACGCCGCCGCCGTTCGCCACCAGTTACCGGATCGGCGCCCCGGTGCCGAGCGGGGAGACGATGGGCACTCAGGTCGGCGTCTGGTGTCGGGGCCTGGCGAGCGGCCGGCCGCTGCCGGAGCTGCCTCTGGCGCTGGACGAGGACCGGGCCGTCGTCATCGACCTGGAGGCGACGTATCAGGAGGCTGCGCGGCGGGTGTACCTGGACTGATCGCGTGCGTGAGCCGGCCGGACGGCGCGACGTGGGACGGATGGGGCTTCGGTAGGACCGGGAGGGCGCCGACATACAAGGCCCGCGCCGATGCCGGCCGCCAGAGTTCTCCCCGGCCCCGGAAGTGGCCCCCTCCGGGGGCATGCATCAGAAGCGGAACCAGCGGGCCGGCACGAGGAAGAACGCGGCGGCGGCGGCGGCGAACGCGATCAGGAACAGCACCGCCGCCGTCACCCACCCGGAGCCGCCGGAGGGATCCTCGTCGCCCAGGAAGTCGATCCGCGGGGCGGCCTGGTCGCGTAGGGCGGGCGACGGCGCCGTCGCCTCCTGCTGCGGCGGGCGCGTCGGCGCCTCGGCACGGGGCTGGGCGGGCGCGGCGGCCCCGGGCATCGGCATCGGGGCCGCCGACACGATCAGGTCGCGGAACTCCGGGTAGCCCTGGAGCGGTTCGAAGGGCCCGCTCTTGCTGCGGCTGGCGCGGATGTTGGAGGCGTCGCCCAGCAGGCCGTCCTTGAGCGAGCGGCGGATGGCGGGGGTGCCGCCCTTGACGGTGTGGGTGGAGCCGTCCTCATCCTTGTAGATGAGGTACCACATGTCCTGATGCGTCCCGGAGCCCACGGACGCGACGCGCCGCGTGCTGTGGCCGGTCAGGTCCTCGATGAACTCGCGGCAGGAGCGCGGGCGTTTTTCGGGGTCGGCGCTCATGGCCCGCATGATGGCCCAGTCGATGCGCTCCGACAGGTCGGGGGCGATCTCGCGCGGGGCCGTCAGGTCGTTCTGGATCTTCTTCATCCAGGCGTCGAGGGGGCCGTTCGACTGGAACGGCAGCACGCCGGTGACCATCTGGTACAGGGTGGCGCCGAGGCTGTAGATGTCGCAGCGGATGTCGGCGCCCTTGGCGTTGCGGAACTGCTCCGGGGCCATGAAGTGTGGCGTGCCCAGGCCGCGGCCCGTCTTGGTCAGGTTGAGGTCGGTCTCGGTCTCCTTGACGAGGCCGAGGTCGGCGAGCTTGGCGACGCCGTCGGCGCGGACGAGGATGTTGTCGGGCTTCACGTCGCGGTGAATCAGGTTCTGCTTGTGGGCGCGGTGCAGGCCCTGCGCCACCTGGGCGATGATGCGGATCGCCTCCGTCTCGCTCATGCGCCCTTCGCGTTCGATCTTCTGGCCGAGCGACTCGCCCTCGACGTACTCCATGACGAGGTAGGGCGACGAGCCGGTGTCGCCGAACTCGATCGCCCGCACGATGTTGGGGTGGTCGAGCTTGCGGGCGGCGTGGAACTCCTGCTCGAAGCGCTTGAGCAGGACGGGGTTGGCGGCCATGTGCGGGGGCATGATCTTGATGGCGACGACCAGGCCGGAGTCGCGCGAGCGGGCGCGGTAGATCGCGCCCATGCCACCCTCGGCGATCTTGTCCACCAATTCGTAGTTGCCGACAATCTGCATCGCGCCCTTCGCGGTGTCCGCTGCCATCGACCCCCTCCATTGGCGGCCTGGCCTGCACGCGCCACCACTCGATTGTAACTCAGAGAAGGGGGATCGGCCCGCCAATTTTCCAGAAAGGCACGCCCTGCCGGGCGTGCCGGTCCGGCGGGCGCGGGCGCAGGCGCCCCCCGCGGCGCACCCCGTCCGGCGGCGCGGATTTCCCCGCCATTTGCACTGGCGAGGTGGGCGTTCGTCGGTCACAATGAGGTGTGGTGGGGCCACCTTGCCCATCTTGCCTCGATCCGGGGTCCGCAGAGGACAGGGGCCATGTCGTTCTTCGGCAAATTCTTGCTCGTGCTCAACCTGCTCGGGGCCGCCGCGCTCGGCTACTTCGCCGTGCAGGACTACGGCAAGCGGCAGGCGTGGTCGCAGGCCGCCTTCACCTACGACTGGATGCTCGACGGCCTGCCGGTGGACGGCGACCAGCTCGACGAGTCCGGCTGGCCGGTGGCGGACCGGATGGCGGAGTCGGTCAACGGCCACCTGTTCAGCGGCGTGGGGGGCCAGCCCGTCGCCACCCAGACCGACGAGGTGAAGCGCGTCAAGGGGCTGGTGGACGCGAAGCTCGCGCCCGTGCAGGCCGACAAGGTCAAGCACTCGCACGAGCTGGCGAAGCTGCTGCTGCCGCTCGCCGACTTCAACCTCGAACGCGACCAGTACATCGCCGCCCGCACGCACCTGGCCAGCGACGCCGCCGTCGCGGCCCTGCGGCAGCGCTACAACAAGGCGCTGATCGAGGCCAAGGAGATCCTGGCACGCGAGAAGAAGGGGGCGGCCCCGGGCGACAAGGAGCGCAGCAGCGAGGACGCCTTCCGGCTCGGGTTCCGCCTCCAGGCGGGCCTGCCCAGCGACGCCATGACGCGGCTGATCGCCGACGGCCTGCCGGCGAACCTGGCGGGCCTCGCCAACACCGACGCCCTGTTCGACGCGGCTCTGGAGACGCAGCGGGCGCAATTCCAGGCGAAGTTGGACGGCCTGTTCTTCGCGGCGCAGGCCGGGCCGAAGGAGCCGACCAACCGCAAGGCGTCGCTGGCGACGCAGAAGGCGGCCATCGCGCGGCTGCTGTTCGGGCTGTCGGTGTCGCTGGCCGGCGACGACCTGACGCAGAAGGCGGTGCAGGACCTCCAGGGGCAGGCGATGCGGCGGATGTACGTCGTGTGCGGGCTGCGGGTCGGCCTCGACGCGGTCTCGGAGCGGACGGCGATCCTGCGCGGCCTGGCCATGCTGGCGGACAGCGCCGCGGCCCAGGAGCGGACGGTGTTCCTGGCCGACCTGGCGTACTGGCTCGAGGCCGCCCGCGAGCAGGCGTACCTGGTGTTGCAGGAGGAGCGTGCGATCATCGACAGCAGGGCGAAGGTGACCGCGCAGCAGGCCCTGGTGTCGAAGCGCGAGGCGGACGTGAAGAAGGCCAAGGAGCAGTTCGATGACGCCCTGTTGAAGACCGACGAGCAGCTGCGGGCGTTGCGGAAGATGTCGGGCGAGCTGCTGGCCGACCGCGTCCTGGCCCGCGACAAGATCGGCGAGCTGCTGCAGAAGAATGAAGAGATCGAGCGGCTGGAGAAGCGTATCCGCGAATTGAAGCAGAAGAAGGCGCGCTGAGGCACACAACCATGACGTTCATCGGCAAGCTGTTCGTGATGGTCAACGTCGCCGTCAGCCTGATGCTGATGGTGGCCGGGCTGGGGCTGTTCGCCACGCGCGTCGATTGGACCGACGCGCCGGCCAAGGGCGGCGCCCCGGCCGGCGTGATGTCGGCCAAGAAGGCGGCGTTGAAAGACGTGACGGAGACGATCCGGCCCGCTGAGGCGACGTGGAGCGCGTCGTACGGCGAGCTGTTCGTGCAGGAGAAGAACCGCGCCACCAACCGCCAGTTCTTCAGTGACAGGCTGGCCGACGTGCGCGGCGACCCCGACACCGGGAGGCAGCCCCAGATGGCCGTTCTGAATGCCGGCCTCCCCGTGCTGGACGCCATCGGGCAGCCGAAGCTCGCCCCCGCCACGAACAGGCAGGGTGAGCCGGGCTTGAAGTCCCTCAAGTTTTACGAGGGGGAGCTGGTGAAGAAGCACGCCGAGAACGAGGCCGAGCTGAAGAGGTTCAACGCGGAGGTCACCAAGGACATCGCGCTGACGGACGAGCTGATCGGCAAGGACGGCAAGAAGGGGCTACGCGACCTGATCAATGACGAGAAGGTGAAGCGCGAGGGGTTGGAGGCGGAGATCGAGCAGACGGGGCCGCTGTTCATCAACGCCAAGGTCGAGGCCGCCGTCTCCCAGCGGCGTATCGACCTGCTGGACGAGCAGATCAAGTCGTTGAAGGAGCGTGTGCGGAGTCTGGAGAAACTGGACGCGGAGCCGTGAGGCCGTTACACTGGTGTATCGGCGATCAAGGGGAGGGCGAGGCCCCACGCCGGCAAATCGCGGTTGACAGGGGCCGGCCCGGTGGGCATAAGCGGCCTCAATCCAGCGGGGTGAATTCGGGGTCAGCGGGGCCGGGCCGGGAGGCAGGCGCCGCGGAGTGGGGAGTGGGACATGAGCGCCGTCGGAAAGCTCCTGGTCTTCCTGAACCTCGTGTTCAGCCTCGTCGTCGGGACGTTCGCCGTCATGGACTACACGGCCCGCACGCACTGGAAGGACGGCTACGAGAAGGTGGCCCAGCAGTTGGCCATCGAGAAGGGCACCGCGGCGGCCTACAAGGCCGACGCCGAGCGTCTCTCGAAGGAGAAGGCGGAATTCAACGCGCAAGCCCGCGCGGCGGCCGGCAAGGACCTCGAGATCACCCGCCCCGAGGACGTGAACCGCGTGGCGCAGCTCATCGGCGCCCAGCTCACGAACTACAAGCGGCAGATTGACGAGCTGAGGGGGACGCAGGCGGCCCTGCAGAAGCAGCTCCAGGACGAGAAGATCAAGGTCACGCAGTATGAGGTGGCCGCCACGGGCAGCCAGAAGGACGTGGAGCGCCGGCAGATCGACGTGCGCAAGGTCGAGGAGCTGCTGGTGGCGCAGACCAAGGAGACGACCCGCCTCGCCGTCGAGCGGAACAAGATGCGCGACGACAAGGTGGCCGCCGAGATCGAGGCGACCTCGCTACGCGACAAGAACGTGCAGATGGCGGGGCGTCTGGCGGAGCTGGAGCGCGACCTCGCCCGCGTCAAACTCGGCGGTCAGGCCGGCGGCCCCAGGCGGCCCGGCACCGGCGCGATGGCCGGCTCGCCGCCCCCTGAGAACCTCGAGGGCCGGATCACGCAGGTGGCGGAGAAGGGCCTCGTGCGCATCAGCATCGGCAGCGACAACGGCCTGTCCCTGCACAACACCCTGGAGGTGTTCCGCCTCGGCTCGACGCCCAAGTACCTCGGCAAGATCCGCATCGTCAGCCTGATGCCGGACACGGCGGTCGGGCAGGTCGAGGGCAAGGCGTACGGCCCGCTGCTGAAGGACGACATGGTGGCGACGAAGATCCTGGGCGGCCGCTGAGACGCGGCGGGGGAGGGCAACGGTCATGGCTCGTTCTCGCAGCTCGGAGCCCGCGGCGCCCGCGCCGAAGTCGGACGCCTACGTCGGCCTGCTGTTCATCTCGCTGATCGCGCAGATCACCGGGGCGGTCTTCTTCTACCTCGACTGGTCCGCCTACCCGACGACCAAGCCGTCGCCGCCCCCGGCGGTCAGCGTGCAGACGCCGCCCCTACCCGGCACGCCGGCGGGCGCCGGCGGGGCCGCTCCGCCGCCGATGGGCGGGGGGGCACCGATGGGCGGCGGCGCCCCGATGGCCGGCGGCATGCCGTGAACGCGACGCGTCGCGGCGGTGTCCCTGCTACAATGGTGATGACCTCCGGGGGCGTCAGCCCCCGGCTCGCCTTTGTGGAGTGGCACCGTGTCCCGTGTCGTGCTGGCGATGAGCGGCGGGGTCGATAGCAGCGTGGCGGCCCTCCTCCTCAAGGAACAGGGCCACGACGTGATCGGCCTGTTCATGCGCACGGGCACGGAGGCGGCCCAGGACACCCGCTCGGACCGCAAGAAGGGCTGCTGCAGCGCCATCGACGCCGGCGACGCCCGCCGGGTGGCCGACCGGCTGGACATCCCGTTCTACGCGCTGGACTTCGAGGAGGAGTTCGGCCGCGTCATCGACTACTTCGCAGACGAGTACCTCGCGGGTCGCACGCCCAACCCCTGCGTCGTGTGCAACTCCTGGCTGAAGTTCGGGGCGCTTTGGCGCTACGGTCAGCAATTCGACGCCGACTTCATCGCCACGGGGCATTACGCCCGCATCGTCGGCGGGTCGGAGCTGCACCGCGCCGCCGACCCGGAGAAGGATCAGTCCTACGTCCTGTTCGGCATCGAGCGGGCGATGCTGCCGCGTCTGATGTTCCCGCTCGGCGACATGCGGAAGGCGGACGTGCGTGAGATGGCTCGCCGTGCGGGCCTGGGTGTCGCGGACAAGCCGGACAGCGTGGAGATCTGCTTCGTGCCCGGCGGCGACCACGCCGAGGTGGTGCGGGCGCGCCGCCCCGGCGCGTCGGCCCCCGGCAAGTTCGTCGATCCGGACGGCGAGGTGCTGGGCGATCACGACGGCATCGAGCGGTACACGGTGGGGCAGCGCAAGGGGCTGGGCGTGGCGCTGGGCGAGCGGCGCTACGTCCTGAAGATCGTGCCGTCGGCGAACGAGGTCGTCCTCGGCGAGCGTGAGGGGCTGCTGGCGTCGGGGCTGCGGGCCTCGCGCGTCAACTGGCTGGCGGACGCGCCGTCCGGCCCGCTGGCGTGCGCGGTGCAGGTGCGCTACCGACACCGCCCCGCGGCGGCCGTCGTGGAGGCGGCGGACGGCGGGGCCGTGGTGCGTTTCGAGGAGCCGCAGTCGGCGATCACGCCGGGGCAGGCGGCGGTGTTCCACGACGGGACGCGCATCCTGGGCGGCGGCTGGATCGAGGGGGCGACGCCCTGACGGACGCGGGCCGCTGTCCTCACTCGACGTGATGCCCCAGGACCTGATCCGCTTCGACCTCGACCTCGTCGCTATCCAGATGCACCCAGGTGGTGAACAGCCATCCGCCGGGTGCACTCAGGAGTGCGCGATGCCAGGGGGCTGGAACGCCCGGACACCGACAATCAAGGGGGCGGACGCGCCTCCGCACGTCATCCGGCGGGGGCGGCGACACGGTGGGCGTGTGGCCAGGTGAGCGGGTGGCTCTCGCACTCGACTCCGGTCCGCGTCACGATGCGTCGAATAACGCCAGAGTCACATGGCCAAACGGCGAGGGAGTGGGCAGGTGACTCGGCGGAGTGGGCGGGTGACTCCGGGGGAGAATTTGCATTGCAGGTTTGTGTGAGGGGGTCTGCAATGCAATGGTCCGACCACCGCCATGCCCCGCTCACCTCGGGCGGAGCGGGCCACCGCCCCGCGTCTCCTTCCGTCCGATACCGGCGGCCGGGCCGGCGGCCTCCGCAGGGGTGAGACGGGGTGAGCATGTGAGCGTGTGAGCAGGTGACTCGCGCACTCGCAGACAATCCGTGACAGAAAGCGTGGGTTGATGCCGAGTCACCTGCTCAACGGCGTGAGCACATGATTCGAGGACCGCCGGAAGTGGGCAGGTGACTCGGCTGCCTCCGCCGGCCACCCCGACTGTCTCCTTCCGTTCATCCCCCCTGCCGCGTGAACGGTTACTCGGCGGCTGGCCCGACATCCCGCTTCCGACGCCGGGCGGCTCTCACGCCCCGTTGCGCTCCAGCAGCAGCACCGACGTGTCGTCGTGCCGGCCGTGGCCGCCGGTGAACCGGTGCGACATCTCGAACAGGTGGTCGAGCGTCTCGCCCAGGCCGCGGCCGTGGCACGCCTTGAGGGCCTCGCAGATGCCCGACACGCCGAACGCCTTGCCACCCTCGCCCTCGCCCGGCGCCAGGGCGTCGGTCAGGCCGTCCGAGTACATCAGGAGGCGGCTGTGTGGGGGCATTACGAAGGAGAACGCCTCGTACCCCAACCCGTCGGCGATGCCCAGAGGCAGGCCGCCGTCGGAGTTGTGTCCGACCTGCGTCACCTCGTTGGTGTCGAGGCGGTGCAGGAGGGCGGGGGGGTGGCCGGCGGAGGTCCACGTCACCGTGTGCCCGCGCGTGTCCACCGCCGTGTACAGCAGGGTGATGAAGCCGCCGCCCGACTGCACGATGGAGTTCGAGCAGAGCATGGCGTTGATGTACGCGACGAAGGCCGACGTGTCGGCGTACTTGGCCGAGCTGATCATGCGCACCAGCGTGTGCATGGTCATGATCGACATGCAGGCCTTGAGGCCGTGGCCCGAGGCGTCGCCGACCAGGGCGACCAGGGTGTGCTCGTCGGCCCGGAACAGGTCGTAGTAGTCGCCGCCGGCCATGATCATCTTCTGCCCGCCGATGGCGAGCTGGGCCGGCTCGTAGCGTGCGACGGCCTTGTAGCCCGGCGGCGGCTCCAGCCCGCGCGGGATGATGGCCTCCTGGAGCATGCGAACGCCGTTGATCTCCTGGCGCATCTGCTCGGCCATCTTCCGCTCCTGCTCGGCCTTGAAGGCGGCCACGGCCGACTCCAGGGTCGAGAGGACGAGGAAGATGTAGTCGCCCTGCGGGTCGCGGTAGATGTAGTAGCGCAGCCCGCGTGTCAGGAAGCGCGGCAGGGCGATCATCTCTTGCGGCCGGCACGCCATCACCAGAGGCGTGTACGCCGCCACGGCGGACAGGCGTGTGAACGCCTCGAACCCCTGGTCCACGGTCTTGGGGAAGGTCAGGCAGACGAACAACACGTCCCAGTCGCCGCCCTCCGCCTTGGTGACGAGGTCATCCACCGACGCGGCGAGCGTCACCTCGTTGTCGCCGCCCCCGGCGAGGTACAGTTGCAGGAGCTCGGCCTCGGACGGGTCGTCCCAACCTGCGAGGATCTTCATGGTGTCCAACCAGCGAAAGACGGACGGCCGGCCAGGCAGGGCGGGTGGAGCAGGCCATGCGCGTGGAGCGGGAATGGTGGGCCGTGCGAGCGGCCCCGTTCATGATACTCTCATCGGCCAGAATTGTTCCGGATTCGAACAGGAATGCGGGCCGGGGCTCAGCGCCCGCCGAGGTCCGTGTATGCCTTCGTCGCCTTCTTCTTCAGCTCGGGGTCTTCGTCGTCCTTCGCCTTCTTCAACGCCTCCATCACCGTCATGTTGCCCGACGACTTGGCGCCCAGCCAGCCGAGGGCCTCGGCGGCCATGAATCGGGCGTCACCTCCGGTCCGCGCGGCGGTGCTGGTCATGCCCTTGCTGCTCTCGGTCGGCCCGCCGTCCACGCTCGCGCCCGTCTCGAAGAACACCTTGATGCGCCGGTTGTGCAGCATGTGCAACAGCACCGTGACCGCCTTGTCCGGCGCCTTCTCGGCGAACGTCTTCGCGAGCAGCCGGGCGCAGTTGTAGCGCACCAGCACCCCCTCCTCGCCTGTCTCGTCCAGGACCTTGATCAGCGTCGGCGTGACGCCCTCCTCGTCGAGGTCGGCGGCGCCGGCGTTGAACAGGGCCTCCACGCAGCGCAGACGCACCTCGAAGTGCCTGTCGTTGGCGATGGCGTCGCGGATGGCCGACACCGCCTTGCGGTTGGCCGGGTAGCGGACGTGCGACAGGGCCTCGGCGGCCATGTGGCGCACCTCGTCCTCCAGCGCCAGGGCGTCGGCCCCGCGCACCCCGGCACGCGGCTTGAGCGCGCCGGCCAGCGCCTCCACGCCCTCCTCGCCGCAGCGGTCGCCGATCTGGCCCAGGGCTATGGCGCAGTTGCGGCGCACGATGGGGTCGTCGGACTTCGTCAGCGCCCTGGCCAGCGCCGGGCCGGCCCCGGCGGCCTCGGCCCCGACGCCCGCCAGACCCGCCGCCGCGAGGGCCTGAACGCTGGGGTCGGCGTCGGCGAGCGCCTCCTCCAGCACCGGCATGGCCTTCTTGAGGTGCTCGCCGCCCGCCGCCGCCAGGGCGAACGCCGCGGCGCGGCGGGTGTCGCCGTCGCGGTCGTCGAGGATGTGGTGCAGCTTGTCGCAGGCGTCGGCGTGCTCCTTGCCGGCGATCTGCGACAGCGCCGCCAGTGCCGCCTTGCGCACGACGCCGTCCTTCTCCTTCGCCGCCATCTTGATCAGGTCGTGGCCGGCGTCACTGGTGGCCTTGCGCCCCAGGGTGCGGGCGAGATGCCCCAGCGCCTGCGCCGCGTCGCGGCGGACGAGAGGCTCGTCGTCGGCGAGGGCGCGGCGCAGCTCGTCGCCGCCGGCCCCGATGCGGCCCATGGCCCAGGCGGCGTTCTGCCGCACGGCGGGGGCCTTGTCGCGCAGGGCGTCGCGGATCTCCGGCAGGGCCGGCTTGGCCGACGCGCCGATGGCGCCGAGGGCGTACACGATGCTGCGTTTGACGCGGGCGTCGGTCTCCTTGTTGAGCTGGCGTGTGAGGATGGTGCCGGCGTTCTCCCAGGCGCGTTTGCCGGCCTCGGGGCCGCCCGCCAGGACCAGCTCGCCCAGGGCCTGCGCGGCCATGTCGCGCACCGCGGGCTCGGAGTCGTCGCGCACACGCTTGGCCAGGCCGGGCACCGCCGACACGCCCAGGACGCCCATGCGTCCGATGGCGAAGGCGGCGGCCCGGCGCGTCTTGGCCGTCTTGCCGTTCTCCAGGTCGTCGAGCCACTCCCTCAGCGAGCGGTCGAGGAAGGTCGAGGCGGCGGCGGTCAGGCCGAGCGCCAGCAGGACGCACGTCGCGACGGTCCGGCGGGGGGACATGGTGCGTACTCCGTGGGGCTCACTTCTTCTTGGGGTCTTTCTTCGGATCCTTCTTGGGATCCTTCTTCGGATCGGGCTTCTTGTTGAAGTGGTCGATGGCGATCTGGGCCAGCTTGCGCAGGCCGGGGTTCGCCTTGTCATTCTCCTTGAGCTTCTTCAGCTCGTCCAGCACGCTGCCCCGGTTGGCGTCGATGGCCATCAGCGTCTGGATGGCGACGACGGAGCGGCTGCTCTGGCTGTTGTCCTTCTTATCCTCCTCGAGGTCCTTGGGGATGATCATCGAGACGAGCTTGGCGATCATCGTCTTGTCCTCCTTGTCGGCGGCCGTGACGAGGGCGCCGGCGGCGGCCTGGACGAGCATCAGCTCGGGGTCGTCGAGCAGGGCGACGAGCTGCGGGACGTGCTTCGACGCCGTCTTGCCCAGTGTGCCGAGGGCGGTGATGGCCTGGGCGCGGACCTGGAGGTGCTGGCGGACCTTGCCCCCCGGCAGGAACGGCCCCGTGTACCGCGCGATCTGTTCGGTGGGGGCCTTGACCCCTTCGAAGCTCTCGCCGAGGTGGGCCAGGGCCGCCAACGCCCAGATGGACCGCACCCGCGTGGCGTCGGTGTGCCCGAACCGGGGCGTCCCCGTGTAAACGACCAGGGCCTTGACGAGTCGTGCCTCCAGGGCCGGGTCGGACAGCGGCTTGCCCAGCGCCGCCAGCGCCATCAGCGCCTCCAGGCGCACCTGGTCCGTATTCGACTTCGTCTCCAGGCAGTCCAGAGCCGCCTTGACCGCCGCCTTGTCCGGCCCCTCCGTCGCCCGGTCCTTGTCCACGGCCGCGGCCCGCCACAGCAGCGACAGGGCGACGTGGCGGATCTCCCACGACGAGTTGTCGCGCGTCGCCGAGATGATCGCCGACATCGGCGGCTGATCCTTCGTGGACTTGCCCGGCTTGACGGCGGCGATGTCCTCGGTGTACCGACCCAGCGTCAGCAGCACCTCGTAGCGGATCGTCGCCTGCCGTTCGCGGCGGTACGGCACCTCGCCGGCCGGCACCGGCACCATGCGTAGCCGGTCAGCCAGGGCGCTGATGACGGCGTCGACGTGCTTCTCGGGGATCTCCATCGTCCGCAGGGCGAGGACGACCTTGGTCCGCGGGCTCACGTCCGGGTCGGTGCGCAGGACGCGCAGCAGCGCCGGGATCGTGTCGTCGGTGATCTTGTCGAACTGCATGATCGCGACGACGGCGCGTGCACGCAGGCTGGCGTCCTTCTCGTTCAGCTCGGCCAGCCACTCCTTCAGCGTCTTCTCGTTGACCTTGTCCACCGTCGGCAGCGACCCCGCCTTGCTGTCCCTGGCCATCTGCATCGCCAGGGCGTAGAGGTTGAAGGCGACCGCCTGACGCGTCTTGTCCTTCTCCTCCTCCTTCTTCTCGGCGAGGTGGGCGCGGGCCGACCGCGCCACCGCGGCCAGGCCCTTGTCCGCCTTGTCGTCCTTCTCGATGGCCTCCAGCGCCTTGAGGACGGCCGGGGCGTCGTGGGTCATGGCGACGAGCGTCTGGATGGCCGTCGCGGCGCGCGTCAGGGCCTCCTTGTCCGGCTTGCCGGCGGGGGCGGCCAGCTTCAGGAGCTTCGCCGTGGTGGCGTCGGACTTGTCGCCCATGGACGCCAGGGCGCTCATGGCCGCCCGCGCGACGGCGAGGTCGGCGCCGTCGGTCAGCTTCAACAGCCGGGGGGCGTGCTTGATGGCCGCCTTGCCCAGGGTGCCGAATGCGGCGACGGCGTTGAGCCGTGTCTCCAGCAGGGGCGCGTCGACCTGGCCGGCGACGAAGTCGAGCGGCGCCTTGGTGCTGCCGGTGTCGGCCCCCAGGTGGGACAGCGCGGCGCAGGCCCAGATGGCGTGGACCTTGCCGGCGTCCGCGCCCTTGCCCGTGCCGCCGGCGGCGTAGGTGTTCAGGACGTCCGACATGCGCGTCCGCAGCGCGGGGTCGGCGGGGGGCGGCCCGAGGGCCGTCAGGCCGCCCAGGGCCTCCAGCTTCACCATCCAGGTGTTGGCGGCCTTCTTGTCGAGGGCGTCGAGGAGGGCGGAGACGATCTCCGCGCGGGGCGGCCCGCCCTTGTCCTTGCGCTCGCGGTCCTCGACGCCGGCGCGCCACAGGGTGTTCAGGGCGAGCTGGCGCGTCTCCCACGACCCGCCGTCGGACGTCACCGAGATCAGGCCGTCGAGGGCGCCCTTTGTGCCGACGATGTCGGGGAGGAAACGCTGCAGGGTGCCCAGCACCTCGTAGCGGATGGTGGCCTGGCCCTCCTTGCGTGTCTTGCCCCCGTCCCTGGTGACGATGGTGAAGCGGTCGGCGAGGGCGGCGATGACCTTCGGCACGTCCCTCTCCTTGTCGAGGTCGATGTGCCTCAGGGCCATCAGCGCCTTGACGCGCGGGCTGATGTCGGGGTCGTTGGCGGCCCGGTCGAGGAGGTCGTCCACCGCCTCGCGGGCATCGTCGAACTGCATGATCGAGAGGATGGCGAAGGCGCGGCGGCTGGCGTCGAGGTTCACCTCGCGGGCCGGGTCCGGCTTGAGGGAGGCGCGCCACTCCTTGAGCGTCTTGCCGTTGACCTTCGGGATCTTCGGCTCCTCCTTGTCCTTCTCCTTGTCCTTCCTGGGCGTGTCCTTCTTCGACGTGTCGCCCTGTGCGGGGGCGAGGCCGATGCACAAGGCCGCCAGGATGAACGCAAGTAGATGCCGCATCGCGACTCCCCTCCGCCATGCTCTCCCCGTCTGTCAAGATAGCAGAGCCGGGGGGGCGGCCGCAACGAGGAAACGCCCCGCGTCTTCGTCTTGGCCTGGCCCCGCCCGCGCCGGTACAATCGGCGCATGAGAGTCGGCATCGGCCACGACACCCATCGTCTCGAAGAAGGGCGTCCGCTCATCCTGGGCGGCGTCCGCGTCGAGCATACGCGCGGCCTCATGGGCCACTCCGACGCCGACGTGGTGCTGCACGCCCTCACCGACGCCCTCCTCGGGGCCGCCGGCATGGGCGACATCGGCGACCTCTACCCGGACACGGAGGGGGAGTGGAAGGACGCCGACTCGCGCGTCTTCGTGACGGAGACGCTGCGGCGGCTGAACCTCGCCGGCTGGCGCGTGGTCAATGCAGACGTGACGATCATGGCCCAGGAGCCGAAGCTGGGGCCGGTGAAGCAGGCGATCCGCGCGAGTCTGGCCGAGATGTTGGGCACGGACGCCGTGAACGTGAAGGCGAAGACGGGCGAGCGGGTCGGCCACATCGGCCGGGCCGAGGCCATCGCCTGCCAGGTGGCGGTTTTGATCGACAGGAATCAGTGAGAAGGGGCGGGGACGATGGCGCTGCGCGTCTACAACACGCTGACTCGGACCAAGGAGGAGTTCAAGCCGGTGCGGGCCGGCCACGTCGGCATGTACGTCTGCGGCCCGACCGTCTACAAGCCCAGCCACATCGGCCACATGGTCGGGCCGGTGATCTTCGACAGCGTGAAGCGCTACCTCACCTACCTCGGCTATAAGGTGACGTGGGTGGTGAACATCACGGACGTCGATGACAAGCTCATCAACCGGGCCAGGGAGCTGAACACCACCGTTCAGGACCTGGCCGAGAAGATGACCGCCGATTACGTCGATTCGCTGAAGAAGTTGAATGTGACCGGCATCGACCACATGCCGAAGGCGACGGAGCACATCGCCGGCATGATCGAGATGATGGCCGGCCTGATCGCGAAGGGCCACGCCTACGCCGCCGGCGGCGATGTGTACTTCGACATCAGCAAGGATCACGATTACGGCAAGCTGTGCAACCGCGACCCGGAACAGCTCGAGGCCGGCTCGCGCATCGAGGTCAGCGACAGGAAGCGCAACCCCGGCGACTTCGCCCTGTGGAAGGGCGTCAAGCCGGGCGAGCCGAGCTGGGACAGCCCCTGGGGCCCCGGCAGGCCCGGCTGGCACATCGAATGCTCCGCCATGAGCCGCAAGCTCCTCGGCGACACGCTCGACATCCACGGCGGCGGGCTCGACCTGCAGTTCCCGCACCACGAGAACGAGCTGGCGCAGAGCGAGTCGTTCACCGGCACGACCTTCTCGCGCTACTGGATGCACAACGGGCTGTTGAAGATGGGCACGTCGAAGATGGCGGGCTCGGTCGGCAACGTCGTGAACGTCGTCGACCTGCTGGCGGCCCACGCCCCGGAGACCGTGCGTTTCCTGCTCCTCAGCACCCACTACCGCAGCCCCATCGAGTACAGCGAAAAGCGGCTGGAGGAGGTCGGCACCAGCCTCGATAACTTCTACCGCTTCTTCGAGCGCTACCGGCGTGTGACGAAGGAGGACTTCTACGCCCTGCCCGCCGAGACGCGGATGACGAAGTTCGACGTGCCGACGGCCAACGAGTTCCTCGCGGAGGTGGCCCGGCTGCGACTGCAGTTCCTGGAGGCGATGGATGATGATTTCAACACGGGAGGCGCCGTCGGCAAGCTGTACGAGCTGCTGACGACGCTGAACCGCTTCGCCGACGTGAAGAAGCTGGAGGCGCCCGAGGCGTCCGCCGACAATGTCGCGCAGTTCAAGCGTGGCGTCGGCGTGCTCCGCGAGCTGGGGCGCATCCTCGGCGTCTTCGAGACGAAGCCGGCGTCCTCCGCCGGCGCGAGCGACGCGCTGGTCGGCGGGCTGATCCAACTGCTGATCGACGTGCGTCAGGAGGCGCGCAAGGCGAAGAACTTCGCGATGGGCGACCTGATCCGGTCGCGCCTGGCGGCCCTCGGCGTGACGCTGGAGGACCGCCCCGGCGGCACCGGCTGGCGCATCGAGTGATCCCGTGGTGACACGTGGGCCGCGTGTCACCATTGCCGTTCGGGATCAAACCTCCACGTACTCGCATTCCGTCGCGGGGTCGGGGATGGGCAAGCCGTCTTCGCGCAGCCCCTCCAGATGCAGGGGCACGGCCTCGGCGATCAACTTTTTCACCTCGGCGGCCGTTTTCCCGACCGCCACGCAGCCCGGCAGATCGGGGACGTAGGCGCCGTAACTCGTCGGGCCTTTCTCGATGACTACGGCGTACCGCATCACTCCTCCTCCGGCAATTGGGCCTGCGTCCAGATGCTCTTCAAGGTCTTCAACGGCACGTCCACATTCAGTTTCCCGGCCACCGTGACCCGCCCTTTCTTGGAAGCATGCTTGAATTGACGGTGGCCACCCTTCGCTCGGACGCGATACCATCCGTCGGCCTCCAGGCGCCTGATGACATCGCGGACCTTCATCCCATCCTCAATCGTGAAGTCAGGGATTCGCATCCCTCGCCGCGCAGGCCATCACACACGGCGGACGGGCACTCGTCAAGGGACAATTCCCCGGCCGCCCACCTGGGGCGGTGTCGAATGAGGTCAGCGGCGCTTGAGCCGTTCGAGCGCCGCCCTCGCCTCCCCGGTGAGGCGTGCGCCCGGATCGCCCTTCGTCAGCGCCGCGATGACGCCGGCGGCCTCCGCGGTCCCGATCCGCTCCAACGCTTCGACGGCGCGGAGCAAACGCAGCGTCGCCTCGGGGGCGCCGCCCAGCCGGCCCAGCAGCCTCTCGACCCGACGCCTCACCTCGATGTCACCGGGCCCTTTCAAGACACGTTCGAGCTGCGTCGCCGCCTTCTCCCCCAGGTCGGCCAGGGCCTCCATCGCCGCCTCGCGCTCCTCGAAGCTGTCGGAGGCCAGTGCCGCGATCAGCCCGCGGACGCGCCCCGCCGGCCTGTTACCCGCCCTTGAACCATGCCCGCGCCCGTGTTCACCATCCTCGACACGTCCACCGCCAACCGGTCCAGCTCCGGAGCCTTCGGGGGGCTGGGTGAGATCGTCCCCCGATTCTCGGGAATAATTTCACGAGGCGCGCATCATTTCTATGTACCGCGGCCTGATCGGCTTGCGACGACGGGGGCGTCCGTACACCCCCGCGAGGAATGTTGCGCCCTGAGGAACATAACGATGCTGAAGAAGCTGTTCGCGCTGCTCGTGGTCGCCAGCCTGCTGGCCGTCACCACCGGCTGCCCCGATCCGCCGAAGCCGATGGCCGACCCCAAGAAGGTCGACCCCAAGAAGGACCCCAAGCCGGATCCCGCCAAGGACCCGGCCAAGGACCCCGCGAAGGATCCGGCTAAGGACCCCGCCAAGGATCCCGCCAAGGACCCCGCCAAGGACCCGGCCAAGGACCCCGCGAAGGACCCGGCCAAGGACCCCGCCAAGGACCCGGCTAAGGACCCCGCCAAGGATCCCGCCAAGGACCCCGCGAAGGATCCGGCTAAGGACCCCGCCAAGGATCCCGCGAAGGACCCCGCCAAGGACCCCAAGCCGAAGGAAAAGGGCGGCGACGGCAAGTGACCTGCCCTTGCCCTCCTCGGCAAACGATCCTCGCCGGCCCAGCACGGTTCGCCGGGCCGGCATGACTGAGTGACCCTGGACCTCGTTCTCAATCAACGGAAGGGAACATCGAATGAAGAAGATCATCACGGCTCTGCTCCTGGCCTGCTTCGTCGTCGCCGGCGCCGTCAGCGTCGTCGGCTGCGGCGACCCGCCGAAGCCGATGACCGGCGACCCGGCCAAGGATCCCGCCAAGGATCCCGCCAAGGACCCCAAGAAGGACGCCAAGTAACACTTCGGCGAACATCGCGAGGGCCGGCTGCTATCATGGCAGTCGGCCCTCGCTCTTTTCCTGACCCGTGGTGAACGTCGATGCGAATGCTCCCGTGTGCCCTCCTCGCCCTCCTCCTCGCCGGCTGCGGCCAGAACCTCGGCACGCGCGGCGCCAACCGCAACGACGACCGCCCCCGCATGCCGTCCGCCGACAGGAAGGACGACAAGCCCGCCCCCCCCAAGGAAGCCCCGCCCCCGAAGAAGGACGACAAGGCCGGCAAGTGACCGCCCGCCTGCCTCACCCTGGCGCCGCCTCCGCCTCCGCCTCCGCCGGCCTGCCGAACAGCCGCCGTGAGGCCGCCGTCACGGCGTCCCCGGACAGGAACAGCACGTACCAGCACATCACCACCTCGCTGAACCAGCCGATCTCCAGCGTCATCAGGATGCCCAGGTGCAGCATCACCCCCACCACCAGCAGCGGGACGCGCGTCCATCTCCACAACACGAGGACGACGAAGCCGATCTCGAACACCAGCGTCGTCCACGTCAGCATCTGGCACAGGAAGTACGGCACCGGCGCCTGCGCGTACGACCACCGCGTCAGCGACAGGTCGTTCATCACCCAGTAGATCGCGCTGCCGTCGATCCAGTCGCCCCGCGGCCACCACGACCCCGGGGCGTAGTGCGTCGCGTCCAGCGTCGCCAGGCCGTTCGCCACGTCCAGCGACGCCCACCAGGTGCCGTTATCGAAGTGCACGTCGCCCAGCTTGATCAGCCCGGCGAACAGGTACATGAACGCGAGCTGGATCTGCATCAGCCGCAGGCTCCACGGCGCCACCATCACCGGCCCCGGCCCCTCCGGCGGCCACAGCCAGGCGTCCACCGACCACGTCGCCCCCGCCGGCGCCAGCAGCAGATACCACAGCGACAGCCGCGCCATCCAGTCGCCGCCGTTGAGGTACTCCGACAGCGTGTTCGTGAAGGTCGTGATCAGCAGCAAGGCCACCAGCGTCGAGAGCCGCGTCAGGAATCCCACCGTCATTGACGCCAGCGCGAGGATCAACACGCCGAACAGCAGATACGCGCTGCCCGGCCTCTCGCCCCACTCCTTCCACGCCTCGGCCCACGGCTCCGGCACCCACCCCTCCGCCCACTTCGGCGCGTGGTCGCCGACCACGTCGGCGGGGAGCCACTTGCCCAGCAGCGGCAGCGACACCGGGCCGCGCAGCAGGCTCACACGGCCCGTGCGCTGGAGCCACGGGTCGCGCGTCCTGGCGGGGAGGAGCGGGTCGTCCCCGCCCACGGCGCCGGGGAGCTTCCAGGCGAACCCGGTCAGGAGGTTCGCCATCGCCGTCACCCCGATGAGGATGCGGAAGGCGGCCAGCGGCTCGGCGCGGACCGGCTCCGTCCAGAATCGCCAGACGGTGACGAACGGGGCCCCGAGGAGGCGCAGGAGGGCGTTCACCGGGCGGGCCTCCCGTCGGGCGTGAACGCCTGCACGAACTTCTCCTCGGGCGGCCCGTACTCGCCGGGCGGCTCACCCGGCGCCGGGAAGTAGAAGTAGCGTTTGACGAGGACGATGCGTTTCAGCTCGCGCGGGTCGTCGGGCCTGGAGGCGTGCCAGTGGCGGGCGAGGGAGCGGACGTACGCCGACCACGTCGGCAGCTCGAAGCTGTCCTCGGCCACGCCGGTCATCATGTAGTCCTCGTACTTGCGCGTGTTGGCCCTGCCGAAGCGGAAGTAGCGGGCGGGGTCGTCCGGCTCGTTGGACGAGACGAGGGTCTCGCTGGTGCCGTCGGTGAACTCGTAGCGCGTGCCGAGGAAGGGGGAGCGCCGGGCCATCGGCGGGGCGAACAGCCCCCAGTTCTGCTCGGCGCCGGTCTTGTTGGCGAAGTAGTACGTCAGCCGGTCGGCGAGGCGGTAGGGCCCGTCCCAGGTCGTCGGCCCCTCGCCCTTTTTCGCCAGCCAGCCCTTCTTGACGAGCCAGCCGCGGATCTCGTCGCCCCACAGGTCGAGGGGGTTGCGGACGACGAGGAAGAAGAGGTGCCACGCGACGACGAGGAAAACGAAGACGCCGCCGGCGAGACGCCAGACGCGGGCCAACAGGGACGGAGGCGGAGGCGCGGGATCGCTCATGGCGCGCGTTGTATGCGACGGGGCGGGCGGCGTCCAGAAGCCGGCGCTCGCCGCCACGGAGGGGTCGGGCAACAGAACCGGGAGGGCGAGGCTCCTGCCGAGCCGCACGACTTCGCATCCGGTGCCCGCCGCGCTCCCGAGCGTCGATCGGCTCGGCAGGAGCCTCGCGCCTCGCCCTACCGGATTCTTTGCCGTACCCCCACGGAAGCCGCTCATCGCGCCAGCGCCTTGCCCATCGCCCCCTCCAGCCTCTTCTGGCACGGCGCCGCCAGCGCCACCGTCGGCTCGTAGCCGCCCTCCAGGAACGCCGCGTCCGTCGGGATGTAGCCCATCCCCCCGTCGCCGTAACTCGCCACGCACACGAAGCGGTCCTTCGCCGCCTTCTGCGCGAACAGCTGGTACTCGATGAACGCCTCCCCCGGCAGGTGCAGCACCGACGCCGGGCCGATGTGCAGGCAGCCGAGCGTCACCGGGCGCTTGATCCGCTCCAGCCACGCGAGCTGGAAGGCCGCGTTGCCGCGCCGCGCCTTGGCGGCCTTCCCGTCCTCCAGGACCGCCTTGCTGGCCGCCTCGCCGAACGACCTCTCCTCGCGCGCCGCGAAGGCGATCGCCGTCTCCTTCCACGACCAGGTGTCCACGGCGTGTTTCTTCGTCGCCTTCCAGGCGGAACGCATGCCGTCGAGGATGCGGTCCCGCAGCGCCGCGCGGTTCTTCTTCTCGCCGTCGTTGTACTTGCCGGCCGTCACGTTGCCGGCGCAACCGGTGAAATAGGCCTGGAAGGCCTTTTCGCCCTCTCCGGCACGCGCGTCACGCGCCAGGCCGCAGAAGTCGCTCGTCACCCGGCCGTCGCCGTAATAACTCATCGGGTGGGTGGCATAGTAGTGCAGGGCCGCCAGGGGCCGCTCATCCCGCCAGAAGCTCAAGGTCTTCAGCCACGGGTCGATCAACCCCTCCGGCTCCGCACGCGCCGCGGGGTCCTTCGTCGCGCTCGTCCGCGTGAACTTGACCTTGCCGTCCTTCACCACCCGCCGGTTGGACGCCACCTCGTGCACCTTCGCCTGCCCGACGCCGACTTGAGTGAATTTGCCCGTCGAGGCGAGCGACTTCTTGACGGCGGCGGCCACACGATCCACGCAGCCCGTAAAATACTTGAGGTCGAGCGACGGCGGGCCCTTCGCCTTGTCGATTAACTCTTGTGCGCGGACGTCCGCGAACGGCGCGTTGTGCGGGTGTACACACTGCACCGCCACGCGCCCCGGCGTGGTGTGGGCGGCCTCGGCGATGGCCCTCACCCAGGCGAGGTGGGCGTCGTTGCGGATGCCGCACCAGTCCACGGCGCACAGGACGACGGGGGCCTCCGGGCCGAGCAGGACGACGCCCAAAGCGCGGAGGGGGTCATCGACGGCACGGCACGGCTCGATCCACCCGCCGCACAGCGGATGGCCGACGGGCGGGGAAACATCGATAGAGAATGTGGCGAGATGGAGCGCTGGGGGCACGGTGAGCCTCCCGACAGGGTGCGGTGTTAGGATAAGATAGGGGACCGGACAGGTCTAACGAATAGGGGAAGAGCGATGCGACACATGTTCCACGGCGCGGGCCTGGCCCTGGCGGTCCTCGCCCTCGCCGGCACGGCCCAGGCCCAGCGTATCGGCGGCAACGGCGGCGGCACCGGCGGCACCGGCGGCACCGGCGGCGCCAGCAGCGGCGGTTTCGTCGGCACCGGCGGTTTCGGCTCCAGCAGCAGCGGCGGAGGCAACACCGGCGGCGGCGGCTTCGTCGGCAGCGGCGGCTTCGGCAGCGGCACCGGCAACACCGGCGGCGGCGGCTTCGTCGGCAGCGGCAGCGGCACCGGCGGCACCGCCACCACGGGCGGCGCCCGCGGCGGCGCCACCGGCGGCGCGTCCGGCTCGACCCCGTCCAACGCCGGGCCGTTCGCCAAGTACATGTACAACCCCGTCGCCATCGGCTTCCAGCAGGGCACGAGCGGCCAGACCGCCGCCATCGCCAACGCCGCGGGCACCGTGAAGCCGTACCCGACCACCTCGACCTTCGGCCAGCCCCTCTACGCAGGGACGAACACGGCCACCGTTGGCCGTTCGGGCGTCGGCGGCACGACGGGCGGGCTGGGCGGCCGCGGCGGCCAGGCCCTCGGCGGCCAGGGCCTGGGCGGCGTCGCCGGCCAGTTCAACGGCGCGACGACGGCCGGCATCCGGCGGGCCCCCGCCTTCACCACGCAGATCCGCTTCGACCGCACGCCGGTGCGGCCCGTCGTCACGATGCGCCCCCAGTTGACCAGCGCCATCGCCAACTCGACGCGCCTGCCCTCGCGCGAGCGCATCCAGGTGGCGGTCGACGGCAACGCGGTCGTCCTCAGTGGCCCCGTCAAGGATCTGCGCGAGAAGCGCCTGGCCGAGCTGATCGTGCGCATGACGCCCGGCGTCGGCGAGATCCGCAACGAGCTGATCCCGGAGAGCAACACCGACGATTGACGGACGCCCCCCAGAGGTCCGTCCCGTAACACACGGCCCGCGTGCCTGAAGAAGGCACGCGGGCCGCGTGTGTTACGGGGCAGGGAGCGTCATCGCGCGGACCTTCGTGACCTGCTCCTCGCGCCTCCGGCGCAGCGCCGCACGGGTGGGCGAGCCCGGAGCGGACAGGGCGGCGGCGGCGAAGAGGGCGGCGTTGATCGCGCCCGGCTTGCCCACCGCGAGCGACATCACGCCCGCCGGCATGTCGAGGAAGGGCCGCGCGAACCGGTCGATCGACTCGATCGGGGTGGGCGCGAGGGGGACGGCCAGGACCGGGCAGGCCGTGGCCCGCGCCACCCGGCACGCCAGCCCGATCCCGTGCGCCGAGGCCGCGATGAACGCGCCCGCCCCGGCCTCTTCACGCACCAGCTCCAGGAGCGCCTCGTCGGAGGCCTCACGCCCTGCCGCACGCACGGAGTGGGGGATGCCCAGCTCGGTCAACACCCTCGCGGCATGCCCCATCAGCTCCAGGTCGGCCTCGTCCTCGGCCAGGATCGCCACCGGGGGCGTGGCTTCGGGGCGACGCGGCCGCAGGATGGCCGCCGCGAAGTGGGCGGCCCGTCCGGCGCCCCCGGGGCCGACGCCCGCCGTGGCGACGCCGATCTCGGCGGGCATCTGCATGATCGACAGCAGGGCGTCGATGCCGCCCAGCGGGGTGGCCGCGACGGGCACGCCGATGACCGGGACGACCGTCTTGGCGGCGGTCATGCCGGGCAGGTGGGCGGCCCCCCCCGCGCCGGCGATGATCAGCGACAGCCCGTTGACTTCGGACTCCTCGGCGTAGCGGAACAGGTCGTCGGGCGTGCGGTGGGCCGAGACCACTTTCGCCTCGTAGGCGATGCCGAGGGCGTCGAGCGCCTCCGCGGCGCGCGACATGGTCTTCCAGTCCGAGTCGCTGCCCATGATGAGCCCGACGGCAGGCGCGGTCTTCGGCATCTCGGCCTCGGTCTTCCTGGGGGCAATCGGGATTGTATGACCCGCCGCGGGGCCCGCTCACCGGGGCAGCAGAGCCAGCACCAGCGCCCCCAGGAGCAACAGCCCCAGCGCCGCCGCCGCCGAGTACACCAGCCCCCAGGACGCCGGGGCCCGCCCGTCTTGAAGGCCACCTTCCCTCTCCCGGGCGTCCTCGTATTCCTCGAAGTCGGATTCGATGTCGCTCATGGGCCCACCTCCCGGGCCATCGCCACGCGGCATGCGGCCCGCATCAGAGTACGCCGCGAGGCCCTTTCATTTCGGCCCATCCTCGCCGCCACGCCCGCGGCCCGCCATAACATCCCTCACCGCCACCGAGGGACCCCGCCATGCACCCCGCCGTCCTCCTCCTCGCCCTCGCCGCCCCGCCCAACGTCGTCGTCCTCCTCGCCGACGACATGGGCTTCTCCGACGCCGGGTGCTACGGCGGCGAGATCCGCACGCCGCACCTCGACGGACTGGCGAAGGACGGCCTCCGCTTCACCGCCTTCTACAACACCGCCCGCTGTTGGCCCACGCGCGCCGCCCTCCTCACCGGCTTCTACGCCCAGCAGGTCCGCCGCGACTCCGTCCCCGGCGTCGCCAGCGGCGGCAAGGGCACCCGCCCGCCCTGGGCCGTCCTCCTGCCCAAAATGCTCGGGCCCCTCGGCTACCGTTCCTATCACTCCGGCAAGTGGCACGTGGACGGCAAGCCGCTCGACAACGGCTTCCACCGCTCCTACAGCCTCGAAGACCACGACCGCCACTTCGCCCCACGCCGCCACACCGAGGACGACAAGCCCCTCCCCCCCGCCGACGCGAAGGCCTACGGCTACTCATCCTCGTACATCGCCGGGCACGCCATCAAGTGCCTCAAGGAGCATGCCGAGAAGCACGCCGGATCGCCGTTCTTCTCGTTCGTCGCGTTCACCACGCCGCACTTCCCTCTGCACGCCCCCCCGGAGGACATCGCCCGCTACAGGAAGACGTACCTCGCCGGCTGGGACGAGATGCGCGACAGGCGCTGGGAGCGCATCAAGGCCCTCAAGCTGACCGGCACGCTCTCGCCGACGGAGCGCGGCGTCGGCCCGCCGTACGCCTTCCCCGACGCCATCAAGAAACTCGGTCCGGGTGAGGTCAACCGCCCCCTGCCCTGGAAGGACCTCAACGACGCCCAGCGCCGATTCCAGGCCGACAAGATGGCGGTCCACGCGGCGATGGTGGACCGCATGGACCAGGACATCGGACGCCTCGTCGCCCAGATTAAGGCGATGGGGGCGCTGAACGACACGCTCATCCTGTTCCTGTCCGACAACGGCGCCAGCGCCGAGATCATGGTGCGCGGCGACGGCCACGACCCCGCCGCGGCCCCCGGCAGCGCCGCCTCGTACCTGTGCCTCGGCCCCGGCTGGTCGGGCCACTGCAACGCCCCGTTCCGCCGGCACAAGACCTGGGTGCATGAGGGCGGCATCTGCACCCCCCTCATCGCCCACTGGCCCAACGGCATCAAGGCGAAGGGCGAGCTGCGCCACACGCCCGGCCACGTCATCGACATCGTCCCCACCGTCCTCGAATTGGCCGGCGGCAAGCCGCCCGAGAAGGCCCCCCGCGCCCCCGGACGCAGCCTCGTCCCCGCCTTCGCGAAGGACGTGGCCATCAAGCGCGAGTCGCTGTGGTGGCTGCACGAGGGCAACCGCGCCCTGCGCGTCGGCGACTGGAAGATCGTCGCCGCCGGCCGGACGGCCGACTGGGAGCTGTACGACCTCTCCACGGACCGCACCGAGACGAAGGACCTCGCGAAGGACAAGCCGGAGAAGGTGAAGGAGCTGGCCGCCCTGTGGCAGAAGGAGTGGGACGCCCACGCCACCCTGGCGAAGGCGGATGTCGGGAAGAAGCCCGCGGCCGAGAAGCCGGCCAGCGAGAAGCCGAACCTCATCTTCATCAACATCGACGACCTGGGTTACGCCGACATCGGGCCGTTCGGCTCGAAGATCAACCGCACGCCGCACCTGGACAGGATGGCGAAGGAGGGCCGCAAATTCACCTCGTTCTACGCCGCCCCGGTCTGCTCGCCGTCGCGGGCCGCCCTCATGACCGGCTGCTACCCCAAGCGCGTCCTGCCCATCCCCGGCGTCCTCTTCCCCGGCAACGCCGTCGGCCTCTCCACGAAGGAGACCACCGTCGCGAGGCTCCTCAAGGACGCCGGCTATCGGACGGCCATCGTCGGCAAGTGGCACCTCGGCGACCAGCCCGAATTCCTCCCCGCCCGTCACGGCTTCGATTACCACTACGGCCTGCCGTACTCCAACGACATGGGCCCGGCGGCCGACGGCGTGAAGAGCAACCTCGGCCAGCCGCTGCCGAAGAATCCCAAGGGCGACGGCCAGCCGCCGCTGCCGCTGCTGCGCGACGGCACCGTCATCAAACGCGTGAAGCCGGACGACCAGCAGGCGCTCGTCGAGACGTACACCGAGGAGGCGGTGAAGTTCATCGCCACGAACAAGGATCGCCCTTTCTTCCTCTACCTCGCCCATAACTCCGTCCACTTCCCGCTCTACCCCGGCAAGAAGTGGGCCGGCAAGTCGAAGCACGGCCTGTACTCCGACTGGGTCGAGGAGACCGACTGGGGCGTCGGCCAGGTGCTCGACGCCGTCCGCAAGCACGGGCTGGAGAAGAACACCCTCGTCATCTTCACCAGCGACAACGGCGGCACGCCCCGGGCCATCAACACGCCCCTGCGTGGCAACAAGGCCAGCACCTGGGAGGGCGGCATGCGCGTGCCGACCATCGCCTGGTGGCCGGGCAAGATCCCCGCCGGCACGTCCTCGGACGCCGTCGTCGGCATGCTCGACGTGCTGCCGACCTTCGCCGCCCTCGCCGGCACGAGGCCGCCCGAGGGCCGCAAGATCGACGGCGTGGACGTCCGCCCGCACCTGTTCGCTGAGAAGGACGCCAAACCCGCGCACGAGACGTTCCACTACTTCCGCGGCCTGAAGCTCCACGCCGTCCGGCACGGCGATTGGAAGTTGCACGTCGCCCCGCCGACGGCCGCGGGCGCGAAGATGGACGGCCCCTTCAAGCCGACGCTGTTCAACCTCAAGGACGATGTCGGCGAGTCGAAGAACGTGGCCGCCGACAACCCCGACGTGGTGAAGAAGTTGCAGGCGCTGGCGGCGGCGATGAAGGACGACCTGGGCGTGGACGGCGTCGGCCCCGGCTGCCGCGAGCTGGGCCGCGTCAAGGAGGCGTTGCCGCTGATCGACAGGGACGGAAAGATCCGTCCTGGGTTCGAGCCGAAGGAGTGAGCCCGCTGCGGCCCATCGACGCCAGGGGAGGGCGAGGCTCCCGCCGAGCCGAACGACAACCAGGGAGCGAAGTGACACCGTAGCCGTTCACCCGGCATGTGGGGTTATATAGACAAAATGAGACGTGGAGGGCGGCCACGGCACGGGCGTGGGTGGCCTGACCACAGGCCCTGCAATGCAAATTCACCCAGGAATTTGCATTTCAGGGGGTGCCTGGGGGGGGTGCAATGCAATGCAATCCGCCCCACCCCGGCCATAGCAACCGTCCACTTCCGTCTCATTCCCACACCCGCCTGGTCGGTTACGTGACACCGGCCCTTCGGCCTTCGATGAATCGGTGTCGCTACGCTCCCGTGTCATCATCGGCTCGGCAGGAGCCTCGCCCTCCCCTGGCGGGCGACACTCGCCCACGCGGCCCGCGCGGCCGCCGCCGCCTGCCACGCGAACGCCAGGAGCAGCGCCAGGCACGCCGGCCGGGTGCGGGCCATCCACCGCTGCGCCTCGACGCCGAACAGCGAGGTCTGCGCCGGCCCGCACAGGAGGATCAGGCCGAGCGTGAAGCCGAACGCCGTCCACGCCCCGCGCGGCCACGAGCGCAGCAGGAGCCACCCCAGCGCCGGGGCGGCCAGCAGGTACGTCGGCCCCTCGACCGACGGCCCGAACGTCACGAACCACAGGCAGGTCAGGATGAAGGCGCGGCGCTCGCGTGCCTCCTCACCCTCACGCGACGCCAGCAACAACAGCGGGATCATCCCGCCCGCGAGGGCCTGGATGGGCAGGAACTCCGCCGGCGACAGCTCCACCCCGAGCTGCCCCAGCCACTCGCGCACGCCCACCAGATGGAACCGCAGCGAATGCACCCCCTCGCGCATGTACTCCACGATCCACAGGTAACGCTCCGCCGCCGACGCCGGCGGCAGGGCGAGGAACGGCACCGCCATCAGCGCCGCCGCCACGGCGGCGAGGCGCCAGGCCAGACGCGGGTGCAGGGCGGCGTACACCAGCCCAAGGGCCAGCGGGTAGACCTTGAACATCGGCAGCGCCAGGCACGCCGCAGCCGGCCACCATTGCCCCCGCCGCACGAAGACGCCCCCCCACAGCAGCAGGCCGGCGATGAGGGCGTTGGCCTGCTGGTTGGCGAGGCTCGACATCCCCACGCACATGCCGCACAGCAGGAACACGAGCCAGCATCGGCCCTCATCCGCCCCTCGGATCGATGGCAGCACACATGCCAGGAAGAACGCCCGCAGGCCCGTCAGGTACAGCGCCAGCGTCCCGACGGCCCACAGCGTCTGCCCGACGCGGTCCGGCAGCAGCGCCAGCGGCGACATGGCCAGGGAGAAGTAGGGCAGGTATTGCTGGGCGACGAACGACAGCGGCTCGGCGGACCAGAAGTCGAGGCCGGCCTGCGAGTACTCCGGGTACACCGAATTCCGCCCCGGCGCCACGAGGGACTTCAGCGCCACGAACGAGAACAGGGCGATGATGAGCAGACGCGCCATCCGTGGCTCCTTGTACCAGACTCCCCGTGAGGCTGCTACCGTAGAGCACGCTTCCAGCGTGCTCGCCCAACCCTCCGGGGGCCATCAGGTCTCTCGGGGGCCCTGCGGAGCACGCTGGAAGCGTGCTCTACGACAGCCCCCCTCACTCCACCTTCAGCCGCCCGCGCAGCGCCAAGAGATGCAGCAACGCCCGGTCCATGATCCGCTCGCCCGCGCCGAACGCCGCCGGTGAGATGTAGAACTCCGTGCCGTACCCGCCCTCGGCCAGCGCCTCGATGGTCGGGAAGTACTGCTGGTAGTCGTTGCAGTAGCCGACGAAGATCACCCTCCCCGTCCGCGCCCGCCGCTTCAGGTGCAGTGAGTGCCCCGTGAACACCTCGCCCGACACGCCCACGAACGCGATGTCGTTCAGCAGCGCCACCGAGAGCCGCGGCCTCACGGCGTCGGCGTACTCGCGCTCGTAGAACGCCACCAGCGCGGGGTAGAACGCATTGGCCAGCATCCCCTTCACCAGCGGGTTGTCGAGCGGCACCCGTGCCGCGAACTTGAACTCCTCCTCCCGCCACCCCATCTTCTCCGCGCCGATCCATTTCACCTTGAGCGACAGGGCCTCCTTCGCCACGGCGGCGCCGAACTTCTCCGGGCCGGCCTCCCCCTTCGGCGGGTTGGGCGACAGGTCGCCGGACGCCCCTTGCAGGAACAGGCACGGCGCCCTCGTCTCCTTCTCGACGGCCTCGGCCATGAAGCCGGGCCAGTCCGGCGAGAACTTCAACAGCCGCGCCGGCAGCATGGTGGGGTGGGCGGCGAAGTTGACGGCGTGGGCGATGGCCTCCCCCTTCTCCGTCTCGACACGCAGCACCAGCAGCTCGCGGTCCACCGGGGCGTCGGCCCGCCGCGCGTGCCGATTGCGGTTGAGCGTCACCTCCTTGCCCGCCACGCCCACCCGCGCCGGCACCAGCCTCCCTACCGCCTCCTTCACCACGGCAACGACCCTGTCCTCCAGCGTCCGCACATACGGCGCCTTCGGCGTCGGCCAGGACTCGTCCTCCAGCACGGGGCCGTGGTGCGTGTGCGACGCGGCGAGCATCATGCGGCCCACGCCGAGCTTCGCCAGGGCGGCCCGGATGCGTGCCGACGAATCGCGTGTCGGCGCCCGCCCGAGGTCGAGGCTGACCAGCGCCATCCGGTCCTTCCCGACCTCCAGCACGAGGGCGCGGGCGTGGAGCCTGTCGCGGACGCCCTCGCACTTCGCGTCCTTGCGGGCGGCGTACCCCCACATGGGGAAGCCGACGGGCGGGGTGATGTCCACCTTGGCGGCCCCCGCACGCAGGCCCTCGCCCCACGCGGCGGACGAAATGACCGCCAACACCGTCACGGCTCTCAGCAGCATGGGCCGGCCCTCGGGCGGCGGCGGTTGGCAAGGACGCCGGCGCATGGTAAAGGAAAGTCATCCCCGCGAGCAACCTCGTTCCGCAGGAGGCCTCACATGATCCGCCCGGCCCGCCCCGACGACACCCCGGCGCTGCTGGCCCTGACCGCCGGCACGGGCCTCTTCAAGCCCTACGAGGTCGAGGTGCTGGAGGAGGTGCTCGACGACTACCACGAGGGCCGCTCCGGCGCGGACCACGCCGCCGTGGTCCTCGAACGCGATGGCCGCATCGTGGGCTACGCCTACTACGCGCCGGACGTGATGACGGACCGCTCGTGGTACCTGTACTGGATCGCGGCCGAGAAGGCCGCACAGGGCACCGGCGTCGGCACCGAGCTGATGGGCCACGTCGAGGCCGACGTGCGTGCCCGCTCGGGCCGGGTGATGTTCATCGAGGTGTCGTCGATGCCGCACTCGGAGCTGACGCGGCGCTTTTATCTGAAGCTGGGCTACGAGGTGACGGGGGTGCTGCGCGACTTCTACAGCGACGGCGACGACATGGTGGTCTTCCGCAAGCGTCTGGATCGCTCGGAGTGAGGAAGGAAGAAGAGCTGTCCACGGATCACACGGATGACACGGATAACAGCCAAGATCAGCAGCAGGCAGACAGACCGGATCGCCCCTGCTTCCGCTTCTGCTTCGGCTTCTGTTCTTGATCCGTGTGATCCGTGTGATCCGTGGACAACCGCTGCGCCTTCCGAGCTAGCGGTGGTGTCGCTTCTGCCGAGGACGTGAGTATTTCCTGTCAAGAGGACTTGTCCGCCGGGCTACAATGAGGGCGGGCCGGGAATGACGGACAACGGCCCTCCGAAATACCCCGGATTGACGCCGCGGACGGCAGCCGCCGGAAAGGTGGGCAAGGCGGGGCGGCCCCGAGAGGCCAGACAGGCCACGAAGGCCGGGCGGCGGGCGGGACGGGCGCAGGAGAGGGAATCGGCAGAACCTCCCCAGACTGAGGGCAATTCTTGAGCCCGGCAAGGGCCGTCGTCCGATCCTGTATGTGGCCGGGAGACCGGCCGACCCCCACCGAGAAGCCCGCCGGGACGGACCCCGGCGGCGAAGCGACGGAACGCCCCCACGCCCAGACGTTCGGCCCCCGAAAGGGCGGCCCGTGTTACCCCCCAACGACCCGTCCCCCGTGCGCCTGAGATCCGGGGATGCCCGAGCCGGCGAGCGCGTATGCGCCCGGCGCGGCAGGCGCCCCCTCTCCGCCCACCCCCACGAGGGCGGGAGGGGTGGCCCCCGGACGACAGGCCCCGGCCGGCCCGGCAATGGCGTCAGCCGGCCGGGGCGGGACCATGGTTCCAGGAATGGAGTGCCTGCCATGACCATCAAGAAAGTCTTCACCACCGGACAGGTCGCCAAGATCTGCCACGTGGCCCCCCGCACCGTCAGCAAGTGGTTCGACACCGGGAAGCTCAAGGGCTACCGCATCCCCGGCAGCCAGGACCGCCGCATCCCCCGCGAGCAGCTCGTCCGCTTCATGAAGGACAACCACATCCCCCTCGGCTCCCTCGAGGAGGAGAGCTGGCACAAGGTGCTGCTCGTCGGAACCGAGCCGCTCTTCATCGAGCGCCTCAAGGAGCTACTCCCCGAGGACGACGACTTCAAGTTCGAGGTCGCCCACTCCGGGTTCGAGGCCGGCACCAAGGCGTCGGCCTTCCACCCCGACACCATCGTCATCGACCACGCCCTCGGACGCGCCGACGCCCTCCAGATCGCCCAGGCGTTGAAACGCAACGAGGCGTACAAGGAGACCCTCATCGTCGCCCTCGCCGGCGAGGACGAGGCCGACCCCGAGGGCCTCAACGCCTTCGGCTTCTCCGACGCCTTCAAGAAGCCGTTCGACATCACCCTCCTCTCGGAACGCATCAAGACCCTCGCCGAGGCCCGCCGCGAGGACTGATCCTCGGAAGGCTGAAGGCGGACGGATGAAGGATGAAAAGGGGTGGCGGGATTGGGGAGCAACCCCATTCCCGCGACCCCTTCATCCGTTCGCCCAACCCTCCCCGAGATGCCTCCCGCGAGCCCGCCCCTTTTCCTCCTTCATCCTTCCTCCTTCCTCCTTTCCTCCGTATCCTCTCTCCAACGGCCGTGGCCCCAGCGTGTTCTGCCTGTTGAGCCGGCGTGAAAACCCGCCTCCCGGCGTGGAGGGGCTTCACGCCCGTTGACAGGCCCGGCGCGCCGCTGGTACGCTGCACGCACGGCCCACGTCTGGCCCACCGCGTCCGCACGGGGAGAGCGAAATCATGAAACAGGCACCCGGCGTCTGGGGCATCGACATCGGTCAGTGCGCCCTCAAGGCCCTCCGCCTCCAACCCGACGAGGGCGGCACACTCACCGCCACCGCCTTCGACTTCATCGAGTACCCCAAGATCCTCAGCCAGCCCGACGCCGACCCCGACCAGCTCATCCGCGAGGCCCTCACCACCTTCCTCTCCCGCAACACCGTCCGCGGCGACACCGTCGCCATCGCCGTCCCCGGCCAGTCCGGCCTGGCACGCTTCGTCAAGCTCCCCCCCGTCGAAGAGAAGAAGATCGCCGACATCGTCAAGTTCGAGGCCAAGCAGCAGATCCCCTTCAACCTCGACGAGGTCGTCTGGGACTACCAGAAGCTCGGCTCCGGCGAGGTCATCGACGGCCTCGCCCTCGAGACCGAGATCGGCCTGTTCGCCATGAAGCGCGACATGGTCGCCAAGTACATGCAGCACTTCAAGGAGGTCAACGTCGAGGTCCACTTCATCCAGATGGCCCCCCTCGCGTTGTGCAACTTCCTCGCCTACGACCTCCTCGGCAAGGAGCCCGGCCAGCCCGACGACGGCAAGAAGAATTGCGTCGTCGGCCTCGACGTCGGCGCCGACAGCTCCAACATGGTCGTGACCGACGGCGGCCGCGTGATCTGGCAGCGCCCCATCCCCCTCGGCGGCAACCACTTCACCCGCGCCATCACCAAGGACATGAAGCTCACCTTCGCCAAGGCCGAGCACCTCAAACGCAACGCCGGCAAGAGCGGGGCGGCGGAGCTGAAGAAGCTGCTCGTCACCCTCAAGCCGGTGCTGACGGACTTCGTCGGCGAGGTGCAACGCTCCCTCAACTTCTTCACCAACTCCCACCGCGACGCCAACATCGAGTACATGCTCGGCCTGGGCAACGCCTTCCGCCTCCCCGGCATGCAACGCTTCCTCGCCGACAAGCTCCAGCTCGACGTGCGCAAGCTCGACAAGATGACCCGCCTGACCGGCGACACCGTCGTCGGCGCCCCCATCTTCAACGAGAACCTCGCCAGCTTCGGCGTGTGCTACGGGCTGGCCCTCCAGGGCCTGGCCCGCACCCGCCTGCTGACCAACCTGCTCCCCCCCGAGGTCCGCCTCGAACGCCTCATCCGCGCCAAGAAGCCGTGGGCGGTCGCCGCCGCCGGCCTCCTCCTGCTCGGCCTGGGCGGCATGGCCATGGGCAACTACCTCAGCCAACGCCCCTACACGGCGCCGCACGTCCAGCAGGCGGTCAAGGACGCCAACCAGACCAAGGGCCGCGTCGATGACATGAACACCAAGTTCAACAACGCCAAGGCCAGCGCCATCAAGGAGGAGGAGGCCGTCAAGGCCATCGTGGCCGGGCAGTTCGAGCGCGAGAACTGGCTGCACCTGGCCCGCTTCGTCGGCGAATGCATCCCCCAGCCCGACGGACGCAACCTCACGCCGGAGGCCAAGGTCAAGTACTTCGACAACCGCGCCGACAAGCGAGGCATCAGCGGCAGGGACGCCTTCGAGGAATACAAGAAGACGCGCAAGGAGGCCGCCTCGGGCGGCGCCAAGGGCGCCGTCGTCGACCCGCTGCCCCTCGGCATCGACGACCTGGTCCAGTTCCACATCCAGGCCGTCGATTGCCGCTACTGCGACGACCTGCCGGGGTTCTGGAAGTCCGCCACCAAGAACAAGGACAAGTTCGACGTGCTGCCGGAGGAGCAGTTCTCCAAGCCGCCCGACGGCAAGGGCTGGGTGGTGGAGATCGCCGGCTACACGTTCCACCGCGCCGAGACCGCCTTCGTCCGCAACACCCTCCTCCGCACCCTGGCGACGAAGGCAGGCCTCCTGGCGCCCAAGGACGGCGAGAAGGACGGGGTCAAGGACGGGGTCAAGGACAAGGGCGCGCCCAAGGCCCCGCCGACGCCGGCGCCCTCGGGCGGCGCGGCGGGGGCCGCGGACTTCGCCTCCACCAAGGTCCCCGTCCTCGGACGCCTCAGTCACCTGATCCTCTACAAGTACACCCCACGCAAGACGGCGGACACGGGCGGCTTCGAGGTGATCAGCAGCAGCACCCTCGACGGCCTCGTCGCCCCGGCGGCCGCCGCAGGCGCGATGGTGGGGGGCGCGGCGATGATGGGGGGCACGCCCATGACCGGAGGCGCCCCGATGACCGGCGGCGCCACGGGCGCGCCCGTCGCCGACAACAAGCCGTCTCGGGGCGCCTGGAAGCCGCTCGGCGGCCGCGCCGCGGCCGCCGGCACCGCGGGCGGCGGGTTCCCCGCCTTCGGCGGGGTGCCGATGGGCGGGGTGCCGACCACGCCGCCCGCCGCCTCGGCCGACCACACGCGGACCGAGTTCGTCATCCTCTTCGTCTGGCGCGAGCCGACGCCCTCCGACGCCCTCCGCGGCCCCGAGGGCCAGGGCACCCTCCCGTCCGCGACGGCGGGCGGCCCCGACGACGGCCTGCCCGGCCTGCCCGGCCGGCCCGGACGCCGCCCGGGCGGATTCTGAGCCGAGACACACGCACACCACGGCGGCCCCAGCCGCCAGGAGGCATACGAACATGGCCGCCAAGCCTGACAAGGAAGCCCTGAAGAAGAACCTGTTCTGGATCATGCTCGGCGTGTTCGCCGCCTTCTGGGTGGTCGCGCTGGCCGTCGTCAAGTTCTCCTACTCCGACGCCAAGCAGAAGGAGTGGGAGAAGGCCGAGAAGGACATCAAGTCCGCCCTCAGCAGCGGCCCCAAGACCCAGGCGTTCATCACCCCCTGGGACCAGCACGGCAAGGATTTCCAGAAGCACAAGGACGTCATCTGGAAGGAGGGCTGGGAGCAGCAGGCCGGCATGTACGTCTGGCCCGAGGACATGAAGATCAAGCCCCTCTACCCCGAGGACGCCCTCGGCGAGGGCCCCGAGGACGGCAACAACAAGGGCGCCTTCGCCAGCACCTGGTACAAGTCGCAGTTCGAGGGCCTCGCCGCCCTCGCCGCCCCCGCCGACTACCGCGGCGGCTTCGACGCCGTCGTCCCCAAGCAGGTCTGGGACCAGACCAGGCCGCCGACCCGCGAGGAGATCTGGCTCGCCCAGGAGGCGTTCTGGGTCCGCAAGGAGATGCTCCTGATCATCCAGGACGCCCTCAACGCCTCCGCCGTCTTCAAGGACGTCACCAAGGACGTGGCCGGGGACAAGGACAAGCTGCCCGACGGCGTCCTGGCACGCAAGGTCTTCCGCAGCGCCTTCTGGGAGCTCGACCTCCTCATCACCACCAACAAGGAGGGCAAGCGGGTCATCAGCCCCGACAGCACCATCAAGAACGTCAACCGCACCCAGAAGGTGCAGTCGCTGGCCAGCACCCTCAGCCCCAAGGGCGTCCCCTTCCGCCTCGTGCAGCCCAGCCGCGCGGGCGACCCGGCCACCTACATCATGCGTATCGCCGGCGAGCCGCTCGCCTACGACGCCTCCTCCAAGCTGAACCGCACCTACATGGTCGACCCGGTGGACCTGCAGAAGGACTTCGGCGTCCAGCAGGTGCTGGAGTGGGAGGCCTCGCCGATCCGCGAGGTGGTGGCCCTGGAGCTGGCCCGCCACTCGCACCGCACCATCACCTGGGGCTTCAAGGTCAACGAGCCGCTGAAGAAGCTCGACCCCGAGCCCGCCGACGAGACGCCCGCGGGCGGCAACCCCGGCGCCATGACGGGCGGCGCGCCGATGATCGGGGGCTTCCCGATGACAGGCGGCGCGCCGATGACGGGCGGCACGACGGGCGTCGGGGGCCCGGGCGGTGCGAACGCCGCGGAGATGACGAAGATCAACAAGATCAGCCGGCTCCGCTACATGCACATCACCCCGCAATGCCGCCACCTGCCCGTGGCGATGCGGCTGGTGGTGGACCAGGCGCACCTCCACGACCTGCTGGCGGCCGCCGCCAACTCGGCGCTCCGCATCCAGATCACCCAGGTCCACATCAACCACAGCCCGTCGGGGCGCCACGCAGCCCATCCCGCCCCCGGTACCCAGGTGGGCAACATGGCCGGCATGTTCGGCATGGCGGGCATGATGGGCGGCGCGCCCCCGGGCAGGCCCGTCTTCATGCCGCCGCCCGTCTTCGGCGCCGGCGGCGGACGCATGGGGCGCATGGGCGGCATGGCGATGCCGGCCCCGCGCCCCCCCGTCGGCGGGGTCGGCGGCGAGGCAGGCGAGGACGTGTTCGGCGCCGAGCCCGGCAAGGACGGCAGCACCGGCGGCAAGGTCCTCGACGCCGCCCAGCTCGTGGACGTGACCATCTACGGCATCGCCACCCTGTACGAGCGCTTCCCGGCCCGGCCCGCGACGCCGGCCAAGAAGCCCTGACCCATCCCACTGGCCTCCATCCGCGTAGGGCACAGACATGTCGAAGAAGAAGAGCGGCGGCGGCGGGGGCGGCGGCCCCGGTTTCCTGATGCAGCAGGGCGAGAAGGTGGCCGTGGCCGCGTGCGCCGCCGTGGCCGTCCTCCTTCTCGGGCTCAGCCTGGTCATGCCCGGCTCGGGGTTCTTCAGCGGCAACCCCGACGAGAAGGCCGACGCCCTGAAGAACACCTCCCAGCAGGTGCTGGCCCGCCTCAACGACCCCAACAACAAGCCCACCGACAACGACAAGCCCCCCAGGGACTCCGACAAGAAGCGTGTCGCGCTCGACACCGTCCTGGTGAAGGCCGAGAACTTCTTCGTAGACGGCCTCGTCCCCATCGGCAGCGGGACGCCGGCCGGACGCAAGGTGCCGCGCGTCTACCCCATCGAGGAGGCGTTGGCCGACGTGGGCCGCGTCCAGTTCCTGACTTACATCCTCACCGAGCGCGACGGGGAGGAGTACATCGCGATGCTCAAGGCGCCCGCCGCCAAGAGTGTGGACGGCAAGGGGCTGACCGGCAAACTCGGCGGGGCCGGGGTGGGCCGCGGCAAGGGCGCGGGCGGCGGCGGCATGATGGGCATGGCGGGTGGGGGCGGGATGCGTGGGGGCGGCCTGGCCATGCCGGGCACCGTCACCGCGGAGGATGACAGCAAGCGCGAGAAGGTGTCGGTGTTCGTCAAGGTGAGCGAGTTGGAGAGCAAGGCGGCGGGCCACACGCCCGCCGTCCAGATCCGCCCGCACCGCGTCGCCGTCATCGCCGCCAGCTTCCCCTTCCGCAAGCAGGTGGAAGAATTCCGCGCCCGCCTCGCCCTGCGCACCAACTCGGAGGTCCTCAACGAGGCGTCCCGCGAGAAGACCAAGGACGGCAAGCCGCTCGGCCTCGCCGCCTTCCGCTTCAAGGGCGTCAACGTGCAACGCCGCGAGCTGGACGGCAACGGCGTGCCGATCAAGGAGGCCGGGCCCGACGGCAAGCCGCTCGGCGAGTGGCGCCAGCTTGACCTCGCCGAGAGCTACCGCGAGTTCATCCGCGCCGCCGGCCAGGATTTCGAGAAGGACGACCCCGAGCTGACGCCGGTCAGCTACACCGGCCTGGTGATGCACAAGCTCAAGCAGTTCCGCCCCGAGGAGCACAACCTGCCGGCCGTCCACGGGTCCGCCATGCCCGGCATGATGATGCCGCCCCCCGGCGGCCGGGGCCGCATGGGCGGGATGCCCCCGATGGGGGGCATGATGCCGCCGATGGGCGGCATGCGGCCCCCCATGGGGGGCGACGAGGCCCCGACGGCGGAGACGGCCAAGTCGACCCCGTCGCAGTACCCGGCCGTGGAGAAGAACCTGCCGCTGCTCAAGCAGACCCTGGACAAACTCAAGGGCAAGAAGCCGGCCGAGGTGGCCGCCCCGTCTCGCTTCAGCGGCGTGGCGCTGGACCCGTTCGGCGTGCCGCAGCCGCCCGCCGCGGGCGGCGGGACGGAGACGACGCCCGAGGCCCCCGCCTCGACGGACCTCGAGCTGCCCGAGCACTGCCTGGTGCGCATCATCGACGTGGACGTGGCCCCCGGCCGCATCTACGAGTACCGCCTGCAGATCCGCATGGCCAACCCCAACCTGTTCCGCCCCGACGTGGCCAACCCGCACTACGCCGACCCGGACGACGGCAAGAACGTCGAGCTGCTGTCGGACTGGTCGGCCGTGCCGATCCGCGTCGCGGTGGCACGCGAGCTGATCTACTACGCCGCCGACCAGAAGGTCATCGACGAGGCCCCCGTGGCCGGCAAGCGTGAGAAGTACGCCGGCCCCAACACCGCGGTCTACCCGTCGGACAAGGTCCTGGTCCTCCAGGCGCACCGCTGGCTGAAGGACTTCCGCCTCGGCACCGGCGGCTCGATGATCATCGGCGACTGGGCGGTGGCCGAGCGCCTGCCCGTCTACCGCGGCGAGTACATCGGGCGGCGCATCCGCGTCGAGATGCCGGTTTGGCGCTACCAGCGCGAGACCTACGTCATGACGACCGACGACAACATCAAGAAGGGCAACAAGGGCCTCCCCATCCCGTTCGGCTTCGAGGAGAAGAAGGCGGCCGCCCCCGAGGCGATCCTCGTCGACTTCGAGCCGGCCGGCGGACGCGGGCATTCCGACGCACGCAAGGTGGCCGACACCGCGGCGGCGCAGGCGCTGATCCTCTCCCCCGACGGCAAGCTCCTGCTGCGGGAGGGCGCGCTGGACACCTTCGACCAGGAGAGGGTCAACCGCCTGGAGGACTTCCGCAAGCGCATCAAGGAGGTCAAGAAGAAGAGCGAGAAGGGCGGCAGCGCCCTGGGCGGCATGGGCGAAACCCCTCGTTAACGCCTCCGACCACACCTGAGCGGCCGGCCCCCTCCCTGGGCCGGCCGCCCGGCGTTCAGGGCCGTCGCCGGCCAGCCCGGCCTTGTCGAGACGCTCGATGATCGTCCGCTTGGGGGCGTGACGCCGCCGCGTATCGCCCCGCCCTGCCATCCCGGCGGGCCGCATCGGCGGATTGTCGGCCCACCGGCCGATAGATTACTATGCTGAGGCCGAAGCCACCGCCGGCCGGACCGAGGACCACCCATGACGGCGTTCGTTCTGCTGATGCTCGTCCCGGCGCAGGCCCCGACCTGGGCGCGTGACGTGCGTCCCTTCCTCTCACGCTACTGCTCCGAGTGCCACTCCGGCCCCGACGCCGAGGCCGGCCTCTCCGTCGGCACCGTCAAGGCCCTCCTCGAGGGCGGCAAGCGCGGGCCGTCCGTCGTGCCCGGCAAGCCCGACATGGGGCCGCTCGTCCGCATGATCGAGGGCAAGCTCAAGCCCGTCATGCCGCCCATGAAGGCGCGTCAGCCGTCGCCGGCGGAGGTCGCGAAGGTCCGCGCCTGGGTCGCCGACGGGGCCAAGGAAGGCGCCGGCGGCAAGGTGGTGCTGCCGCCCGTCGCGCCCAAGGGCAAGCCCGGCTCGCCCGTCCTGGCGTTGGCCATGCGCCCCGACGGCCTGCGCCTCGCCGCCGGCTCGCGTGGGCGAGCCCTCCTCTTCGACCCCGCCGCGCTGCTCGACGACGGGCACGCCCACGCCGAGGGCCGCGTGACGGCGCTGGCGTATTCGTCGGGCGGGCGGCTCGCCGTCGCCTCCGGCAGCCCCGGCGAGGTGCGTATCGACGGCAAGGCGGTGTTGAAGGACGACGACGTGGTGCAGGCGCTGGCCTTCTCGCCCGACGGCAAGCGCCTCGCCGCCGCCGGCTACGGGCGTCTCATCCGCCTGTGGGACGACGGCAAGGCGGGGCACGTCCTCAAGGACCACAGCGATTCCGTGTACGCCGTCGCGTGGTCGCCCGACGGCAAGCTGCTCGCATCGGGCGGCGCCGACCGCGCCGTCAAGGTGTGGGACGCCGCCACGGGGAACCGGCTGTACACGCTGGGCGAATCGACCGACTGGGTGTACGCCGTCGCGTGGGCCCCGGACGGCAAGCACCTCGCCGCGGCGGGCGTGGACCGCAGCATCCGCGTCTGGCGGGTGGACCGCGGCGGCGGCAAGGTCGTCCACTCCGTCTTCGCCCACGAGGCGCCGGTGCTGCACCTCGCCTACACCCGTGACGGCAAGGCCCTCTTCTCGCTCGGCGAGGACCGCGTCGCCAAACGCTGGGACGCCGCCACGATGGCCGAGTCGAAGGTGTACGAGGCCCGCAAGGAGTCGCCGCACTCCCTCGCCGTCGCCCCCGACGGATCGCGGCTGTACGTCGGCCTGCACGACGGCACCCTCGACGCCATCGACGCCGTCACGGGCAAGACGCTCGGCCAGCTCCTGCCGCTCAAGCCGCGCCCGGCGGGCCGGCGCTTCGCCCCCGTGCCCGAGAAGGAGCCGAACGACTCGCGCGGCTCGGCGCAGGCGGTCACGCTGCCCGCGACCGTCGCCGGCGCGGCCGATCGCGCGGGCGACATCGACTGGTACGCCCTCGACGTGAAGGCCGGCGACGAGGTCGGCATCCACGCGACGATGCCCGCCGGGTCGAAGTTCGAGCCGGTGATCACCCTGGCCGACGAGGGCGGCAACGTCCTGGCGGAGAGCGTGGACGGCGTCCTCGGCCACCGCGCCGCGAAGGGGGGCCGCCTGATGCTCCGCATCCGCGACCGTGAATACCGCGGCGGCGACGGCTTCTCCTACCGCATCGACATCGGGCCGATCCCGGTCGTCACTTCGGTCTTCCCCCTCGGGGTGCCGCGCGGCGCGACGACGGAGGTGACGCTCGAAGGCGTCAACCTCGGGGCCGAGCGGACGGTCAAGGTGTCACCGGCCAAGGACGCCGTCCCCGGACGCGCCGTGCCGCTCACCGTCGGCGGGCAGACGCCCCTGGGCAAGTCGTCGGTGGTGGTCGGCGAGTTCGCGGAGGTGCGTTCCGGCGACGTGCCGGTGCCGGGGACGGCCAACGGCGTCCTCGCCAAGCCGGGGGCGTCGGGGCTGTGGAAGTTCACGGCGAAGAAGGGCGAGCGCCTGGTGATCGAGACGCACGCCGCCCGCCTCGGCTCCCCGCTCGACACCAGCATCGAGATCCTGGGCCCCGAAGGCAGGCCGTTGCCGCGGGCGGTGCTGCGGTCGCTGGCGCGGACGTACTCGGTGTTCCGCGACCACGACTCCCGGGGCGGCGGCATCCGCATCGAGACGTGGGGCGAGCTGGCGGTCAACGACCACATCCTGGCCGGCAACCAGCTCTTGCGTATCCGGGCGCTGCCGCGCAACCCGGACGACGACTGCCAGTTCTTCCAGGAGCAGGGGCAGCGGCTGGGGTATCTCGGGACGACGCCGACGTTCGTCAGCCAGGGGACGGCGATGTACAAGGTCTCCATCCACCCGCCGGGCTCGAAGTTCCCGCCCAACGGCCTGCCGCTGGTGACGCTGTTCTGGCGCAACGACGACGGCGGCCCCGGCCACGGCGGCGACTCGCGCCTGGCGTTCGACCCGCCTGCGGACGGCGTGTATCAGGTGCGGGTGACGGACGCGCGCGGCGAGGGCGGCCCGGCGCACGCCTACCGCCTGACGATCCGCCCGCCGCGCCCCGACTTCAGCGTGTCGTTCAAGCCCACGTCACCGGCGCCCGAGCCGGGCGGGGCGGTGCCGGTGGACATCGACATCCGCCGCATCGACGATTTCGACGGCCCCGTCGATGTGGAGCTGCGAGGCCTGCCGGCCGGCGTCACGGCGCCGAAGTCCAACATCGGCAACCTGGACAATGGGACGAGCATCGCCCTGTACGCCGAGAAGGGGGCCACGATGCCGCCCGGGGCCAAGCCGCCGGCGCTGTCGGTGGTGGCCAAGGCCGTGATCGGCGGCAAGGCCGTCGAGCGGACGGCGGCGGGCGGCGTGGTCACGCTGACGAAGGGCGGCGACCTGGCGACATCCACGGAGCAATCGGAGGTGACGGTCACGCCGGGCGGCGAGGCGAAGATCACCGCCGTGATCGAGCGGCGCAACGGCTTCACGGGCCGGGTGCCGCTGGACGTGCGCGGCCTGCCGCACGGGGTGCGTGTGCTGGACGTGGGGCTGAACGGCATCCTCGTCATCCCCGGCGAGACAAAGCGGACCTTCGTCCTCTATTGCGAGCCCTGGGTCAAGCCGACGGAGCATCCGATCGTGGTGTTCTCGCGGCGGGAGGGCAAACCCGGCGAGTTCGCGGCGAAGTCGGTGCTGCTGAAGATCGCGCCGGCGAAGTGAGCGTTTGGATCCCGCGGCGCGGTGTTATAATGTCAGGGCAAAAGGCTGTGCGATGGCGTACACCTCGATCATCTGGGATCTCGACGATGACGAGGAAGGCAACGTCCACCATTGCGCCGAACATGGCGTCACGAAGGAAGAGATCGAAGAGGTGTTTGAGAACGCCACGGACGCCGACATCAGCCGCTCCTCAGGCCGCCCCGTCGTGTTCGGCGATACCAGCACCGGCAAGCATCTGATGGTGGTGTACGAGGAGATCGACGCCGACACGGTCTATCCGGTGACGGCCTACGAAGTCCCCAGGAGGGCAGGGCCATGAAGCGAATCATCCGTGATCGGAAACTCGACCCTGCCGAGGCGGCGAAATACAAAGCCATCCGCGAACAGGTCGCGGAGGAATTGCCGGAGCTCATCGCCCGCCACCACGAGCGCACGGGCGGCTCGGGCCAGCTCTTGAGCGGGTTGCTCGCTCAGCTCAAGGCCGCCCGTGAGGCGAAGGGCCTGAGCCTCGCCGACGTGGCCGGGCGGGCAGGCATGGACGGGGCGGCGCTGGCGAAACTGGAGGCGGGGCAGCAGGCGGATCCGGCCGTGGAGACGCTGGCACGATACGCCGAGGCCGTCGGCAAGCGCCTCGTTGTCACGTTGGCAGATGCGGTGGCGTGAGCGGTTAGGGTCACCGGCTCGGCGTCGTCGGCTCCGGCGGACGCGGCAGGGTCAGAGGCACGCGGAACTCGAACGGCTCCGGCACGTTGGTCCTGACGTACGGCACCGGCTTCGCCCGCTCCGGCATCACCCCGGTCAGCACGCTCTCGCCGGACGCCTCCGCCGTCGGGTCGTCCAGAGGCACCCGGTCCGTCGGCCTCTCGGCCAGGTACGGCAGAGGGGGCGGGATGACGGGGTGCTCCGACTCCTCGCGTGTCTTACCCAGCGTGCCGAACGCCTCGCGGCCCGGAAGCAGCGGCTCGCCGAAGCCCTCGTCCACCGGGGCCGGGACGACCACGCGCGGACGCAGGACACGCTTCACCGCCGGCCCCATCTTCGGCGTCGGCGCCGGCATCTCCGGCAGGGTCGGGTCGAGCCCCGCCAGCGCCGGCGGCGGCGCGGGTGGCGGGGCGGGCCGCGTGGGGTTGTCGAGGCGCCCCGGACGCTGCACCGGCGTCAGCGCCGAGGAGAGCAGCTTGCCGGCCGCGTCGGACGGCAGCTTGAACGGCTCGCCCTTCTCGTCCTTCGCCGGCGGCTTCTCGCCCTTCGTCTCCGGCTCTTCCGACGGCGCCGTCCGCGCCCCGACGGCACACCCGATCACGCAGGCCGCCACGATGACCATCACGCCGCGAATCGACATGGCCCGCCTCCCGATGCTTCTGGCTGTTGCTGGCTGTCGCTGGCTGTTGCCGGCCGTCAGCTACTTGGGGACGACGATGACGAGGTTGACGACGGTGCCGACCTTCGGCAGGCGGTCGTTGACCTCGAGCTTGACGTACTTCTCGTCCGCGAGGCTCAGGCTCGACTGGAACACCGTGTCCGGCGTCACCGGGAAGATGGCCGCCAGCGTCCCGGAGGCGTCGGCGCCATACACCTCCGGCTTGGCCGGGTCCGGCTTGGACATGGCCGACCCGGTGAACAGCCACTTCACCTTCGGCATCGGCTTGCCCGTCTTCTTGTCCACGAGGAACCGCTCCACCGGCACGCGCGTCCCGGCCTTGCCCGGCGAGGTCTCGATGAACAACTTGACCTCCGGCCCCTCCTGCTTGTCCTCCGCCGTCTTGGCCGGCTTCCCCGGCTTCAGCCCCATGTCCACGAGCGCCTTGTGAACGTCGCTCGGCTTGCAGTCGAAGGTCACCACCGTCTCGTGGGCCTTCTTGCCACGCGGATAGGGGAAGGTGGCGATCACCTCGACGGGGTAGATGATATCCTTGAACGCCTTGTCCTCGATCTTGCGCGGCGCGATCTTCGCCGGCACGATGATGGTGCCCTTGTCCTTGTCCACGATGATCGCCTGCCCGAGCGCGGCGCCGGGCAGCACAAGGGCGGCGAGGATGACGAGCGGACGGTTCATGGAGCACCCCTTCACTTGTCGCCGATGCAGACGATGGCCGTCGGCTTGCCGTTGTGTTCGCCCGCGATGTTGCACGTCGCGACGTAGAGACGCCCCTCGTGGGCCACCGGGCCGGCGTAGACCATGCCCGGCGACGCCACGTCCGGGGAGGCCCCGAGGTCGAGCTTCCAGCGCGACGCGCCCGTCTTGAGGTTCAGAGCGTGGACGACGCCCTTGAGGTCCGCCACGTACACCGTATCGGCGGCGACGGAGGGCGGGGCGAAGAACGGCTCTCCCGTCGGGGCGGTCCAGCGCAGGATGCCCTTGTCGAGCGAGTACGCCCGCACCTTGCCGTCCGTGCAGGTGACGACGGCGGTGTCCTTCGTCAGGGCGGCGCATGACACCACGCCGCCGTCGAGCAACTTACGCCACCTCGGCTTACCCGTCGCCAGCTCGAACGCCGCCACGATCCCCTTGGCCCCCTTGAGGGCCGCCGGGTCGTAGCCGATGCTGCTGCCCGTCACGACCACGGTGTCGCCCTGGACGGACGGCCCCCCCCACGGGTTGATCGCCAGGGGCGCGTTCCAGACCTCCTTGCCGTCCTTCGCGTCGAGGCAGTACAGCGCCCGGCTGCCCTCCTTCTCCTTGTCGAGGAAGGCGGACGCCACCAGCACCTTGCCGCCGACGACGGCGACGGGGGCGTCCACGTGCCACTTGCCCTTGCCGGCCTGCCAGGAGATGGCCGGGACGGCGCGGGGCAGGTCGCGGTCCGTGGGCGGGACGGCGAAGGGGTCCTTCTTGGCCCGAGCGTCCTCGTACTTCTTCTGGAGGTCCTTGCGCTTCCCCTCGATGGCCTTCGCGATCTCGGCCGGCGTCATGTCCTTGCCGTCGAGTTTGAGCTTCGACGGGTCCACGCACAGGACGCCCGCCGCCCCGCCGCCGAGATACACCAGCCCGCCGGCGACGGTGGGCGAGCCCTCCAGGTGGACGAGGTCGCCCTCGACCTTCAGCTGCCACAGGAGGGTGCCCGCGGCGGCGTCCATGCCGTAGAGCGACGCGCCGTTGGTCTGGTGCATCCCCTCGCCGAAGATCAGCGTGCCGCCGAGCAACGCCGGCGACGACACGGTGGGCAATTCCAGAAGCGGTGAGCCCTTGCTCCACACGGCGCGGCTCCTGGGCGAGGCGGCGGTGTCGAGGGCGTAGAACGTCGGCGTGTTGACGAAGCCGAGGCCGGAGGCGTAGAGACGCCCGGCCGCGGGGACGGGCGAGGCGACGAAATGCTCCTTGGCCTTCATGACCCACAGCACCTTGGCGGACGCCGGGCCGGCCTTGCCGTCGGAGCCGGAGCGCTGCGGGTCGGCGCGGTAGGTGGCCCAGTCGGCGGCCATCGTCGCCGTCAGGAGGGCCAGGATCGTCGCGGATCGGTAAATCATGTTGCCTCACCCGGATCCCCGCCCTCAAGGGCGGGTCTACAAACCCAAGCCCCGTGAACGGGGCTGAAGACAGGGGCGCATGACTCGCGTCGAGTTACGGTAAGACCAACGCCGCGCCCTCCCGCACAGGGGCTGCGGCGGGCTCATCATCCTCATCGGTGCGCTCCAGCCGCTCCTCCGCCGTGCCCACCGCGTGGTGCTGTTTCTGGTTCAGGATATAGGCAACAACCCAGTCCATCGCCCGTGTGCCGAAGCTCACCACCCCGTAGCCGCGCTGCCATGCGAAATCCCGTGCCGTGAAGGCCTCGTTGAGCGAGTGCGACGAAGCGCCCTTGATCTGCCCGACGAAGGTGGCCGGCGTGAGCGTGGGCGGCACCGTCACGGCGATGTGGATGTGATTCTCCGTCCCGCCGACGGCGCGGACGATCACCCCCTTCGTCTCCAACGCCTTCTGCGTGACGAGCTGGTGGGCCTCGACCTCCAGCTCGGGCACGAGCAGCGGCGCGCTGAGCTTCGTGTGCCAGACGAAGTGCAGATGGATCTCGCTGTAGTAGGCGCGGGACATGGATCACCCCCCCAACACGCACCGATTCCCAGGCGTCCGGCCGTTCACCTGTCTTCAGCCCGGTTTACCGGGCTTGGGTTTGTAGACCCGCCCTTGAGGGCGGGGCTCTATTCAACCACCGCCTTCACATGGGTCGCCGCCACCTCCACGTCCTTCGTCTTCTTCTCGCCACTGGAGAGCAGCAGCTCCGCCTTGTACTTCCCCGGCACCAGCGCGAACCGCGCCAGCGTCGCCGCCTGCCCGCCGCGGCCCTCGCCGCCCGTCAGGACGTGCAGCCCCGCCAGCTTGCCGTCGCCGTCCAGCACACGCACCAGCCCGCCCGTCAGGCCCTTCTCCGACTTCAGCGTGAGCGACAGCGGCGTCCGCTTCGCGCCCCAGGTGGGGTCGCCCAGCAAGACGGTGCTGTCCTGCCCCTCGTTGCTGAACACCATGTCCAGCGTGCCGTCACCGTTGATGTCGGCCAGGGCGGCCGCCTGCGTGTTGAAGACGCGCTGCGTCAGGCCGGCCTTCTCCGAGGCGTCCTCGAACGTGCCGCCCTTGTTGAGCAGCAGCTTGTTCGTCGTCCGCAGGCGGCCCGCCACGAGGTCCAGTTTGCCGTCGCTGTCCACGTCGCCCCAGGCCACGCTCGTCACCGGGCCGATGCCGTCCAGCCCCGCCTTCTTCGTCACGTCCTCGAACCTGCCGCCGACGTTGCGCAGCAAGAGGATGCCGGCCTCGTGCGGGACGGCGAGGTCCGGCTTGCCGTCGCCGTCGTAGTCGCCGACCACCGGGCCGCCGCGCTTCGCCGGCAGGGCCAGCCCGCTGTCCTTGACGACCTCGAAGCCCTTGCCGGTGTTGCGGACGAGGACGCCCGCGCCGGCCCCGTAGATGAAATCGGCCTTGCCGTCCCCGTCAACATCGAACACCGTCAGCGTGTCGCCCTTCGCGTCCGCGCCGATGCCCTTCTCGCCGAGGCCGACTTCGTCGGAGGCGTCGGCGAAGATCCAGCTCCTGTGTCCTGGGATCTTGCCCATCACGCTAAAGGCGAACCCCCAGGCCCCGCCGGTGTTCACGATCTTGAGCAGCAGGTCGTTCTTCCCCTCCTTCAGGTCAATGGTGATCTTGTCCTCATCGACGGTGACGGCGCGGCCCGCCTTGTTCGTGTGGACGCGCTTGCCGTTGACGAAGACGACGATGCCGTCGTCGCTGCCGAGGCCGATGGGCAGCTTCATCGCCTTGTCGCACTCGATGACGCGGTGCAGGTAGGCGATGCCGGGGGCTTCGCCGCCGGGCAGGAAGCCCAGGCTGTGGGCCACGCCGTCGGCGAACTTGCCCTCGCGCCACGTCACCTTGTCGCCGCCCTTGCCGGGGTACAGCGCCTTGAAGTCCAGCTCCTTCTCCGGGGGGTAGACGTTGTCGTAGCCCTTGCCGCCGGCGTAGTCGAAGGGCCCGATGACGTGCCAGCCGCCGAGGGTCATCGGCGCCTTGGCCTCGGCCTTGCCCTTGTTGCGGTACAGGCGCAGCCCGTGCCAGCCGTTGCCGAGGAGGATGTCGGGGCGGCCGTCGCCGTCCTGGTCGATCCACGCGGCGCACGTCACGTTGTACGCCGCCTCCTTCGGCAAGAGGTGCGAGTCATCGCGGAATTCGTTCTTGCCGAGGTTGGTGAACAGCATCGGCCCCTTCGCCGTGGCGAGGAGCAGGTCGGGCAGGCCGTCGCCGTTGTAGTCGGCCCACACGCTGGCGCGGCTGCCGGCGACGCCGGGCAGGGACATCTCGCCGAGGGCCTCGCCGGTGTTCTGGAGCAGGGCCACCTTGCCGGGGCCGGACAGGCAGAGGTCCATCTTGCCGTCGCCGTTGAAGTCGGCGACGGAGATCGACTGGGCGTCGGGGTCGGCGCGGGTGATGCCGGAGAGGTGCGTGAACGCCGGCATGCCGGAGACGCGGCGGAAGTCCTCGCCGCCCCAGCCGACGAAGTCGCGTTTCTGGTCGTACTTGTCGAGCTTGAGGCTGGCGCGCAGGCGTTGGACGCGGGCCTTGCCGGACTTCAGGTCGTTGACGTTGCCGTCCACGAGGCAGGGGACGACGACCTCCTTGCCGGCGTGGATGTCGGTGACGGCGGGGATGAGCTTGTCCACACGGCCACAGAACGCGCGGAGGAGGAAGGGCTCGCCGTGGGTCATGCCCCACCAGCCGTTAAGGTCGTTGGGGTTGCCGCCGGTCTGATACCAGTAGTTGCCGATGCACGTCTCGGACTGCGGGCCATTGTGGAAGAAGACCGCCTCCTTGCCGACCTCCGCCCAATTCATGACGTTCTGCCACTCGCGCGGCTCGAAGCCGGCGGTGCCGATGCTATGGCGGATCTCCTCCTGCTTGTGGACGCCCTTGATGTCGCGGATCTTGGTGTAGATGATCGCGTTGCGCGTGCGGTCGATGGACTTGACGCGCATGACGACGATGTTCGTCGAGAGGCCGACGATCTGCCCCAGGCTGTGCGGCGCCTCCACGTAGGCGTGCGCCCGCCGTGGCGTCATCAGGACGAGGAGGCTGGCGGCGGCGACGAGGAATGTCCCGAACAGCAGGCGGTGCGTTCTGTCGCTCATCGATGGGCCCTCCGGGCGAGCGGGGATGCGTCAGCGCCCCGAGTGGAGCGTCAGCGGCTCTTGATTTCTCGGCGCGTCAGCGCCCCGAGTGGAGCGTCAGCGGCTCCGGCCGGAACGATCACGACTCCCCCAGATCCGTCAGCCGCTTGCGTGCGGCCTCGGCCTGCGGCGACGCCGGGTAGTCGCGCACCACCCGCTTGAGGAGCGTCACCGCCTGGGCGGTCTTCTTGTCCTCGTGCAGCGCCCGCGCCGCCTCCACCAACGCCAGCGCCGACATCGCCGGGTAGTCGTAGGTGAACGGCACCACGAGCAGCGCCGTCGCCGCGTCGCCGTAGCGCTTCTGCGCCAGCCGCACCAGGCCGATGTTCAGCTGCGCCCGCGCCGCCAATTCGGTGGTGACCGCGCCCGTCACCTGCGTGTAGGTGTTGACGGCGTTGTCGGCCTGGCCCTGGGACTGGTACGCCCACGCCACGCCGTAGCGGGCCTCGTGCGTCCAAGGGCTGTTGCCGCCCGTGCGGTCGATCACCGCCTGATAGGCCTGCCGGCTCAGGTCCCACTGGGCCTTGTCGGCGTAGGCCGCCCCCAGACGCAGCAGGGCGCGGTCGCTCAGGCCGGCGATGTTCTGATACTTGCCGTCGTCGCGGAACTTCGCCAGGAGCTTGATGGCCTCGTCCGGCCTGGCGAGCTGCAGGAGGCACTCCGCCTCGCGGTACATCGCGTGGGCGAGGATCTTGCTCTTCTCGTTGGCCGTCACCGCCTGGATGTTCTCCAGCGCCGCCTCGATCTCCTTCTTGCCCTCGGCCTGACGCTTCTCCAGTTCGGCCTTCTGGTCCGGCTTGACGCCCAGCTCCAGTTGACGTTTCGCATCGACGATCCGCCGGCTGCCCTGGTCGAGCAGGATCGACCCCAGACGCAGCTTGATCTTCTCCGTCAGGTCCTGCGACGGCTCCTTCTCGCTGGCCAGGGCCGCGTCGAGCTGCTTCCGCGCCTCCGCGTGCGCCCCGCGTGAGGCGAACAGCTCCGCCAGCTCGAAATAAGCGTCCAGGCTGACATCGAGGGCCGGGAACGTCTTGATGAGGTTCTGATACGCCGTGCGTGCTTGCGTCTCCGCCGGCTGGACGGGCACGTCGGCGATGGGCACCTCGGGCACCGTCACCTGCGGCGGCGGCGCCCCGGCGGGCAGGCCCTTGGACAGATCATCACGCCGCCTGGCCAGACGTTCCTGGCGGATCTTCTCGCGGGCGGCCTCGACCTCCAGGTCGGCGACGGCCCGCCAGCCCCACGCCGACTCGTACATCAGCCGGCTGCGCGTCTGGGCCACCACGCGCTGCGCGTCCTCGCCCTCAATCTTGCGGGCCTTCAGCTCAGCCTCCTTTGCCGCCCAGTAGGCGACGGCGGCGCGCAGGTCGTTGGTGCCGTCGGCGATCATCTTCTCGGCGGCGGCCTTCTGGTCGGCCTTGCCCGCCTCGCGGAGCTTCTTGCGGCCCTCGGCCAGCAACTTCTCGCCACGCTCCTTCTGCGCCTGCCCGGCCCGCAACGCCGCGTCCCAGCCCTCGGGCCGCTGCGGCGAGGCACGCGTCACGTCGTCGTACATGGCGCGGGCCTCCTCCAGCTTGCCCGCCTCGCGCAACGCCGTCGCGAGGTGGTAGCGGATCAGCCCCACCCAGTAGGACCGGGCGGGGTCCACGTTGAGCGCCCCCTCGTGCTCCTTGCGGCACGCCTCCAGGGTGGCCGCCGCGTCCGCGGGCTTGCCCTGAGCACGCTGGAGGTTGGCGAGGGCGAGCAGCGCCATCGGCGCCGTCGTCGTCTTCTTCAAGGGGTCCGCCTGGAACTTCCGCAGCTCGTTGGCCGCCTGATTCGGGTCGCCCTGGGCGATCAGCACCTTGGCCCGCTCCATCACCGCCTGCGGGGCGGCCTCGTGCTTGGGGTGCTTCTGCAACAGGCGCTCGTACACCGCCCGCGCGTCGCCGAGCACCTTCGCCTTCTCGGCCTTGTCGGCCAGGAGGGCGGCCTGACGCTGGCGGACGTAACCCAGCCTCAGCATGGCGTCGGGGGCGGACGGCGACTCGGCGGCCACGCCGATGAATGCCTCCAGGCGGTCGCCGGCGCCCTTGAGGGCCTCGCCCAGTTTGCCGGCGGCGACGGCGTCGTCGGCCCGCGCCGGCGCCTGCCGCAGCAGGATGTCGGCGAGCTGGTACGACACCGAGGCCAGATCGCCGGAGCGCTCGCCCTCGGGGACGGACTCCAGGGCCTTGCGTGCCGCGTCGAGGTCGCCCTTTTCGTAGTGGGCCGCCCCCAGCCCCTGGCGGGCGTAGTTGACGTGGGCCGACTCGGGGTGCTTTTCGATCAGGGCCGTGTAGCGCTTGACCGCCTCGTCGAGGTTGCGCTTGATGAGGCCGGGGCGTTCGGCGGCGTTCGGGTGCTTGCGGGCGAGGCGGGCGAGGAAGGTGCTGTTCTCGGCCTGGCGGAAGAGGAGGGCCGGGGTGAGGGGGCTGTCCTTGTGCTTCTCGAGGAAGCGCGTGCAAGCCTTCTCGGACTCGTTGTACTCTCCGGCGAGCTGGTGCGCCGTGGCGAGGTCGAGCGTCGTCTCGTCGTCGCGCTCGGGGGCGAGCTTCTCGTCGAGGATCTGCTTGTTGGCGTTGGCCGCCTCGCGCGGGCTCCCCGCCGCGATCAACGTGCGGGCGTACTCGGCCAGCATGTCGGCCTTGCGCCCCTTGGCACGCGGGTCGGAGCCGATGCGCTCCTGGGCCCTGGCGATGGCCCGGCGGAACGCCTCCAGCGCGCCGTCGTACTTGCCGCCCTTGGCCGGATCGACCTTGCCGGCCTGGGCGCGGGCGATCCAGAACAGCGCCTGGTCGCTCACCGCGGGCTCCTTGTCGGCCAGCGGCTGGAGGATCTTGATCGCCTCGTCGAGGCTCTTGGGGTCACGCGACTGCACCAGGCAGAAGCCCTGACGGAGTTTGGCCTCGGGCAGGAGCGTGGCCTCCGGGTTCTGCTTCTCGAACGCCTGGAAGTGGGTCAGGGCCTCGGCGAATCGGCCGTCCTCGTATTGCAGCACGCCGAGGTAGAAGTTCGAGCGCGAGACGTGGTCCGGCACCGGCCCCCTGACGAGGCGCTCCAGCCGCGCCTTGGTGTCGGTGTCCAGAGGCGTCCGCAGGCGGGCGTCGGCCTTCTTCTTGTTCTCCTCGTGGTTCTTGAGGACGGAGCCGTAGAGGGCGCGGGCCTCCTCGCGCTCGTTGGCCTCGGTGTTCTGGTGGTGGATGCGGGCGAGGAGGTAGCGGGCGTGGGTGCCGAAGACCTCGTCGTCCTGGACGGACGTGCGCGAGAGCAACTTGCCGGCGGCGTTCATCTCGCCGAGCAGGAAGCTGGCGAAGCCGGCCTGATACAGGCCGAGGTCGGCGTAGCGGCTCGCCTGCCACTTCCTGGCGTCCTCGCCCGTGAACAGCGCGAGGGCCGCCCTCGCCTCCTTGGCCTTGCCGACGCGGAGGAACATCTCGGCCTCGTCGCACCGCGAGCGGGCGGCCCACTCCAGATCGGCGGGCAGGCCCTTGTCGGCCTTGGCCTCCTTGCCTCGCTCGGCGAACAGCCCCGCGGCGGTGCCGAAGTGCTTCGCCGCCTCCTCGAACCGCTGACGGGCCTGCTCCTTGTGGGCGTTGGCCTCCGCCGGCTTCTCCCTGGCCTTGGCGAGGGAGGCGACGCCCAGGCCGCGGCGGGCGAAGCCGCCGTAGTACTGCACCTGCGGGTACTCGGGGAGGGTCTTCGCCCCGGCGAGCTGGTTCAGCTCCTCGGCGGCCTTGGCGTAGTCGCGCTCGGGGCCTTCGAGGAGGCAGAGGGCCAGCCCGTAGCGGGCGCCGGGGGCGTCGCGGTGGCCGCCGAACTTCGCGAGGAACTCGCGGAACCGGTCCCTGGCGAAGGGGTAGTTCCGTTCGTTGTAGGCCCGGCGTGCGCTGTCGAGGAGCATCTTGGCGGCCTGGTCGGGCGTCACCTGGGCGGGCGACGACACGGCGAGGACGGCGACGAGCAGCACGGAGAGGCGGAGGGGCATGGAGGATCCTCCGGTGGTGGGTTCGATGGCGGGGGGCGCGGGCGGTATCGTGGCATTGTCCTCGCGCGCGGCGCGTTCGTCAATGGAATAGTCGGGCCGTATGCGTTCCGGCGCGGATGGGCATGGGACGGAAGTGGACACGGCGGATGGCCGGGGGTGGGGCGAATCGGGCGAGCGCCTCCCCCATCCTCCGAGGCCCTCCAGCCGAGAACAGGAGCCACGACTCGGACGCCCGCCCGTCAAGGACGAGCCTCTTGCATCGCCTCATCCGCCGCGCAGCATCGTCGAGGAGATGTCGCGCCGGAACGCCTCCTCCGGCAGGCCATCGAACAGATCACGCACCGCCTCCGGGATCGCCAGGCCGTCGAGCGCGACGTAGCCCGCCGGCCCCAGCCGGCCCGCCACCAGGAAGCGGCAGCCCCGCCCACGCACCTCGGCCATCGCCGCCGCCAGCGCCTCGGGCGTGCCGCCGTAGAAACGCGCCTGGATGATCCGCTCGGCCGTGTCGGCGCCGACCACGAACACGCAGCCGGGGAAGAGCCGCGCCTTCAACGCGAACGTCGGCGCCGTCGTCAGCCACAGGGCCCCACGCCCCGCGAACGCCGACGCCCGCCGCAGCAGCTCGTCGGCGTCGAGCGTCGGCTTGTCGGCGTTCACCGCCGTCAGCTCGAACGCCACCGGCCTGCCCAGCCAGCGCGCCGCCGCCGCCGCGAGGCCGAGGTGGCCCTCGTGCAGCGGGTTGAAGGAGCCGGGCAACAGCGCCGCCGGCGGGCCGGCGTCCGGCCCGAGGCAAACCGCCGGCACGCGGCCCATCAGCAGGTCAAGTATGCGTTCGCGCATCGGCCAGACCCAGCGCCAGGGCGAGCGAGCGCAGGCGCGTCTGGGCGCTGTCGGCCCGCGACATGAACACCACCGGGCACGCCGCCCCACACAGCACCCCGCCGAACCGGCAATCGGCGGTGTACATGATGGCCTTCACCGTCAGGTTGGCGCTCGTCAGGTCGGGGAAGAGCATCACGTCCGCCGCCCCGGTCACCCCGCCGCCCAGGCCCTTGCGCTCGCCGGCCTCGCTGGCGTACGCCAGATCGAACGACAGCGGCCCCTGGACGAGAAGCCCCTCGGCCTCGCCGCGGCGCTGGATCTCCGCCGCCTCCAGCGTGTCGGGCAACGCCTCCGTCGCCTTCTCGCTGGCTGCCATCACCGCGACGCGCGGCCGCGCCTCCCCCAGACCGGCGCTGACCTCCAGCGTGCTACGCAGGATGTCGAGCTTCTGCTCCAGGGTGGGGCGGGGCGTGATGCCGGTGTCGGCGAGGAGGAACGCCCGCCCGTGCGGGATGATCTCCATCAGCACCACCTGACAGACGACGCGGCCCGTGCGCAGGCCGCCCTCACGGGCGAGGACGGCCTTCATCAGCTCCGGCGTGGCGATCTGGCCCTTCATGAGCATCGAGGCCCGCCCGGCGCGGACCTCCTCGACGGCGGCGCGGGCGGGGTCGGGCGTGTCAATGACCGTCATGCCGTCGAGCGGGACGCCGACGGCGCGGATGGCGGTGGCGTCGCCGCACAGCAGGGGGCGCACCCACCCCCGGTCCGTGGCCTCGCGGAGGGCGGCGAGGACGGTGGGGTCGGCGGCGCCGGCGGCGGCCACGCCCACGGCGGGGCGTGCCTCGTCGGCGTGGGCGAACAGTTGAGGGAAGGTGGGGAGCGGCATGGGGGAAAGGGTACGGGCCCGGCGAGAGGGTGTCTCGCCGGGCCCGCGATGATTCAGGCCGAAGGATCACTCCTTCTTCTTGCCCTTGCCGAACACGACCTTCTCGGCGACCTCGTCCTTGTCGTCGGTGGTGATGGTGGCGAAGAGGCCCTTCTTGGCGCCCTTGATGGCGGTCTCGAAGTCGTCCTTCTTGGCCTCCTTCGGCTCCTCACCCTTCTTGCCGCGGGTGGCGAAGGTGGTCTTGTCCGTCACCTTGAAGGTGAACTCCTTGGCCTCCTCGCCCTTCTTGGCCTTGGCCTTGAAGGTGATCTTGCCGTCCTCGAACTTGACGATGGTGCCGTTGTGATCCTTCGCGACGACGAAGCCGACGACGATGAACAGGACCAGGGTCGAGGCAACGATGCGGTTGAACATGCGAGTCTCCTTGTGGGATGCGAACGTCCGACTGCCCTGGTGAGGCCCGATTCCTCGCCCTGGGGCACGTCGTAAGCGTCAATCTAACCATTGTGCTAGGGGGCGGGTTCCGCCAAGGCTACAAGAATCGGCGTGAAAAAACGGGGTGGGCGGGCGTCTCCGTCAGGTATCATGACCGAGAACGGGAGGAGGCCGCCGTGGACGACCCTGGGCTGGAGATCCTGTACGAGGACAATCACTGCCTCGCCGTCCTCAAGCCGGCCGGCAAGGTGTCCGCCCACTTCCAGGGCGGCGAGCCGACCATGGACGTCCTCGCCAAGGCGTACCTGAAGGCGAAGTACGACAAGCCGGGCAAGGTGTTCCTCGGCGTCGTCCACCGGCTGGACCGCCCGGTGAGCGGCGTGCTGATCTTCGCGCGCACGTCCAAGGGGGCGGCACGCCTGTCGGAGCAGTTCCGCGAGGGCTCCGTCGAGAAGGTGTACTGGGCCGTCGTCGAGGGCGAGGTGCAGAAGGCGGCGGGCACCCTGGAGGACTGGCTCCTCAAGGACGACGCCAAACGCCGCGTCGAGATCGTCGAGCCGCGCGACAAGGGCGCCCGGCAGTCCCTCCTCCACTACCAGCGTCTGGGCACGCACGGCGGGCTGACGTGGATGGAGGTGCGTCCGCAGACGGGCCGCACGCACCAGCTCCGCGTGCAGCTCGCCCACCACGGGCACCCGATCTTCGGCGACGCCAAGTACGGCAGCGTCCACACCTTCGCGCCGGCGATCGGGCTACACGCCCGCGCGCTGACGTTCCTGCACCCGGTCCGCTACGAGCCGATCACGCTGACCGCCGACGTGCCGCGGGAGTGGAAGCGGCGCTTCGCGTACCTCCTCGCCGGGGACGGCAAGTGAGGGGAGGGCGCTCCTGGCCGAGACGCTCACGTCAGGCGGCGAGCAGGGACATGCGGGCCAGCCGCTCCAGGCAGACGTCCAGGCCGGGGGCCAGGGTCTCGCGGACGGTCAGCGGGTCGCTGACCTCCTCGCCCCCACGCACCACGCTGATCCCGCCCGCCTTGGCGGCCGCGCACAGCCCGTCGAGGACGCCCTCGCGGGTGAGCGAGCCGTCCAGCAGCGCCAGCACCCGCCGGTCCATGTCCTCCACACCCACCGTCTCGTGCCGCCGGTTCGTGACGTGCCGGCCCGCCGCCGCCTGTCGCCGGGCCAGCGCGTCCGCCGCCGGCCTGTCGCCGGCGGCCTTGACGAACGCGAACGCGTACGCCCGCAGCTCGATCATGTCCGCCGCCGCGAGGTGGCCGTTGAGGACGGCGGACGCCAGGGCGCGGGCGTCGGCCTCCCTGTCACCCTGCCCGCCGAGCCGCCGCCGCGCCTCCTCCACCAGCACCCCGAACGGGATCGACTGCGGCCAGACATCGCGCAGGCACAGCATGGCCGCCTTCATCATCGGGTCGCCGCTGGCGAGCTTGACGCCGCCGGGCGTCATGAAGCCCACCTGCTCCGCCCCCAGCGGCACCGCCTCCGTGATCGGGGCGGCGCCCGAGGCGACGTGCAGCCCGCGCAGGGCCTCGGGCCGGAGGCTCCAATTCACCGGCGCGTCGGGGTGGCAGAGCAGCGTCTGGCGGAAGGTCCGGTTCCGCAGGAAGTCCATGTACTGCTCGGCCTGGATCTGGTCGGCCGCCAGGAACCGCAGCGCCTGACGCGGCCCCTCGCCCAGCCCGCCCTGGAACATCGTGCCGACACGCGCCTCGCCCAGGTAGCGCAGCCTGCTGGCCTCGGCGCGGGCGGCGAACTCGTGGAAGTAGACCGGCTGGTTCACCTCCTCCAAATGTTCGTGATACAGGTAGTGGTCGCCCGAGCGGCGGAGGCCCTCCACCTCCTGCCGCAGCAACGCCTCGAACGCGCCGCCCTGGCCCTGAGTCGAGTCCGTCATGAAGTCGAGCACGGCCCGCGCCTGCCGCACGCGCTCCGCCGGGTTGGTGAACTTGGCGCAGTGGTACAGCATCATGTCGCGGATCTGCTGGCGCATACGCCAGCCGGGGTAGGTGTTGTAGCTGACGTAGGCCACGCCGCGCGGCGCGAGGCGGGCGGCGATCACGTCGAGGATGCCCTTCTGCACCTCGTCCGTCACCCACGAATAGACGCCGTGGCAGATGATGTAGTCGAACTGGCCGTAACTCTCATCAACGTCGAGGATCGAGGCGTGGACGAGGCGGGCGTTGCCGAGGCCGACGGCGTCCAGCGTGGCCTGGCCATCGCCGATCTGGCGGGCGGAGAGGTCCACACCGACGCACTGCGTATCGGGGAACTGCATGGCGATGGGCAGGAGGTTGCCGCCGGAGGCGCAGCCCATTTCGAGGATGCGGGCCTTCGGGACGGGCGGCGGGCGCAGGCCGAACAGGGTGGCGACGGTTGCCAGGTGGTTGGGGTGCGAGAGGGGGAAGGAGTGGCTCTCGTAGGGCACCTCGTCGTAGGACGTCGAGAGGAGCGTGGACCGGGCGGACATGGGGCTGCTCCTGGCGGTCGGGGGATAGGTTGGTGACAATGCGGACGATCACCGATAGAAGTGCGTCAGGCGATGCGGGAGGGCGCGGGCCGGGGCCGCCGCGTGACGGAATAGAACCGTTTGGTATCGGCGCGGGCGGATGACCGGCCGCCATCGTCGCCCACCGGCACGAAGGCCCGCGCCGTGGCAGTGCCCACAGCCGGACGGCTAACCGCCGTCCGGAGATGATGCCACGACATGCCTCGCTTCGGATCGCCCATACCTTCATCATACCAGCGGCGACGTGAAAGTGTACATGGTCAATCAGCGACTTTGATGGCATCTCCGCGACTTGCTGGGGTGGGGGTCTTGACCGTGGCTGTTGGCCCGGCTACCATCCCCTCAGCATCTCCGTTTCTCACCGCAGCACGGCGCGACCATCCAACGTTCAGAGGATACGCCCATGCGGAAAGCTCTCGCGGCGATCTTGGTGTCCTGCGTCGCAACAGGCCCCGGCCTGTGTCAGAAGGAGCCCTTCCCCAAGGATCCGCCCTCGTCCAGCGGCGGCGTGGACTACGCCGCCTTCTCCCCCGACAGCAAGTTACTCGCCACGTACACCCGTCCCAGCCGTGGCGAGGTGCAGAACGTCCTCATCCTCTGGGATCTGTCCAAGGCACAGACCGACAAGGGCGAGCGCAAGGGCGTCCTCTGGAAGGCTGAGCCATTCGAGTACGAGAAGACCAAGTGGGGGACCAAGGATCCCCCGGCGTTCTACTCCCTGTCCTTTTCACCCGACGGCAAGCACGTCCTGGTGGCGGGCGGGAGCCACGGCAAGGAGATGCTCCGCAAGTTCGCCACCCGCACCGGCAAACTCGTCGAGGAGCACCCTCTCCCGAAGCTCACCCGCGCCGCGTTCGCTGCGGGCGGGGCGGTGTTGGCGGGCGTTCAGGATTTCGCCGCCCGCTACTGGTCCACCGCAGAAGGCAAGCAGAGGGGCGAGGGGCACCCAGGACCCTTCAACGGCGATATCCGCCCTTCCCCAGACGGCACGCGCTTCCTGGCTTGGTCCTGGGATGGGGGCGTGACGGAGTACGAGTTCGCAGCGGGTAAGCCTTCGCGGAAAGTGGGCGCAGGCGTGGCCAGTGGGCGATTCCCGCCGGAGTACGTGCCCGGCCTGGACGCCGTCTTCGTTCGCGGCACCAAGGCGGATTGGCTGCTCATTGATACGAACACCGGCAAGGAGAGGAGCCTGCCCGGCCCGCTCCTCGCCGCCACCTGGCGACACCAATTCGTCTTCTCGCCCGACGGAAAGAGGGTCGTCTGGATCGTCGAGGACGGCGGCGCGACGGTACACGACGCTTCCAGCGGCAAGGAGCTCTACCGCCTGCCGCGTTCCTTCGTACTGGAGTGCAAGGACGGCGACAGGTTCAGCGGCATCCGCGGCGACGTGTGCTTTTCGCCCGACAGCAAACTCCTGGTTGTAACCGGTAAGTACTGGGGGACCGACGGCTCCGGCCGTGTCAGGCTGACCGGCGACCGGACTGCGATCCTGACCTACGATGCGGCCAGCGGGAAGCCATTGCGGACCATCGCGTTCCCGCCGACCCCGCCCCCTCCCGCCCCACCCATCCCCGCACCACTTCGTCTTCCCCGAGAACAACCCTGAAGTCCGGGGCGAGCCGAAGAGTTAATGTGCGCGTCGGCGACTACGGACGTGGACGTTCTGATCCGGAATGAGAAGCCGACAACATGCAACCTGCGCCTGCGAAGCTGTGGTTGGAGATACTGGAGCCGCGATGCGTTCTGGCCCCGTGGGTGTCCATCGGTCCTGGCGCGCTGTCAGACGGCGGGGGTGAGCTCACCGGACAGGGCGTCGGACCCTACTCCGGCCGCGTTGTCTCGCTGGCGTACTCCCCCGAGATCGACGCGGACGGAGCGAAGACACCGGCCCTCTTCGCCGGCATGGCGGGCGGCGGCGGTTGGCGCACCCTCAACGTCAACGCCTCCAAGGCGGCCGACCCCATCTGGGTGCCCCTTACCGACAAGGTCGCACCCAAGGCCGATGGCACGGGGCGTGGCGTCCTCAACATGGGCTCCATCGCCCTCGACCCCATTGACTCGCGTCACCTCGTGATGGGCACCGGCGAGTACAACTCGTCCGAAGCCGGTCGCGGCGGCGGTTTCCTGAACCTCACCAAGGGCGGGGATGTCGTCACTCGCCTGGAGCCCGAGGGGAAGCCCCCGTTCGCCGACGAGTACCGCACCCACCGGGTTCTCATCGACCCCTCCAACACCAGTCGAATGCTCGCCTCGGTGAGTTGGGAGACGGGTGATCCCAATAAGTATTCCGCGAAGGATAATCGGTACGCGAAGGACAACGACGGCCTCTACAAGAGCGTGGACAGCGGCAAGACGTGGACCCAGATCGACGCGAAAGGCTCCATCGGGAAGAGATTCGTCGTCACTGACCTGGAACACACGTGGGATGCCGACGGCAAGGTGACGTGGTTCGCCGGCGTCCGCCACATGGACAATCAGGACATGGGTGGACTCTGGACGAGTCCGGACGGCGACACGTGGACCGCCATCTCGCCCAACGGCCCCGATGGCAAGGCTCTGTTCCAGAACAACGACGTCGCCCGCATCTCCCTGGCGGCCAACCACGACAAGGGCAAGCAGAGCATCTACGCCAGCGTGGCCAAGTTCGGCGGCACGCTCCTTGGTGTCTTCGCCTCGCACGATAACGGCAAGACATGGGTCAACACCAACGCCCCCGACTTCGTCGGCAAGAACGGGTGGTACGACATGACCATCGGCCTCTCCCCCAACGGGAGGGTCTACCTCGGCGGCCTCAACGACCTGAATAACAATGTTCACGGCGTCTGGGAGTCGAACACCGACGCGACCGCCTGGCGTTCCATCACCGTGGACGAGAACGGCGTCGTCCCACATACCGACCACCACGCCTGGGCCTTCTCCCCCCAAGGCAAGGCGTTCGCAGGCACCGACGGCGGCGTCTACCGCTACGACCCCGCGCCGTTCGACCATTACATGACCGCGAATCTGCCGGGGACGCCCGCTGCCGTCGCCGCCTTCGACTTCGACGGCAAGAACGGCGCCGACTTCGTCACGGCCAGTGGCAACTCCGTCTTCGTCCACCTCAACAAGGGCACCGGCCATTTCAACGCCCCGTCCGAATTCCTCATGGGCGACGGCGGGCCTTCGGCCCTTCTCCTCGGCAACTTCAACCCGAACACGGACGCCACCACCGACCTCGCCATCCTCAACCCCGCGTCCGGATGGGTCAGCGTCCTCCCGAGCAAGGGCGACGGCACCTTCGCCGCCGGCGTCTGGAGTGACAAATTGGGCAAGGCGAGTCTCGGCGCGACAATCGACGCCGATGGCAAGAACGGCGACGACCTCATCGTCTTGGACAAGACCGCCCACCGCGTGTCCCTCCTCCTCAACGACGGCACGGGCAAGTTCTCCGAGGGGTGGTTCTACATCATCCCCGACGCCGGCTCCTCCCCGAACGCCTTGGCGGCCGCCGACTTCGACGGCGACGGCTGGGCCGACGTCGTCGTCTCGGACGGCGGCGCCAGCCGCGTCCACGTCTTCCTCAACAAGGCGGGTGCGGGCTTCAACGCGCCCTCCACCCTCAACACCCCGGACGCCCCCGTCTCGCTCGTCACCGCCGACTTCAAGAACGACGGCATCCAGGACTTCGCCGTCGCACGCAAGACCGGCAAGGCCATCGACCTGTACATCAACGACGGCAAGGGCAACTTCACCGTCACGACGGTCGCCTTGGCCGAAGCGCCCTCGCGAATCCTCGCGACGGAGTTCGACGCCGACGGCTTCCCGGATCTCGTCGTCGGGTACGAGGGGCCGAGTTTCTTCCGGACGCTCCGCGGTAAGGCCGATGGCACGTTCGAGAAGTCGTTGTGGGACGTGACAGGCACCAGCCCCCTGCTCTTCGCGGCGGCCGACTTCGTGCCCGGCAGCGATAACCGCCCTGACCTCATCACCTTCAACGGCGGCGACAAGACGGCGTACGTGCGCCGATACAACGGGGTGATCAGCGCCGACGGCCGGGGCACCTGGACGAGTCTCAACTCCCCCGGCTTCACAGCCCTCACCCTCAACTCGGTGGCACCCAACCGCGACGACCAACTGGTCTGGCTGGAGGGCGCGCACGACAACAGCCTCGGGCGTACGGCCGATGGCGGCAAGAATTGGAGCCTCCCGACGTGGAACAACGGGGGCAAGAGCGAGGACCTGGGGGGCGACGGTGGCATGGTCCGTTTCGACCCGTCGAACGCCAGCCGGGCTTATGGGCTGGAGCAATACGGGAGACTCTGGCGTTCCGATGACGGCGGCAAGACGTTCGCCGACAAGTCCGTTCCGGGCAGGGGCACCACCGCCTTTTTCCCGTTCCAATCCAAGTTCGCCATCGACCCGGCCGACTCGAAATGGCTCGTCCTCGGGGGGAACGACTACGTCTACATGACGAACGACAGGGCGGAGACTTGGAAGAAGATCGGCCCGACCAAGAACGACGGCGCCGACCCCTACATCAGTAGCGCCGTGACCGCCGTCGGCATCTCCGCCAAGAACGACAGTTGGGCCTACGTCGGCTACCAGAACGGCAGGCTCATTCGCACCGAGGACAGGGGCGGCTTCGCCGTCGTGGACACGGACAAGGGCGATTTCGCAAAGCACTGGAAGGCCGCTGACACCGTGGGCAGCCTGGACAAGGGCGGCAAGACCATCACGTCTCCGCCCTGGGGCGACGTGGCGGTCAAGGGCCTGGCACTCGACCCCGCGAACGAGAAGCGCGTCTACGTCATCGCCGACAACCCCGGCAAGAACCGCGTCCTGGCCTCCGTGGACGGCGGAGCCAAGTGGTTCGACATCGGCAAGCCGGACGACATCCTCCCGCTCACGAACAATTATCGGCCCCTGAGCATCGCCACGGAGACCCACGATTACGGCGGCAAGGCGACCCGTTTCGTCTACGTCGGCACCGACGCCGGCGTCTTCGTCGGCCGCGACACCGACCTGACCGGCAACGCCCCTGACTTCTTCTGGTCGAAGCTCGGCACCGGCCTGCCCGCCGTCCGCGTCACCGACCTCGTCATCCAGGACTACGGCAAGAGCCGCGTCCTCGCCGCCGCCACCTACGGCCGCTCCGCCTGGAAGATCGACCTCCTCGACGCCACCGGCAAGCACCTCGCCGCCGCCACCATCGGCGGACGCGCCTGGGGTGACATCGACGGCAAGGGCGCCCGCGTCTCCTCCGAGCCCCTCCTCACCAACGTCGCCGTCGATCTGAAGAACTCGTCCGGCGCGGTCATCGCCTCCACCCTCACCAACGACTACGGCTGGTATCAGTTCGACGAGGTCGCCGACGGCTCCTACTCCGTCCACTTCCACGCCCCGCCCGGCCACGCCTTCACCGCCCAGGATGCCACCTCCGACGACTCCGACAGCGACGCCGACGGCCTCGGCGACGCCCTCTTCACCGTCGCCGGGGCCGACATCTGGGACCTCGACGCCGGCCTCGTCGCCCTGCCCGGCGTCGGCGGCTCCGTCGGCGGACGCGCCTGGGCCGACGCCGACGCCGACGGACGCCAGGACCCCGGCGAGGCCGGCCTCGCCAACGTCCTCGTCCGCCTCATCAACGCCGCCACCGGCCAGGTCGTCGCCACGTGCCTCACCGACGCCTCGGGCAACTACCTGTTCGTCGGCGTGGCGCCGGGGGACTACCTCCTCCAGACCGTCCCGCCCGAGGGCCACACGCTTACGGCGAAGGACGCCGCGCCGGAGGCCGAGGACGGCGACTTCGACCCCCTCACCGCGTCCACCGACATCTTCACGCTGCTCACGGGCGGCTCCTACGACCTCGACGCCGGGTTGATCGACCTGTGAGGTCCCCGCGCCCGGACGGCAGTGCGAATGACGCTCGACCAACAGCTCGACGCCCTCCGCGCCCTGATGCAGCAGGACATCGGCGCACGCGGCCTGTCCGGCGAGATGTTCGCCGCCTGCGCCGGCGACCTGGCGGCGGCGTGCCGTGAGCTGGCCGGGGTAGCTACCCCACCCCCCAACCCCCTCCCCGGTATCGAGGTGGGGGGGCCTTCGGCCTCATCCCCCACGCCCCCCCGAGCGGAGAGGGGGGATCGCAAGGGCATCGCCTCAGCGGAGGGGGGCAGTACGCAACCCCAGGAGGCAGAACGATTCAAGGGAGGCGTACACATCCCCGCCGGAGAGGCGATGCTCTTGCGGCCCCCCTCTCCGTTTCGGAGAGGGGGGGCTGGGGGGGGTGAGGTCGCCCCCGTCGGCATCGTCACCGGGTTCCACATCCCCTCCGCCGGCCGCTTCGAGACGGACGGCCCACCGGGCGCCGTCTTCCTCGCCCGCGCCCTGCACGCCTGCGGCATCCCTGCGGTGCTGATCTGCGACCGCGCCTGCGGCGACGCCCTCTCCGCCGGGCTGGATGAGTATCGCCTGACGGCCGACATCCTCGCCCTGCCGTGTGACCTCCCCGCCCGGCACCTAGTCGCCATCGAGCGTGTCGGCCCCGCCGCCGACGGGCGCTGCTACACGATGCGTGGCATCGACATCACTGAGAAGATGGCCGACGTCGAGCCGTACTTCCGCGGCGTGCGCAGCGTCGGCATCGGCGACGGCGGCAACGAGGTCGGCATGGGCAAGCTGCCGCCGGGGGTCATCGCCCGCAACATCCCCGGCGGCGCGAAGATCGCCTGCCGCGTGGCGACGGACCACCTCCTCGTCGCCGGCATCAGCAACTGGGGGGCGTGGGCCCTCGGGCTGGGCGTGTGCCTGGTGCGCGGCGTGACCCTGGACATCGACATCGAGCAGGAATATCGCGTCCTGGGGCGGATGATTCACGAGGGCCAGCTCGTGGACGGCGTGACGGGCCGGGCGGAACACAGCGTCGATGGGGTGCCGTTCGGCCTGTACATCCAGCCGCTCATCGAGATGAAGAAGGTGGCCGACACATGACCGGAGCGGACGTGCGCAGGCGGGCGCGGTCGGGCGAGCTGACCTCGCCGACGCCGGGGCTGGCGCCGGGGTACGTGCAGGCGAACCTCGCCTGCGTGCCGCGCGAGCTGGCGTTCGACTTCCTGCTTTTCTGCCTGCGCAACCCCAGGCCGTGCCCGCTGATCGCGGTGTGCGAGCCGGGGGACCCGGAGCCGCGTGCGGTGGCGCGCGGGGCGGACGTGCGGACGGACTGCCCGCGCTACCGCGTGTACCGGGACGGGGTGCAGGCCGACGAGCCGCCGGACCTGTCGGGTTGGTGGCGCGACGACCTGGCTTCCTTCCTGCTCGGCTGCTCGTTCACGTTCGAGGCGGCGCTGATGAAGGCGGGGCTGCCGCTGCGGCACATCGAGCAGGGCCGCAACGTGCCGATGTACCGGACGAACATCGAGTGCGTGCCGGCGGGGCCGTTCCGCGGGCCGATGGTGGTGTCGATGCGGCCCATGACGCGCGATCAGGCGCATGAGGCGGCGGCGATCTGCCGCCGGTACCCGCTGGCGCACGGCGAGCCGATCAGGATCGGGGACGCGGCGTCGCTGGGGATCGCGGACGTGGGCAGGCCGGACTTCGGGGACGCGGTGGAGGTGCGTGCGGGGGAGGTTCCGGTGTTCTGGGCGTGCGGGGTGACGCCGCAGGCGGTGGCGATGAGGGCGGGGCCGCCGCTGCTGCTGACGCACAGCCCCGGCCACATGTTCGTGACGGACCTGCGCGACGGCGACCTGGAGGGGCGTGCGTCGTTGATGTGAGGGGTGAAAAGCGGCAGGGGCCGCCCGCTCGTGCGGACGGCCCCTTGCTTTGCTCGGGAGGCGATGGTTAGCTGCCGGCGATCTTGGTGCCGACGGTGTTGAAGGTGTTGTTGGCGTTGGTGCCCAGGGTGGTGATGGCGGTGATGCACACCACGATGATGAGCGCCAGCATCACGGCGTACTCGACCGCCGTCGGGCCGTCCTCGTTCTTGATGAAGTTGACCGTAGCGTTCCAGAGCTTCGACATTTTCAGGTCCCTTTCGCAAGTCCACACGATAGGTCGCCGGCAGGTACATCCTGCCCGCTCTGAACGGCCGCTCTTGCCCGTCGCCCCACCGGCTTACCGGGTGGACTACACCTTTCGGCAGCCTGGCAGCCCCCCTATTGGTGGGGCCCTATGGCTTTGCGTCTCGCGATTACTCGCGGTTTGCCTTTTCGAGGAACCCGGCAGGCGTTTCGAGCAGCGATCCGTTCCTGCCAGAAACATGGGATGCGCACGGGGGCTTGTCAAAAGGCTGTCGCGAATTTTTTCGTGCGCCGCCAGACTCCTCATGATGCGGGCAGAAGCGGGCCGATGTGGAGGTGTGGCCCGGAGGAGGACGCGGCATGAGCGAGCTGGCCCCCGAGGAGCGTCTGGAGCGTCTGATGCGCCGGCTGCGTTCCGCCGACGACGCGGTGCGCATCCACGCGGCGCTGCGTCTGACCGGCGAGGGCATCGACGCGGCCCGCGCCCGCCCCGCCCTGACGGAGGCGCTCAACGACGGCGACCCCGAGGTGCGCCGCCTCGCCGCCTGGACGCTGGCGCGGCTGGGCGCCTGATTCACTTCCCCAACGCCGCCCACTGGATCTCGGCGCTGCTCGCCTGCACGTAGAGTGGCCCCAGCGTCATCACGTCCGCCGGGGGCGACGCCAGCGCCGCGGCCAGCAGCGCCTCGGCCCCGGGCCGCCACGTCTCCGGCGCCGTCAGGGGCACGCCGGCGAGGAGCGGGGCGTACCTCTCCAGCCCCGGCCCGGAAGCCCACGCCCCCTCGCGGCGTGTCCTCAGCCACCCCGCCACAGGGCGGACCTCCAGGGGGCCGGCCGGGGTATGGCCGTCGAACGGCTGGACGTAGACGCTCTCCCTCTGGGCGTCGGCGATGATGTCGCCGGGGCCGGGCGACGCCTGCCGGGCCAGGACGGCGAACGTCTCGACCCCGATGAGCCTGCAGCCCGTGGCGTAGGCGAGGGTCTTGGCGGCCATCAGGCCGACGCGGAGGCCGGTGTAACTGCCGGGGCCGACGCCGGCGGCGATGGCGTCGAGGTCGCGCGGCGCCCAGCCGCGGGCGTGGAGCAATTCGGCAATGAGGGGGACGAGGTCGCGGGCGTTGCGGCGTGCCTCGTCGAGGCGGCGCCAGGCCAGGACGACGCCGGCCTCGGCGACGGCCACGAGCGGGGCGCGGGTGGAGGTCTCGATGAGGAGCATGCGCGTCATCCCCGCAGGGTAGCAGGGCGCGGGGTGGTTGGCGAGGCCGGGCGCGCGTAGAATCGAGGCATGTCCGACACGATCCTGATCCACACCGACGGCGCGTCGCGCGGCAACCCCGGCGCGGCGGCGTTCGCGTACACCATCGAGGTCCCGGGTCAGGACGCCATCGAGGAGGCGGCCACGCTGGGGACGATGACGAACAACCAGGCGGAGTACACCGGCCTCGTGCGGGCACTGGAGCACCTGGTGAAGCTGGGGGCGGCGCTGCCGGCGGTGGTGCATTCGGACAGCGAGCTGATGGTGAAGCAGGTGCGCGGCGAGTACCGCGTGAAGAACGAGGAGCTGCGTCCGCTGTGCGAGGAGGCGCGGCGTCTGATCGCGAAGGCGCCGGGCGGGGTGACGTTGAAGCACGTCCGCCGCGAGCAGAACAAGCGGGCGGACGAGCTGTGCAACCAGGTGCTGGACGGCGAGCGGATGTCGTCGCCGGAGCACGAGCCGTGGGCGCGGAAGCGGACGCTATCGCTGTCGGGCGAGGCCGTCGAGATCCTGCGCGCGGCGGGGCTGAAGACGCCGGAGCGTGTGTGGGTGGAGCTGGCGGCGCTGCTGTCGCGGCACGGGGTGCGTGTGCCGTGAATAGGGGTCAGGGGTCAGGGGTCAGGGGTCAGTAAGAAAAACAGCCAGTCAACAGCCAAGAACAACAGCCATGGCCAGGAAGCCCCGCCCTCAAGGGCGGGTCTACAAACCCAAGCCCGGTGAACCGGGCTCAAAGCCAGCCGGCTGCTGGGTTTGTAGACCCGCTCTTGAGGGCGGGGCGTCCGCCCGCCGTGCGCCCAGCCATCCCCGACTGCCCTGGGCCAGGAAGGGGGGGCTTGTCTTCACTTGTCGTCACTTGTCTTCTCTTGGCTGTTCATTTTCTTACTGACCCCTGACCCCTGAACCTGGTTGCCATTGACTTCACTCGGGGCTTCGACTAAAGCCCCCGCCCTCCGGACCGATACGCGCGCCCGGCCGGCCCGGCGGGGCCGATTGTCCTTGTTCGTGGGGGCCAGGATCCATGCAGACGGCGCATCGCACCCTCCGGTGGCTCCTGGCCCTGATGATGTCGGCCCTCGCGGCCGGGCTCGTGATGGCCCAGGCCGCCCCGCGGCCCGTCGTCAGCGACATCCTCATCCAGGGGAACCGGCTCGTCGCCAGCGAGCACATCCGCAACCAGCTCTCCACCCGCGTCGGCAAGGAGCTGGCCCCGGAGGCATTGCAGGAGGACGTCCGCGCCCTCTTCGGCACCAGGCAGTACGCCAACGTGTGGGCCGACCAGGTGCCGGACGGGCCGGGGCGGGTGAAGGTCATCATCAACATCCGCGACCACGCCAGCGTCGTCCGGTCGGTGGACTACCTGGGCAACGCCAAGCTCTCCCGCGACGACCTCGACGCGATCACCGGCGTGCGCAAGGGCATGCCGTGCAACCCCTACGCGAACAAGGTGGCCTGCCAGAAGATCGTCGCCCGCTACCGCGACGAGGGCAAGCCCTGGGCGTCGTGCGTCCTCGCCAAGGGGGGCGAGGTGGGCGACACCGAGGTCCTCTTCCGCATCTCCGAGGGGCCGTACGTCCGCATCTCGTCCATCGACTTCACGGGGAACAGCTTCGTCTCCGCCGAGGTGCTGAGGCAGCGCATCAACAGCAGCGCCGTCATCGGCAGCCGCATCGGCCTCAACACCAGCATCGGCGGGACGTTCAACCCGGCCCTGGTGGAGCACGACGCCAGCGAGCTGCTCAAGTACTACCGCAGCTTCGGCTACCACGACGTGCGCATCTCGCGGGAGCTGAACTACGCTACGGACGGCCGCACGGTGGGGGTGACGTTCCACATCAGCGAGGGCGTGCGGTACAAGGTGCTGGGCAAGCCGCAGGTGAGCGGCTACCGCTCCGGGCCGGTGGAGGCCCTCGAGACGCTGACCTCGCTCAAGGCGAATGAGTACTACGACCAGCGGACCATCGAGTCGGACAAGGTGCGTATCCGCAACTACGTCGGCTACACGGGCCGGGACACCCGCGTCGTGGACGAGCACACGCTGGTGGCGGAGAAGCCGGGGTTCGTGCGGGTCAACTACCAGGTGCTGGAGGAGCAGCCGGCCCGGGTGGGGCAGATCCTCATCATCGGCAACGACCGGACGCAGCAGAACGTGATCCTGCGGCAGCTGCCGCTGTATCCCGGGCAGATCCTGACGTACCCCGACCTGAAGCAGGCGGAGGCGAACCTGGCGCGGCTGGGGATCTTCGGCGGGATGCCGTCGGTGACGGTGCTGCCCGACCCGTTCAACCCGGACAGCCAGTTCAAGACGATCCGCGTGGACGTGGAGGAGACCAGCACCGGCAGCCTGATGTTCGGCCTGGGCGTCAACTCCGACGCGGGGTTCACCGGCAGCGTCGTGCTGAACGAGCGCAACTTCGACCTGTTCCGCCCGCCCACCAGCCTGGAGGACGCCATCTCCGGCAACGCCTTCCGCGGTGCGGGACAGGAGTTCCGGCTGGAGGCGGTGCCGGGCACGCAGGTGCAGCGTTACATGGCGAGCTTCCGCGAGCCGTTCCTGTTCGACAGCCCGTACTCGCTGACGACCTCCGGGTACTTCTTCCAGCGCTATTACAACGAGTACAGCGAGGAACGCCTGGGGGCGCGGTTCACCCTGGGCCGCAAGATCGCCGACTACTGGAGCATCGCGGCCACGGTGCGGGCCGAGACGGTGAAGGTGGGCAACGTGGTGCCGTTCGCGCCGGAAGACTACCTGAGCGTGGTCGGCGATAATTTCCAGGTGGGCGCTCGTGTCGGCATCACCTACGACGACCGCGACAGCCTGCTGCGGCCCACGAAGGGGCAGAACGCCGAGCTGGCGTACGAGCAGGTGGCGGGCGACCGCGTCTTCCCGCTGGTGAACTTCGAGTTCAACAAGTACTGGACGGTGGCGCAGCGGGCGGACGGCAGCGGCAAGCACGTCGTCGCCTTCCACAACCAGGTCGGGTGGGCCGGGAGCAACACGCCCGTTTACGAGCGGTTCTTCGGCGGCGGCTTCCGCTCGATCCGCGGCTTCCAGTACCGCGGGGTGGGCCCGGACGTGAACGGGTTCAAGGTGGGCGGCGACTTCCTGTTCCTGAACAGCATCGAGTACCAGATGCCCATCCGTGCGAGCGACCAGGTGTTCGCGGTGGCGTTCGTGGACACGGGCACGGTGTCGCCGCGCATCGACAAGTGGGACGACTACCGGGTGACGGCGGGCTTCGGCATCCGGTTCACGGTGCCGATGCTGGGGCCGGTGCCCATCGCGCTGGACTTCGGGTTCCCGATCATCAAGGGGCGGTTCGACCAGGAGCAGGTGTTCAACTTCTGGATGGGCTTCACGCGGTGACCGGCCGCCGAGGGGTCAGCGTTCAGGTGCGGAAGAGGACAGCCAGTGAGCAGCCGAGAGCCGGCGATTCACTGGCTGTCTTCTGAGAGGCGCAGGGCGCGGCTTGAGAAGATCAAGGAGACGCTGGCCCACATCGACTGGTACGAGGGGCTCGCGATCCCGGAGGGCCTCAGCCCCGGAGAGCGGAGCATCCGCATCCGGGACCGTTTCCTCCCCGCCGACGCCCTCTTCGACCAGCGGAGCGCCAACGAGGGATTCCTCTTTCTGCTGTTCTACAGCACCCTACTCATCAGCCCGGAGACGCCGGCCTTCTTCGCCATCGACAACATCGACGCCTCCCTCAACCCGAAACCGTGCATCGCCCTGCTGCGTCAAGTGGCCGCGCTGGCGAAGGACTTCGACAAGCAAGTTATCCTCACGACGCACAACCCGGCGGTGCTGGACGGGTTCGATCTCCACGACGAAGAGCAACGGCTCGTCGTCGTCGATCGCGACACGGCTGGCCACACTCGCGTCCAGCGGATCGGCGCACCCAGGCCGGCTCCGGGCCCGCCACCGGTGGCTCTCACGGAAGCGTTCATGCGCGGCTACATCGGCGGCTTACCCAATCATTTCTGATTCTTATCGTCGGGGTGGCGATTGCTCACGTTCGGGATCATCGCGGAGGGGCAGTGCGATCAGCAGGTGATCGGGAACATCCTCGTCGGCTACTTCAAGGACGACGCGGGTGAGCCTGTCGTCAGGCGGTGCAGCCGAGGCCGGACACCTCCGACACTCCGCCCCGCTCGGGGGCTGGTCGCAATCCGAGCCTTGAAGTCTTCGTCAAACAGCTCGATGCGGTGCGGGTTCGGCTGTGTACGGGCCATTCAGCCGCTCCCGAAGGGCAGCCCACCAAGCACGCCGACGCGCCCGATAAGCCACCGAGCTGAACGGCCTCACCGACAGCGCCCCCGCGAAGCCCAGTCACCCCGCCCGTGTCCCGATGTCCCACACCTTGACCGTCCCGTCGTCGCTGGCCGACGCCAGGGCGGCGCCGTCCGGGCGGAACGCCACCGCGTTCACCGCCCGCGTGTGGCCCCGCAGCGCCAGCACCTCACGCGCCTCCCGCACGCCCCAGACCCGCACCGTCTGGTCCTCGCCGGCGGACGCCAGGAGCATGCCGTCCGGCGAGAACGCGACCTTGTACACGCGGCCCGCGTGGCCTTCCAGCGCCGCCAGCTCCGTGCCGCCGGGCCAGCCCCACAGGCGCACGACGCCGTCGCCGCCCGCCGACGCGATGACCCCGCCGCACGGGCCGAACGCCACCCCCAGCACCTTGAGCGGTTGTGGCGGCAGGACGCCGAGGGTCGCCCCCGTCGCGGCGTCCCACACGCGGACGACGCGGTCGGTACCGGACGACGCCAGCATCCGCCCGCAGGCGCTAAACGCCACGTCCCACACCCAGTTCGTGTGGCGGCACGGCGCGAAGGCCTCCGCGCCCGTCGCCACGTCCCACACGCGCACCGTGCGGTCCCACGCGGCGGAGGCGAGGCGCGTCCCGTCGGGGCTGAACGCCACGCGATAGATGCGGTCGGCGTGGCCGCGCAACACCTTCGAGCCGCCCCCCTCGTCCCACAGCCGGATCGTCTTGTCGCCCGACCCCGAGACGAGGGCCCTCCCATCCGGGCTGAAGGTCACGGAGGTGACGAGGGCCTCGTGGCCGCGGAAGGTGTTCCTGGCCGCGCCGGTGCGGGCGTCCCACACGCGGGCCGTCAGGTCGTCGCCGCAGGAGGCGAGGCGTGAGCCGTCCGGCGAGAACGCCACGCCACGCACCGGGCCGGCGTGGTCGCGCACGGTGAGGAGGACCGCCGGGCCGGGCGCGTCCTCCTCCGTGGCGTCCCACACGCGGACCGTGCGGTCGTCGCCGCACGACGCCAGGCGGCGCCCGTCGGGGCTGACGGCCAGCCCGCGCACGTCGTCGATGTGGCCGCGCAGGGTGACCGCCTCCCGGCAGGATTGGACGTCCCAGATGCGGACGGTCTTGTCCTCGCCTGCCGAGGCCAGCCGCGCCGCGTCGAGGAACACGACGGCGTGGACGGGGCCGGCGTGCCCGCGTAGCACGCCGGCCTCTTGCCCGGACGCGGCCTCCCACAGGCGTACCGCGGTGCCGCCCCCGCCCGAGGCGACGAGCTGGCCGTCCGGGCTGAACGCCACGCTCCAGACGTGGGCGTCGTGGCCGAGCAGCCTCGCCCGCTCCGCGCCGGACGCGGTGTCCCAGAGGATGACCGTGCGGTCGTTGCTCGCGGAGGCGAGGGTCTTGCCGTCCGGGCTGAAGGCGACGGCGTTGACGAAGCCCTCGTGCCCCGCCAGCGTCGTCGCCGCCCCCGTGGCCGCGTCCCACAGCCTGACGGTGCGGTCGTCGCTGGCAGAGGCGATGAGGCCGCCGTCGGGCGACCAGGCGACGCCGACCACCACGTCGCCGTGCCCCGTCAGCTCCCGCGTGGCGCGGGACGCGAGGTCCCACACCTTGACGACGCCGGCCTGGCTGGCCCCCGCCACACGCAGGCCGTCGGGGCTGAAGCAGACGGAGTAGATCTGATCGGCGTGGCCGGAGATCGTGTCCAGCAGCGCCCCGGTGCGGGCGTCGCGCAGGCACAGGGCCTGGTCGTCGCCGGCGCTGATGAGCCGTGTGCCGTCGGGGGAGAAGGCGACGGAGTAGACGACATCCTGGTGTTCGGACAGGGTGAGCCAGCGTCCGCCGAGCAGGCCCTTGAGGCAACGCCACTCCCAGCCCCGCAGGTCCGGACGGCAGGCGTCGAGGAGCTGGCCCGCGCGCTGCGGGGCGTCAGCCCACTCGCGCTCGGCGAGGGCGACGTTGTGGAAGTACAGCTCGGTCTCGCGGCCCCGTGAGGCGGAGTCGGGCCGATCCGTCGGGCGGCCGTTGAGGAAGTTGTCGAGGTCGTGGGCCAGGGCGGCGGCGGAGGCGTACCGGCGGGCGGGGCTCTTCTCAAGACACTTGACGCAGACGGCATCCAGGTCCGCGTCGATGGCGGGGCGGAGGCTACGCGGTGAGGTCGGATCCTCGGTAAGGACGCGGTGCAGGAGGCCCGCGGCGGAGCCGCCGGCGAACGGCGGGCCGCCGGTGAGGCACTCGTAGAGGATGGCGCCCAGCCCGTACACGTCGGCGAGCGGGCCGACGCCCTTGTCGCCGCGGGCCTGCTCCGGGGCCATGTAGCGGAAGGTGCCCATGACGGCGCCCGTGCTGGTGAGGCCGGACTCGTCGAGCCTCTTGGCGAGGCCGAAGTCGGTGATCTTGGGGGTGCCGTCGGCGGCGAGGAGGACGTTGGCCGGCTTGAGGTCGCGGTGGATGACGTTGGCGGCGTGGGCCGCCTGCATCGCCCCCGCCAGCCTGGCCGCCAAAGAGGCCGCCTCGCGCGGGGGGAGCGGCCCCTGGGCGAGGCGGGCGTCGAGGGAGCCTCCGGCGCAGTATTCGAGGGCCATGAACGGCAGGCCGAGGTGCTCACCGACCTCGAAGATCTGCACGATATTCGGGTGCTGGAGGGAGGCGATGGCCTGGCCCTCGGTGCGGAAGCGGGCCAGCTCCTGCGTGCCGGCGTTGGTGCCGGACAGGATCATCTTGAGGGCGCAGACGCGCCCGAGGCCGAGGTGGCGGGCCTTGTAGACGACCCCCATCCCGCCGCGCCCCAGCTCCCCTAGGATCTCGTAGCCCGGCGGCGCCGTGGGGGCCGCGGCCGGGCCCCCGGTGTGGGCCACGGTCTTGTCGGCCGTCATCTCGCCCTCCCAGTGCTTGCGGATCACCTTGAGGCCACGCTCGACCGTGCGCTCCACGCAGCCGAGCAGGGCGGCGATCTCGGCGTTGGTGTGCCCCTCCATCTTGCGGACGGCGATGAGCCGCTGCTCCTCGCCGTCGAGCTTGGCCAACAGGCGTTCGCACTCCTCCGCCATCTCGGCGGCGAATTCGGGGGGTGGCTCGCGGCCGGCGGCTTGCCCCAGCGCGGCCTCGTGGCCGGTGGCCGGGGAGCCGCGCTTGGCGGCACCCTCGGCACGCATCAGGTCATTGGCCTTCTGGGAGATCATGGTCAGCAGCAATCGCGAAAGCCCGAGGCGGCCGTCGAGCCGGGGGAAGCGGCCGCGCGCCACGTCGCGGCAGAAGCTGGCGAACGCCTCGATGGCGACGTCCTCCCCGTCGGCTACGGCGAGGGGCCTGCCGCCGAGCCGGCGCCGGGCGTGACGGACCATGTCGTCGAAATACCGGCCCCACAGGGCGCGGGCCGCCTCCCCGTCGCCGGCGCGGAGGAGGTCGATCCAGCGGGTGACGGAGCCGGCGTCGGGCATTGGACTACCTCACCCCCAACCCCTCTCCGAAGCGGAGAGGGGAGCCGTAAGAGCATCGCCTGCGCGGACGGGAAGTGTGCTCATCCCCTATTGGACGAAGCGATCCAAGAGGGTCGTACACCTCCCCTCCGGAGAGGCGATGCACTTGTGGCTCCCCCTCTCCGCTTCGGAGAGGGGGTTGGGGGGTGAGGTTAATCCTATCGCCCTGTCGGCTTCCGGCGGCCGTTTCCGTTTACTGTCTCACACGGCAGGGGGGCGGGCGATGAGCGATAGGTCGAGGGCGGTGCTGGGCACGTGGGACATCTGGGCGCTCGGCGTCGGGATCGTCGTGTGCGGGCAGTACTTCGGGTGGAACATCGGGCTCAAGGGCAACGGCCCGGCGGCGATGCTCGTGGCGTCGCTCATCGTGTGCGTGCTGTTCCTGGCCTGGGTGCTGACGCTGGCGGAATTGTCGGTGGCGATGCCACGCGGCGGCGGGCCGCTGGAGTACGGGCGGCGGGCGGGCGGGCCCTGGCTGGGCTTCGTGATGGCGTGGTCGCTGCTGCTGGCGTGCCTGTTCGGCGCGGTGGCGACGGCCCTGGCGTGCGGCGGCTACGTCGCGTTCCTGCTGCACCCGCCGGACCCGAGCCCGCGCGTGGCGGCGTGCGTGGGCCTCCTCACCGTGGGGGTGTTCGCCGTTCTGCACGCCAGGGGCGTGCCCGAGCAGGCGATGGTGCTGATGTGGATGACGTGCGGGGCCATCGCGGCGCTGGCGGTGTTCTGGGCCGTCGCGGCGCTGGGCTTCTCGTGGGACCGGGCGTGGCCGGAGGATGACCCACTACTGCCGGGAAACAAGGGGTGGGGGGCGGCGCTGGACGCGATCCCGTACGCCCTGTGGTGGCTCATCATCATCGAGGGGGTGGCGCTGGCCGCGGAGGACACCGAGGGTGTGCGCGAGGCGATCCCGCGCGGGCTGACGCTGGCGATGCTGACGGTGATCGTGATGGTGGGACTGACGACGGTGCTGGCGTGCGGGGCGATGCCGTTCGCGCAGATCGCCGCCGGGCCGGACGGCAAGCAGATCGACTGGCCGCTGCCGCTCGTCGTCGGCCGGGTGCTGGGCGGGCGGGCGCCCTGGCTGGTGTCGGCCTTCACCGCCGTCGCCCTCCTGGGGCTCCTGGCGAGTTACCACGGGCTGCTGTACGCGACACGCAAGCAGGCGGCGGCGCTGGGCGACGAGGGGTACCTGCCGCCCGTCCCCGGGGCGGCGGTGAGCGGCGTGGTGGCGGCGTTCGTGATCGCGAACCTGTGGTTCGAGGACGCGATCAAGCTGGCGGTGCTGGTGGCGGGGTTGGCGTCGCTGGTGTGGTACGTCCTGGCGATGGCGTGCCTGCTGGTCCTGCGCCGCCGCGAGCCGGGGCTGTTCGCCCGGTACCGTGCCCCGCTGGGGTGGCTCCTCCCGTGGGCGGTGCTGGCGCTCTCGGCCGTGGCGCTGGCGGTGTACCCACGCATCGACGCCAACGTGGTGCCGCTGACGGCGGCGCTGTACGCGGCGGGGCTGGCGTACTTCGCGCTGTGGGGCCGGCCACGCGAACGCGGGGCGGATGAGGCGGCCGCGGCGGAAGGGGTCAGGCGGCGGATGGGGTGGCTGGAGTGGGCGGCGGGCGCGGCGCTGGTGCTGGCCCTGCTGGCCGTGGGCGGCGTGGTGCTGGCGGCGTTCGGCGTGGCGGTGCCGCTGGCGGCGGGGGCGGTGCTGGGCGTGCTGGTGGCGGCGCTGGGGCTCCTGGGGGCGGCGGCGCTGCGTCACGAGGGGTGACGCGGGCGCCGCCTCTCCTCGCCCGTCACTTCTTCGGGGGCAGGACGGCCGTGACGGCCTTGAAGATGGCGTCGGCCTTCGCCGCCCCGATGTCGCCGGGGTCGAGGGCGAAGTTGGCCGAGACCTGGTTACTGCCGCCGTAGACGGCGACGGTGTGGCCGGCCTCCCTGGCGACCTTGTAACGCGGCGGGCCCGCGGTGTTCTGGAAGGCGGAGAGGACGACCTGCTTGAGGCCCTCCTTCTCGGCGAGGGATTTCAGGCGTGGGAGCTGGCCCGCGGGGTCGGGCGTGAGGAGGATGACGAACACGCCGAGGCGGTTGGGGCGCTTGTCGCGGGCCATCGTCTCATCGAGGCGGGCGTCGATCTTCTTGACCAGACCGGTCAAGCCGTCATTGATCTCGCGGGTGAAGATCAGTGCGACGAGGTCATAGCCGCGCACTCAGACGGGGCAGCAGCGCTTGCCGGCATACAGGCCGTTGACGGGCTGCACGACGAAGCCGCCGTTGATGCCCTCGCCGACCTGCGGGCCGGAGCGGAGGGGCGGGCCGGGCGGTCCGGCGGCGACGAGCGTCAGGGCCAGGGAAAGGGTCACGAGACGGGGCAGCATCACGGCACCTCCGTTTGGGAGAGAGCCAAGCAGGCCCGGCGCCCGCCGGCGGCGGGTGGAGAGGCCGGACCTCTCTCATCGTAACACGATACGGGCGTGGGCGATACGCGGTGTTTGTAACAGCATGGCCTTCCCGCCCGGCGTGGGGCCCGTATGCTCGCCGGGAACGGAGGTGCTTCCATGGTCACACGCATCTTGCTTCTCGCCGTGGCATTGGCCGCCCCGGCGTCGGCCGCCGAGCCGGCGTGGGAGGCGGCGCTGGGCGATTTCATCAAGGGGGAGAAGCCCGAGTTCGGCGGGCTGTGCGGCGTCGTGGTGGACCGGGCCACGGGCCGGGTGTGGGTCAACATCAGCGGCCGGGGGCTGTACGTATCGGCGGCGGGGGCGAAGGGGTTCAAGCGCGTCAGCGCGACGCAGCCGAAGGGCCGCACCGAGACGCCCGGATGCCTGATGCTCGACCCGACGGGTAAGTCGGCGAAGATGGTGTCGGCGTTCGTCTACGGCTCGCCCGTCGGCGTCAGCGGCGACGGCGGAGGGACGTGGGCGTTCATGGACAAGAAGTCGGGCCACGTCGATTGGTGTGCCGTGGACTGGTCGGACGAGGGGATGAGGTTCGTGCTGGCGCTGAAGCACGAGCAGGGCGGGCTGTTGCTCGTGTCGCGCGACGGGGGCAAGAGTTTCGCCGAGGCGGGCAAGGGGCACGGCCCCGGCTGGGTGTTCGACAACAGGACGGCGGTGGTGGCGCGGGTGAAGAAGAAGGACGGGCCGGCGCCGGCGCTCTTGCGGACCATCGACGGCGGCGAGACGTGGAAGCCGGCGGGGGATTACAGCCCGGTGGGGCGCGAGAGCGCGCAGGCGCTGCCACGCTGGCAGGGCGGCAAGCTGTACTGGCTGGTGGAGGGCGCGCTGATCCGCACGGCGGACAAGGGCGAGACGTGGGAGAAATTGGGTGCGGTGAAGGACGGGCGGTACGGCCCGGTGTTCGGGAAGGACGCGGATCACCTGTTCGTGTTGACGGGGGCGGGGGTCATCGAGAGCAAGGACGGGGGTAAGAATTGGTCGGCGCCGATCACGCTGCCGAAGGCGATGAAGGGAGCGGGCGGGCTCACGTGGATCGAGTACGACCCGAAGGGGAAGATCCTGTACGCGATGAAGATGGGGAGCGACCTCTACCGGCTGGCGCGTGAGTGAGCGCGGGGGAAGACCCGATGACCCGCCATCCTCTCGTCCCGGGTCTCGAGAGCGTCAGCGGATCCGGCTGTCCTCGTTCGTCGCGCCGCGCTCACGTTGGATCACTCGGGGATCTGACGCGACCCGCTGACGCGACCCCGCTCGCCAACAGCCAGATACGCCCACGCCCCACCGTACGCGCCCGGCCGATCACCCCCGCACCCCGCCGCGCCCGGCGATGCCCTCCGGATGCGTCGAACCGGTGGGGGCGCGGGCGTCCAGCTCGGGCCATGATCGCCGCGCCACGTCCTCCACGATCACCACCTCGCAGCCCGAAAGCAGGTCGTGTAGCGCCCGGCGACGCCGGCCGAGGAGGGCGAAGAGCAGCGACACGGGCGCGACGTAGAGGCACGCCAGCATGAGGAACAGCCGCCACGCAGCGCGTGCCATGCCGACGCGCTCGCCGCCCGCCGTGGTGACGCGCAGGCGCATGACGCGCTTGCCCCACGTCGCGCCGCGCTCGGACGACTCCATCAGAACGAAGTACGAGCCGCAGGCGAGCCACGACAGCGGCACGAGGGGGAGGGCCAGGTAGGCGCCGCGCACGGGCAACGTCAGCTCGAGCCAGGTGATGACGAGCACCGTGGGCGCGCAGATGAACGCCACCGGGCCGAGGTCGATGAGCATGGCGACGAGCCGCCGCCACACCGGCGCGGGACGCGGCGTGCCGAGGACATCGAGGGCGGGCGCGGCCACGGGGCGCGGCGGCCCGGTCTGGATGTCGTTCATGGCCCCGGCTCCTGCACACCCTCCCGCGAAGGCGTGATGCCATCGGGGCGCGTTTGGGACACCGCAGGGGACATGTCGCGCTCAGGCGGGGGTGGGCCGCCCGGCGGGGCTTCGGTGAGGAGGACCAGGGTATCGGCGATGCCGTCGTGGATCGCCTGCCGGCTCTTCGTCACGGCGATGAGGCCGAGGCTGAAGAGCAAGGACGGGGGGAACGCCAGGCCGAACGCCACCTTGGCCAGCGTGCGGCCCGCTGACCGGACCAGCGTGATCCGCCCGCCGTCCATGTCGGTGACCTTGATGCCGACCATGCACTTGCCGAGCGTGCCCTGGAGTGTCGAGCACTCCAGCAGCACGAAGTACGGGAGGGGAGACGCCAGAATCCCCCACGCCAGAACCGATATCACGAAGTCACTCCCGATACGCCAGGGTGACCAGAGGAACTCCCACAGTGCCAGGCTGGAAACGCCCACGAAGACGAGCAGGATCAGTGCATCGAAAACAAACGCGCGGATGCGCAGCCCCGCGCCCGCCGGCCGGTGCGGCGATCTCCACAGGCCCACCCCATCGCGGACGATGCGCGGCGCGTCCATCGGCGCTCCCCCGCCGTCAGTCTATCGCCCGTCACGCCAAGAAGGGGATGGGAAGCACCATCCGCAGGTGCGCCGCGGCCGGCAGCCCCGGCGCCTCGGTGCGGGCGGCCACGCGGAACCCCAGGCCCACGTAGAACCCGACGGCCGGCGTGGTGGCGTCCACGTCCAGATGGCACGAGCGACACCCGGCCTCCGACGCCAGCTCAAACGCCCGCCGCATCAGGGCCACCCCCAGCCCACGCCCCCGCGCCTCCGGCCGCACCGCGATATTCTGCACGTAATAGGCGTCGGGCGGGACGGCCGGGAACAGGCACGCCGTCAGACGCCGCGCCTCGTCCAGGTGCCGCATGCGGGCGGCGTCGATCGTCCCGCGGGATGAGCCCAGCGACCAGTCGATCCGCCTGTCCCGCTCCGGCGTGTAGCACAGCAGCAGCGCCGCCAGCTCGCCGTCGAGGCGGACGACGTGGCTCATGTCGTGGCAGTAGATGCCACGCTCGGCGCGCCACTCCAGGGCGGCGATCTCCGCCCAGAGGTCGAGCGAGCCGCCTCCGTAGAAGGCGAACAGGCCGGCGTCCGTCTCCATCAGGAGCCGCACCGCCGCCTCGGCCTCGTCCGACCTGCCTGGCTCGATGACGTGTACGTCGGGGTGCATGCTCGACCTCCCGATGCGTCCGGGGATGGTTCGCGTGGGTGCGTTGGGGGCGTGCGGTCACTTGACGGCGGGTGCCCGCCAGCTCTGGACGCTCAGCCACAGGAACCAGGCGGAGTACATGCCGCCGTGGATGAGCGGCGCGAGGCCGGGCAGCAGCGTCATCAGGGGGGCCGAGGCGAAGAAGGCGAGGCCCGGCAGGTAGAGGAGCCCCCAGCAGCTCCGGCCCTCGATGAAGAACGCCAGCCCCCGGACCACCGACGCCCCGGCGAAGAACCCGGCGAGGGCCTCGGCCGTCAACGGCCCGAGCAGGGGGACCGTGGCCAGGAACAGGAAGAATAGGGCCAGGTCTGCCCCGACCCAGAGCTGGGCCACGTTCTGCTCCATGGGGGACAGGCGGCGGCTGGACATGAGCGGCAGCCAGATCAGCCAGCCGACGGCGAGGCAGCCGACGAGGAACACGGCCCAGGCGAGGCCGGCGGGGGCGGCGTACCGGGCCAGGAGGAACAGGCCGACGTGGGCGGCGAGGGAGGTGCAGGCCTCGACGCGCAGGCATCGCCACCAACGGTCGAGGTAGTCGGGGTCTTCCGGCGGCCGCCTGACCGGGTCGAAGAGGCGGCGCACGGTGTCCCAGAACGTCTCGTCGGGGCGGACGCGGCCACCCTCCTGGAAGGCGTCCAGGGCGCGGGCGAGGTCGTCTGCGGAAGCGAAGCGCTCGTCGGGGTTGATCCGCAGGCACTTCTCGCAGATCCAGGCGAGGTCGCAGTCGCGGCCCACGGCGGGGTTGAGCAGCTCGGGCGCCGGCGGGGCCTCGGTGTGCTTCTTCTGGAGCAGGTCGAGAAGGTCACGCCGCTTCTCGCCGAAGGGCGTGTGGCCGGTGAGCAGCTCGTACAGGATCGCCCCGAGCGACCAGATGTCGGCCCGCACGCTCAGGGGCCTCCCGCGGCCGCCGGCGGCCTGCTCCGGGGCCATGTACGGCAGCGTGCCGACGATGGCGTCCGAGAGGGTCCCCGGGTCGGCGGAGTCGATGGGCAGCAGCAGGCCGAAGTCGCAGACGCGCGGGGTGCCGTCTGCCTCGAGCAGGACGTTGCCCGGCTTGAGGTCGCGGTGCAGGACGAGGTGGTCGTGCAGCGAGGCCACGCCCCGCGCCACGCCGGCCAGCAGCCGCGCGATGGCCTTCTTCCGCGAGGCGATCTCCCCCGGAGGCGCGCCGACGAGGGAGTAGTCCGGCATGCGATGTTTGAGGTCGGGACCGTCCACGAGGCCCATGACGACGAACACCTCGTCGCCGTGGCGGACCACCTCGCGCAAACCCACCAGATGGGGGTGGGTCAGCCCGCACAGCGGCTCCAGGCGGCCGGCCCGCTCGGCCTCGCCGCCCAGCAGGTGCTTGAGGGCGACGGGCTCTCCGGAGGCAAGGCGGCACGCCTTGTAGACGACGCCCATGCCGCCGCGGCCGATCTCCCCCAGCACCTCGTAGCCCGGCACCTCGGGCAGCGCGGGGCCGCGCCGCTTATCGTCGAGCAGGCGGCGCAGGACACGCCGCAGCTCGGGCCGCGCCTCGGGCGAGACGCCTTCGATCAACCCATCGAGGGGAGGCGGCGGCAGGCCGGCCGCCGCCGCCCGGCCGATCAGGGAGTCGGCCCGCTCGGCCGCCCGGGCGATCTCCTGGGCGACATCGGGGGCGTGGAGGATGGTCTCAGTGGGCAGCTCGATCATGGCGAAATCCTCTCGGCGTTGAGGGGGGCGGGTCAGTCGATACCCAGTCGCTCCTTCCACACGGCGCGGATGGCCTTGAACTTCACCTCGACCGTGACGACGGACCGTCCGATCCTCTCGGCGATCTGCTCGTTGGAGTAACCCTCCAGCCGCAGCAGCGCCACCCGCCGGAGGGAGTCGTCCGGCAGCATCGCCAGCATCTCCTCGACGGCGAGGGCGTACTCCGGGGCGGCCTCGGGGGCGGGGGAGGCCGCCAGGCCGGCCTCGCCGGCGGCGGACTCGCCGGCGACGACGGCCACGCGCCTGCCGTACTTCAGTTTCACGTCGGCGGCCCGCCGGGAGGTGAGGCAGACGAGAAGCCGCCACAGGTCGCGCCGGTCCCGCAGCCGCGGGAAGCGTCTCTCGCTGTCCGGCCCGGCGAGGGCGCGGCACAGCTCCAGGAGCGCCTCCTGGGCCACGTCGTCGGGGCCGACGGCGGCGTGCAGGGCGTCGTTGAGGCGGCGGGCGGCGACGGCGACCAGGGACGCATAGAAGTGCCGCCACAGCGGCCCCGCCGCCGCGAGGCCCTCGCGCCGCAGGTCGGGGATCAGCCGCGACACCGAGCCTGGGTCGGCCGTCCCGTCCACCGCCGAGATCTCTGACATGGTCACACTCCTGAGGAGGGGGCGTTGATGTATCCGCGCGGGGGGCGGGGGCGCCCCTCGTGCGATTTCGGGAATTTCTCGGCCGCCGGCAAGGCGGGGCCTTGACCTGACCCCCAGCCCGCAGCGAGAGGGGGGCTGGGGGGGTGAGGTCGAGGGGGGCAGGGGGGCGAGGTGGCCCCCTCACCCCATGCGGCCGTGACTGACGGCCTCCTCCGGGATCTCCACCCCGCGCCGGGCCGCCACCGCCCGCCGGGCGAACAGCGAGGCGATGGAGTCGGAGTAGAACATGCCGCGCGGCGTGGGGCGGGTCAGGCCGTCGTCCGCGAAGTCGATGAGGTCCTCGTCGTACAGGGCCAGCAGCTCCTCGGTGCCCGTCTCGGCGCCGACCTCCAGCGCCGCCAGCCGCCGCGTCAGGCGGAAGGCCCGCAGGTCCTCCGGGCCGTAGGAGTAGAAGCTCGCCCACGGGGACGTGGGGTTGCGGGCGACGGCGTCGAGGTACGCGCCGGCCTGCTCGGGGTTGAGGAGCTTGATGCCGGAGGCGTGGGTGCTGGCGACGGAGATGCCGCCGGGGCCGAAGCCGATCATGTCGTACTCGGCCGGGCGGAACGTCAGCTCCTCGTAGACGAACCGCCGCCCCGTCCCGGCCAGGCCCGCCCGCTCGAAGTTGGTCAGCGTCGTCTGCACGAAGCCGCCCGCGAGGAGGTGCTCGCGCAGGGCGGCCCAGTTGGCGGCCGCCGTCTCGTTGTCGGGCAGGCCGGCGAGCAGCGCCGGGTCACGCGACCACTCCGTGCCCAGGCCGCGGAACATCACCAGGTGGTACAGCCCCAGGTGGTCCAGGCCGAGGGCGTCGGCCCGCGCGAGGTCGCGCTTCATCTCGGGCAGCGTCTGGTGCGGCAGGTTGAACAGGAGGTCGGCGCTGGCGGTGAAGCCGCGGGCGTGGGCCGCGTCGGTGACGGCGGCGAAGGTGCCGGCGTCGCCGAAGGCGTCGCGGCCCATCGCCTTGAGCCGCCCCGCGTCGAACGTCTGCACGCCCATGCTGAGGCGGAAGTGGCGGGCGGGCATCTCCTCGCGCATCACGTCCATGAGGAGCGGCTGGCGCTTGAGGAAGTAGGCCGGCACGCCCTCCAGCGTGACCTCCGCCTGGCTGAGATCGAAGTGGGCGGCGAGGGCGCGGCAGATGGAGCGGAAGGCGTCCGGCGGCGTCAGGTTGGCGGTGCCGCCGCCGACGTACAGGGCCGCGACGGGGCGCCGGCGCAGGCCGGGCTGGTTGGCGGTGCGTGCGGCGATCTCGCGGACGACGGACTCGGCGAGGCGGCGGGCGAGGGCGTGGTCGTAGTCCTGGTGCGGGAAGGTGCAGAAGCCGCAGCCGGCCACCTTGGGGTTGCAGAAGGGGTGCGGCAGCACGCCGACGAGGAGCCCCTTGGCGGGGTCGAAGGCGGCGTCGATGTCCATGCCGGCGGGCCGGGGGCGCATGGCCGCCGCCGCGGGGTAGCCGTGCAAGAGCCGGTGCCGCTGCGGCTTCCGCATGCGATCGCGGAGGTAGCCGAGGGCGGACGTGGCCGCCGGGCGTGCCGTGGTGCTGGTGAGGCTCATGGCCGATCCTTTCGTGTTGGCTGAAGGGTCAGTTGCCGGCGGCGAGGGGGCGCAGCAGGCGGATCTCGAAGCGGGCGGCGCCGCGCTCCCCGGCGCGGAGGTAACAGCGGGCGTTGCGGAGGCGCGAGCGGGCCAGCGCCCACTCGTCGGGGGGAAGCGGCAGGGCGTGCAGACGCCGCCCCGCCCGACGGATATCCGCCTCCAGGCCGGCGTGCCCCTCGCGGATCCCGAGCAGCAGGGCGGCGAGGGCGCGGGCGGCGCGGAGATGCGGGGTTTCGAGGATCAACGGGGGCGAGCACCTCATGGTGAGCCTCGGCGGGGGCGTTTGTGGGCGTACGGTGGGTGGCCCCGCCGTCGGCGGGCGTCAGGGCCATCGCACGGGGGGCGGATCAATACCAGGGGGCCAGCCTCAGGACCTCCTCGGGGGGCGGCTCGTTACGGAGGACCTGGGCGAGGATGGCCCGGAACCTCGCCAGGTCTTCCCGGTAGCGCTCCACCGCGGGGGCCTGCCTCACGAGGCACTCCACCGCCGCGATGGCCTCGCGGTAGGCGTCGGCCGCCTCGGGGAAGCGCCCGCGGGATTGCAGGAAATGCCCCAGCAGGCTGTCCGTGACGGCGTGGCCGTGGGTGAAGTCGTGCAGGTCGGGGTATTCCTCCCGCAGCCCCCGGCAGATCTCGACGGCCTTGTGGAGATCGGCCTCGGCCTCGTCGTGCCGGCTTACGCCATGACGGAACAGGGCGCGGATGGTGCGGCGGATGGCCAGGAGCTTCCGCAGGCCGGGCACATCCGGGAAGCGGGCACAGAGGGCCTCGAAGACCCGGACCCCTCGGTCGTAGAGCGGTTCGGTCTCCGGCCGGCGCGTCCACCCTGTCACCAGGCCGATCGGCCTTGGCAGGTCGCCCAGGCGGATGACGCTGGTCCGAAGGTTCTCGTCCCAGCGGGCCGACGCCCTGGCCTGCGTGATGCGTTCGGCGAAGTCGAGGGCGCGGGAGTAGGAGGCGTCGGCCTCCGCGCCGCGGCCCTGGTAGTCCTGGGAGATGCCCAGGTGGTAGTGGCTCTGGGCGGCGGATGACAGGGGGAGGGCCTCCCCGCCGTGCCTCTCGCACAGGGCCTCGGCCAGGGCGACGGCGCGGCGGAACAGCGGCTCGGCCCTGTCGGGGGCCTCGCGGAACAGGTGGAGCCGGCCCCTGTCCAGGCAGGAGTCGAGGGTGAGGAAGGCCCATGACTCCTCGACGGGGACCTCCTCCGGGCCGTCGCCCCCGTACATCAGGGCCTCGTCGAGGAGGGCGGCGGCCTCGTCCGGGCGGTCCGTCTCGGTGCAAAGCCGGGCGAGGGCCTGGCAGACGCGGACGAGGACCTTCCTGGCCGACGGATCCTCGGGGGCCTCGCAGGCGAGGCCGCGGGCGAGCGTGGTCGCCTGGCGGAGGGCGGCCTCTGCCTCCTCGTGCTGCCCGAGCTTGCGGTCGATCTCGGCGACGCGGCGGTGGGCCTCGGCCACGCGGACGCGGGCGGACACCTCGGTGCTCTCGGGCCGGCACAGCTCCGCGAAGAAGCCGCGGGCCGCCCGCAGGAACCCCAGACGCAGCGGGTTGAGACGCGGCTCCAGGGAGAAGACGCCCTCGGCCATCGTCAGGGCCGACTCGATGGCCGCCCGCGCCTTGCGTTCGGCGGCGTCCACCTCGGAGGCCCGGTCCGGCGGGCGCAGGCTGATCCGCTCGCCCTCGGCGGCGCGCTGGAGGTCGTCGGCCAGCTCCGCCGCGGTCTGGTAGCGTCGGCCCGGCTCGATCTCCAGGCACTTCAGGCAGATCAGCTCCAGGTCGGACCCCGCCCACACGCCGGGGTTGAGAACGGAGGGCGGCGGGGCCGGTCCCGCGTTCTCCTCGGACGGCAGGCGGCCGGTCAGGAGGCGGAACAGCACGACGCCGAGGCTGAACACGTCCACCGCCGGTGTCTGGCACGCGTCGCGGCGGAGCTGCTCGGGCGGGGCGTACCCGGGGGTGAAGCCCTGCGGGCCGTCCTTCTCGCCCACCCGCCAGGCCAGGCCCAGGTCGGCCACCAGGGGGCGGCCGTCGGCGTCGAGGAGGACGTTGCCCGGCTTGAGGTCGCGGTGGATGATCCCCTTCTCGTGGAGGTAAGCCATCCCCCGGGCGATGCAGGCCGTCAGCCCCGCCAGGCGGTGGTGCTCGGCCCGGCCGGCGTCGGGCGGCAGGCGGTGGGCGTCGAGGGCCTTCTCCAGGCTGTCCTCGGCGAGGGGCATGGTGTAGTAGAGCAGGCCGTCGTGCTCGCCGACGTGGTAGACGCGGACGAGGCCGGGGTGGTCGAGGTCGTGGGCCAGCCGCAGCTCACGCAGCGCCCTGTCGCGTGCCCCGGGGTCGATCACCTTGAGCGCGACCACCTTGTCGATGTGGACCTGCCGGGCCCGGTACACCACGCCCTGGCCGCCCCGGCCGGCCACGCCCAGCAGCTCGTAGTTGCCGAAGAACCGCCCCGCGTCCGTTTGACGCAGCAGGCCACGCAGGGCACCCATCACGCGGTCCACCGCCGCCTCGTCCCCCTCCGGCCCCTCGGGGAGGAACGGCATCGTCGTCCGGGAATCGGGGTCCATCATGGCTGGCCCCCCAGGAGGTTGAGGAGACGACGCCGCCCGCGTTTGAGGAGTCCGTCCACGGCCTGTTCGGTGCGGCCCATCAGCTCGCCGATGAAGCGCATGGAGCAGTCGTGCAGGTGCTTCAGCTCGACCGCCTCGCGCTCGTCCGCGGGCATCTGGTCCAGGGCCCGGGCCAGTCGCTCCAGCTCCTCGGACCGGATGGCCGCCTCGCTGGGCGAGGTCTGCTCGGCGGCCAGGGCGCTCTCGAGCTGGCCGGACGCGGCGTCGAGGGACACCTCCGCCGGGCCGGGCCGGGCCGCCTCGCGCAGCGTGTTGAGGAGGATCATGCGCAGCCAGCCACGCCACTCCTGGGGCGTGGCCCCGCGGAACTGGCCCTCCCTGGCGGCGGCCCGGGCCAGGGTGGCCTGGGCGATCTCCGAAGGGTCCAGACGCTTCTGCTGGCCGGGCCACATCAGGCAGCTCGCCAGCAGCCGGAGGTAAGCGCGATCCGCGGACGGGTCTCTGTCGATCATGGCGTACCTCCACCTACCCCCTGGATGCGCGGCGCCATTCGATCGGGCGCGCGATTCTAGCGGAATTCCGGCCGGGGCGTCTTGAGGGCAAGATACGCCCTGGTGCCCCGGACATATCCGGACAAAGAGGCGTCCGCCCCTCGCCCGGCTCATTCGCGGACGTTCTCGCGGGCCGGGGTGATGCCTTCCGCAGGCGTCGCCGGGGCGGGGCGTGCGTCATCGGGGGGCCGGGGCGGCGGGCCGTCCCGCAGAATGGGATCGCGGCGGAGGACGAAGGTGCCGGCGAGGAGGTCGTGGATCGCCCGCCGGCGGGTCGAATTCGTGAGGCCGAAGCTGATGAGCACCAGCGGGATGCACCAGAGGTAGGCGGCCTTGGACAGGGTACGGAGGAGCGAACGGGCCGGGCCGATCCTGTGGCCGGCCCTGTCGGTGACCTCGAGGCCAAAGAGGTACTTGCCGAGGGTGCCCTGGACGGGGGAGCATTCCATCAGGGCGAAATAGAGACAAGGGCCGCACGCCCCCACCGCCAGCGACAGCGGGCCATCCATCACGCGCAGCGGACCGAGGTGCTGGCCGATCCCCAGGAACGGGAGGGCCTCATACAGGCCGCCTGCCAGGTAGAAGGCCGCGACGATGGGGGCCAGGTCGATGAGGAGGGCCGCTAGGCGGAGGAGGCCGTCCGCCCCCCGCGAGGAGAGCCTCCGCACGTCGATGCCGTCGCCCACGATCCTCGGCGCTTCCATCGCATCACCCCTGGCCTGTCTCACGGACGCCGTCACGGGTCGGCGTGATTCCGGCGGGATGGGCCGGCGGAGTGGGCGTCGCGGCCCTCGGCAGATCGGCGGGCGGAACGCCCCACGGCACATCGCCCGGCCAGACGACGAGTGTCCCGGCCATCCTGTCGTGGAGCGCCCGCCGATCCTTCGTCCAGATGATCAGGAAGAGGCTGACGAGCCACGCGGGCCAGCACACCGCGGCGGAGACCACCTTGGCCATCGTGCGCCCCGTCGATTGCGCCAGGGTGAGCCGGCGTCCGGCCATGTCGGTCACCTTGACCCCGACGAGCCACTTGCCGAGCGTCCCCTGGAGCGGCGAGCACTCCATCACGACGAAGTACAGGGGCGGCACCCCGAGCCAGAGGGCGTAGGCAAGGAGGATGAACCCCAGGTGAGCGCTGACGGCGTCGGTCATCCCCAGGGCGTCCAGGATCATCGGGAAGCCGATCAGATAGCCGAGAATCAAAGCGGTGTCGAGGCCCCAGGCGGCGAGCCGGCGAGACAGGCCATCGGCCCGCGCCCGCACGCTCCGCACGTCGATCCCATCACGCACGATCCGTGGCGCGTCCATCGGATCACCTTCTGGTGTCTTGCAGCCCACCGCGTTCTGTGATGCCTTCCGACCGTTGAGGCGGCGGCGAAATCGGATCAGAGCCCGCCGCAGGCGGCTCGCCCTGCGGCACTTCGTCGGCGAGGACGACCAGCGTATCAGCCTCCTCGTCGTGAAAGGCCTGCCGTTTCCTCGTCGTGGCGATGTGGGCGAAGCTGAAGATGGCCAGCAAAGGGAAAAACAGAATCGTGACTCCGAGCTTCAACATGAGGCGAAGGCCGGAGATGGAGAGGGTGATCCGGTTGCCGTCGATGTCGGTCACCTTGATCCCGAGGAGGTACTTGCCGAACGTCCCCTGGAGGGGCGAGCAATCCATCAGGAGAAGGTACAGGAATGGCGGAAGGAGCCAGACGGCCAGGTCCAGGAGGCTGAACACGGGCACGAGGTTGTTGGGGGGCTTGAGGCCGGACGCCGCCAAGACGTGAGGGAATCCGATCAGATACCCAACGACCAACACCGCGTCGATCAGGAACGCCCCCAAACGCCGATGAGCGCCGGCGACCCGTGACCCCGGCCACCGAACGTCAATCCCGTCTTCGACGATCTTCGGCGCTTCCATCGCCTCACACCCCCGCCGTCTCCCCACGCGCCGGCGCCGCCACGTCCGCGAACCCCGCCGCCCGCAGGCCCTCGGCCAGCCGCTCCGCCCGCGACGGCTCGCCGTGCACCAGCCGCACCCGGCTCCGCCCGACGTGGGGTGCCAGCGCCGCCACCAGGCCCGGATGGTCCGCGTGCGACGACAGGCCGTTCATCATCACCACCTCCGCACGCACCGGGCACTCCCGCCCGAGGATACGCATCGGGTCGCGCCCCTCCACCAGCCTCCGCCCCAGCGTGTCCGGCGCCTGGAAGCCGACGATCAACACCGTGTTCGCCGCGTGCCCGATGTGGTGCTTCAAATGGTGCTGGATGCGCCCCGCCTCGCACATCCCCGACGCCGCGATGATCACGCACGGCCCCTCGCGGCGGTTCAGCTCCACGCTCTCATGCACCTTCTCGACGTACCGCACGAACCCCTCGGCGAACAGCCCCGGGTGCCGGCCCATCAGCTCGCGCGCCTCGTCATCGAAGCAGTCCGCGTGCGAGCCGAACACCTCCGTCGCCCGGATCGCCATGGGGCTGTCCACGAAGATCGGGAGAGGCGGCAGCCTGCCCGCCTCCATCAACGCGTGCAGGAAGTACAGCACCGTCTGCGTCCGCCCCACGGCGAACGCCGGCATGATGACCTTCCCCCCGCGCGCCGCCGTCCGCCGCACCACCTCGCCCAGCGCCTCCGCCGTCTCGTTGAACGGCTCGTGCGTGTGCCCGCCATACGTGCTCTCGCACACGATCAGGTCCGCCGCCGGCACCGGCGCGGGGTCGCGCAGGATCGGCGTGCCCGGGCGGCCCACGTCGCCCGTGAACGTCAGCGACTTCTCGCCCATCCGCACGTGCACCATCGCCGAGCCCAGCAGGTGCCCGGCGTCGTGGAACGTCACCGCCACCCCCGGCAGAACCTCGCACGCCTCGCCGTAGGGCACCGCCTTCATCTTCACGAGCGTCTGGAAGACGCTGCCATCTCCGTACAGCGGCTTGATCTCCGGCTCGCCGGGCTGGCGCCTGCTGTTGAGGTACGCCGCGTCCTCGCGCTGGATCTTCGCCGAGTCGCCGAGCATCACGCCGGCCAGCGCCCGCGTCGCCGGCGTGCAGTAGATGGACCCGCGGAACCCCTGGGTCACAAGGTTGGGCAGGTTGCCGCAGTGGTCGATGTGCGCGTGGCTGAGGATGACCGCGTCGATGTCCTTCGGGCGGAAGGGGAACGTCGCGTTGGCCGCGTAACTCGCGGCCCGGCCCCCCTGCACGAAGCCGCAGTCGAGGAGGATCGACCTGCCGTGCACCTCCAGCAGATGCATCGAGCCGGTGACGGTGCGGGCGGCGCCCCAGAAGGTCACCGTCGGCTCGATGGATGTGCGGCGTCTTGCCATGCGATCACTTCTTCCCCAAAAGCCAATCGACCACCCAGCAGCCGCGCGCGTGCGGGCCGCCCGAGCGGCAGTGCGTCATCACCTCCGCGTCCACGCAGCCCGCCTCCTCCAGGGCGTCGCCCAGGATCGGCATCCGCTCCCAGTCGCGGGAGAGGTAGATGCCCAGCGCCAGGCTCTTGACGGTGCCGCCGTCCCACGCGAGCATCCCCGGCGCGGGCGGCGCGGGGGAGGGGATCGGCCCGGCCATCTCGCGGAGGAGGTCGAGATACGGCGTGTGCTTCTCCCAGGCCCCGAGGCCGCCCTCCGCCCCGAGGATCCAGTGGACGAAGCGGCGGACCACGTCCCAGTGGTCGGCGTCCGGCGCCCAGCACAGGATGGCCGCCGGGCTGTCGGGGTTGTTGCGGACGCCGAACCGCATCGCCGCCAACTGATGCGCCGACGCCTCGCCGTCGGCGAACCGCTCCACCAATTCGATGGCCCCGCGCAGGGGCTGCCTGCCGGCGGTGGGCAGCCGGCGGGCGCAGGCGCAGGCGAACAGCCGCCACCGCCGCCCCGTGAAGGTGGAGCGGGAGTGCCACAGCAGCCCCAGCGTCGAGCCCAGACCGTCGAGCATCGCCCTCGCCTCCCGGCGCCGGATGTGCGATGATGTGCCCAGACCCATTATTCCACCCCGCGGCCCGGAAGGGAACGGCATGATCCCCATCTGTCTCCTCATCCCGCTGACCGCCCTCTCCGCCGTGGCCGGCAAGGCCGGCCTGGAGGCCGTCTCCGTCAGCCGCGACGGCACCCTCGTCGCCGCCGCCGGGCAGAACCGCACCGCCTACCTCCTCGACGGCGCCACGCTGGAGGTCAAGAAACGCATCCCCCTGCGGTCACGCATCGGCGGGCTGGCCTTCACCCCCGACGGCAAGGCCCTGCTCGTCGAGGACGAGCTGGACACCCTGCGCCGCATCGACATCGAGTCCGGCAAGGAGCTGGGCAGGGTCGCCGACGTGAGCGGCCTGCTCGTCTCGCCGTCGGGCGACGTGGTGGCCGTGCGCGACCTGGCGCGGCCCGACAAGCCGTCGCTCCGCCTCCTGTCCGCCGACAGGCTGGAGGACGTGGGCCGCTGCACCCTGAGCGAGAAGGCGGCGGCGTTCGCCTTCACCGGCGACGGCAAGCGCCTGGTGGTGCTGGAGTCGAGCCACGAGGGCGAGGAGAAACGCGTGCCGCTGGCCGACACGCCGCCGGCGCTCAAGGGCCTCGCCCGGCTGGCGTTCCAGCAGCAGAACGACGGACGCAGCGCCTGGCTGCGCACCTTCGACGTGCCGTCCGGCAAGGAGGCGGCGCGCGTCCGCTCGTGGTACACGTCCGACTCCGACAGCTCGGTGATCGCCCCGTCGGAGGACGGCGTGTGGGTGGTGAACCGGACGAACGTCGCCGCGCGGATCGACGCGAAAGGGGTCATCTCGCTGTCCGAGGTGGGCGAGCGTGGCCCGCACGCGGCGCTGTTCACGGCGGACGGCAAGACGCTGTGGCAGGGCGGGCGGGCCGGAGGCACGTCCGGCCCGCCGGGCCCGAAGCGCGAGGCGTTCGCGCTGGATGAATTGCCCGGCCAGGCCGAGCTCGTGACGCGCCTCACGAGGCGCGGCGAGGCGGTGTACGGCGTGACGACGGCGTTCCGCGTCTTCCGCGTCGAGAAGGGCGTGGTCAAGGCGGCGGCGGTGTATTGAGGGCCACGCGGAAGCCGTTCGTCTTGAGGGCGGCGTCGGCACGCAGGAGTAGCGGTTCGCCGGCCGGCAGCGCCTCCGCGACAACGGCGGGCGTGTCCGGCCGATCCTCCGGGCGTTTGGCCGGCGTCCACGCGACGAGGTCGGCGAGGTCCGCCGGCACACCGGCGAGCCGGGGGGGCGACTGGTGCTGGTGGGCGTCGATCACCTCGTAGACGGGGCGGCCCAGGAAGGCCGCCCCCGTGAGGAGGTAACGGGCCTGCGGCCTCCGATCCCCCTATTCGCCATGTGCCCCCTGGCGGCCAACGCTGCGGGCTGCCATCATGGACGGTGCCGAGGCATCCACACGTCTTGTCGGAGGTCGATGCACATGTCCTTGTTCCGCACCGCCGCCTTGATCCTGGCCGTCGCCGCCCTGGCGCTGGCATCCGCCGCGCCGCCCAAGGGCGGGCCGAAGCCCAAGGCCCCGCCGACGCTCCTCAACGAGGAGCGCATCGACGAGATGCTCCAGTCCGTCGCACGCTTCCCGGAGGTTGAGGAGCCGCGGATCACCCTGCGTGAGCTGCTCCTCGTCCTCGGCAAGACCGCGGACCTGCCCGGCCTCCAGTTCAGCATCGTGGCAGGCGCGGAGCGGCAGATGGCGGCCCGCGACGGCGCCGTCGCGGCGCGGGCCGGCGACGAGGCCCAGCTCGCCGCCCGACTCCCCGCCGGCACGATGACCGTCGAGCAGCGCCTGAAGCAGACCCTCGCCGCCGTGACGCCGAACCTCGTCTACCTGCTGCGCCGCGGCCATGTGGAGATCACCACGGCGTCGGCGGCCTTGCGCGAGCTGCGGCCCACGCAGGAGAGCCCGCTCGACGACGAGATGCAGCAGGGCGCCGAGACGCTGCCGCCGATGGTCTCCTACGCCCGCTTCAACGGCGAGACGCTGGAAGACGCCTGCGCGAAGGTGGCGGAGCGGGCCGGGATCAACGTGGCCATCGACCCGCGTTCGAAGGACGGCGCGGCGGTGAAGATCAAGGCGCGGCTGGTGAACGTACCCGCCGACGACGCCCTGGCGGTCCTCGCCGACATGGCCGGCCTCGCTGTGGTGCGCAAGGCCAACCTGTACTACCTGACCGCGCCGAAGAACGCCGGGCGGCTCAAGCCACCGCCGCCGATGTTCCCGCCGGGCGGCGCCATGCAGTTGGGCGGCATGGGCGCCATCGGCGGCGCTCCGCCCGGCGGTGGCTTCCAGCTCGGGGGCAATCTCGGCGGCGGCGGCGGCATGATCGGCGGCGGCCCGCCGATGCGCAGGTGATCTCACCTCTCCGCGCCCCGCCGCCCGGCGGCGGCGGGGCGGCCTCAGGATTCCGACAAGGAGCAAACGCCTCATGCTGATCCGCGCCTTCGCCCTACTGATGCTCTGTGCCGCGCTGGGGCCTGTCCGGGCCGCCGCACCTCACCCCAAGGTCGAGGTCAAGGCTGCCCCGAGGTCCGAGATCAGGAAGGGGCCGGCGGCGTCCATCGACGTCCTGGCGCTCTACCTCCAACGGAGTGTCGGTTTTGAGGAGATCGACGACCCCAAGGCGACGCTGCGTGACTGCCTCAACCTCCTACAGACGAAGTACGCGATCCCCGTCAAGTTCCAGTACAACGAGGCAGCCTTCCGGGCCGACGGCGAGGGGGATAAGAGCCCCGCGGGCCACCTCTTCGGGAAGTTCGAAGGCGGGGAGATGTCCGTGGAGGCGTACCTCCGCACGCTGCTCGGCCGCGTCGAGCTGGGCTCGGGCGCGGTGTTCCTGCTCCGGCACGGGCACATCGAGATCACCACGGAGAACGCCGTCCGCCGTGAGCTGCGGTTGCCCGCCGTCGTCCGGCAGGAGGGCCGGCCTCTGGAGCGGCTGCCGCCGCTGCTGCCGTACATGAAGTTCACCGACGAGTCGCTGGAGGACGCCTGCGCCGAGATCGCCGAGAAGGCCGGCGTCAGCGTCGTCATCGACCCCCGCGTCAAGGAGAAGGCGGCGACGAAGGTGCCGTGCCGCCTGATCAACATCCCGCTCGACACGGCGGTGGAGCTGGTGGCCGACATGGCCGGCCTCGCCGTCGCTCGGAAGGCCAACGCCTACTACGTCACAACGCCCGAGAACGCGGCGAGGATGAAGACGAAGGGCGGCTGAGATGGGCTCACCAGTCCGGCCCGGCCGCGGCGCCGTCGCGCGGGTCGCAGGCGCCGGCCCAGGTGCCCGGCGACACGCCCTGCGCCACGAAGCGGACGCTGCCGTCGGCCAGGGCCGCCGGGATGCCGCCCGCGTGCGCCGACTGGGCGCGCGAGCTGTCGCAGCCACGCGTGAAGCTCGGACGCACCTGGAACATGGCGCACGCCGGGTAGCCCGGCGCGTCGGGGACCTGCGAAACGGTGTTGACGCAGAACGACGGCCGCCACTGCTGGTTCGAGTCGGCCCACAGGCACCCGTAGGTGGTCGAGGCGTTCAAGTCGCCCGCCGAGCCGCAGGCGCGGTAGCGCTCGGTGAACAGGATCGTGTTGGACGTGCCGTCGGGGAAGCTGGAGGCGAGCCGGGCCTGCCCCTCCAGACGCCCCGCCGGCGGGTCGCCGAAGACCAGGTAGTTGGCGGCGTAGTTGCCCGACGCCCACGGGCCGGCGCCGTCGTTCTGCGTGGGGCTCATGCCGTCGCCGCCGGCGGGGTCGGCCGGGCACAGGTACGCCTTGACCGGCGTGCCGTACACGGGCCGGCCGGCGACGGCCGTGTTCACGTCGCGGGCCGCGCCGTTGAAGAGCGGCTCCTGCTCGAGGTGCGGCAGGAGCCAGAAGAAGACGGTCGCGCCGACGGCCCCCTGGTACGGCCCGGCGACGGCGACGGCCGACGTGTGGTGCAGCGGGCCGGGGTTGAACCTGTCGTGGACGCACAGGGGCGGTAGCACGCCCATCGCCAGGTCGATCCCGTGCGTGGCGAGGCCGACCTGCTTGAGGCCGTTGGCACACTGGATGCGTGCGGCGGCGTCGCGGACCTTCTGGACGGCGGGCAGGAGGAGGCCGATGAGGACGGCGATGATGGCGATCACCACCAGCAGTTCGATCAGCGTGAAGGCTCGGCGCATGAGGTGTCGTCCTGCCGGGCGGACGGCGATGTGATGTTGACAGGATAGCATCGGCGGCCCGATCCCGCAATCACGGGCTCCACAGCCGCAGGCGCGGGCCGAATCGCCCGCGCAGCCCCTCCGGCCGCGTCACCTCCGGCATGCGGCTGACGCTCAGCTCGCGGAGACGCGGCAGGAGGCGCGGGTCGGCCAGGGCCTCGGCCTCCACGCGGCTCTGGGCGTGGCCGGTGAGCTGCAGCCGTGTCAGATGGCGTGATGCCGGCGCGGCGGCGAGGGCCTCGATGAACGATGCCGGGATGTCCTGCCAGTCGATGGAGAGGTCGCGCAGCATGCCCAGACGCGGATGAGCGGCCAGGGCGAGGAGCGTCTCCGTGGCCAGCTCGTCGTCGGACTCGCTGTTGCTCAGCCGCAGCGACTCCAGATTCGCGCCGAAGTGGGGCGATGCCAGGAGCGATTCCAGTTGGGCGTCGATCCCTTCCAGCGCCACGAGACGCAGACAACGAAGACGCTCGAGGCCCGGCCACGCGGCGAGCCAGCCGGTGCCGCGGAAGCGGCAGCTCTCCAGCTCCAGCTCCGACAGGTGCGGGAACACCCCGGCCGTCAGCACCCGCTCCCAGGGCAGCCGATCCGCCTCGTACACCGATTGCAGCCGCAGCCGCCGCAGGCCCGCCACGCCGGGCGAGGAGAGCAACGCGCGGAGCGCCTGGTGGGACAGGTCGGACATCTCGATCCGCAGCGACCGCAGGGCCGGGGCGTCCGCCTCGCCGAGGGCGTCGGCCAGCAGGCGCCAATCAACATCGCCGGCCCCGCCCGCGTCATCGAACGGGTAGAAATCCAGCTCGGTGAACCGTGACAGGCGCGGGGAATGGGCCAGGGCGGGCAGGTCCTGCTCGAAGTCGAGGCCGAGGGAGGTGACCCGCGACAGGGTGCGGGAGGAGAGGACGGCGCGCACGCCCTCCGCCCCGGCCCGGCAGCCGGTCAGGCCGAGCCTCCGCAGGCCGGAGAAGGCCGGGGCGGAGGCCAGTTGCACGACGCCCTCGGGGGAGATGCTCTCGGACCAGATTTCGAGCCGGCGCAGCGACGCGGCGAACGGGGCCAGCGCGAGCGTCTCGATGTCACCGCGATGGAACGCCCCCTGGAGGCGCAGGGAGCGGAGCCGCGACAGGGCCGGGGCGCCGGCCATCTCGGCCGTGGGGAAGGAGCCCGCATCACGCGCGTCGTCGATCAGATCCAGCTCCTCCAGCAGCCCGGCCTCGGGCAGCCGCGCGAGCCGCCGCACCCACTCCCGTCCCGCCCCGCGCCGGGGCGGGTTGGAGTACATCGACCCCTCCCCGTCGCACTCCGGATCGAGGGAGCGTACCGCCGCGAACGCCGGGTGGCCCACCACGCCCTCGACGGCCTCCGCCGGGATCGGCGCCCCGCCCCCGTCCACGAACGCCAGACGGTGCAACGGGAAGGCCCGCATCAGCGCCTCGCCGTGCCGCGCCCAGGCGTCGGCCTCGATGACGGCGGAGTGCGGATACCCCCCGCGCCACTCCCAGCGCACGAGGCGTTCGGCCCACTCGCCCATCCATGCCGCCTCGTGCTCGGCCAGGAGGTCGGCGGCGCGGCGGCGCAGGGCGAGGGCGCGTTCGCCCGCGGGCGGCAGGCGCTCCAGCTCGCACTGGACGCGGATCAGCTCGGCGCGTTCGGGCTGCCCGTGGTCGTCGAGCCAGTCCGCGTGGACGGCGCGGTGCAGCCCGTCGTGCGGCTGCTCGGCGACAGCGCGGAGGAAGGCCTCGTCGGATGGCATTTCATCTCCGCGCGTACAGCCACTGCCCGCCCTCGTCGATCCACAGGGCGTCGGCGAACGCCCCGCGGCGTATCGACTCCGGGTCACGCCAGCCCAGGCCCGCCGCCTCGCACTCGGCACGCGGGATCGCCGTCGCCAGCGCCACGCGGAAGTCCGCGCCCGTGCCGCGCACGTTGATGACGTGGGCCGCCACGTTGCGGTCGAAGGACGGCTCATCGCGCAGGAACTCCATCGTGCGCTCGGTGCCGTGATAACCCACCCTGCGGATGGCCGCGTCCATCACGGGGTTGGAGTGGAAGGCGTGGATGTGCGGGGCGTGCAGAATGATCTCACCGCCGGGGGCGATGACGCCGGGGCGCTGCAGCTTGTAGCTGCCCTTGCCCGCCGTCCACACCTCGTCGTACATCGCCGGGATGCGCTGCACGGCGGTGACGGCGGCCGCGTCGAGGTAGCGGATGTGCAGGGTGGACGATAGCGCCGCCGCGTCGCGGAGGGCGGCCTGGAACCCGTCGAGGCCCCAGCCGGCGAACAGGCCCTGGGGGACGGCGCGGTGGTGCCCATCCTCGGTGTACACCATGTTCAGGCACAGGACGGGGCAGCGGAGCCTGGCGAGGATGAGGGCGGCCCCGGCATCGACCACCTCGCGGGCCGGGTTGTCGCGCACGCCAATGAGGTTCGGGATGCCGATGAGGACGGCGGCCCAGTGCAACAGCGCGATGACCTCCGGGCCGGAGACGCCGGGGAACAGCAGCTTCGTCCCGCCGGAGAAGCCCAGCGCCTCGTGCGGGACCGTCCCCGAGAGGCAGATGATGGCGTCATAGTCCGCCAGGACCATCCGGTTGACGGTGACACGCATCGGCTCGTTCAACTGGCCGGAGGTCTTCGCGGCCACGAAGGAGGCCGGGACCTCGCCGGCTTCGACGAGCTGGGCGGGGTCGTCGAAGGCGTGGTTGTGCATGACCGCGGGCACGCCGCCGAGCTTGCGGCGCAGCTCGTCGTCGGTCATGCGGCGGTGCGTGCCGGCGGCGTTGAGGGCGTCGAGCCGCTCCAGGCCACGCGGCCCGAGGATGTCGAACAGGAGCGGGGCGACGACGTGAGAGAAGTCGTTGCGTGAATAGTCGGGGTGGATGAGCAGGACGCGGCGGGGCCGGTGCCCGGCGAGGGCCGCTTCGAGGACGGAGCGCAGGTCGTGGTCGTTCATGCCGGCCTATTGTAGCGGGTGGCCCTCCCCTCGCGTCACCGCCGCTTGCGGGCTCGCTCCCGCACCCGCCCCCTTCACTCCACGTCCCAAACCGCGACCTCGCCCTCGCCGCCCGCGGCCGCCAGCATCCCGTCCGGCGAGAACGCCGCCGCCCACACCCGCCCCATCCCCCAGTCATACGCCGCCCGCTCGCGCCCCGACGCCACGTCCCACAGCCGCGCCGTCCCGTCCTCCCCCGCCGTCAACAGCGTCCGGCCGTCCGGCGCGAACGCCACGGCCCGGACCGTCGCCGTGTGCCCCTCCAGCACCCCGCGCCGCGTGTTCGTCCCTGGGTCGTACAGCACCACGCCATCGCCGGCCGCCACGGCCGCCACCTCGCCCCCCGCCGCGAACGCCAGCGCCAGCGGACGCTCGCCGGTCTTCCACGTCACCGCCCGCCGCTTCTCCCTGATGCCCCAGACGCGGACGCACCTCTCCGCGCATACCCCGAGCAGACGCCCGTCCGGCGAGAACGCCATGCAGTCGGGCGTCCCGTACCCGCCCACGAGCCACGTCTTCTCGCCGGGGTCGTCCGTGCGGATCAGGTCCACCCGATGGCGGTCCCCGCCTCCGTAGCACAGCGCTGCCAGCAGCGCCCCGTCCGGCGAGAACGCCAGGGCGTGGCACAGGCTCGCCGCCCGCCCCCACTCCGCGAACCCGTCCTCGCCGATCACCCACCGGTAGAGGTAGTTGTAATGGGCCAGCAGGACCGCCCGCCCATCCGGCGTGATCGCCAGTGAGTCCGGCGGGCGTCCGCCCCGGTCCGGCGTCAGTGTCCGCTCACCCCCCGGCAGGCCCCAGAGGGACGCGCGCCGCTCACCCCCGGCCAGCGCCGCCAGCCGCGTGCCGTCCGGCGAGAACGCCAGTCGCCGCACACCGCCCTTGTGCCCGGTGAGCTTCCGCATGGCGTCACGCCGGCTCGAACCACTTCGCCGGACGCTCCAGGCCGCACAGCCGCAGCGCCGCGGCGAACGGCGCGCCCACCGCCGCCAGCAGGCCGTTGCCCAGCTCGCCCGCCAGCGCCAGCGCCGCACCCACCCCCGCCCCGATCCCCGTCCACGACACCACCGCCAGGAACATCCACAGCGTCGTCGCCAGCGCCGCCCCCATCCCCGCACCGCCCGCCCCCCGCAGCAGGAGGCGCGGCACCTCGTCGCCCAGCACCAGCAGGCAGCCAACGGTCGCCCCGCCCGCCAGCCCCGCCACCGCGCCGGCGACGATCCCGCAGAACAGGTCCAACGCCCCGCCGCCCTTGCGCCACGACATCACCGCGCCCGCCAGCGCCCCGAACCACCACGTCGCCAGGATGAACAGCCGCAGGAAGCTGCCGTCCGGCGGCGGCGCCAGCAGCCACGCCTCCAGCGACCCCGGCATCGGCGGCCCCTTCGCCCCCAGCATCCGCGCGTACACGTCCGCCGGGAACAGCAGCACCAGCCGCCACAACAGCCCCAGCGCCGCACCCGCCACCAGCGCCTGCACGAAGCCGAACCGCGGCCCGGCCGGAGACAGCACCGGCTCGAGGGCGGGCCGCGCCGGCGTGAACGTCGGCACCGGGTGCGCCGGCGCCGGCTGGATCGGCCCAGGCGGCGGCGGAGGAGGCGGCGGAGGAGCCGGAACCGGGGCCGGCGCGGGCCGCGAGCTGAACCAGCCGCGCCGGTTGCCCGACATCTCGACCTTGATCTGCACGAAGAACGTCTGCCCCGCGTTGGCGATCACCTTGACCGCCGCCGGGTACTCGCGGTCCTCCGTGAGCTGAGCCGTGTCGATGTCCACGTCGAACGCCGCCTGCCCCTGCCCCGCCACGCTCACCGCACGCACCGTCAGCCACGGCACGCTGCACTCCGCCCGCCCGTACACCAGCTTCCGCGCCGGCGAGGTCAGCACGATCTGCACCGCCGGCCTTTCCGTCGGCGTCGCCTTCAGCCGATGCTCGCTCTGCGTCAGCACCACCTGCGGGGCCTTCGCCAGCCCCAATTCCTCGAAGTACTGCTGGATCGCCGCCAGGCCCGGCGCCGGCACGCCCACGATGGGGTAGGGCCACCCGTTCGACGCGAACCACCGCGCGATCTCGCCGTTCTCGAACAGCTCGACCGCCGGCTTGGGGTTGTCGCGCAGCCGCCGCGCCAGGTCCTTCGGATCGTTCGCCCCCGCGTAAGGCCCGCGTGCGAACGGCCTCGCCACCAGGTCGAGCCGGATCGGGATCTCCGCCACCCCGCCGTTCGTCACCGCGACGAGTTTGCCGCTGTAGTTGTTGCTGGCGTTGAGCGCCTGCGTGTTCACCAGCAGCTTGATGACCTGGTCGCGGCCCGTCTTGATCGCCGCCTCGCGCGGCGGGCCGCCCTCGGCCACCGTCAGCCACTCCGCCCCCTCGGTCACGGTCAGCTTGCCCTGGAGTAGGCCGCGCCCCTCGTTCTGCACCGTCACCTGCACCGGCTTCTGCTCGCCCACGCGGATCGGCCCCACCACCAGCCGCCGCGGGCTCAGCCCCAGCTTCGGCCCCGTCCCGGCGCTCGCCGGCAGCCCGCCCACGAACGCCGTCAGCCCCATGTCGCCGTCGGGCATGGCCTGCGACTCGCGGGCCAGCTTGGCCAGGTCGGCCCGCCCGATGCCCGCGAGGAAGCTGGCGAACGTGCCCTCGCGCAGGAGCTGCTTGGCCTCCGCCCACTCGCCGTTGCATGCGGCTGCGAGATCGTCGAAGGTCTTGCACCGCCGTCCGGAGGGGAAGATGAACTCCTGCAGCATCGCCCCGCCCGCCGCCGACATTCCGGCGCCGTTGCGCAGCATCGTCCCGTCGTAGCCGCAGTAGGCGGCCTTGTCGGGGAGGGTGCGCTGGCAGCGGGGGCAGGTCTGCGGCATGCGGGGCCTCAGCGGGGGGAGCATAGGGACGGGCGGGCGGACCCCAGAAGTGGTTGTATCGTCGGCCGGGACGGAGTGCAACCGCCCCACCACCGGCCTCCGCGTGGCGACGGGCCTCCCGGTTTCCCGTAGAGTACGCTTCCAGCGTGCTCGTCGTTGACGCACCTTGTCCGCATCACCTGTCCCCTCCATCCGTATCTTCCCCGGACCCTCGCGGGGCGAGGGTGTCATGGTGCCCGTCTCCGTCCGAGGGCGATGCGCCGATCAGCGACAATCCTTGCCGCCCGCCGTGTCCGCCGCGCCCTCGGGCTTCACCTCCTTGCGTGCGAGGGACGCCTTCTTGCGCTCCTCGTAGACACGTTTCCAATCGGCCGGTGGCACCAGCCAGCGCCGGTTGTCATCCAACCTGGCGCCCTGAAGGATCTCCTCGCGCATCGTGCGGAGGACGTTCTCGTAGCGGTGCCCCACCCTGTCAACGCCGCCGATGTCGGGCATCCACATCGGCGACGCCTCGAACACCTTGGAGACCCCGTCGCTCAACCCCCAGCCCTTGCGCAGCCACTCCTGCGCCCAGTCCGCCCTGTCCGCCGGGTACGGCCCCGGCGCCTCCGGCTGATGCTTGCGGCAGGCCTCCTCGTGCTCCCCCTGCCTCCTCACGCCCAGGGCGAACGCCTCCGCCAGGTGTTCCCTCACCCGCGGAGACACCTTCTGGGCCAGCTCGCACATCAGCGCCGCCGGCATGCTCTCGAACAGCGCCCTCATGTCCTCCACCGTCGCCACGGACCGTCTGCGTACCTGCAGCTCGTGGGCGTCCACGGTGTCGGGGTCGGAGGGCGGCGGCGTGGGCCTGCCCGCGGTGTAGGCGTACATCAGACGCGCCGCGGCCATGTCCCCCGCCTTCGCCCTCACCTTCACCACCCTGGTGATCTCCTCCATGTCCTCCTCGCTCACCGCCCGGTGCACCGCCCTCCGGTACGCCGCCACCTGGCGCGCGTACGGGTTCCCAGGCCCCCCGCGTTCCCCATCGCGAACCGCCCGCCCCCCTCCCGACCCTCCTGCTGCTTCGGCGCCTCCGCCACGCCGTTGGTCGGCGCCTCCGCCACCGCGTCGTCGGCCTGGCCGTCCCTCCTCGCGCCCTTGGTCTTCGCCCTCATCGTCGCACCTGTCCTGGGTCTGTTCTCGTGGATGCTGGACGGTCTCCAGCACCGCGCATCATCCCACGCGACACAGCGATCCCCGATAGCAGTTTGAGCGTCAATGAGCGATGTCGCTCAGAATCATCAACATTCGCCAACATCGTTGTGTCAGCGCCCCGGTGGAGCGTCAGCGCATCTCGCTTTCTGGAGCGTCAGCGGCTCTCGTCTTCGGCGAGCGGGCCGCGTGAGCGCCCCGAGTGGAGCGTCAGCGGGGGAGCATGGGGACCGCGGGGACGGGCGGCTTCGCCGAGCGCTGGCGGTTCACCGCCTCGCGCATCTGGAACCGCAGGATGACGTTGCCGAGCTGCACCCGGTCGCCGTCCTTCAGCTCCACGGTGTGCTGCACCGGCTGCTCGTTGACGCGCGTGTACTCCGCCGGCGCACCCGTGTTGATGAGCAGGTACCTGTTCCCCTCGCGCTGGATGATGGCGTGCTTCTTCTCCACCTTCATGTCGCGGAACAGCGCGATGTCCGCGTGCTCGTCGCGGCCCAGCGTGCTGTCGTTCTTGTCGAGGGGGTACTCCCGGCCCTCCTGCCAGCCGCGCATCACCTTGACCGACGCCGGCTGGAACACCCCCTGCACCAGCGCCGACAGCGAGCCGATGCACGCCCCCATGATCATGATCCCGCCGGCCCCAGGCAGCGCCTCCGCCCCGTCCCGCTTCAGGATCTCGTACACCAGCCCGAAGAACATGCCGCCGAGCAGTCCGCCCAGCGTGCCACCGATCAGCCCATAGCTGAACTTCCCGCGTGACCGGGCCGCGATGCCCTCGCTCGCCCCCACCGCCGCCCCGAGGAACATCAGCCCCAGCCCGCGCACGAACACCGTCGGGATCAGCTTCAGCGGGTTGCCCTCGTGCGGCCCGATGGCCGACACCAGCAGGTAGTTGACCCCCTCGGCGATCACCATTCCGAGGGCCCCGCCCGCCGCACCGAGGACGACCCCCACGCTGGCGAGGCGGACGAAGCGCAGCCACGAGTGGTCGCGGATGGCCTCGACGCTGACCACGAAGTAGCCGATGCCGGCCCCGATGAAGACGCCGTATCGGGCCTGCTGGAGGGTGGAGAACGCCTCGAGCTTCTCGTTGAAGATGCTGAACAGCATCCAGCCGAGGAGGCCGCCGAGGGCGCCGAAGACGGCGTTGAAGTACACGCGGGTGACGAGGGCCATCGGGACGCCTCCGGTGGGCCGCACGGGCCGGCCTTCTGTAGTGGTTGTATCGCGGGCCGGGGCGTCGAGCAACGGGCCGCCCCTTCGGCGGGATGGCCGCCGCGCGGGCCCTTCTTTCCAGATTTCTGTCTACCGGCCGTGCGTGGGGCCGTTGTCCCCTGTGAACACATCGCGGAGGGGAGAACAATGGACAGCCGCTACGCCGAGCGCATCAAGAGCATCGCGCTGGAGGAGGCCAACGCGGCCCCGTATGGCCGCGTCAACGACATGAGCATGGAGCCGGGGCAGCCCGCCACGGTCCGATTCGGCTGGGAGCGCCTCAAGGAGTACTTCGAGGTCGGCGCCCGCTACAACGCGGGCCACTGGCAGATCGCCGGCTACCTCGACGGCATCCGCCTCAAGAACAGGCGCGTGCCCCAGAAGGGGCAGGTCGGCATCCAGTGGTGCGGCATCTTCGCCACCTGGGTCTGGATCAAGGCCTACGTCCCCGGCGTCTACTGGGGCAACCCGGGGATCAAGGGGCCGGACGTGAAGGTCGTTGCCGGGAGCAAGGGGATCGGCGTCGGGGACGTGGCCGTCATGCACGGCGCCCTGGTCCACCACTTCATCCTCACCTCCGTGGACGGCCCGGCCGACAACCCGGACACGGTCATCCAGACGGTCAACGGCAATTCGACCTTCCAGGGCATCCTGAAGATGTCCCGCAAGCTCAAGGACGTGCAGTACTACTACACACTGGACAAGGGGTTCTTCGGGGTGCTGGAGAGCATGTACGGCGGGGGGAGGGCTTGACCCCCGCACGGACGGGGTGACGGTTAAGCCCTTGATTTTTCGGCGCCGCCGTGGCATCTTACCCACTCGCCTCATTAACCCGCCAAGGAGGGCGCGGAGCCATGTTCTACCCCACCGAGACCAAACCCCAGGGCTGGCGCGCCGTCGCCGTGTTCGACGACCGCTCCGAACGCCTCATCTACCTCGGCCGCAGCTCCACCCAGGTGCGCGCCAACCTCACCGAGGCCTACTTCGAGGTCCTCGAGGACGACGAGCGCGAGCACGTCAAGTCGATCTCCTTGCAGCGCTGGCAGGGCGCCCCCGACGCCGGCAAGTGGCAGCACCACACGAACCTCAACCTCCCCGTCCGCGCCAAGCTCCTCAAGGTCGCGTGAACCACCCCGGGCCGACGAATGTCAGACCTCGGGCGCGCCGGCAGGCGTTCCCGAGGTCTTTCCGTGTCCCGTGACATCCGGGAGGCGATTTCCTCACCGCCGGCACTTGCATCCGGCGCGAAAAAACCGAACAATGGTGTCTGGGGACGGATACCGCGCGCTCCCGACTCACGGCAACCCGAGGATCGGCTGATGAACCCCTACGCCTCCCTGTGCGACGACTTCGGGGCCTACGTCTACCTCAACACCAAGATGGACCTGCCCAGCGCGCGGGAGCCGGTTCTGCACTTCTTCGACGGCCTCAAGAAGTCCTTCCCCGTCCTCACCGACTTCGACCGCCGCGAGGGCGGCGAATACGTCCTCGAGGAGGACCGCGAGCAGGGCAGCTACCGCTGGGTCACCCTCGAGACACGCCGCCTCTGTGGCGGCTACGTCAACCCGCCCACCCTGGAGGCCGCCGACCAGATCCTCGAACACGTCCTCGAAGTCGCCCCCTACCACCTCGACCTCAGCGGCCTCGACTGCGAGGCCCTCGACGCCCTGTACGCCTTCGACTTCATGTACCAGGGCAACCACGACGAGGTCGTCGCCGAGGCCCTCGGCATGGCCACCACCCTCGACAAGCTCGTCCAGATGCCCGGCTCCAAGGTCATCAACTACGAGCCCTCGCTGATGCTCTCCCTCGACGACGCCTGCCGCCTCCAGTGCCGCCTCTCCATCGAGACACGCACCAGCGCCTACCAGGTCCGCACCGGCCACTACCCCGAGGCGCCGATCAGCGTCTACTTCACGGTCCGCCAGTACTGGGGCCGCTCCCCCTACAAGACCTTCCTCGAGAGCTTCAAGAACCAGCGCAAGTTGCTCCAGGAGCTCACCGACGCCCACATCATCCCCGCCATCGTCCGCCCCCTGGCGCAGACCATCGCCGCCAAGCAGTGAGCCCGGCCGCCTCCGGGCCGCGCCCGTGATGCGGTCACGCGCCGGGCGACCCCATCGGCCGCGGCGATGAAAACTCGATGAGAAGAATCGGGCGGGCGGCCCCGCGCCGTCCGCCCGTGGCCGTCGGCCGCGATGGAGAGCTGTAACAAGCCTTCTTGCCCGAATCCCACCTTACCCCTCAACGAAGAGGCCCCCCATGCGCTCCCACGAGCGATCCCCCACCGTCGATGCCGTCCACGCCCCCGGCCTGATCACCCTGCGCGTCACCGGGTGTGATGTCCTTGACGAGCTCAGCGCCCCCGAGGTGACGGCCCAGTTGCCCGACCTCGCCGGCAGGGATGTCGTCCTCGACCTCGCCGCCGTCCGCTACGCCAGCAGCGCCGGCCTCGGCGCCCTCGTGTCCCTCCGCCGCCGCGCCCTCGCCGCCGGACACCGCTTCGCCGTCGCCAACGTCAGCCCGGCGGTGCGCGAGGCCCTGGCCATCACCCGCCTCGACACCCTGATCGAGGTGCTGCCGGACGCCCAGCCGTGCCGGCGCCAACCCGCCTGACGCCGCCTCACCGCAGATCCGCCGGCAGATCCGCCACACGCGGAAAACTCGCCTGCGCGCCGGGCGCCTGTACGCTCAGCGCCGCGATGCGCGTCGCCCGCCGCGCCGCGTCGAACAGGCCCTCCCCGCACGCCAGGGAGAACGCCAGCGCCCCGACGAACGCATCCCCCGCCCCCGTCGTGTCCACGGCCGTCACCGCCGGCGCGGGGATCGCCTCCACCCTGTCCGCCGTCACCACCAGGCACCCCCGCGCCCCCAGGGTGACGATCACGCCCCGCGGCCCCCGCCCCATCAGCGCCCTCGCCGCCGCCTCCACCTCGGCCATCGTCCCCGCCGGCCTCCCTGCGAGCGCCGCCGCCTCGGTCTCGTTCGGGCACAGGACCGCCGCCAGCCGATACGCCTCGGCCGGCACCCCGTCCCCCGCCGGCGCCGGGTTGTACACCACCGGCACGCCGGCCTCCGCGGCGATCCGCATGGCGGCCAGGTTCGCCACCGCCGGCACCTCCTGCTGGCACACCAGGACGCCGGCGCCCGTGATCGCGCCCCGCGCCCCCTCCACGTCCCCGGGCGTGAGCCACTCATTCGCCCCCGGAGCCACGACGATGGTGTTCCGCCCCTCCCTGTCCACCGTGATGACCGCCGTGCCCGTCGAGACGCCCTCGGCGGGCCTGACGTGCCGGGTGTCGATGCCCTCGGCGTGGAAGTGGGCGATCATGTCGCGCCCGAACGGGTCATCCCCGACCCGCGCCACCAGCGTCACCGCCCCGCCGAGCCGCGCCGCCATCACCGCCTGATTCGCGCCCTTGCCGCCGTGGCCGGCGGTGAACCGCCGCCCGTGCATCGTCTCGCCCGCCGACGGCAGGCGTTCGACGTAGGTGGTCAGGTCGAGGTTGGCGGACCCGACGACGCAGACGGCGGGTGAAGGCATGTCGTTGGCCGGGAAAACGAGGCGCGGTTGGCTACAATCCCTTTCTACCCGTCAACGGGCCCGGTGTCAGCCGAAGCGGAGGGGTGCGGCGTGCCGATGCGAGCTGTGATGTTACTGTTGCTGTTGCCGACGTGGGCCCTGGCCGCGCCGCTGGAGTTCCGCCTGACCTTCGACGCGAAGTCGCACAAGGGCCCATTCACCGGGCGGGCCTACGTCATGCTGACGCGGGCCGACAGGAAGGACCTCATGCGCTCGGTCAACTGGACGCGGCCCGAGCCGTTCTTCGCCAAGGACTTCAAGGACATTAAGCCCGGCGAGCCGATGGTGATCGACGGCACGGCCCTGGCCCACCCGACCCCGCTGGCGAAACTGCCCAGGGGCAAGTGGACGGTGCAGGCGGTCATCGACCTCGCGCCGGGCGACATGTCGTTCGCCACGGCCCCCGGTAACCTGTACACGATCACGCGCCTGGACCTCGACCCCGAGAACACCGGGCCGGTGGAGCTGAAACTGGGCCGCGTCGTCGAGGAGCCGGTGTTCAAGGAGACGGGGCGCATCAAGCTGGTGCGCGTCCAGAGCAAACTGCTGACGGCCTTCCACGGCAGGCCCGTCTGGATGCGGGCGGCGGTGCTGCTGCCGGCGTCCTACGCCGAGAAGAAGGACGACCCGTTCCCCACCTACTACGAGATCCCCGGCTTCAGCGGCGACCACCACGCCGCCCCGCGCTACCTCGCCAACGGCAGCACCTCACGCGGCGGCGTGGACTTCATCCACGTCCTGCTCGACCCGAATTGCCACCACGGGCACCACACCTTCGCCGACAGCGACAACAACGGCCCGTGGGGCAAGGCGCTCACCGAGGAGCTGATCCCCATCATCGACGCCCGCTTCCGCACGCTCGGGGCCAGGGGACGCCTCGTCGGCGGCCACTCGTCGGGCGGGTGGTCGAGCCTGTGGCTGCAGGTCAGTTACCCCGAGGCGTTCAACGGCTGCTGGTCCACGGCCCCGGACTCCGTGGCGTTCCACGACTTCCAGCGCGTGGACATCTACGCCCCCAGGGCCAACCTCTTCTTCGACGGCGACAGGCCACGCCCCCTCATCCGCCGGGACGGCAAGGTCGCCCTGAACATGAAGCCGTTCAGCGACATGGAGCGCGTCATGGGCCACGGCGGCCAGCTCGCCGCCTTCGAGGCGGTCTTCAGCGAGCGTGGCCGCGACGGCCAGCCGCGCCGCCTGTGGGACCGCGACACCGGGGCCATCGACCCCGCCGTCGCGAAGTCCTGGGAGAAGTACGACATCCGCCTGAAGATGCGCCGCGAGTGGAAGACGCTCGCACCCAAGCTGGCCGGCAAGATCCACGTCTACATGGGCGACGAGGACAACTTCTACCTCGACGGCGCCACCCGCCTCCTCAAGGCCGAGCTGAAGCGTCTGGGCAGCGACGCCGTCGTGGAGATGTTCCCCGGCAAGGACCACTCGTCGCTCATGACCGCCGAGCTGCGCAAGCGGATCGGCGAGGAGATGGCGGCCCGCCTCAAGGCGGCGAAATGATCGGCACGCTGGGGGTCGTCGGCGTGGGCCTGCTGGGCGGCTCGCTCGCGCTGGCCGTCAAACGCCGCGCCGCGGCGGCCCGCGTGCTGGGCCACGACCGCATGCCCGGCGTGATGCTGCGCGCCGCCGAGCGTGGCCTGATCGACGAGGGCCGCCCCGACCTGGCCTCCATGGCCGCCGACTGCGAGATGCTCGTCTTCTGCACGCCGGTGGACGCCATCGCCGCGCAGGTGATCGAGGCGGGGCGGCACGCCCGCCCCGGCGCCGTGCTGACCGACGTGGGCAGCACGAAGGCCGGCATCGTCGCCGCCGTCGAGGGGAACCTCCCCCCCGGCGTGTCGTTCATCGGCGGGCACCCCCTGGCGGGGTCGGAGAAGAGCGGGCCGGAGCATTCACGGGCCGATCTGTTCGCCGGGCGGCTGGTCCTGCTGACGCCGGGGCCGGGGCCGGCGCTCGACGCGGTGCGGCGATTCTGGGAGGCGTTGGGCGCGCGGGTGGAGGTGATCGACGCGGGCCAGCACGACCGGGCGCTGGCGCTCACCAGCCACCTGCCGCACCTCGTGGCGGCGGCGTTGGCGGGGGTGCTGCCGGCGGAGTGGGCACGGGTGACCGCGTCGGGGTTCCGCGACACGACGCGGCTGGCGGCGGGGGACGTGGACCTGTGGCGGGCGATCTTCCTCGCGAACCGCGCCGCCGTGCGTGAGGCGCTGTCCCGGCTCCGGGAGAGGCTCGCCGAATACGACGCGGCCCTGGCCGCGGCCGACGGCGCGGCGCTGTCGCGTCTCCTGGAGGAGGCGCGGCGCGTGCGCGAGGGCCTGCCGACCTGACGGGGCCGGCGCCGCGGTGGTATAACAGGTGGATGGAGCCACTCCGGAGGGAGAGAGCATGTCAAGCATTCGCCACACTCACACATCCCAACCTTCACTCCCTCGCCGCGCCGTGTCGCGCCGCCGCTGAACCTGTCCCCCCCGCGTCCCGTCTGTCCCGTTGAGCCTCCCCCCGCGCGAAAGAACGAGCCCCGCCGGGCGTATCCTGTGGCACGGCCCCCTGGAGCAGAGAATGAGCGAAGAATTGCTGCATCTCACCGTCGAGACCGCGCTGCCGGTGCTGGCCTACGAGCTGGCCGCCGACCTCGAGTCGCGCGGCCTCGGCCGCGTCCAGGTCAAGCCCTGCGAGGAGGCCGGCATCACCCTCACACACGCCCCCGGCCTCGCCGCGTCCGCCGTCTCCAAACTCCTCGACTCCATCCGCCCACTCGAGCCGGAGCAGGTCCACATCGAGCAGGAGATGCCCGCCGGCCACGCCGTCCTCCGCCTCGGCAAGCCCGCCGACACCGAGCTCAGCGTGGACATCCACGGCGACTCCCAGGCCATCATCGACCGCGCCGGCGAGCTGATCGAGGCCCTCGGCCTGAAGCGCGGTGACACCTTCCTCGAATTCATCGAGCGCCCCCACCTCCAGCACGGCGGCGCCGCCCCGCAGCCGCGCCAGCTCCTCCGCTGGGGCCTCGCCCGCCTCGGCGTCCGCGTCCCCGATAGCGGCTCCACGGGCGACGGCGGCGGCGGCACGCTCGAGCTGTTCCTCAACGACCCGGACATGGCCAGCCGGCCCATGCGTGAGCGCTACGGCGTCCGCATCCAGACCGACGATCTCGAGGCCGCCGACGCCCTCAAGGGACGCCTCGAGGCCGAGGGGTTCCGCGTCGAGGGGGTCGAGCTGATGCCGCCGGAGACGCCGGCCGACGCCCCGCGCTTCAAGGCCGAGGGCGGCCCCTTCTCGCCACGCCGCGCCCCCTCCGAGCTGGCCCGCCTGCGCGTCGCCGTCGAGGACCTCCTCGCCACCCACGGCATCGACGCCACACGCTTCCCCCTCCAGGTGGTGGACCGCGCCCGCGGCCCCTTCGCCGTCATCGAGCTGCCCCTCGCCCGCCTGCGCAAGCCGGGGGCACGGCCCTACGCCGGGGCGTACCCCGAACGCTTCGCCGTCCACATCCACACCGACACGCCCGAGGCCGCCGCGCCGCTGGAGCAGAGCCTGCGGGCGGCGGGCTTCTCCCGCGTCGACATCCGCGCGGTGTCGTCACTGCTGGACCGCCCGCACGAGGAGCTGCCGGCGGGCTTGCAGATCCGCTGGGCGACGGCGGGCCGCGAGCCCGCCATCGTCAGCCTCCTCCGCCCACGCGTCGATGAAGCCGCCAGGGCACTCGGCGGCACGCTCCCGCTGGAGGCGTTCGACCGCACCGGCGACAGCGACGAGGTCGACCTCCACTTCCCCATCAAGGGCGTCGCCGACGGCAAGCTGGCGGCCTGGCTCTGCGACCCCAGGCGGTACCGTCTACGTCTGATGGGCCTGGACCCGGAGGACGGCGGCGAGACGGAGGGGGCGCTGCGGGCCATCGGCTTCACGTCCATCGAGATCGTGGACGGCACGCCGCGCGTGCGCGGACGCATCGACCACGGCACCGCGCCGACGGTGCTGACGGAGAAGATCCAGGACCGGATGCGTGGCGTCTTCGGCGTGCAGCTGCCGACCTTCCGCGCCCTGACGGACGAGCCGGTCATCACGATCCAGCTCCCGAAACGCTCGAAGGCGAAGAAGGACGGCAAGGAGCAGCCGGCGCCGTCGGCCCCGGCCATCGACCTCGCCGCCTGGCTGCACGAGCCGGACGCCCCGGCGATGCCGCTGGTGGCCGCCGGCGTGTCCGAGGTGCGGATCGGGCGCGTGGCATTGCCGACGCGCGAGGAGGGCGGGCCGATGGTGCCCGACCTCGCCCAGTTCGGCCACTACTGCCTCGACGAGACGACGGCGACGACGCTCGAACACATCGGGGCGAGCGTGCTGCTGCGCGAGCCCTGCCTGCTCGAGGGCGAGACGAGCACGAGCAAGACCTCGGGCGTCCTGTTCCTGGCGGGCCTGCTGCGCCAGCCGGTGGTGCGTATCAACCTCAACGGGCAGACCGACACCGGCGAGCTGATCGGCCGCTACGTCCCGCGCGACGACAACGAGATGGCGGTGACGAACGAGTGGGTCGAGGACGAGCCCGAGGGCGGCACACTCGCCGTCCGCCAACGGGCCAGCGTGGCCGGGAGCCTGTGGCGCTGGCAGGACGGCCTGGTCGTTCAGGCGATGAAGAACGGCTGGTGGGTGTTGCTGGACGAGGTCAACCTCGCAGAGCCGCAGATCCTCGAACGCCTCAACTCGGTGCTGGAGGTGGACCCTTCGCTCATCCTGACGGAGCACGAGAACGAGGCCGTCGCGCCGGTCCACCCCAACTTCCGCATCTTCGCGACGATGAACCCCGCGGAGTACGCCGGCCGTTCGGTGCTGTCGCCGGCGTACCGCGACCGCTGGCGTGGCTACCGGTTCGTCCCGCGTCCGGGGGAGCGCGAGTACCTGGCGATGCTGCGGCTCCTGATCCACGGCGAGCAGCCGGAGGTGGTGGTTTCGGGCCGGCGCTTCACGGGCGGCAAGGTCCACGCGCCATTCGCCATGCTGGCCCCGGTGCTGAACGACGACACCCTGGTGGGGCTGGCGCGGTTCCAGTCGTCACTGGAGCACGCGGCGGGCCGTGGCGGCGAGACGCCGCGACTGGGCGTGCGCCGCAAGGAGCGGCACGTGTTCACGCGGCGAGGACTGCTGGCGGTGCTGGACTACCTGAGCAGCCCGCTGGGCGCGAGCCGCGACCCGCGGGCGGTGCGGCAGGCGCTGGCGCGGTACTACCTGGGCCGCGTCCACACGCCGGAGGACCAGGGCGTGGTGGTCCACCTGCTCGACGCGGCGGGCCTGGGCCCGTCGGGCAAGAAGGCGTGAGGATGACAGAAAGAAGTTGTCCACGGATCACACGGATAACACGGATGCAATCCAAATCAAGGACGAGATCAGAAGCAGAAAGCCCCAGTTGTCTGCTGGCCCGCTTCTGCCTCTGTTCCTAGCTGTTATCCGTGTTTTCCGTGTGATCCGTGGACAACTTCTTCTTGGATGGAGAGCCACATGACACCGGAGCGGCATCTGCGGCAGTTGGCGGGGCTGGCGGCGGGGCTGTGCCTCGACGCCGGCGTACGCCTCCAGGCCGGCGACAAGGGCTGGAGCTGGGAGCCCGAGCGCCGCACCATCCACGTCGCCCGCAAGGACCTCGAATCCAGGGGGCCGACCTACTGCGCCGGCGTCCTGGCCCACGAGGTCGGCCACTACCACATCTCGCGCTACCACCTCTTCAAGGGCGAGTTCCCCTCGCGCGCCGCCCTCGACATGGTGCTCAACGGCATCGAGGACCCGCGTGTCAACACCTGGATCCAGTACCGCTACCCCGGCACCATCTGGTGGTTCCTGCGGCTGGCCGAGGTGGACGGCATGCCCGCCGAATTCGCGCCGCTGCCGTCGCTGGTGCGCTTCGCCATCGAGGCCGCCCGCGAGGAGCTGAACGGCTGGCAGGTGATGCCAGAGGGGAAACTCGACGGGGCCGTCCGCGAGGCCCTGGCGCGGACGTTCGACGCCCGGTATCGCTACGCCCACGTCCTGCCGCCCGCGTCGCTCACGCCCCGCGGCCAGCCGGGCGAATTGGCCCGCCGGCACGAGGCCGAGGTGTCGCCGAGGCTGAACAAGCCGGGGCCGCGGTGGATGGGCGGCTGGGAGCAGGAGGTGCGCTGCAGCGCCGTCGAGGCGCTCAGGCTGGCCGAGGAGCAGATCCTGCCGACGGCGGCCCGGCTGTGGCTGGGCGACGTGGAGCGAATGGGGCGATTCCTGACCGCCCACCCCACGCAGAAGAAGAAGGCGCGTGAGGCGGTCAACGCCAACACCCTGCCGCACCTCATCCAGATCGTCCAGGCGGCGTACCGCGAGGAGCCGCCGGCCGGCACCGTCAAGCCGACCACACGCGACCTTGCCCGCCGCGTGCTGGAGTCGTGGCTGCGCGGGATCAGGGCGCCGGAGCCGGGGCCGCTGGCATCGAGGCCGCTGATCGAGGGCGGCGACCCCGACCAGGGCACGAAGCTCCCCGAGGCGTACGTCAAGGCCCACCGCGACGTGGCCAACCAGATCGAGCAGCTCGTGCGCGAGCTGGAGGAGGTTCTCCGCCCGCGCCGGCGTCTGTCGGACCGCAGCGGCTTCCCGTCGGGCAAGCGGCTGGACCTGCGGCGGGCGATGGCCTTCGCCGCCGACCCCCGCCGCCACGACAAGCTGTGGCGCAGGCCCACCATTCCGCGGCGGCGCGACACGACGTTCCTCTTGCTGGTGGACCTCTCCGGGTCGATGCGGGGGGAGAAGACGCCGGCGGCCATCGCCGGGACGGTTCTGCTATCGGAGACGCTGGAGCGTCTGGCGGTGCCCTACGCGGTCTACGGCTTCCAGGACGTGCTGGTGCCGTTCGTGGACTTCCTGGAGGGGCTGAGCCCGGTGACGCGGCACGCCATCGGCTGCATGGGCGAGGAGATCGCCGGGACCCGCCCCGGCGGCAACAACCAGCCTCTGTACAACGACGACGGCCCGTGCGTGGCCGAGGCGGCCAACCTGCTGCTGGACCAGCCCGGCCGCGAGCACGTCCTGATCGTGATCAGCGACGGCATCCCGGAGGGCCGGCTCTCGCAGCCGGACGACCTGCACACGGCGGTGCGCGAGGCGGGCCGGGTGCAGGGGCTGCGCCTGGTGGGCATCGGCCTGGGGCCGGGCACGGAGCACGTGAAGACGTACTACCCCGAGGGCATCGCCAGCGTGCCGGTCGAGAGGCTCGCCGACGAGATCGGCCTCCTGCTGCGCCAGGCCCTCCTGGCCGACCTCGCCGTCGGCGCGCGGTAGACGCCGGCGTCAGGCCGTCGGGGCGTTGGCCCGTTTCCGGGTGAGCCAGAGCCAGGCGAACGCTGCCACGGCCAGGCCGGCGGCGAGGATCCCGATCCACCACAGCACGGAGGGCCGTCCGTCGTGGACGGGTGCATCCGACGCCGTGGGGGCGGGCGGCGTGGCGTCCTTCTTCGGCAATAGGAAGTCGAACACCTCGACGACGAGGCGCGGCTCGACGCGGTAGTTCGTGCCCTTGCCCTCGTAGAAACCGTATCGCTCGATCATCTTTGGTACGAGCGGGCTGTAGTCCATCGCCTTGCCGGTTCGGAGATTCTTCACGAGGACGTAGCCGCTTGTACTGGTCCGGTCGAGGAAGGGGGATTCCTGAATCCCCTTCGACTCCTTCCGCAACACCTCGAATTGCCTGCCGTGGTAGACGAATGTCCTCGGCACTGCGTCAGGGCTGCCGACGTAGCACATGACGAGCAGAGGCCGCGCCAGCGCCTGGTGGGTCAGGCCGAGCTCTTCGACGACATACCGGTTGTCCTCGGCCAGCACCTCGATCAGTCTCTCGTCCCGGCCGAGGAAGCCCGAGGCGGAGCGGTGCGGCGTGATGTTCTCCTTCTCCGGCCGCATGTCCGCTTCCAGCTCCGCGATGCTCCTGCCGTTAAGGTGAGTCAACGCGCGGATGAGCGCCGTGTCATTATTCCCGCCGACGACGAAACCGGTCTTCGGGTCCTTCTTCGGCGTCACTGGCTTGAAGTCGAAATCCTTGAGGTCGTCCGGCAGCCCTCCTTCCGCCCGGACATCGGCCGAGGTGAGGACGGCCAAGAGGAGCAGAGGCGCGAGGCCACGGTTGAGCATGACGTGTTCGCCGTCCGAGGTCGGGAGTCTTGTCCGCCGGGGACAATCGTAGCGAATGACGGGCAGGATGGCGGGGCCGGTCAGCGGGCGTCGGCTCGCGGCGCTGGCGGGCCGAGGTGCGCCGTCAAGCGTTCAGTCAGCACATCCACCAGCTCCGCCTGCATGAATTGGTTGTCGTCGGGCATGCTGGGCCAGCCGGGCCGCGAGCACGTCCTGATCGTGATCAGCGACGGCATCCCGGAGGGCCGGCTCTCGCAGCCGGACGACCTGCACACGGCGGGGCGCGAGGCGGGCCGGGTGCAGGGGCTACGGTTCGTGGCGCGCATGGCCTGACCTCCCGATCCGGCTGCGGACAAAGGCAGAGGGGCTCGTAGCCGTGGCCTGGTCGAAGTTCGATGACCTGTGGCTCTCCAACGACCTTTCGCTCCCTTTCGCCATCGGCGACGCGGTGATCCACTGGGTGCCAAACGCAGTGCCGGAGCTCGACGCCGCGCTCGGCAAGCCGATCCGCTCGGTGTGGCTTGGCCGTGGGCAGATGACCTGGGACTACCGGGACATCGAGATCTGGGCACGTCTGTTGCTCGGGTGCGGCGACGGCTTCGTGGAGGTGTACAACGCGCTCGACGAGAACGGCTACGCCTTCCACGCCAGGATGCCATCGGGGACGTTCCTCCTCTGTGCTGAGCCTCCGGGCTGAAGGTCACCCGCCCTCGCCATCCCACCCGTCGGGCCCCGGCATGTCCTCCGTCATCACCCACACCGGCCCGCTCCCCGGTAGACGCTCTCCAAGCCGCCTCATCGCCGCCCCCGCCCGCTCCGCGGTGCTGAACCGCAGTTGCGGCTTGGCCGCCCCCAATAGCACCGATGCGCCTTCGTCGATCATCGCTTGACGGCACTGCTCCGCCGTCACCGGGTCACCCTCCCGCAGGGCGGGGATGACGGCGAACGGCAGCAGGCCCGAGTTGTGGGCCTCCGGCACCGTCAGGCCGTTCGCGATGGCGATCCGCCCATGCGCGTCACGCTCCCCAGCCAACTGGTACGCCCGCAGGATCACCCCCGGGCGGTTCTCCATCAAGACGCGGTCCCAGGCGTCCCAGATCACCTGGACACTTAGCTTGTCGCTAGGGAAGACACGCTCGATGATGACCGGCTGGCCCGACTCCTTGCTGTCGCGCAGCTCGGCGGCCAACCTCTCCGCCAAGGCGGAGGGCGCCGCCAGGGCCGGCTCATCGATGCCACTGGTCCACCTCGGCATGTCCCCGCTCCTCACAGTTGGGCCTGGTTGGCGAGCAGCCAGGCGGCCGCCTCCCTCACTTGCTCCACCTCGTAATCGTATGCCAGGTTGCCCTTGTACCGCAGCGTCTCGCGCCACAGCCGCCCGAGCAGCAGGCAGCGCCGCAGCAGCGCCCGCCCGAACGGCCCGGAATAAGCCGACGGTGGATGCAGGGCACGGGTCGCGACCAGCAGCTCGGCCCACGCCCGGACGTTGTGACCTGCCCCCGCGTGCGGCCACGCGATCCCCATGCCTTGGCCTCGGGCGATGGCCGGCTGGAGATGGCGCCCCCATGTCAGCGCGTCGTCCTCGGCGAGGCCCGTGAAGGCGAAGTACGCGGCCTTCAGGCTCATCTCGGCGGTGTAACCCCAGAGGTAGATGGCGCCCGTCCTCTGCCCGGCCGCAGCCAACGCCACGCCTTCATCGAACCTCCGCCTCGCTGCCGCACGGAATTCCACGATGCTGTCGGGTCGGCATCGGTCCAGCAACCGTCGCGGCATCCGCACGCCCCTCCTCTCCTCAATCTCACCCATCTGCATCGCCTTGTCAAGGCGCGGCACGCGGCCCGGCGGCAACAACCAGCCACTGTACAACGACGACGGCCCGTGCGTGGCCGAGGCGGCCAACCTGCTGCTGGACCAGCCCGGCCGCGAGCACGTCCTGATCGTGATCAGCGACGGCATCCCGGAGGGCCGCCGCTCGCAGCCGGACGACCTGCACACGGCGGTGCGCGAGGCGAACCGCGTGCAGGGGCTGCGCCTGGTGGGCATCGGCCTAGGGCCGGGCACCGAGCACGTCAAGACCTACTACCCCGAGAGCATCGCCAGCGTGCCGGTCGAGAAACTGGCGGACGAGATCGGGCTGCTGCTGCGGCAGGCGCTGCTGGCGGATCTGACGGTGGGGGCGCGGTAGAATGGCGGGAGGAGGATCGTGCCATGAGCCTGCGTGACCGGCCACACTACGAGATCCCGGCGGAAGAATTGGCCGCGTGGATCGAGCGCCAGGGCGACCAATGGTGGAGCCTGGACAACGAGCCAATCTTGAGGGGGCTATTCATCCCCTGCACAGGGCACGCGGTGGCGGCGGCGCTGCGCCGGGTCGGCAAGCCGCTCCTGGTGGAGGACCGCCGCAAGCCCCCGGTGGGGAAGGGGGAGGTGATCGACGCCCACCGCCTCGACGAGCTGGCCGCGCCCTACCTCCCTGACGCCCGACCCGACGACCCCCGGTGGACGCAGGACCGCGCGTTCACCTTCACCTGGAAGGGCTCCGACACGGAATGGCTCCTCATCGAGGACACCCTGACGGCGGATAGCGAGCGAGCCGAAGCGGCTCTGGCGGAAGGGAAGGGCTGACGATGGCCGCCCGGTTCAGCCCACTCGCCGGCCTGAAGGCCATCCTCGGGCATACGGAGCCGCTGCCCCGTGAGGCCGACAGGCCACTGTCCCATTTCGAACACACCAGCCGCGACCTGTGGCTCGCCATTGACTATGTGGAACGCAACCTCCGGAATCGCGGCCGCTTCAACCCCGTGGTACTGGCCGCCCACCTGGGCCGGCTCAACGGCATGCTGCTCGTCCACCTGATCGAGTCCCTGGAGCGTTTCTTCAAGGAGTCCGCGGCCGCGTGTGTCGATCTGCTCGGGCCGCTCGTCCACGACGGGCGTTTCGACGGCTTCCGGGTGCAAGGCGGCACCCTGGCCGCCCACTACGGCGCCGACACCCTGGGCCGCGCCCTGTGCGAGCCCATGACATGGCTCGACACGGCCAGCGTCAACGGGCGCTTCCGGGCGTTGCTCGCCGACCCGCACGAGGAGGGCCGGTTCCTCCTCTTCCCCTACGGCAAGAAGGACGACCCAAGCGACCGAGAGCGGTTCGAGGCCATTGAGCTGGTCTGGCAGCTCCGGCACACCGTGGTCCACAACGTCGGCGTCATCACGAGGTCCGACGCGGCCAAGCTCCGCCTGCTCGTCAAGGGAGCCGTCTCGTCGCCCGTGCTCCTCGCCCCGACCCGCGAAGACATCCGCCACCTCAAGCGCTTCCTCGATGACACCGCTGTTGTCTGCAACGAGCGGATCGGCAGGCGGCTCGCCGAGGTGCTGACGGCGCTGCACGGCGCCGATCCGACGCTCTTCGTCCCGCGGGAGATGGCGGACCGCGTGTCCGCGGTCTTCGGCGTGCCGCTGGCCGTGGCGGGGGCACAAGGCGTGGTCCCGCCTCCCTGACGGCTTCAGGGAGCCGGGGCGTTCGCGCGTTTCCAAGTGAGCCACAGCCACGCCAGAATCGCCATCCCCGCCCCCACACAGCCGACCCCGACGAGCCACAAGACGGAGGGCCGCCCAATGGGGACAGGTGCATCCGAGGCCGTGGGGTCGGGCGGCACGACTTCCTTCCGCGGCAGCAAGAAGTCGAACACCTCGACGATCTTCCGGGGTTCGACGCGGTAGGGGGTGCCCTTCCCCTCATAGAAACCGTAACGCTCGATCATCTGCGGGACGAGGAGGCTGTACTCCAGGAACTTGCCGGTCTCCAGGTTCTCAACAGTAGCGTCCTTGTAGGTGGCCGTCTTGTCGCGGAAGGGGGATACCTGGCTGCCCCTGTAGATGGTGACAGCTACCCGGAACCGTTTGCCGTGGTAACGGATGGTTCGCGGGTGGAATGTGGAGCCACCGGCGATTCCCATCACGAGCAGGGGCCGCGCCAGGGCCTGGTGCGTCAACCCAAGCTCTTCCACGACAAACCGATTGTCCTCAGCCATGATGTCGAGTAGCCCCTCGTCCGGGCCAAGGAATCCGGCCCGTGACCGCCACGCGGTGACGTTTGGGTTCTCGGGCCGCATGTCCTCCTCCAGCTCGGCGATAGTCCTGCCGTTGATGTGCGTCAGCCCTTTGATGAGGGACGTGGCGTTCCTTCCGCCGACGATGAAGCCTGTGGCCGGGTCTTTCATCGGCGGGACCGGACGCAGCTCGGGGTGCAAATTCGGGTCGAGGTCCTTGAGGTCGTCGGGCAGTTTGCGATCCTCCGCATGGAGCCCGTGACCCGTAAGGACCAGGAGGCCGAGGAACGCCACGGTGCGGTGGGGCATTTCCGTGTCCACCTGTTGGGAAGCGTGTGCGGTGAGCCCGCGGGGACATCGTAGAGAACGAGATGATGGAGGGCCGATCAACGTTCGTCGCGCCCTGGCTATGACGGGCCGATATGTGCCATCAGGCGCTCGATCAACACCTCCTTCAGCTCCGCCTGCATGAATTGGTACTCGTCGGGGATGCCGAGGCAGACGACCTCCTTGCCCGCGTCGGGGAAGCGGCGGCGGAGCATCCTCTCCAGACGCCGCTCCATCACGAAGACCACGTCGGCCCAATCGAGCATCTCCTCGGTGAGCTGGGTGCGTGCGGAGGATGACAGCCCGGCGGAGCGTGCGTGGATGCCGGGCGTGGCGGCGTACAGACGCTCGGCCGTCGGGCTGCGGTGGATCTTGCCCTCGCAGACGAACAGGATGTGGCGTCGTCTGGGCATCGGCCTCACTGCCCCTCCCAGCAACCCCAATCACCAGCGCTTGTACCTGGGAGCTGGAGAAGGCCAGATACATCGACGAACGGCTCCCCGACCCCTGGCCGCACTTCAGCTCCTCGACCTGCCTCTCCAGACGCTGACGCGCCTGGTCGGCGTTTCGCTGCTCCGTCTGTTTACCGCGGGGCTCCCCGGCTGGCCAGGCGGGCTTCGGCCCCCGCGGGCCGGCCTCCACCGCGACCCATGCGGGCCGGCGGCGGCCCCGGCGCCAACCGTGGAACTTGGCGGACCTTCTCACGGTCCTTGTCCGCATCGGCGGGTGCGGCAGGTCGGACGTTGGGCTTGCTTCGGCCGGAGGCCCCGGTTATTCCCCCCGCGCTCCCGGCCCGTCATCCGGCAGGCCTTCCCGCCCCCCGAATATGAGACCGCCGAATGTGCCGACACGCATTCCTCCGCTGTCTGCTCCTCCCCTGCCTGGTGGCGCTCGCGGCCGGCTGCCAGTCGCTCAACCCGTGGAGCCGGCCCGGCCCGGAGAATGCGGGTGAGGCCGAGATGGCCGCCGTCGGGAAGGGGCGCAAGCCGGATAAGGAGGCCAGGGGGCCGGGCCGGCTGGATCGCGAGGTCGTCCAGGCCTCGGCGGCCGGCGTGGGCAAGGACGCCGGGAAATCGGAAGGCCCCATCCTGCCGCCGCCCACCCCGGAGAAGGGCGGCCCCGCCGCGAAGCCCCCCGCGAAGCCGGGCGTCACGCCGTCCACGCCACCGGCCGAGACGCCCCCCCCGCCGACGGCCTTCGCGGCGGGGATGCTGGACAACCCCCACCAGAGGGCCACGCCGACCGTGACGGGGTCCATCCTGCAGATGCCGCCGCACGAGAGCCCCATCGAGAAGGCGTTGGAGCTGAGCGCCAAGGTGGAGGCGTTGCGGCACGAGTGCGCCCGCCTGGCGGCGCGTCTGCTCGCCCTGGAGGACGACGTCCGTTCGCGCGACCAGGCGCTGAAGGGCGCGGCGGGGGAGGTGCAGGCGGCCACGGCCGAGGTGTCGCTGACGCGCGAGCAGTTGCGGAGCTGGGCGGAGGAGCTGAAGGCGCAGGAGGCCAAGCTGCGGCTCCAGGAGCAGAGCCACCAGGAGCAGATGCGTGCCGTGATCCGGACGCTGGAGAAGGCCGCGGATGTCGGCCCGGCGGAGGCATCGCCGAAGCCGGCCCCGAGCCCCGCGCCGCACCATTAACCCGCCCCCAGGGCTGCCTGCACCGTGACCGTGAACTCCTGGAGGGAGAACGGCTTGCGCAGCAACCGGACCTCGCCCGCCCCGCCGGCGGGCTGGGGCGGCGTGGCGTCGGCGGGGTCGGCCAGGTAGAGGGCGCGGATGTCCGACCGGCCGGCCCGCAACGCGGCGACGAGCTGCGGGCCGTCCACCCGCGGCATGGACACGTCCGTGACCACCAGCTCGATCTGGCCGGAGTGGCGGACGGCCCTCTGCAAGGCCTCCTGCCCGTCACGCGCCTCCAGGACCTCGTACCCCGCGGAGAGCAGCGCCGAGGTGACCAGGGCGCGGATGCCGTCCTCCTTCTCGGCCACCAGGATCACGCCTCCGCCCCGTGTCAGGTGCGCCACAGAGGGGGCGGGGCCCTCGTCGAAGCGGGAGGTGTCGATCCGCGGGAGGTACACCCGGAAGGTGGTGCCCATGCCGACGCGCGTATCGACCATGATGTGGCCGCCCGACTGCTTGACGATGCCGTAGACCGTGGCGAGGCCCAGGCCGGTCCCCTTGCCCTCGTCCTTGGTGGTGAAGAACGGCTCGAAGATGTGAGCCTTCACCTCGTCGGTCATGCCGCAGCCGGTGTCGCTCACCGACAGCAGGACGTACCCCTCGCCGCCGGCACGCGGCGCCTGGGTGCCGTCGGGCGTGCCCGCCTGGGGCGGGAGGGCGGCGTTGGCCGTCGAGATGGTCAGCTTGCCGCCGTCCGGCATGGCGTCGCGGGCGTTGACGACGAGGTTGAGGAGGACCTGGCCGAGCTGGGGCGGGTCGGCGCGGGTCAGGGCGAGGTCGGCGCCGGGCGCGATCACCATCTCGATGTTCGCGCCGATGAGCCGGCGGAGCATCATCTCCGTCTCCGCGATGAACGTGTTGAGGTTGACGGCCCGGGGCTGCACGGGGGACTTGCGGCTGAAGGTGAGGAGGCGGCGGGTGAGGGCCGTGGCCTGCTGGACCGCGTCGGCGACGTGCCGCAGGGTCTCGCGCATGGGGTGGCCGGGGGCGGCGGAGGCCTGCAGGACCTGCGTGTAGCCGGAGATCACCGTGAGGTGGTTGTTGAAGTCGTGGGCGATGCCGCCCGCGAGGCGTCCGATGGCCTCCATCTTCTGCGCCTGCCGCAGCTGCTCCTCCAGGCGGCGGTGCTCGACGGCCAGGCCGGCGGCCGACTGCCGGGCCTCCTCCTTCTCGTCCTCCAGGGCACGCTGGACCTCGACCGACCGCTTCGCGGCGCGGAGGCGGGCGGCCAGGACGCGCGGCCTCCAGGGCTTGATGCAGTAATCGTCGGCGCCGGCGTCGAGGGCGGCGACGGCGTCCTCGTCGCGGGCCGACGGGCCGAACAGGATGACGTGCATGTGGTTGCCCTGGCGCGTCTTGCGCAGGGTGCGGCAGAACTCCAGCCCCTCCATGCCGAACAGGTGGGAGCCGACGAGGACGATCTCGGGGAAGATGTCCAGGGCGAGGCGGAGGGCCTGCTGCCCGTCGGTGGCCGTGATGGCGGAGAACCCGCCGCCCTCGACCTCCTTGGTGAGGCTGGCGACGGCGGCGCCGTCGGAGTCGGCGATGAGCACCCGGGAGCGAGCGATGTAGAGCTGGGTGTCGGCGGCGGCGGGGCGGGGCTTCTCCATCGTGCGGGCGGCGAGGGCGGCGGGGGGGAGGGTGCGCGTGGGGATGCCGAGGAGCTGCCCCCACTCACGCCACTCGCGGACCGCCTCGTCGATAAGCGAGGAGAGCGTGGCCGAGCCCAGGCCGAGCAGCCCGGCCATGCCCAGTAGCGTGCGGACCCGTCCGGGCCGGTCGGCATCCGGGGCGGTGCAGTAGAGGGCGATCTCCCTGGCCACGCGCAGCAGGCAGGCCACGGTGCGGGTGGAGGTCCCCTGGGTGTCGTCCACCGCCTCGGGGTGGTAGAGGGCGCGGACGGCGGCGATGTACTCCTCGGGCAGCCCCCACTCGCGCAGCATGGCGCCGGTCACGTCCACCTCGTCCAGGGCGAACGCCTCACGCTGCATCTTGAGCCTGGCCGCCTGGGGCAGGGAGGCGCCGCGGGCCAGCACGTCGTCGAACAGGCGCGGGTGGACCGTGGCGAGCGTGAGCTGCCCCACCTCGCTGAGCAGGCCGCAGACGAAGATCTCGTCGCTCTTGCCGTGGCGTGTGGCCTTGCTGAGCTTCTCGGCAGCGAGGGCGGTGGCGAGGGTGCGCGACCAGTATTCGGTGTAGTTGAAGCGCTGGCAGGCGCCGCGTCCGTACTGCGAGACGAGCGAGAACCCCAGGGCCAGCCGGCGGATGCACCGGGAGCCGAGCTGGGCGACGGCGTCACGCAACGCGACGATGGGGCGGGCCGCCCCCACGTAGGCCGAGTTGGCGTACTTGAGGACGCGCCCGGACAGCGCCGGGTCGATCTGCAGCGCGGCGGCCAGCTCGGCGACGCTGGACCGCTCGTCGTCTGTCAAGCGGAGCACCTTGAGGACGACCCCCGTCGGTGACGGCAGTTGACGCAGCGCCTTGCTCTCTTCGAACCATTTCGATTCGCTCATCGCTTCGCCTCCTGGGGCGCGCCCTGCCCGGCGAGGGCCTCGGCGGCCCGCGCGAAGTCACGGCGTGCGGCGTACGCCCGGCTCATCACGGTGAGGACATCGCCACGGTCCCCGTGCTCACCGATCAACAGATCCCGACACCGCTGCAGGCAACGATCACTCTGCCCGTCCCTCAGGTCCAGCTCGGCCAGCGCGAGCCGCGCCCTCCGGCCCCAGACATCCTTGCCCGCGGCCAGGCGTTCCAGCCGTGGACGCGCCCTCGCCCTGGCGGCCTGCTGGATGAGCGCCTCGGCGGACCGGAGGCGCATCTCGCGGACGAGGGGGTTGGACTCCGGGGCGGCGCCGTCGTGCAGCGCCACCATCTCCTCGTGCAGCCCCAGCTCGCGCAGCGCCTGCCCGCGGATGTAACGGAACGCCGTCCCCAGCCAGTCGCCGTCCTGACTCAGGGCCACCCCCAACAGCTCCGCCGACGCCTCCTTATCCTTCCTCGCGTCGTCGGCGGGCAGGCGGGTGTGCGCGAAGGCGGCCAGGACCGCCGCCGGGCGGGCGAACGGGCCCTCGCGCAGGACCGCCCGCCGTTCGCGGAGGAGGTCGAGGGCCTGCCCCGGCTGCCCCTTCAGAATGTCGCGGATCACCAGCCCCAGAGCGGCCGCCGGGGCGGTGGATGCGGCGGCGGGGTGGCCTCTGGCCCGGCGGAGGGGGGTGAGGGCGCCGTCGAGGTCCTTCTCATCGAGGTGGGAGCGTGCGACCCACCAGTAGGCGAGTGGGGCGAGGGGGTGGGCGGGTGCCTGGTCGATGTTGCGGTAGAACGCCTCGCGGGCGCCCGCGGCGTTGCCGCGGGCGAGGCGGGCGAGGCCGAGGTTGTAACACGAGGCCGTCAGGGCGTCGGCGCGGGGATGTTCGCGGGCCAGGCGCTCGTACCAGCCGGCGGCGTCCTGCCAGCGTCCGGCGGCCGCGTGCAGGTTGCCCATCGCCAGGAACAGGTCGCCGGCCGCCGGGTGGTCCCCGGCGAGGGCCAGCGCCGCACGCAGGCCGCGCAGGGCGTGCTCCCGACGGGCGGCTGGGTGGCCTTCGATGAGACGGAAGGTGAGCTTCTTCTCGCCGTGTTCGGCCAGCACCCCGTGGGGGGCCGTGAGCCAATCGATCAGGCCGGCGAGCGAAGCGCCGTCGCATTCGAGGTCCACGCGACGCCCTGCCACGGCGGCCCGCGCGTCCTCGGCCCAGGCGGCCTTCAGCCCGGCCGAGGCGGCCAACCGGTCCAGCACCCCGCCCAGGTCGGCCTGCTCGCGCCGCCCGGTGACGCGGAAGCCGAGGGGGTCGTCTGAGGAGGCGGAGACGGTGATCTGTTCCGGGACGGGCGGCGGGGGGACGGCGGCCGAGGGGGGCTTCTCGCCCCAGCGCAGGTAGCGTTCGGGCGGCAGGGCGGCCGTCCCCCAGGCCAGGGCGTCGGGGCGCGTGGCGTGCGGGGCCGGATTCCCCTGGCATTGCCGGGCGAGCGCCAGCGCGAGCAGAGACATGGCCTCGGCCCGGTACGGGTGGTGGGCGAAGGCGGCGCCGCCGGATCGGCAGAGCAACCCACACAGGAGGCCCTGGGCGTGATCCTCCTTGCCGTCGCGCATCGCGGAGCGAGCGAGGCCGAGCTGGGATGCGATGCGTAAATGCGGGGAGGGGGCCATCAGGCAGGCGCGGTAGTACTCGGCGGCACCGGACGGCTTGCCGAGCTGTTCGAGGCAGAGGGCCACGCGGTAGGCCACATCTGGCGTGGGCTTGCTCCCGGCAGGCGAGCCGAGACCGAGCTGCGCCAGGGCATCGGCGTGCCCGCCTTCCAGCAACAGGTCGTCGATCTTCTTCAGGTCGGCCTTCGTCAGCGGGCGAGGGGGCGTCACGGGATCCCCCGGCCCTGCTCCCGGGTCTCTCGCCGGTTTGGCCGGGGCGGACGGGGCGAAGGAGAGGCCGATGCAACGGCCGGCGATGCCGCCCGCGGCGGCGACGCCGGCCGCGATGGCGAGGAGCAACGGCCAGGAGGCCGGGGCGGACGCGGCCGGAACGACGGGGGCGCCGTCCGAGGGTGCGATAGGAGAGGGATCGCTCATGACGGCTCTGGTTCTGGGGGCAGTCGGCACACCGATCCGCGTTGTGGCCGCGGCTGTCCATGATCCCCGAAAGCCGCCCCAGCCGAAAGGTTCGCCCGGCCAAGATTATCCAACTTGCCCAGTCCGCCAGAGAACCGTCGGCGCGACCGGCGCAATCCGAAGATGCGCAAAGTGCCGGGAGCAATCCGGAGAACAGGCACGGCCCCTACGGTCGGAATAACCCGCCCATTTTCCCTCGGCCGGATACGGATGATGCGATCGGATCGCTTGTATTTGTCGGCAAAACGGGTGAGGCTGTTATTCAAGCGTGACCGCATTACGGTGTGGCGAGAACCCCCCTCCTGGAGCCCCTGCATGATCTCTGTCCTCAACAACACGACGTCACTCACGGCGCAGCAGAGCCTGAACCGGACGACCGACAGCCTCTCGATGTCCCTCGAGCGGCTGTCCACCGGCCTCAAGATCAACCGGGGGGCCGACGGCCCCGCCGGCCTCGTGATCTCCGAGCAGCAGAGGACGCAGATCTCCGGCCTGCAGACCGCCATCGACAACACGAGCAAGGCCGTCTCCCTCGTCCAGACCGGCGAAGGCGCCATCAACCAGATCAACGACCTCCTCAACAAGATCCGCGCCCTGGTCATCGACTCGGCCAACATCGGCTACAACGACACCGGCGCGCTGGCGGCGAACCAGTCGGAGATCGGCAACGCCCTGAACACGATCACCAACATCGCCACCAACACGCAGTTCGGGACGAAGAAGCTGCTCGACGGCTCCCGGGCCCTGACCGTGACCAGCGGCAGCCCCACCGTGGCCACGGCCACCGCCAGCGGCTCCATCGCCTCGGGCACCTCCGCCGTCGTGGTGGGCCCGACGACGGCGAGCCGGGCCAACGCCGTCGGCGCCAACGTCGCCGCGGGCACGTTCTCCGCCTCCACCACCGAGGTGCTGACGATCAACGGCGTCAACATCTCTTACGTCCAGGGCGCGACGACGGCCGCCACGCTGACGGCCGCCCAGACCGCGGTGAACAACGCGGCCGCCCAGACCGGCATCCGGGCCATCGTGGACAACACCGGCGGCCAGAACAAGCTCCGCCTCTACGCCACCAGCTGGGGGGCGGGCCGCACCTTCACCGCCAGCACCAACCTGGCGGCCGGCAACTCGGTCCTGGGCGCCACCTCGGTCGCCGCGGTCGACGGCACCGACATCACCGGCAGCATCGGCGCCACGGCCGGTTCGGGCGTCGGCAACGTCCTCTCGTTCAACAGCGGCCTCTCGGCCGGCCTGAAGGTCACCTTCGCCGCCTCCGCCTCCGGCGACACCTTCACCAGCGCCACGGTCAATTCGTTCACGGCCGCGGCCCCCACCACGAGCGTGAACCTCACCGTCGACGCCTCCAAGGCCCTGGTCTTCCAGATTGGCGCCAACGCCGGCCAGACGGCCCAGATCGCGATGGACAACATGAAGGCGTCCTCGCTGGGCTTGGGGGCGAGCGGCCAGATCACCGACCTGTCGCAGGTGGACGTGACCCGGCTGGGCGTCACGAGCGGCCTGGCCGGCGACCTCCTCGCCGTCGTGGACTCCGCCGTCGGCCAGGTGTCCTCACTGCGGGGCACCCTGGGCGCGTTCCAGGCCAACACCCTGCAGGCGACCTCGAACACCCTCCAGGCCGCCTTGAACAACACCATCGCCGCCGAGTCGGTCGTCCGCAACACCGACTACGCCATCGAGATCGCGAACTACACGCGCCTCCAGGTGCAGATGCAGGCCGGCCAGACCGTCCTCGGCAACGCCAACCAGATCCCGGCGATGATCGCCCAGCTCCTCCGCGGTTGACCCATGGCCGGGCCCCGGGGCCGCTGTCGGCCCCGGCGTCTGGTCTTGAAGGCATTGATTCATGAAAGGGCGAGGCCCTGCCGAGCCGATCCACATATTCCTCGTCCGCACCCCGACGGAAGTCGGCCCCGGCGGGCAGCGTGTGGCCCGGCGGGAGCCTCCCCCGCGCTGACGGAAGGACCCTCGCAGGAGCAGCACCATGTCGGCGATCAGCAGCCTGGGCGGCGCGGCCTCGGGGTTGTCGTTCTCGGGGCTGGCCAGCGGCATCGACAGCAAATCCATCGTCGAGAGCCTGCTCGCCGTCGAGCGCCTCAAGGTCACCTCCCTCCAGGCGCAGCAGGCCACCCTGACCGCCCTGCAAGGGACCTTCGGCAACCTGCGCTCGGGCCTGGCGGACCTCCAGACCAAGGTCGGCCAGCTGGCGCGTTCCGTCGGCGGGCCGTTCGAGGGGAAGAAGGCCACCTCCTCCGACGAGACCGCCCTCCGCGCCGCCGCCGGCGCCTCCGCCGCGCCCGGTCAGTACACCTTCACGGTGGCCGCCCTCGCCTCCGCGCACCAGGTCGCCTCGCAGGGCCTGGCCGACCAGGCCACCCTCCTCAAGACGGGCACCCTCCAGTTGCAGGTCGGCGGGGTGACCAAGACGATCACCGTCGATCCCACGAACAACACGCTGCAGGGCCTGGCCTCCGCCATCAACGTCTCGGGCGCTGGAGTCCAGGCGGCCGTCATCAACGACGGGTCGGCGACCCCCTACCGGCTCCTCCTCTCCTCGACGAAGACGGGGGTGGCCAACCAGATCCAGATCACGAACGGCCTGACGCAGGGCGGCGGCGGCGCCTCCCTCAACCTGGACACGTCCACCCAGACCATCCAGCAGGCCGCCGACGCGCAGATCATCATCGGCGGCGGCGCCGGGGCGATCACCGTCAACAGCGCCAGCAACACCGTCGAGGCCCTCGTGCCGGGCGTCACGGTGAACCTGCTCAAGGCCGACCCATCGAAGCCCGTCACGCTGACGGTGAGCAACGACACCGCGGCCGCCGAGGCGGCCATCACGGACTTCGTCGACTCCTACAACCGGGTGATCGACTTCATCAACGAGCGGACGACGTACGACCAGGACACCCAGAGGGCCGGCATCCTGCTCGGCAGCAACGACGCCGCGACCCTGGAGAACACGCTGGCGGCCACCGTCGGCGCCGCGGTCCGCTCGGCGTCGCGGCAGGCCGCCCGGCTGTCGTCCATCGGCGTCACCTTCACCGACAAGGGCAACCTGCAGATCGACAAGGCCAAGCTCGGCGACGCGCTGTCCGAACAGTCCGGCGGGGTCGGGCTCGCGGAGGTGCGCCGGCTCTTCTCGTTGACCGGCGGCTCGGACAACACCAAGGTGAACTTCCTGCTCGGGACCACCCAGACGCGGTCCACGACGACTCCCGTCGGGGTGAAGGTGACGCAGGCGGCGGCGCAGGCCAGCCTCACGGCGGGCGCCGCCGTCTCCGCCCCCGTGACCATCGACGGCACGAACAACCGGCTCCTCCTGTCGGTCAGCGGCAAGGCGCTGGACGTGCAGCTCGCCGAGGGGGCCTACGACGCGGCCGCCCTGGCGGCGCAGCTGCAAGGGGCCATCAACGGCGCCGGGGGCGCCGGCGCCTCCGCCGTCAAGGTGACGCAGGCCGGCGGCGTCCTGAACATCACCACCGAGGCGTTCGGCGGCGCGGCCAACGTGACGATCACCGGCGGCTCGGCGCTGTCCGCCCTCGGATTCACGGCGGCGCAGACCGCGAGCGGCCAGAACGTGGCCGGGTACTTCCTCGCCAACGGCGTGCGCGAGTCGGCCACGGGCGCCGGGCAGACGCTGATCGGCGCGGCCGGCAACCCAAACACCGACGGACTGCAGGTGAAGGTGACCCTCGCCGCGAACGAGCTGAACGCCGACCCCGACACGCCCGAGGCGTCGGTGACGGTGTCACGCGGCCTGGCCTCCGAGCTGGACCGCGTGCTGAACACGTACCTCGACCCCGTCCGCGGGCGGATGAAGAACATCGGCGACGGCTTCCAGAGGCAGATCGACGACCTCCAGGACGCCGTCACCCGCACCAACCTGCTGATCAGCCAGAAGAATGACGCCCTCCTGCGCCAGTTCGCCGACATGGAGACGGCTGTCAACAAGCTGAAGGCCATCGGCGCGACGGTGTCGTCGCAGCTCGCCTCCCTCGCCTCCCTAGGCTCGGGCTCCTCGAATTCCGGCTCGTCCAACTCCTCGCAATAACGGACCATGACCCACGCACGTGCCTACCGACAGCAGCAGGACGCCGGCTGGACACGCATCGACACGCTGCTGGCCCTCTACGACGGGGCCATCGAGCGGCTGCAGATGGCTTTGGCGGCGCTGCGCCGCGGCGACGGGGAGGCCGCCGGCCCGCCCCTGGCCCGGGCGCATCTGCTGCTGTTACAGATGGCCGCCGGCATCAACCTCGACGCGGGCGCCCCGTCGTCGCCGGGGGTGCTGCGGCTGGTCGAGTTCTGCATGCACGCGGCGGCGTCGCGGGAGCCGGACAAGCTCGAGGCCGCGGTGACGTGCCTGGAGACGGTGCGTGAGGGCTTCCTCGCCATCCGCCCCGAGGCCGTCCAGCTCGAGCGGACCGGCGTCATCCCGCCCCTGCGGGCCAGCCAGGTGGTCGAGCAGTACGGGTGATCGGCGGGCCAGGCAAGACGTGAGGGTGGTGACGCCGACGCACGCCTTCTAGTGCCTCGTCCATGAAGTGACTTTCGCGCGCTCTCAACCGGCGGCGCGCCTGGCCTTCTTGATTTCCTCCCAGCTCTGCTTGCTGATGGCTGATGGGTAACCGACCAGTCAGTTGTGGGAATGAGACGGAAGTAGACGGTGGCGTGGCGTGGTGGGTGCGGATTGCATTGCATTGCACCCCCCCAGGCAACCCCCTGAAATGCAAATTCCTGGCTGAATTTGCATTTCATGGCGAGTGGTCAGGCCACCCACGCCCGTGCCCTGGCCGCCCTCCACGTCTCATCTTGTCTAACCCCACAGGCCGGGTGAACGGCTACGCTGATGGGACGCTTGCCGTTGCGCCATTCCATGAATGGCTCGATGGCCTCCTGCAGCTCCTCGTGCGGCGTGCGTAACGACCCGGCCGGGGGGAAGAGGTAGCGTAACCACTCAGCCGCCGGTGGGATTTGGACGGGCTTCGCTCGGCCGGCGCCTCGCTCAACCCGGCCGACATACAATGCCGCCATGCCCTCTCCGGAGCCTCCCCGATGTCCCCCCTCCTCCTCCTCGCCAGCATCCTCCCCGCCGCCGAGCCGGACCGCTCGGCGTACCTCGTCCTCGGCCACGACCGCGGCAAGGTGTCCCTCGTGGACGTCAGGGGGGCCGTCAAGTGGCAATTCGCCAGCAAGTGCGACGGGCACGACATCGCCATGCTGCCGTCGGGCAACGTCCTGCTCGCGCTCGGCCCGGCGAAGGTGGGCGAGGTGGACCGCGCCGGCAAGGTCGTCTGGCAATACGAGTCGAAGCCGAAGGAGGGGTACAAGGGCCGCGTCGAGGTGCATGCGTTCCAGCGGCTCGACAGGGGCGTCACCATGATCGCCGAGAGCGGCAACCGGCGCATCATCGAGGTGGATGCGGCGGGCAGGATCGTCGCCGAGGTGCCTCTGACGGTGGACAGGCCGGACCCCCACCGGGACACGCGCATGGCCCGCAAGCTGGCGTCCGGCAACTACCTCGTCTGCCACGAGGGCGACGGCAAGGTGCGCGAGTATGACGCCAAGGGGAAGGTGGTGTGGAGCTACACGCTCGACCTGGGCGGACGCAAGCGTTCCCCCGGCCACGGGCCGGAGGGCCACGGGACGGAGGTGTTCGGCGCGGTGCGTCTGCCGTCGGGCAACACCCTGATCGGCGGCGGCAACAATAACCGCGCGATCGAAGTCGACCCCAAGGGCAAGATCGTCTGGAGCATCGGCCACGACGAATTGCCGGGGATTCGCCTGGCGTGGGTGACGACGCTTCAGGTGCTGCCCGACGGCAACGTCATCGTGGGCAACTGCCACGCCGGCAAGGACAACCCGCAGCTCTTCGAGGTCACGCGGGACAAGAAGGTGGTGTGGAAGTTCAACGACCAGAAGACGTTCGGCAACGGGCTGGCCGTCACCCACGTCCTCGGCATCAAGGGCGACGTGATCCGCTGAACCATCCGAGGGCGATCCCATGACGCATCTCCTCCTGCTCCTCACCCTGGCCGCCGACGCCGACGACCTGCGCGCCGCCGCCGGCAAGACCGCCGGGCAGCCCGGCCTGTCCTTCACCGTGAAGGACGGCCCCGGCATCCCCCTCACCGGCTCCTGGCAGAAGGGCCGGCCGCTGTCGGTCACCTCCGACGGCATCCCGTTCTTGCGCAAGGGCGATGTCCTCGTCTACAAGGACGCCGGCAAGTGGCAGCGCACGCGCACCGGCACCCTTTCCGACCCCCTGCGCATCCTCGGGGCGTCGGCCCGCGTCCGCACCCTCACCCCGCCGACCGAGGAGCTGGCACGCCTCGCCAAGGAGGCCAAGGACGTGAAGAAGGAGAAGGACGGCTACACCGTCACGCTCGGCGAGGAGGCGGCGAAGGCGTGGGTGCCGCCGAGCGAGCGCGGCGTGGCCAGGGGCGGCACCGTACGCGTGTGGGTGGCCGACGGGCTGGTCACGAAGTACGAGGTGAAGGTGCGCCTGATGGGCCGGCGCGGCGGCGCGGAGATCGACGGCGAGGCGTCGCGAGCCGTGGAGCTGCGTGACATCGGCAAGGCGAAGGTGGAGGTGCCGGCGGAGGCGGCGAAGCTGCTGGAATGAGGCGGTCACCCCACCTCGTGGATGTCGTCCATCACCCCGGCGGGGATGCACACGACCAGGACGGTCAGATCGCCCACCGCCTTGTGGCGCACGTTCCGCGGGACGTACACGACGACGCCCGGCTTCAGGGGCACCGCGTCGCCGTCCATCACCATCGTGCCGGTCCCGGAGATGACGTGATAGATCTCGTCGGTGCGGGCGTGGTAGTGCAACTTCGCGTCGCGGATCACGACGTGATGCACCTCCGCCGCCGCCCCGTCCTTCTGCTCGATCAGACAGCGGATGTCGCCGCACGTCTCCGCCCACGGCGTCACGTCGGCGGGGTCGCGGCGCAGGTAACTCGTCGTCGCGGCCGTCATGTCCTGCCCTCCCTACACGTAGACCTCGAGCATCAGGAAGTTGTCCGGCTCCCGGCGGTACGCCTCCGCCGCCCGGCGGAGCGTCTCCAGGCGGTCGGCGTGCCACGGCTGCTCCAGCCTCGGCGTCTCTGTCGGCAGGTCCAGCAGCACGTCTCTCCGCACGAGCATGGCCCGCACCTTGCGGATGCGGTCCTCCCCCACCGTCTCGCTCGTCAGGAACAGCAGGTACGCCACCGGCCTGAGCGGCACACCGGCATCATATCCGATCTGCCCCGCCGCGAACCTCTCCGCCACCGCGTTCAGCACGAAGTTCAGCAGAAACCAGCGGTCCTTCGGCTCGATGGGCAGGAGCGGGCCCTCCGGCGTCGTCATCCTCGCCGCGGCCCGCACCTTCTCGACGGCCACGGCGTTGATGAACACCTCCTCCAGCGAACGCTCGAAGATCGTGCGGATCTTCAGGTAGCCGTCGGCGAAGCTGTTGAGGCTGACGATGATCCGGCCCAGGAACTGCTTGCGATCCCACTCCTGGGTGGAGCGGTACGCCCCCCACCACCTCCCCAGGACGAACGAGAGGACGGTCGTGAGCAGGAAGATCAGCACGCCGGCGAGGACCTTGCGTGTCGTGTCGTCGTCGAGGATGTATGCGAAGACGGCCATGTCGCGCCTCGTGGGGTGGGCTGCCCCAAGCAACGCCCGGCGCCGCCCTCCGTTTCACGCCCGCGCGCCGCACGCACGCAGCGCCCCGACACGTCCGCCGCCGGCCGCACGGCCAGCTCGGGCGACAAGACGAGCGACGGCCCACTCCCCCGGCGGCCCAGCCGTCACGCCGCGTGATACAATAGCCGACGCCCCCATGCCCCTGGTTTCGCAGGCGCGACGGCACGCCGGATGCGCCTTGGGTCGGCCGTGAGGAGGGCCTTCCATGCGGCTCAGAACCTCGGTGGCAGTCCTCGCCCTTCTCTCCCTCGCCGTCATCGCGTATTTCCGGCTATGGCCATCCGCCGGCGAGCAACCCTGGGCCTACTCCGGCCCCATCAAGCACCCACCGGCAGTCAGCGAGCGGATGGAGGCCGGCGCACGCGCGAAGCTGGCCTTCGAGCCCCTGGCCGAGCGCCTGCCCAGGGGGAAGGCCATCCCGCCGGCCAGGGCGCTCAGCCCCGATGCGAAGGGGCGTTGGGACCAGTTGGACCGGGGCCTCGCACAGCAGCAGGAGCCCCGTGCGAAACTGCTCAAGGAGCTGCACGAGAAGACACGCAAGTTCTTCATCGAGAGTCCTGGCGAGGGCCCCATCCGCCGGCTGGCCACGCCGGAAGAGGTCCTCCTGGATGTCTGGTACGGCTCCGCCGAACCGGGCCTGGCGGACCAGCCGGGTGAGCCCGCCGTCTTCCCCCACTCACCGGGCGAGCCCTTGACACGCGTCGAACCCGATAATCTGCTGCATTACTACCACAGCGAGAGCCTGTCGGAGTTCCTCTACCCGAGAGGCTTCGGCTACGTCAAGGACCGCACGCACGTCGCCGGCTTCAAGCCGCACGGGTTCCGCGGCGACCCCTTCCCCGCCTCGCGCGTCAAGAGCTCGGACTGGCGCGTCCAGCACATCCAGCTCGTCGGCATCCTCTCCCACGAGAAGCCGCTCGTCTACCTGACGGACAAGCTGCCGAGCATGGAGCAGGTCCGCAAGGGCAAGACGCGGCCCCTGGATCACTTCGAAGAGGCGGCCCTGCCGGCCCTGCGTGAAGGGGAGGACCTGTTCCTCGCCAGCAAGGGCGAGACGGTGCGGATGATGGGCGCGCTCCGCGCCACGAAGACGTGCCAGCAGTGCCACGACGCCGAGGCCGGCGATCTGCTCGGCGCGTTCTCCTACACCCTCAAGGGACCCCTCGCTCGGTGATTGGACGGAACGAGGCCATCCGGGGGCCTGCTCGATGAGCTACGACCTCAGTCTCTTTGATCGTTGTTTCCTGAAGCGGGCCATCGAAACGAATCTTGGCGACTGGACCGGCGCAGATCCGATCAGTGAGGGGGTGAAAGTTCTGGTGGTGTCCCGAGCCCTCGCCGAAGGATTCCGGCCCAAACCTGCGGAGGAGGGGTTCGCCGCGTTCCTGAAGATGCAAGGAGTGGAGGCCGCTCGGGAGTTCGAGATTGACACGCCGGCGTTGCTCGCGCGGCTGGCCATTCATTCTGGTCAGATCGCGTTCACGATCCCGTACTCGGAGAGGGCGGCAGCCTCCATCGAGTATTGCGTCCGGATCGCCCGCGAAATCGCCGCAGAACACGGCTTGGGATACCATGACCCCCAAGAAGGGGTTGCGGACTATTGACGGTCGCGTCGCCGATGGCGTTCTGCGAGGGGAATGAGGGGAGGCCCGTCCCACGGCGCTCTGGCACCAAGTCCGCCAGCCAGCGCGACAAACAACGGAGGCGTGGCCGCCCGCTCGCGGCCACGCCCCGTCTTTCAAGTCATCCCACCGTCGCGGTCAGAACAGCTCCTTCACCACCTTGCCGCCGTCCACGATCTTCAGCGGCCGGCCCTCGGTGGACAGGTTCTCCTTCCGCGGGTTGATCTTCAGCGTCTCGCAGAAGCTCACCAGCAGGTCCGCCACGCCCACCGGGCGGTCCTTCACGCCGGTCCCGCCCGCGTCCGTCGAGCCCACCACCTTGCCGCCCTTCACCCCGCCGCCCGCCATCAGCACGCTGAAGCTGCGCGGCCAGTGGTCGCGGCCCGTGTTGCCGTTGATCCTCGGCGTCCTGCCGAACTCGCCCATCACCACCACCAGCGTCTTCTCCAGCAGGCCGCGCTCGCGCAGGTCGCCCACCAACGCCGCCACGCCCTGATCCACCGGGGCCGACAGCGTCTTGTGCCGGGTGAAGTTGTCCTGGTGCGTGTCCCAGCCGCCGTTGCCGATCTCGATGAACGTCACGCCGGCCTCGACCAGACGCCGCGCCAGCAGGCACCCCTGCCCCACCGCCGTGCGGCCGTACTTCGTCCGCAGGGCGTCCTTCTCGTTCGACAGGTCGAACGCCTTGACGCGCGGGCTCAGCACCATCTTCGACGCGCTCGCCGCGATGGCCTCGTGCTCCTCGACCAGCTTCGCCCCGCCTCCCTCGGCGAAGTCCTCGGACAGCTCGCGGGCCAGGCCGGTGCGCCGCACGAACCGCCCGGAGCCGACGCCGCCCGCCAGGGCCACGTTGGCCGGCATGCGGTTGGCGTCCGGCACGGAGAACGGCGCGAACTTCATGCCCAGGAAGCTCGACCCCAGGTTGCCGCCGATGCCACGCCCGCCGACGGCGACGAAGTGCGGCAGGTCGAAGTCGCGCGGGGCGATCTCGCTGGCAACCAGCGCGCCGAACGTCGGGTGCTTGATGCCGCCCGCCGGGACGTAGCCGGTGTGCATCTGGTACGTCGCCCGCTGGTGCTCGCCCTCGCGGTTGGTCATCGAACGCAGGATGAGGAAGTCCTTCATCCCCTTGGCCACGTTCGGCCAGTGCTCCGCCACCTTGATGCCGGCGACGGCGGTGTCGATGGCCTTGGTCGGCCCGCCGTTGGTGTGGCCGGGCTTGGGGTCCCACGTCTCGAACTGGCTCGGCGCCCCGTTGAGGAACACGAGGACGCACGACATCCCCTGCTTGCGCAGCTGCGGGGCAGCGGCGGCCATCGCGTCCTTGAAGCCGAGCGTGCCGGCGGCGGCCGCGCCGCCCGCGATGGTGCGGAGGAATGACCGGCGGCCGATGACGCCATCGCCGCTCATCTGGACCTGCATCAGATTCTGGTGGCTCATGGGGGGTGCCCGGTGGATGATCGTGGTTGTTCGTGCGGACGCCCCGCCCTCAAGGGCGGGTCTACAAACCCAAGCCCCGTGAACGGGGCTCAGGCTGGGGCGTTGAGGGTTTCAGCCCGGTTCACCGGGCTTGGGCTCGTAGCCCCGTCCTTGAGGGCGGGGCTGGCTCACCGCCTCGTCTGGAACTCGGCGGAGTTGATGACCGCCCACAGGATGTCCTCGAACGCCTCGGCGCGGCTCCCGGCCTTGGCGATGTACGTCAGGCACTTCTCCTGCTCGCGCGCCGTCGGCTTGCGGCCCAACGCCTGCTTGTAGACCGCCTCGATGGCCGGCTCGTTCTTCGCGTTCGCCGACAGCACCTTGGCCAGGAAGTTGCCCGGCGTGGCGCGGATCTTCTGGGCGAGCTGCTGGCTGTTCATCAGGATCAGCGCCTGCGGGATGCTCCCCTCCACATCGTCGTTCTTCAGCGACGGGTCGAAGCCGAACTCGGTGCGGATCATGCCCTCGATGCCGCCCCCGCCGAAGCCGAAACGCCCGCCGGGGCCGCCCATGCCGGGCCGCCCGCCGCCGAAGCCGCCGCCCAGGCTGCCCACCGTGTTCACCAGCGACTCGCTGAGCTGGCCCGCACGCAGCCGCGTCGGGTAACTGTGGGCGAACAGGTTGTGCTCGCCACGCGACGAGCCGACCCGGCTCTGCCGCTGGTACGCCTCCGTGTTCATCACCGTGCGGATGAACTCCTTCATGTCGTAGTCCGTCCCGGCGAACGACCCGGCCAGCCGGGCCAGCACCGCCCCATGGACGGCCTCGCGCTGGGGCCCGAGATCGTCAACCTGGGAGTAGAACGGCTGGCCCAGCAGCACGCCCCACACCCGGTTGGCGTAGGCCGCCGCGTACCACTGGTTGTCCTTGCTCGTGATCGAGTCGGCCAGCGCCTTCCGCCTCGCCTCGTCGGACAGGTTGCGACCAGGGGTCTTGCCGTCGAGCGACTTCGGATGCACCACGGCGCCGGGCGTCCGCGCGCCGTCCTTCGCCGGCATGCGGTACTCCTGCGCGCCGCCGAAGCCGCCGAAGCCGGGCCGCATCATGCCGGCGCCGCCCCCGCGCCGGTCGGTCGAGGCCAGCTCGATGCCGATGAACCGGATCTGCTCGGAGTCGGGGTCGCGCACCAGCCGGGTGCGGACGCGAGCGAAGTACGCCGCCAGCTCGTGGAACTGGGCCTGCTTCCACGAATCGAACGGGTGGTCGTGGCACTGGGCGCAGTTGATCTGGATCCCCAGGAACACCCGCGCCGTCTCCGCCGTCTGCTCGACGACGGCGTCCGCCCCGCGGTGCGAGCCGAGGAAGAACGCCGGGCCGGTCTTGCCCTCGCTGTTGTCGTACTTCGCCACGCCGGACGCCGTCAGCAGGTCGCGGGTGATGCTGCTCCACGGCTTGTTCTTCTTGATCTGCTCCGTCATCCACTGCTGGAACGGACGGGCCAGGATGCGGCCCTCGAAGCCGACGAGGCGCGAGGCCATCACGTCGTGCCAGTAGCCGGCCCAGTGCCGGGCGTACGCATCGCCCTCCAGCAGCCTGTCGATCACCTTCGCCCGCTTGTTCGATGACCTGTCGGCGACGAAGGCCGACAGCTCCTCGGCGCGGGGCGGGCGGCCCCACAGGTCGAGGTACGCCCGCCGCAGGAACTGCTCGTCGCCGACGATCGGCGCGGGCTTGACGCCCGCCTTGGCCAGGCCGGCCTCGATCATCACGTCGATCTCGGCGGGGGTCACCCTGGACCGCGCCGCACCCTTCCAGACGGCGGCCGTGATGGGCGCCGGCGCGATGGCCGCCACCTCCTGCTTCGTCGGCGGGGCGGAGGCGTGAACGGGCAGCACGGCGGCGAGCGCCGCCACCCAGGCGAGGTGCTTCTGAGCTGTCATGCGTCCGGGCTCCTGAATGGGACCGCGCGAACACGCGGTGAAGTGACAGTATAACCCCATCCAGCGTAAATCGGCCCCATGAAAACGCGATGAGAGCCGCGCCCGGAGGCCACCGAGAAGAGAGGCACGCCTCGTGGCGGTTGAACGCCTCCGGCCGCCCCTGTCAGGCACAGGTCCGCGGAGGCCGGCCTCCACCTGATTTTAGCCGTTTCTCGGGCCGTTGAGAAAGTGACGCGGGCCGCGCACGAACGAAACGTTCGGAGTACGGATCAAAGCAGAAAACAGAAGAAAGCAGGCAGAAGACATCTTGGTCTTCTGCCTGCTCCTTGTCTTGGCTGTTGATCCGTTTGATCCGTGCGATCCGTGGACCGCCTCTTCTTCCTTCTCACGCCTGGGCCGGCGCCACGTTCGCGCCGCCGCTCACCGCCCTGTCGCGCGAGAAGTACTCCGTCTTCGCGAACACCGTGATGATCGTGTTGCCCACCTCGTAGAAGAGGCCCTCCTGCTCGTCCTTCGACGGCGACAGGTCCGGGTGCTTCGCCACGATCTGCTCCGCCGTCTGCGCCTTCGCCTCGATCTCGTCCGGCAGGGTGCCCGTGCTGCCGATGTAGAAGACCAGCGGCGACACCTTCTCCTCGAAGAGGGCGTCCGCCGCCGCGTCCACCTTCTTGCCCGCGTCCGCCAGCGCCTTCACGAACGCCTCGCGCGTCGGCTGCTTGCCCTTGCCACGCTCCTTCACGATGGCCGCCAGGTCCTTCGCGCCCACCTCCTCCAGCACCTTCACGGCGCTGCCGTTGGGGGCGAGGCCGAGGAAGTCGTCGAACAGGCCCTTCATGAAGGTGTCCACCGGCGTGATCTTCGTGCGGGCGGAGAGCGCCTTCGGGCCGTACTTCACGCCCTCCAGGCAGTCCTCGAACTTCGGCTTGTCGAGCTTCTCACCCTTGCTGTTCGTGACCTCGTACATCCGCTCCAGGAACTTGTTGGCCGAGTGCAGCTTGGAGAGGTTGAGGATCGTGCAGCCGCCGATGTCGATCTTGTAGCTGGTGCGGGTATCGACCGTGCCCTCGGCGAGGGCCTGCTTGAGGTCGGTGTACTCCGTCGTCGTCGGGAAGTTGAGGAACAGGCTCTTGGACAGGTAGTGCTTCTTCAGCTCCTCGACCTGCTCGGTGGTGAGCTCGGCGCTCACCTCCTTGAGGTGCGCCGAGCACAGGCTCGACAGCACCTTGTAGCGGGCCAGGGTGTCGAACAGGCCGTCCAGCTCCACCTTCGCCTCGAAGGGGGGGACGAGGGGCAGCGTGTCGAGGCGCAGGGTGTACGAGGCCTTGGCGTCGTGCTTCTTCGGCGCCGCACCTTCGATCTCCAGCACGCCTTCCTTGTTCAGCGCGTCGAAGAGGGCCTTGTCGCTGATCTGGAGTTTGAGCGACGGCACGTTCAGCTCGCCGTCGCTGACGAGGGTGTAGTTGTTGAAGATGGAGAGGTTGTCGAGCTTGATGCCGGCGACCTCGGTGATCGGCTTGCCGCCCTCGGCGGGGACGAGGCGCACCTTGCGCGGGATGAGGATGTTCAGGTTGGCGGTGTTGCGGTTGATGTCAACGGACGAGACTTTGACCCAGTTGGTGTCGTCGGCCAGCTCGGTCTTGAGGGTCGGCGGGGTGAGTTTGCCCGACTCGTCGCGCGTGCCCTGCACCCGCCGCAGGTCCTTGCGGACGTAGTTGTGCCGCAGGTGCTCAAAGTCGAGCAGGAAGCCGTCGCGGTGCTGGGCCAGGAGGCGCATGACCGGCAGCAGGGCGATCTTCGTGTTGACGGGCACCTGGTCCAGCACCTCGTGCTCGGAAAGCAGGCCGGGCTGGAAGAGGACGCGGTCGAGGTCCTGGGCGAGGGCGGCCACCTGGTTGTTGGTGAGGGCGCGGCCGTGGCGGTCGAGGAGGGTCTTGTCGAACGTGGACGCGACGGCGTACTTGGCCGTGTTGAGGTTGCCCTCGGAGAGCTGGGCGCGCGCGAACGCCATCATCGGCTCGGAGGTCTGCAGCACCTCCGCCGTCTTCATCTTGGCGTACTCCGCCGCGCTGACCTTGCGGTACTTGTAGATCGCGGTGTCGTCCTCGGGCCGCAGGCCGCGGATGTGTAGGGGCCCGGATGAGCCGAGCAACTTGCCCGCCGAGTGAGAGAGGAAGACCTGATAGTCGTATTCGGGCGAGAGCGGCTCCTCGATGGGCGGGGTCAGGCGGCCGCTGAGCAGCTTGGCCGTCTCGCTGAGGGCGTCGAACACCTGCTTGATGTTGCCGGCCTTGATGCAGGTGCCCGAGGCCGCGTTGGCGATCTTGGACAGCAGTCGGAAGTCGGAGTAGTCGGAGTAGGCGATGGTATTGACGAAGATGGGCCGCTCGGCCCACTGCTCGCAGAGCTGCTCCAGCGCCTTGGTCTCGGAGTTCGATGAGGGGTCGTTGGCGTAGCCGTCGGAGTGCAGGGTGATGGCGGTCAGCTCGTCGTCCTTGACCATGCCGCCGGCCATGCGCATGGCCTGGGAGGGGGAGGTGAGGCCGGCGGTGCGGATGGCCTTGACCTGTTTGATGAAGCTGCTGTCGCGCTTCATGATGTCGGAGATGGGGGCGCGTTCGAAGTGCTTGATGAGGTCGCCCTGGCCGGAGTAGCTGAGGAGCGTGACGAGCAGGTTGGCGTTGTTGTACTCCTCGAGGGTGAGGAGCTTGACGAGGGTGTCCTTGGTGTCCTCGATGATGCCGCACATGGAGCCGGAGCGGTCGATGACGATGATGCTGTGGGCGGTCGTCTTACCCGGCGGCTCGGCCGGGGCGGGGATCTGCGAGCGGTCCACGGCGTAGTGGGCGCGTTCCTGGCCCATGAGGTTGAACAGGGTGAACCGCCCCTTGGCGGCGGTCTTGAGCGGGGAGCCGGTGCCGGCGGCGCGCGGCACGGCGGTCTCGGGGGCGGGCGCGGCGGCCTGGGCGGGCGCGGACTTCTTGCGTGCCATCGTGTCGTGCCTCGTGCGAAGGGGCGCGGGTGGGGGAGTGTACAAGGTAAGTTGTGTGGAAAACCAGCCTGGTTGTCCTCCCCGCCGGGTGGCTTTTTCGGGGCGGGTCGGGGTGGCGGCGGGCCGGAGAACGACGGGTGTCGATCAGGTCGGCAGACACGCATTCAGGACGGCAAGTGGATCACCGGCGGCGGCGTGTCCGGGCGGCCCGCGTCGATGGCGGACAAGGGGCCGCGTGGACGCACATCCACCGGTGGCTGTCCGGGTTGGCGTGCGAGGGACGCGAGGGGTGCCGCCTCCGCGCGGCGCGTTGGGACAGCGGGCTCCCGCGGGCTCCCCTCGGCGGCCGCGAAGACGCCTTTCCCCGCGTGGGCCCATCGGGTATAGTCCGGCCGTCCAACGGTCCGCACGGGCAAGGAGGTCTGGCGTGGCCGCACGCTGGCGCATCCGACACAAGCTGTTGCTCGGCCTGGGGCTGGCCGTCGTCCTCATGACGCTGCTCATGGGCGGCACGCTGCGCGGGCTGTGGTCGTACTTCGTGACGACCAACCGCATCCGCGCCCGCATCGCCGAGCTGGACGCCGCCCATGACGTCAAGGCGGCGGTCGCGAACCTCGTCTCCGACGAGAGCCTGCCCTGGATCATCGGCCCCGATGAGTACCGGAAATTCGAGGCGTACCTCACCCAGGCCAGGGCCGCCGCCGACGCCTACAAGAAGAAGCTCGACGAGGGAGTCGAGCAGAACATCGACCCCCGCCTCGGCCTGTTCGAGAACGGCAAGGTCGAGGACCTGGTCGCCGGCCTCGACGCACTCCAGAAGGCCGCCGAGGCCCGCCGCAAGCGGCCCACCGCCGGGATGGTGGGCGAGCACGACGCCCGCGCCGCCCTCCTCGCCGAATTCAAGCCCAAGCCCACCGACAGGAAGCCGCTCACCGCGGCGCAGCTCGCCCTGCCGGCGGTCGCCCTGCCGGCCCACGCCGAGGACCTGCGCAAGCACATCAGCGACGCCCTCAACGAGCTCCTCACCGACACCCGCCGCCATTATCAGTGGGTGTTGTGGGTCGTGGTGCCCTCCAGCGTCATCGGGCTGCTGCTGCTGTTCGGCCTGATGCGCTCCTTCTACGCCTGGGTGCTGACGCCGGTACGCGACCTGGAGACGGGCGTCAAGAAGGTCACCGACGGCGACCTGTCGCACCGCATCGCCCTGTCCTCCGGTGACGAGATGGAGGGCCTCGCCGTCGCCTTCAACGCGATGGTGGCCCGCCTCGATGAGCTATACACCGACCTCAACAAGCAGGTCCACGAGAGATCAAGGCAGCTCGTCCGCAGTGAGCGTCTCGCCTCCGTCGGCTTCCTGGCGGCCGGCGTGGCGCACGAGATCAACAACCCGCTGGCGAGCATCGCGTTCTGCTCGGAGGCGTTGGAGGCCCGGCTGCTCGACATCCCCGACGACGGCGAGCAGGAGGTCTTCCGCAAGTACCTCAGGATGATCCAGGACGAGGCGTTCCGCTGCAAGAGCATCACCGGGCGATTGCTGGAGTTCTCGCGCACCGGCGAGCCGAAGCGCGAGATGACCGAGCTGAAGCCGCTGGTTCAGGCGGTCCTCGACGTCACGCGGCACCTGCCGCACCACCGCGGCAAGCACATCACGTTCGAGGTGCCGGCGGGGCCGCCCCTGGCGGCGTGCGTCAACGCGGAGGAGATCAAGTCGGTCGTGCTCAACCTCGTGGTCAACGCGCTGGAGAGCATGGACGACGGGGGCCGGCTCACCATCCGCCTGGGTCAGCGCGGCGGCGCCGCCGAGCTGCGTTTCACCGACACCGGCTGCGGCATGACGCCGGAAGTCTTAGAGAACATCTTCGAGCCGTTCTTCACGAGAAGCCGGACGGGCAAGGGGACGGGCCTGGGCCTGACGATCAGCCACCTGATCATCACGCAGCACGGCGGGGAGATCCAGGTCAAGAGCGCCGGCCCAGGCCACGGCAGCGCCTTCACCGTGAGCCTGCCCATCCACGCCGCCGAGGCCGCACCCCCGGCGCCCGCGCCCGCGCCGGCCCAGCGGCGGGCGGCCTGATGTGAAAACGCGCCACGGAACGGCGCATGTCTCCGACGGAGCGGAACAGAGATGACGACACGGACCCCCAAGGCGGCGCCCCCCGGAGCCCACCGCCGGCTCCGCGTGCTGTTCGTGGACGACGAGGCGTCGCTGCGCGAGTTCATGAAGAGCGAATTGCCACGCCTGGGCCACGAGGTGGTGGCCTGCGAGAGCGGCGAGTCGGCGCTGCAGGTGCTGGCGCGGGCGACGTTCGACGCGGCGATCCTGGACCTGCGCATGCCTGGGATCTCGGGCCTGGAAGTGCTGGAGCATCTGAAGAAGGTCAGCCCCGACACCGAGGCGGTGGTGATGACCGGGCACGCCTCCATCGAGACGGCGACGATGGCGATGCGTCTGGGCGCGGCGGACTACATCACCAAGCCGTGCAAGCTGGCGGACATCGAGGCGGTGCTGGTGCGGGCGACGAACCGCCGCGAGCTGCTGCACAAGAACATCGCGCTGGAGGAGCGGACGAAACGCGCCGAGGGGCCGACGCAGCTCATCGGCGCGTCGGCCCCGATGCTCAAGGTGCAGCAGTTCCTGCAGATGCTCGCCCCCACCGACGCCACCGTCCTGATCCTCGGCGAGACCGGCTGCGGCAAGGAATTGGCGGCGCGGTCGCTGTGGCAGCTCTCGAAGCGTGCGTCGATGCCGTTCATCCCGGTGAACTGCGGGGCGCTGGCGGAGCACCTGGTGGAGAGTGAGCTGTTCGGGCACGTCAAGGGTGCGTTCACCGGGGCGGACAAGGACCACAAGGGCATCTTCGAGGTGGCGAACGGCGGGACGGTGTTCCTGGACGAGGTGGGCGAATTGCCGAAGAACGTGCAGGTGAAGCTGCTGCGCGTGCTGGAGGCGCGGGAGATCCGCCGGGTGGGCGACTCGAAGCCGTTCTCGACGGACGTGCGTGTCTTGTGCGCGACGCACCGCGACCTGAGGGCGATGATCCGCGACGACCAGTTCCGCGAGGACCTGTACTTCCGCATCAACACGTTCGAGGTGAAGCTGCCCTCGCTGCGCGAGCGCAAGGAGGACATCCCCGAGCTGGCGAAGCACCTCCTGGCGCGGGCGGCGCGGCGGTCGCCGGAGCAGGCGTCGGCGATCCTGTCGCCGGAGACGTTGCGGGCGCTGGCGGCGCATGACTGGCCGGGCAACGTGCGCGAGCTGGCGAACGCGATGGAGTACGCGTTCATGCTGTCCGGAGGCGGGCGGATCGGGCCGGAGCACCTGCCGCCGCTGGAGCGGAGGCAGGGCGGGGCGATGCGTGCGGAGGTGATCCCGTCGGGGCCGATGACGATGGAGGAGGTGGAGACGCGGCACCTGCTGGAGACGCTGGACCGGCACGGCGGGAACAAGACGACGGCGGCGGCGGAGCTGGGGATCAGCCTCAAGACGATCTACAACAAGCTCAACAAGCTCGCCCAGACGCGGGCGGCGGCGTGAACGTTGGGGGTGAGTGGCTCCCCGGCGAGCGGGGCCCGTCGCGGCCCGTGGCCCGCCCAGCGCGGAGTCACCTGTCCACTCCCACCGAGTCACCTGCCCACTCCCTTGCCGAGTGGGCAGGTGACTCTTCGTCCGAATGGCACTCTGGGTCAGCCCCAGCCCTCAACCCGCATTGGCCATGATGGGTCACCTGGCCACCTGGCCACCTGGCCACCTGGCCACTCGCGCACGCCAATAGCAGAGAAGTCCGGCATCGGGCTGGATCAGTCGGGGTGCGCGGTGGCTGGCGTTCTGCGGCCCCGAAGCGAGTCCGCCGCCTTCAACCGTCCCTGAGCCGCCCGGCCGGCTCCTGGCGCGTGAGCAGACACTTGACCGGCGGGAGGGACGGGCACCCGTGGGGCGCGTGCCGTGCGGGAGCGGGCCGCCAAGCCGGGGCGAGTCACGGAGCCGGCGGCGTGGTGAGCCGCCGTGAAAGCGGCGTGATGCGGGGCTCACCGATGCGGAGGAGACGGAGCTGACCGGGATGGATGCCCTGGCCTGAGAGGCACCCAAGCCGGGGGACGAGGCCCTGCTGGCTCACGCGCGGCGGATCATGGAACAAGGGGACCCTCGCGCATCCACCGAAGCCCTGAATCGCCCACCGGCCCGGCATTCGGTCACCGCATGCCCCGCCCGGCGTTACGGGCCGTCAGCGACCGGGCATCAGCGCCGGCCGGGCCAGCGGCGGCAGGAAGAATGACCCGGCGGCGCGGGCCGCGTCGGTGGCGGCGAGGCCGCGCTTGATGGATTGCGTCAGGGGCGAGTCGTCGGCCTGCTTGAGGGCGGCGAGCAGGCGTTGGCGGGCGGACGGGTCGGCGCGGTGCAGGCGTTCGAGGTGGAACGCGGCGGCCGTCCAGAGCTTCGCCTTCTCGGCGGCGGCGGCCTGCACGGCGTGCCAGCGGAGGCCGGCCCGCTGCCGCACGTATTGGTCGGCCGGCGTCGAGGCCCGGGGTGGGCTGTAGACGACGATGTTGTCGTACAGCGCCTGAGCGATGCTCTTGCCGTCGGGGTGGACCGACTCGCGGCGGGTGGAGGACAGCAGACGGTCGTCCAGCGGCAGCCGCTTCCCCGTGGCGGCGTCGAGGTCGATGCGTTGGCCCAGCCGCCAGTTGAATAGGCGGATGCGTTTCCCGTCGCCGCTGAAGGCCAACCTCAAGGACTCGTGTGCCCATTCGGAATTGCTGCTTTCTAGGTCGAATACAACTGTAAACAACTCCTTTCCCTCCTGCGCATCTCGCAGGGTCAGCCTGCCATCCTTGCTCAACGACAGGATCCGCGTCCCTTCGGGGTTGAATCGGACGATGTCAATGGTTCTATGGCCCTTGAGCTGCAGGTCGAACTTCAGATCTCCCGTGCTGGCATCCCACACGCGGATCTCCGCGAAGTAGGGGTATTCGGGATCTCTATCGCCGAGACTGCCGCCCCCTGAGACGATGCGCGTGCCGTCGGGGCTGAAGGCGACGCTGTTGACATACTCGCCCCGCGCCTTGAGAGTGAGCAAGGGTACGCCCGAAAGGAGGTCCCAAACGATCACGGGTTTCTTCTCGCCTCCAGCGGAGACGAGGCGCGTGCCGTCCGGACTCCACGCCACGCTTTTCACTGCGATTGAGTCGCCTTCCTTCTCCGGAAGGCGGCGCACGTGCTTGCCGGTCCGGAGGTCCAGCCCTTCCAAGGTGACTTACCACCGTTAGCTGCCGTCCTTGAGCTTGC
>CAZVZK010000003.1:0-144779 GCA_964630925.1 uncultured Alcaligenaceae bacterium
TCGCTCAGGGCACTACTGTTATAGCGATGTCAAGCCACCTTGGAAGGCCTGGCCCGTCGGCCCCCTTCGGCCCCCTTCGGCGCCGCATTCTCCATCCTCCAACACAGGGCCTGGCCAAAACCAAACTTCGATCGAGATGCATGATCACATTCGTTCCGTGCCACATCCGTCTCGCGAAGCAGCCGCCCCGTCAATGCGTTCCCGCACGATCGCGCCCACCCCCGGGGAGGGCCGCCGCTGGCCGCGCGTGACCGACGTCTGCTCCGGCGCCATCCTCGGGACGGCGGCCTTCCCGCTGCCCGGCCGCCCCGGGCTGGCGGGAGGCGCGGAGCGTCCTCCCCACCCTCCACCAACCACGGCGGAGGGCGTGGATCAGCAACAGCGGGGCCGGGCTCAGGCGGGGAACTTGATCGCGACCTTGCCGAAGTGGCTCGCCGACTCCAGATGCTTCAGGGCGTCCGCCGCCTGCTCGAAGCCGAACACGCGGTCCACCACGGGCCGCAAGCCCGACACCGCGATGGCGCGGCTCATGTCCTCGAACATGGCCCGCGAGCCGACGAAGATGCCGGTCACGCGCACCGCCTTCATCAGGATCGGCACCGGGTTGAACTGGCCGTAGCCCGCCAGCACGCCGATCAGCGCCACATGCCCGCCGGTGCGGATCGCCCGCAGCGACTGGTTCAGCGTCCCCGCGCCGCCCACCTCGACGACGTGATCCACGCCGCGGCCGTCGGTCAGCTTGCGGACGGCGTCGCCCCACTCGGCGACCTCGCGGTAGTTGATGGCGTCGCTGGCGCCGAGGGCCTTCACCTTGGCCAGCTTCTCCGCGCTCGACGACGTGGCGATCACGCGGGCCCCTGCCATGCGGGCGAACTGGAGGGCGAACAGCGACACGCCGCCCGTGCCCTGCACCAGCACCGTCTCGCCGGCCTTGATCTGCCCGGCCACCACGAGGCCGTTCCAGGCGGTCACGGCGGCGCACGGCAGGGTCGCGGCCTCCTCGTCGCTCAGGTGCGGCGGCACTATCACGACGCCGTCCTCGGGCAACACGGCGTACTCGGCGAGCAGGCCGTCGACGCCGCCGCCCAGGGCGGTCTTCGCCTTCTGGTCGGTCAATTCGCCCTCGGCCCAGCCGGGCATGAAGGCCCCGGCCACCCGCGCCCCCATGCCGACGCGCGACACGCCGGGCCCGACGGCCACCACCTCGCCGACGCCGTCGGACACGGGGACGCGGGGGAGGGCCATCTTGGGGTTGTACACGCCCTTGACGACGAGCAGATCGCGGTAATTAAGCGACACCGCCCGCATGCGGATCAGCACCTCGCCGGCGCCCGGCGTCGGCGTGGGCCGCTCGGCGAGGGTGAGCTTGTCGAGGCCGAAGCCGTCGCGGATCTCGAAGACTCTCATGCGCCACCTCCGTTGGCTGGCATTGTAGGGGCCGGGGCGGTAGGATGGAGCCACATCCGCAGGAGGGCCACACCATGCGCCGGATCGCCGCCCTGTCGCTGGCCCTGGCGTCGCTGGCCGCCGCCCCCGTCGTCCACCCCGACGCCCGGCAGGCCGGGCTGATCGAGGAGGCGGAACGCCTCGCCACCCGCGCCACGTCGGCGTGGGACGCGGGCCGGCACGCCGAGGCGTTCACGCTCTTCGCGAAGGCGATGGCCGCCGAGGAGCGCGCCCTCGGGGCGCTGGCCTGCCCACGGCTGGGCTCGCTCGACGTGGTGGCGGGCTGGCACGCGGAGCGGCGGCAGTGGGACAGGGCCATCGGGGCACGCAAGGAGGCGCTCGGGCTGACGCGGCTTCTCCACGGAGAGAAGGACTGGCGCACGCGCGACGCGGCCCGCCAGCTCGCGGACGTGCGTGCCCTGGCGAAGGCGCCGATGGCGAAGCAGGAGGCGTTCGTGCGCATGAACGCCTCGACGCGGAAGGCGCTGGCCCTCCAGGAGGCCGGCGACCCGCGCGGCGCCGTCGCGCCGCTGCGCGAGGCGGCCCGGCTGGCGGCGGAGGCGTTCGGCGCGGGGCACCCGACGCACGCGGCCACGGTCAACAACCTCGCCCTCGCCCTGCGCCGGGCCTCGCTGCCGAAGGAGGCCCGCCCCCTGTTCGAGAAGGCCCTGGCCTGGCACCGGGCCAACCACGGCGACGAGCACCCCGACGTGGCCGGCACGATGGCCAACCTCGCCACCATCCACCAGGACCTGGGTGACTATGACGCGGCCCTGCCGCTGTTCCGCCGCGCCGCCGCCATCCACTCGCGGACGAAGAGCGCCTGGGACGAGGAGGCGGCCACTCACTGGAATAACCTCGGCGTGCTGCTGGAGCTACGCGGGGACCGGCTGGAGGCGCAGGCCTGCCTGGAGCGCGCCCTGGCCGTCCTTAAGGCCCTGCCGGGGGATCAATCCCGGGCGGTTCTCGACGCCGAGGCGAATCTGGGCACGCTGCTGGCGTCCGCGGGGCAGTACCGTGAGGCCCTGGCCCTGTTGGAGCGTGTCCGCACGGCGCGGGCGGCGGCGGTGGGGGAGAAGCACCCCGAGTACGCCCACACCCTCCGCACCCTGGCGGACGTCCACACCGAGATGGGCCAGTACCGGCGGGCCCTCGGCGAGTACCGTCAGGCCCTGGCGGTCTTCACCGCGCGGCTCGGCGCCGGCCACGAGGAGACGGCGCTGACGCTGAACAACCTCGCGGTCCTGCTGCGTACCCTGGGTGACCACCGGGAGGCGACGGAGCGCCAGCAGGAGAGCCTGAACATCCGGCTCAAGAGGCTGGGGGAGCGGCACCCCACGACGCTGGCTGCCATCGACAACCTCGCGTCGATCCATCAGGAGATGGGGCGGCGCGACGAGGCGCGGCGGCTGTTCGAGCGCGGCCTGCGCGTCCGCCGAGCCACCGTCGGCGTCCGCCACCCGGATTACCTGACCGGCCTGAGCAACCTCGCCATCCTGCTGGCCGAGGAAGGCAAAGTGGACGAGGCGTTGCCGCTGCTGGGCGAGGCCCTGCGGCTGTGCAAGCCGGGGGGCGCGCACGCGGCGCACCTGCACCACAACATCGGCCTGCTGCGGCTGGGGGCCGGCCACCACGAGCAGGCGGGCCGGCACCTGACGTTGGCCCTGATCGGATACCGCCAGGACGGCGGGGAGGAGAGCCAGGGGTACATGAGGACGCTCAACGGGCTGGGCATGCTGATGGCCAGGTCCGGACGCCCCGAGGCCGCCGCGGTGGCCCTGGAGCAGGCGCTGGCGGTGGCGTCGCGGCAACTGGCCCTGGCGGGGGCGGCCCAGTCGGAGCGCCAGCAGTTGGCGATGACGGTGCGTCTCCGCGAACAGCTCGACGCCCGCCTGGCGCTGCCGGACCCGCCGGCCAATCCGGCGTACCCGCACGTGCTGGCGTGGAAGGGGGCGGTGTTCGAGCGGCAGCGCGTCCGCCGCGAGGCCGGCGGTGCCGAGGCCGGCGAGCTGTTGCGCGACCTGGGCCGGGTGACGTGCGAGCTGGCGGCGGTGTCGCTCGACCCGCTCCGCGCCGACCCCGAGAAGGCGCGCGGGCTGGCGCGGCGGCGCGAGGCCATCGAGGCGAGGCTGGCCGGCCTGGGGGCGGACGTGCCGCGCCCGGCCCGACGCGCGACGGCGCGGGAGTTGGCGGACGCCCTCCCCGCGGACGCCGCCCTCGTCGATTTCCTCGTCTACCGGCGCGGTGACCCGGGGCGGCGGGTCGCCCACGTCGCCGCCTGGGTCGTGCGGCGCGGCGCGCCCGTGCGGCGCGTGGATCTCGGCCCGGCCCGCCCCATCGCCGAGGCGGTGACGGCCTGGAGGAAGGATCTGCAGGCCGGGGGGGCGGACACCCGCGGCGGCAAGGCGGTGCGGCGGATGGTGATCGACCCGTTGGAGGCGCACCTCGGAGGGGCGCGGACCGTGTTGCTGTCGCCCGACGGCCCGCTCAACCTCGTGCCCTTCGCCGCCCTGCCCGGGCGGAGGTCCGAAGGATACTGGCTGGAGGAGGTGGCCCTGGCCGTCGTCCCTGTGCCGCGCCTGCTGGCGGAGAAGCGTGCGGCGTCACTTGCGTCGTCTTCTCTGACGAGCGTCGGGGGCGTGGATTTCGGGGGGGCGGGCAAGTGGGCGGGCCTGGCGGCGGCGGGGCTGGAGGCGCGGCGCGTCGAGGGGGCCTTCCGTTCCGCATTCGCCGACGGGGCGCGCACGTCGCTGGACGGGAGGGGGGCGACGAAGGAGGCGGTGCGGCGTGCCCTCCAGACGCACCGCTTCGCGCACCTGGCGACGCACGGCTTCTTCGCGGAGGCGGCCGGGGCGGCGCACCCCGGCGTGCTGTCGGGCCTGGTGCTCGCCGGGGCGAACAGGCCCGCGGCCGGCGAGGACGGCATCCTGACGGCGTTGGAGGTCTCCGAGCTGGACCTCTCCCGGTTGGAATTGGCGGTGCTGAGCGCCTGCGAGACGGGCCTGGGCCGGGCGGCGGGCGGCGAGGGGCTGCAGGGGCTGCAGCGTGCCTTCGCGGTGGCGGGGTGCCGGTCGGTGGTGGCGTCGCTCTGGTCGGTCCACGACGGGGCCACCAGCGTCCTGATGGAGAGGTTGTATCACCACCTGTGGGAGAAGAAGCTCTCGAAGATCGAGGCCCTGCGTCAGGCCCAGCTCGACCTGCTGCGCAACCCGGCGTGGGTGGAGGGGCGGCAGGCGGAGCTGGTGAAGGCCGTGCCGGGGGTGCGCGGCGCGGGCCGCGAGGCGGTCAAGCTGCCGGCCGGGGCGCGGCGTTCGCCGCCGGCGTGGTGGGCTGCGTTCGTGCTCTCCGGCGACTGGCGCTGACGCCCTTGCCGGCGGGGCGTAGAATCAGGTGCCGGAAGAGGACAGAGGACGTGTGGCCATTCTTCGAGCAGGCGCTGGCACGCCACCAGGAGCTGGAACGGATCCTCGCCGACCCGGCGACGGCGGCGGACCGCTCGCGCTACACGGCGGCGGCCAAGGAGCACGGCGCCCTCGCCCGCAAGGTCAAGCCGTACCTGGAGTACAAGAAACTGCAGGAGGACATCGCCGCCACGACGGAGCTGCTCGCCGACGACGCCATGCGCGCCGAGGCCGAGGCCGAGCTGGCGGGGCTGCGTTCGCGCGAGGAGGCGTTGAAGACCAGGCTGGAGGACTTCCTCCTGGCGGGCGACGAGGACTTCGACTCGCTGATCGTCGAGGTGCGGGCGGGCACGGGCGGCGACGAGGCGGCGTTGTTCGCCGGCGACCTGTTCGACATGTACGGCCGCTACGCCCGCACGCGCGGCTGGTCGTTCGAGGCCATCTCCTTCTCGCCCGGCGAGGCCGGGGGGTTCAAGGAGGTGATCTTCACGGTCGCCGGCGAGGGCGTCTACCAGAGCCTGAAGTTCGAGTCGGGCGGGCACCGGGTGCAGCGTGTGCCGGCCACGGAGACGCAGGGGCGTATCCACACCTCGGCGGCCACGGTGGCGGTGCTGCCGGAGCCGGACGACACGCAGGTGGAGATCCGCCCGCAGGACATCACGCGCGAGGTGATGCGGGCGGGCGGGGCCGGCGGGCAGCACGTCAACAAGACCGAGAGCGCCGTCCGCCTGTGGTACAAGAAAGGCACGCCGGACGAGATCGAGGTGAAGTGCCAGGACGAGCGTAGCCAGCACAAGAACGAGGCGCGGGCGATGCGCGTGCTGCGTGGCCGGCTGTTCGAGCGCGAGCAGCAGCGCAAGCACGCGGTGCGGGCGGAGCAGAGGAAGAATCAGATCGGCAGCGGCGACCGCTCCGACCGCATCCGCACCTACAACTTCCCACAAAACCGGCTGACCGATCACCGGATCAACCTGACGCTGTACAAGCTCGACGCCATCGTGTCGGGCGAGATGGGGGAGCTGCTCGAGGCGCTGCGGCAGGCCGACCGCAAGCGGCGGCTGGAGGGGCCTTGACCTGGGGGGAGGGCGTGATGCGGCATCCGCGGTTCATCGGGGGAGATCGGCCGGGGTGGCGGGGGGCCGTTCTCATCGTCGTCCTCCTCGCGTCGGCGGCATCAGCCGCCCCGCCCGCCCCCGGCTATCACAAGTCGGCGAAGGTCTCCGGCCCCACACGCCTCGACTGGACGTTCGCCCTCGCCAACCAGTCCCTCGCCGACCCGCCCAAGGAGTGGCTCGGCGACTACGACTCGGCGGCGACGACGTATGAGCTGTACGTCCCGGCGAAGGCGAAGAGGCCGCCGGCCATCCTGTTCCTCTCCCCCTCCGACGAGCCGTCGGGGTGGAAGGCGTTCGAAAAGCTGTGCAAGGCCAGGGGCGTCGTCTTCGCCGGGCCGCGCGGGGCGGGCAACGACTGCCCGGGCAGACGCCGGGTGCGAATCGCGCTCGATGTCCTCGACCAGCTGCGCCGCGACCACGGCATCGACCCAGCGCGGACCTACATCGCCGGGTTCTCCGGCGGCGGGCGCATCGCCTGCGTCATCGGCTTCGCCCTGCCCGAGCTGTTCGGCGGCGTCATGCCCATCTGCGCCAGCGGCACGCTGCGCGAGGAGCCGTGGCTGCGGCAGCGGTGCCTGGATCGGCTGCGGGTCGCGCTGCTCACCGGCGAGACCGACTTCAACAGGGGCGAGGTCGAGCGCCTGGCGGGGACCTACTTCCGCGAGATCGGAGCCAAGGCCAGGACGTGGGCCCAGGCGGGCCTCGGCCACGGCGTCCCCAACGACAAGACGCTGACCGAGGCGTTCGCCTGGCTGGAGGCAGGCGTCAAGGAGCGGGCGGCGGCCGCCGCCGTCGATCAGCCGCGCGAGAAGCAGGCGGAGCATTACCTCGCCGAGGCGGTCAAGATGAAGCCGAAGCGGCAGTACGCGGCGCTGATGCAGATGAAGGGCGTCAGCGAGCGCTGGCCGGACACGGCGGCGGGCAAGAAGGCGCGGGCGGCCCTGCTGGAGCAGGAGAAGAGCGACGACAAGGGCTGGGAGAAGGAGGACATCGCCGAGCAGCGGAAGTTCCTGATCGCCCAGGCGAAGGCGCTCGACGCCTACGCGATGGGCCCCCTCGATGCCCGCTACGAGAAGCAGCGCGCCGGGATGCTCAAGCGTGCCGCCTCGTTGTACGAGGCCATCGCCGCCGACGGCCCCGACACGCCGGCCGGCAAGGAGGCGAAGAAACGCATCGAGGCGATCAAGGCGAAACTCGGGGTATGACATGTCCACGATGCTGGAGGCCGGCCGGGCGATCATCCGCGGCGAGCGCGAGACGTTCCCCCTGGCCAAACTCATCGGGCTGGTGTTCACCGAGCTGGAGCCGGGCCGGGCCGTGTTCACCCTCGACGTGGGGGAGCGGCACCACAACCCGATGGGGACGCTGCACGGCGGCGTGACGACGGACCTGGCCGACAGCGCGATGGGTTGGGCCTACGCCGCCACGCTGCCCGACGGCGAGGCGTTCACCACGCTGGAGCTGAAGGTCAACTTCCTGCGCGCCGTGCGCGAGGGCCGGCTCACCGCCGAGGCGACGGTGGTCAAGGGCGGCTCGACCATCGGCTACGTCGAGTGCGAGGTGAAGGACGACCAGGGCCGCCTCGTCGCCAAGGCGAACAGCACCTGCCTGCGGATGAGGCGGTGACCCATGCGCCGCCGCCTGACGCTCTCCGTCCTGCCCGGCACGTTCGCCGTCTGCCGCCTGCCCGCCGACGAGCCCATCCCGGCGTGGGCCGGCGGCGCCTTCGTCTCCGTCACGCGGACGGCGGACGAGCTGTCCGTCGTCTGCGCCGATGAGGCCATCCCCGAAGGAGTGCGTCACGAGGGCGGCTGGCGCTGCCTGAAGGCCCACGGGCCGTTCGACTTCGCCCTCGTCGGCGTCCTGGTGTCGCTGCTGGCGCCGCTGGCCGAGGTCGGCGTCGGCGTGTTCGCGGCCTCGACCTTCGACACCGATTACGTCCTCGTCAAGGACGCGGACCTGGGCCGCGCGGTGGAGGCGCTGCGGGCGGCGGGGCACGAGGTCAGATGACGTATTCGGACTCCGCCGCCGGGGCGGCGTTCTCGGGGCGGCGCGGGCAGGCGGCGCATAGCCCGTCGCCGATCAGGCGGTAGGCCAGCTCCACCGCCTCGCGGACGCTCGGCGCCGGCCCCGGGACCAGGTCGAACACCCTGCCCGGCCCGAGCCGCACGCCCAGGCCCGTCCCCTCCATCGACGCCCGCAGGCCCGGCGACACGCCGCACAGGAGCAGCACCACGCCGCGGGCGGCGAGGGCGTCGGCCAGCTCGGCGCACAGGTGCAGGAAGGCGGCGTCGGGGTTGCGCGCCCGCTTCAGGCTGAGGACCACCACACGCACGCCGTCGGCGCCGGCCTCACGCGCGATGGCGTCGAGGTGGGCCTCCATCTCCGGCTCGGCGCCGAAGAACAGCTCGCCCTCCAGGGCGTAGATCAGCACCCGCCCGCACTCCGGGTCACCGGGGATCAGCTCGCGCGCCTGGCTCTCGCCCGAGCGCGTCAGCCGGACGAGGCGCACCTGGGCGGCCCGCGGCACGTACAGCACGAACGACAGGAACACGCCGATGATGATGCAGAACTCGACGGAGATGAGGACCGCCGCCAGGGCCGTGGCGAGCACGACGCCGGCGTCGAAGCGGGTCGCCCGCATGTGGAACATCAGCCGGCCCCAATCGACCATGCGGAACGCGGCCAGCAGCAGCAGCCCCGCCAGCGACGCCGTCGGGATGTACCGTGCCCACTGGGCGGCGGCCAGCACGGCGAACGCGACGCCGGCGGCGGAGAACACGCCCGACCACTGCGTGTGCGCCCCCGCCTGCTCGTTGACCGCCGAGCGTGTCAGCGACCCCGAGCCGGGGATGCACCGGAAGAAGCTGCCGGCGAGGTTGGCCGCCCCCTCGCTCAGGCACTGCTGGTTGATGTCCAGGCGCTGCCCGGTGCGCGCGGCGATGGCCTTGGCCATCGCCACCGCCTCCAGCAGGCCCAGGACGGCGATGGCGAAGGCGTTGCCGGCGAGGAGACGCACCTGCCCCCATTCGATCCGCGGCAGCTCGAACGCCGGCAACGCCGCCGGCACCTCGCCGGCCACCTTCACCCCGAAATGCTCGTCCAGCCGGAAGGCGTAGACCAGCGCCGCCATGACGACGACCGCCAGCAGGTGCTGCGGGATGAAGAGTGCCCACCCCGCCCGCTTCATCACGCCGTTCACCTCCCGCACGAGGAGGACGGTGGCGATGGTGCCGACGCCGATGCACAGCGTCGGCCAGTGGACGCCGGCCGACATCAGGGCGCCCCACGAGCGCAGCAGGGAGTGCGGCCCGTGGGCCGCGGCCGGGTCGGGCAGGGAGATGAGGTTCTTGCCCTGGTCGAACAGGAGGAGGATGCCTGCCCCGAGCGTGAAGCCGATGATGACGCTGTGCGAGACGTAGCGTGTCAGGTCGCCGAGGCGAAGGAGCGCGATGCCGATCTGGGCGCAGCCGACCATGAAGGCGACGAGGACGGCCGCCTGGATACGCTCGCCGGGCGGCACGAGGGCGAGGGCGCTGAGCAGGGCGATGGAGATGGCGTTGGTCGGGCCGTTGATGAGGAGCTTCGATGAGTCGAAGACGGCGCCGACGGCGGTCATCACGATGGCGGTGTACAGGCCGTACTGCGGGGGCAGGCCGGCGAGGGTGGCGTAGGCCATCGCCTGCGGCACCGCGACGGCGGCGACGGTCAGGCCGGCGGCCAGGTCGCCGCGGAAGGCGGCCCACGAGTACTCGCGCAGCGACCCCAGCGCGGGCAGGAGCCGGAACACCCATTCCGGCATCGCGCTGGCCGCCCGCTCTGGCATCCCAAGCCGCCCTCCGCCTGAAACTGTATGAAGTTTATCAGGATACTGACGAATAAGGCAGTGGCAAGAGGCGGAAAAGCCAGACGCCAGTATACTGGCCATACCGACACGGGAGGAGTGACGGCGTCTACCTCTCCCGGACACCGAAGAGCGGCCCACCAGCCCTTCCCCTGCTATGAGGTTCCAAATGCCTGCCCGGACTCCTTTGATCGCGGCCGTTGTGATCGCGGCCCTGTTGGCCAACGTGGGCTGTGACACCCCCACCGCACGCGATGTGATCCCGAAGGACGATTGGCTGACGCCCTGGCCGATTCGCCCGGAGGAAAGTGACAGCGCGTTGCCGGCGGTGGCCGGCCGCGATGTCCTCCACGTGCATCCTGAGCAGACGGCACAGGCCATGAAGATACTTGAGGCGAGGCCGTTCGTGCAGTTATCCCTGGAGGATGCGGCGAGCCTCCTGGGGGAGAAGCACGAGGCGAAAGGCCGCGGGGTGTACTACCTCGTGCGGTCCCTCAAGAGCGGCGACCTCACGGGGGGGTATCAGCTCCGCCTGAAGGGCGATTCGCTCTGGGTCCACTTCGGCATCTTGAGCCGGCGGGTGCCCAAGTTCAGACGCCAGCCCCTCGTCGTCTTCCTCCCCCGCGACATCGACAGGCTCTTCGTGACCGTCAGCGTGGCGCAATAGAGCCGCTGGCGTGATCCGGGGGGCGAGCGGATCGGTAGGCCCGCAGGCGGCGCCGTGGCCCGTTGTCACGCGATGAATCTCGGCGACTCTCAGCGACTGCGCTCATCGTCCACCAAACGACTCTGGTAATTCGCCCCCCGCCCGTGTTACCCTCCCGCCCATGTCCATCCACGACACCCTGGCACAGGCCTTCGACCCCACCCGCCTCCTCACCGCCGGCGGCCTCACGCCCGACCCCTGGCAGGCCGACCTCCTCTTCTCCACCGCCCGCCAGACGCTCCTCCTCTGCTCGCGCCAGGCCGGCAAGTCCACCGCCGTCGCCGCCCTCGCGCTCCACACCGCCCTCTTCCGCGAAAACTCGCTCGTCCTCCTCGTCTCGCCCTCCCTCCGCCAGTCCGCCGAGGTCTTCCGCAAGCTCCTCGACCTCGAATCCGCCGCCGGCCAACCCCTCACCGCGCCCATCCGCACCCGCCTCTGCCTCGACTACCTCAACGGCTCCCGCGTCGTCTGCCTCCCCGGACGCGAGGACACCCTGCGCGGATTCTCCGGCGTCTCCCTCCTCGTCATCGACGAGGCCGCCCGCGTCCCCGACGACCTGTACCACGCCCTCCGCCCCATGCTCGCCGTCTCCGGCGGCCGCCTCGTCGCCCTCTCCACCCCCTTCGGCCAGCGCGGGTGGTTCTGGCGCGAGTGGTCCGGCGGAGGCCCCTTCCGCCGCGTCCGCGTCACCTGGCGCGACTGCCCACGCATCACCCCGGAGTTCATCGAGGAGGAACGCCGCTCCCTCGGCGACTCCTGGGTCGCCCAGGAGTACGAGACCGCCTTCACCGCCCTGGAGGGCCTCGTCTACCCGGCCTTCTCTTCCGCCGTCACCGACGACACGCCGCCCACCACCGGCCGGCCCCTTGGCGGCATCGACTTCGGCTTCCGCAACCCCTTCGCCGCCGTCTGGGGCCTCCTCACGCCGGACGACGTGCTGTGGATCACCCACGAGCGCTACCTGCGCCAGACCACAACCCCCGACCACGTCGCCGCCCTCCGGCCCGCCGGCCGGGTGACGTGGTACGCCGACCCCGCCGACCCCGGCGCCATCGAGGAGATGCGTGCCGCCGGCCTGACCGTCCACGCCGGACGCAACGCCATCCGCGCCGGCATCGACGCCGTCACCAGCCGCCTCCAGACCGCACGCCTCCGTATCGCCCGCGCGGCCTGCCCCAACCTCATCCGCGAGGCCGGCCTGTACCGCTACCCCGGCCCGTCGGAGCGGGGCGATCGGGAGAACCCCATCGACGCCGACAACCACGCCCTCGCCGCCCTCCGCTACCTCGTCCTCACCCTCGACCGCCACCACCTCGCCCGCCCGCGCCGCCCCATCCCCGACACGCCGGCCACCCCACCCGACGACGACCACCTCTGGACCCGACTGTCATGATCGGCCTCCTCCGCCGCCTCGCCGCCTGGCTCGCCCCCGCGCCCCCGCCGCCCCTCTCCTCCGTCACCGCCCCGCCGCTGAGCCGCCCGCCCACCCCGGCGGACCTCCTCGCCGAGCTGCGCGACACCGCCTGGACCTGCGCCACCATCAACGCCGCCACCTGCGCCGCCCACCCGCCGCGCCTCTTCGCCGTCACCCGCCCCGGCCAGGCGCCGCCCCGCGCCGCCACCCGCGCCCTGGCGCATCTCGACGCCAGGCGTCTCGCCCGATCAGGGGGCCCGGGGGACATCTCGCCCCCCGGCCGTGTGGAGGAGGTGACGGATCATCCGCTCCTCACCCTGCTGCGTCAGGTCAATCCCACTCACAACGCCTTGCATCCCTAGACAACTACGCGGACTGGCTGTAGCATAGTTTAAGATCGGCAGCTATGGCACCTTATGGGGGCTGGACCATGACGGAAACTAAGCGGGCTAGGAAACGGGCCTTCTCGTACATCCGCTTCAGCACTCCCGAGCAGTTGAAGGGGGACAGCCTGCGCCGCCAACTGGAGTGGGGAAAGAACACTTGCGAGCGGAAGGGCTGGGGGCTGGACGAATCGGTCAAGTGGGAGGACCGGGGCAAGAGCGGCTTCCACGGCGAGAACGTGGCCTCCGGTGCCCTCGGGGCGTTCCTGAAGGCCATCCACGAGAAGAAGGTTCTCCCCGGCGACATCCTGCTGATCGAGTCCATCGACCGCCTGACCCGCGAGGCCCTCGACGACGCCTACCAGTTGTTCCGCTCAATCCTGAAGGCAGGCGTTGACATCTACACCCGCGAGCCTGAGCGGCACTACACGAAGGAATCCCTGAACAACCTCGGGGACATCCTGCAAGCCCTCGTCTACATGGAGCGGGCTTTCAACGAGTCCAACACGAAGAGCATGCGGGGGCGGGAGTGGTGGGAGGAACTGAGGAAAGGGCTTGGGGAGCGGAAGCCCGTCCATCAGGTGCCCCCAGCGTGGCTGGCACTCTCCCCGTCCAAGGACAAGTTCATCATGGTCCCGGAAGCAGTGACCACGGTTCAGAGGATCTATAAGTGGGCCGGGGAGGGCATGGGCATCAACCCCATCCTGAAGAAGCTGCAAGACGAGAAGGTCAAGCCCTTCGGCAGGAGCGGCCAGTGGTGCCGATCCTATGTCGCCAAGCTCCTCAACGACAGGTCCGTCATGGGCGAGTATCAGCCCCATGTCATGAAGGGAAGTAAGCGGGTTCCCTTCGGCGATCCCGTGCCCAACTACTTCCCCCTCGTTGTCTCGGAGACTGAATGGCACCGGGTCCGTCGTGGGGTCAAGGGCAGGGCCAAGGAGCGGGGCCGCAAGGGGCGCGAAGTGGCGAACCTTTTCACCGGGCTGGTCAGGGACGCTAGGGATAGCGAGAAGATTCACTTGGAGTACGCGGGTTCGGCGAGGGCAAATCATTCCCTGACGATGGTGTCCTACGGGGTCCGCAACCATAAACCGGGGGCCGTCCACAAGCCGTTCCCGTATCGGCCCGTCGAGGAAGCGTTCCTGTACTTCATCCGCGATGTCGAGGCGGCTTACCTGACGGGGGAGCAGGGCGACACGGCTGAGCAGATCGCCGAGCAGTCGGGCAAGCTGGAAGCCCTGAACCACAAGCTAGAGCTAGTGGAAAAGCAGTTCATCGAAGAGGCTGACTCCGAAGCCCTCCTGAAGCTCATGTCGAGGCTGGAAGCCGAGAAGAAGGTCACGGCGGCGCGGCTCGACGAACTGAAGTCTGCTGCCTCGACGGACGTGAACGCCGCTCTCGGAGAATCCCGAGTCCTGATCGAGCTTCTGGAGAAGGCGGGAGGGGCAGAGCGGGAGTCCCTGCGGACCAAGATCAAGGCCCGCATCAAGCAGCTAGTCAAGGAGATGTGGTTCATCGCGTGGGACGTGGCCGACTACGAGCGCAACGCGGAACTGCAAGTCGTCTTCCAGAACGGGAAGGTCCACTCCCTCAAGTTCGAGTGGTTCCGCAAGGGCAGGGAGCGGGGCCGGGTGAACGTGCTGGAGTACAACGAGATTACGGGGAGTGATGTCATTCGCGGGGAATGCCGCCTGTCCGAGTACCGAGACGCGAAGCATGGGGGCTGGCACGACAGGACCGCAGTTCAGGGCAAGGGCCGCTGAAGACTGTCAGCGTCAACGTGGCCTTCGTCGTCCATCGGGGAGCGGACCCGACCGTCAGGGCCGACCTCGACCTCTTCAACAGGGGTCTCGCAGAAGGTCTCTTGGATCAGCAGCCGCAGGGCCACGATCTCCTGAGCCACGACCAGCAGCGCGGCGGCCTGCGGGTTGTTGGACGTGAGGGAGAGGGCGGCGTAGTAGTCTTCTTCGATGTATTGGATCATGCAGGTAGGTATCCAAGCGAAGACGGTCCTGCGTGCCAGAAGCAGCGCAGGACCGTCTTGAGGTAACATCAAGGTCCGGGCCTCCCTGCCCGAAATCAGCCGAAGATGCACAGTATGATAGTGGCCTTGGCTTCAGATCATGCGCGTCCTTCCGCCACGGCGACAAGCCATTCCGTGTGCTGCTCGGGGGCCATCTCCAGCTTCCTGCGGTCGATCTCCTGTCGGGCAACTTCGGCGTCGGCCCGAGCGAAGCAGTCGCGGCAGGCTTCGAGCTTGTAGACCTCCGGGCTGCCGCAGTAGGCGCACTGGCAGTTCTCTGTCTGGATCATAGGTCGTTCCTCTCAAGGGTCCGGGCGATTCAGTTCAACATGGCTTCCCGCTGCGCCGCCCGGATCACGTTCAGGTCGAGATCGACGCAGTAGTTGAAGGCGAGGTAGTTCCACACGTCGAAGGGGTCTGCCCGCTCGAACATGTTCATCGTGATCACAGCGTAGGCGAGCGCCCGCCCGTACTTGTGCAACATGGCTCGACCTCCTGCCCCTCCAACTGGGCGCGGTAGTCTTCCTCTTCCTGCTCGTCGGCGCTGGGCTGCAAGACCTTGTGGGAGAGGGCCGCGTCGATCTGCCTGCGGAGTTCGAGAAGGTCTTTCCGCCTCATGTGGGAGACCGTGACGGATTCGCCCGCCTCGCAGAAACGCGGCCCCTTTGCGTTGATCGTGACCGTCTGGGAGATCACGAGTTCGGCGGAAGGCAGCAGTGCGTTACGCTCCCCCCGCTCGATTCGGACGCTGATCGTCGGTTCGTTGTCGGCCAGCAGCATCTCGGCGTTCATGGCTTTGTGCCCGAAAACGTCCCCGCCCCGCTCCACGCCTGCGATTGCTGAAGCCGCTGCGGCGTGGATGCGAGCGGGTGTTTCAGGATGTCGTGGTCGCGGCTTCAGCACAATCATTCTACGCTTACAGCATTCGACCGTAAAGCAGGACCGTAGCAATTTCGTAGCTGCTTGGGCCGGCTGCTGCTGCCGCTTTGCGGTCGAAAATCAAAGCTGGCTGATCCTGCGTTCAAGGTCGGCCCATGTGACGGGCTTCGAGTGAACTTCTGTGTGACACTGGGGGCAAAGGCAGGCGATTGTGTGCAACGCCTCCTGCTCCCTGAAGAGGTAGGCGTAGGTGATGTGGTGGGCGTGGAACTTGCCGTTCAGGTATCGGCGGCATCTTTGGCAGGTGCCCTGCTCCCGGTCGTAGACTAGCTGCCTCACGGCCTGCCACTCTTCGCTCTTAAGGTATTCGTGGTATTGCTCTTTGCGCTGGCTGTAGTTCGTCATGCCTTATGTAAGCAGCATGTCGATTCTTTGCATAAGATTACTTGCGGGATAGCTCTAGATAGGTTAAGATCCCACTCTCCTAGAGGGAAAGGAATTCCACCCATGAAGCTCGTCTACATCGACCGCAAGCCTCTCAGGCTCTTCACGATCTCCGACATGGCGAAGGCGCTGGGCGTCGTCAACGTGACGCTCTGGTGCCGCATCCGCCGCGACGGGGTCTTCCCCGCGCCCAACTACCGCTACAAGAACCGCGACTACTACACTGCCGACGAGTTCGAGACGCTCGTTCAAGAGTCGGCCCCTGTCGAGGAAAGGGCCGCGTCGTGACCAACCCCGCTAGTTTCCGGGCCGTGCAACTGGCGGCCCTTGGCTGTACCCCAGAGGAGCGACTGGCCGAACTGGATCGCCGAGCCGCCGAAGCAGCCCAGTACCGCGACCAATGCGAGCGCCGGCTGACAGAGCTACGAGACGATCAGGTCTACAAGGAATGGTGGGACAGCGAGGATGCCATGTACCGCTACTCCCGCTGGCACATCGTCAAGAAGACCCCGAAGCAAATCCAAGTCGCGCGGCTGTCCTACAACGGGACGGTCCTGCCCGAACTCAAGGTTCTGCCGAGACAACCGCTTGAGGCGGGCGAGGAAGTCAACGTCGGCTCGCGGAGAACCTGCCGCGACACGTTCATCATGGGCTTCGTGGCCCGGCCTCACTTGGCAGCCGCGCTGGACGCTGCTGCCGCCAGCATGCGTGAAGCCGCTGAAAAGGCGAGGCGGACAAGGTGGCGCGCGGCGAGAGGGATCGTCCCGCTCACCCCGCGTGAACACGGCTTCGCCGTCGCGCTGGCCCTGTCGCTCGGCGTACCGCTGGACAGCACAGGCCGGGCCGACTGGCAGAGGCTTGGCTTCTGAGCATCAACGGGAAGAGCCGCTGGGCGCGTTGCCCAGCGGCTCACCGTTGTTCCCTTTGCGAGAGGGAGACATCACAGCAACAACCAGAAAATTGACATAGTTATGATAGCAAGTTCTGAATCAATTCTCAAGGCTGACGCCTTGCTTGACGACCCTACTTTGCTCGATCCTGACGCCTCGGCGTACAACGGCTCTGGCAGCACGATTCCGGGCGGCTTCGACGACCCCGAGCTTCAGCGCGAACTGGTCGCGGCCATCGTCTCCGATCCTCACTGGCTCGCCTTCGCCTACAAGAAGATCAACCCCCGCGACTTCACCGACAAGGGCCATGCGGCCCTCGTGTCCATCGCCATCGGCCACTACGAGGCGTTCGGCAAGGTTCCCGCCGTCCCCGTCTTGCGGGCCGAAATCAAAGAACGCTTCAAGGAAAACAAGGCGCTCCCCTACTACCTCTCTGCTCTCGAAACGACGGTCGGGACATACGCTCCGGGGATGCACGCGGAAGAGTACCTGAAGGCCAAGATGATCGGCTACGCCAAGCACCGGGCGGCGAGGCGGGCCTTTGAGTCGTGGATCAAGGCCAGCGACGAGGGCAAGGAGAACACGTCAGACATCCTCGCAGACCTTCAGGCGGGGCTTCGCGAAGTGGCCGAAGCCTTCCCGCAGAAGAAGCCGAACCTCTACACCATCGCCCAGCTTGAAGACGAGCCTGACATCGTCTGGCAGGTCGAGGGCCACTTCCCCAAGGGCGGGACCGTGACGGTCTTCGGGACCAGCGGCGTCGGCAAGTCGTTCTACTGCCTCGACCTGTCCCTCTCCGTGGCGTCTGGCCTGCCCTTCTTGGGCAGGTACGAGACCGTGAAGGGCAACGTACTCTACATCTGCTCGGAGGGCGTGTACGGGCTGAAGGCTCGTGTCCGGGCTTGGCTGAAGCGGCGGGGGCTGACGGATCTGGGCGGCATCGTCTTCAGCACGACCACCCACGACTTGCAGGACACCGACGAGCTTGACCGGCTGCTCTCCGAAGCCCGCGACGTTCTCGGGGCCATTGACCTCGTCGTGGTGGACACGCTGAGCCGCAATTTCGGGCCGGGCGACCCGGACAAGAACGCGGACATGAAGGGCTACCTCGGAGGGGTGGACTACGTCAGGGAGCAGGCCGGGGCGACGGTCCTGAGCATCCATCACACGGGCTGGACGGAGGGCGACCGGGAGCGCGGGGCGAAGTGCCTGCGGGACTACGCCGATTCGGCCATCCTGCTCAGCGCTGACGGGGAGGAAGCTATCGTCGTGTCCTGCAAGAAGCAGAAGGACGACAAGCCCTTCCCGCCCTACGTCCTGCACAAGACGCCAGAGGACGCCAAGACGCTCACGCTGACGTTCGCCCGCGAGAAGGCAGAGCAGGACAAGGCGGCAGCGGAGGCAGAAGCCGCCACTGACGAAGACCTGCTGCTTGCTCTGGTCCCCGTAACGGACAAGCACACAGAGGGCATCTGCGTCGAGCTACTATCGCAAAAGCTGGGCTGGAACAGGAAGAAGGTGGGACGCATCGCCCAGAACCTACTTGACCGCAAGGTCGTCCAGCGGGGCAAGGACGGCAGCGCGAACCAGCCCTACTACTACCACCGTAACCCCCTCCTGTCCTAGCTGTCCCGTTGGACAAAACCGTTGGACACTGACCCCGTTGGACAGGGGGGGTGTCCAACGGGATGTCCAACGGGAAAACACTGGTTTTCACCGCGTTTTGGGCATACTGAACCCCGTTGGGCACTACCCTCCCCTCCCCCCTTACGGGGAGGGTATGTCCGACGAGGGTGAAGCCGGTTGCCGAAAGTGTCCAGCGAGGGGGCAAGCGAAGAGGACTGGCTGCCCTGCACAAGGAGGAGAGGCCCCATCAGTACCCCTTGCAGGACGACCGCGCCGGCTTTAGGACGAAAGCACACTCTGTTACACCATGACGACCTTCCTGCACTCTGGCGCACTCGGCGATATCGTATACTCGCTGCCCACCATCTACACCTACCCGAGACCGTACACGCTCTACCTTCAGCCCGAAGTCAGGAGCAGGATACCCGAGTGGGCGGGGACGCGGCAGTCCGTCCTGATGACGACCCGGCAAGCCGAGCAACTGCTTCCCCTGCTGAAGCTCCACGTCGAACATGTCGAGCTTTGCCGGGGCCAGCCCGTAGACGTGAACCTCGACGACTTCAGGACGATCCCGCTCGACCTGTCCCGCTACCACATCGGGCGATACTACGCTCTGGCGTTCGGAAGACAGCCCGTCCTGCATGAGCCTTGGCTGCGCGTCGAGCCTGACCCCGCCATGTCCGACACGATCCTCGTCAACAGGACGCCCCGGTACAGGAACGCCCACATCAGCTACGCCAGCCTGCGGAACCTGCCCAACGCGGTCTTCGTGGGGCTGCCAGACGACTTCAGCGAGTTCAAGCAGGACTGCCCGACCCTGCCCTTCATCACAGCGGCCAACCACCTTCAACTTGCCCAGTGGATCGCGGGCTGCAAGCTGTTCGTCGGTAATCAGTCCTTCTGCTACGCCCTCGCGGAGGCCATGAAGACCCCGAGAGTAGTGGAGATCTTCCCCCACTGCTGCAACGCGGCCCCCATCGGCCCCAACGCCTTCGACGTGCTGACGCAGGAAGGCTTCGACAAGGCGGTAGCTCAGGCGGTCGGCGGGAGCTATTAAGATCACAAATCGTTATCAGCAGCGTAACTAGCTGCATGTCTGACAACCAACCACGCGAGCTTGACGGCAGGCTGAAGAAGGGCGCGACGCTGGGCCAAGGGAACCCGCTGTGCCAGTACGTCCACGTCACGCGCCAGCGGGTCTACGCCTACTGGACACCGGACAAGCTCGACGAGATCAACCGAGAGCTATACGACCTCTGCCTTCACGCCGCAGACCCGAAGGTGAAGCTCCACGCGATCCAGTACGTTCACGACCGGGTCTTGGGCAAGGTCAAGGACGAACTGGAGATCAACGTCAGGGACGACCGCCCCGCCTTCGACGTGGCCGCGTACAGCGACGAGCAGCTTGCCCAGATCATCGACATCCTCGACCGGCCCGCACGGCCCGCCCTGCGTGAGCCTGAGCCTGTCCTCGTCTGGCCGCTGCCCGAGTCTGAACCTGTCAAGGATCATCCCCCATCTGACACCCCTGTTGAAGTGGCCATGAAGGAAGCCTTCGACCTGCTCGACAACCTGTAAGACCTGAACTCTACATGGCCCCTTACAGGCAAGGCCGCTACGAGGCTCGCCAGCACGGAATTAAAAGGGCATGCTACCTTCCCCCTGCTCGAACTGTCATCGGGCCGCAGGCGTGATCCTGTGCGATCTGAAGGCCATGCTGGATGCTCGGCGAGGGAGGCAGGGGGCGGGTCAGGATTCGGGGAGGCCCCCACCCCCCTCGATTGGGCAGGCCCCCTCACATAACATCCCAGTCCCAGAGGTTCGCTATTAGCCCAGAACCGCAGGACTGACGCTCTTCTAGGGCATGGCCAAGGAATGCGACTGCCCCATCTGCCGACGACCCGGCAACCACGCGGCCCGGCAGAAGATCGAGCCGAGAACCTACCTGCGCCACCTCGTGGCGGCTGACTGTCACAGGTCGTTTCACGGGCAGCATCAGGCGGGCTGCGTCTACTGCGAACGGGCGGTCTCGCTCGACGAGTTCGGCTTGCCTGACTGCGTTTCGCTGCTGGCCCACCTGAAGAAGGAGAACACATGATCGACGACAAGACGCTAGACCTTATCAACAACATCCTCATCGGCGCGGGGGGCGCACTTGCCCTTGCCGCTCTGGTCAACCTCGCCAGCGGGCAAGACTGGACATTCGGGCTGATGCTCGGGGTGCCCATGCTGCAAGGCGGGCTTTGGCTTTACTTGTGCTTGACAAGAAAACAATAGCGCTGTTACGCTTCTCCTCTGGTCCGCTTTACAGTCGAAACCACAATGAGGGCTGAAGCGATGCGTGGCGTGTTCCTGATCCTGATGCTCGTGTCCGTGGCGGGCTGCCTGCCGAAGAAGCCTAAGCCGAACGAGGACGACAAGGAGAAGCTCGGCGGCGCGAAGCCCGAGCAGCCCAAGCCGAAGCCCAAGGAGCGGCTGACGGACCCAGTCTTGATTGACGACTGGGCGGCGGACTGGAAGAACGCCCTCGCGGCGGAATCCATGTACCGGGGCAAGATAGTAACCATCGTGGGGAGCATGGCCAAGGTCGAGAAGACGCTGATGGGCAACCCCGTGCTGACGATCAAGGGTTCGAGACCGTTCGGGGCCGTCCGCTGCGAGTTCGCCAAGGACACCCCTGCCCTGCTCGACCTGCAAGAGCTTCAGGCGGTCGTGGTCGCGGGCGAGTGCGTGGGCCAGTCGCGGCTGATCAACTGCGAGATCGTGAGGCTCGGCAAGTAAGGTCACATCTGGAGGAGCCTCGCGGCGAAGTAGTCGTAGTGTTCCTGCCTGATCGCCCGCAGGTCTGCTTCTGTCCAGAGCTTGAACGGGTAGCGCGGGAAGGTCGCGGTCGGCTTCGGCACGCGGCCTTTCTTCCTCCAGTCGGTGAACGTGATGTGGGGGATTCCGAGCTTCCGCGCCGCCTCGCCCGCCGAGTACAGCCCTGCCCGGTTCCTCGCATCGCATTGCCTCGCTTGATGCCTCTCGCGCCCACCCATCCCAGCGAGCGCCTGCTTCAGCGTGCCAAGTTCGGCCTCGTCGTAGAACTTCCGCGTCTGCCCCGGCTTCCGTGTCGGCGCGGGCAGCCCGTTGGTCTCGATGTGGTAGTACAGGGTCGTAGGGCGAACCCCGATGCGGCGGGCGGCTTCCGCCAAGGAGTACAGCCCGTGGACGCTCGCCTTCACAGCGCCGGGCGTGGTCGTCTGGAAGTACGCAACGATCTGCCTCATCTCCTGAACTGCGTAGCGCCTCCTGTAGCCTCCGACAGGCTTCGGCTCGGGTACAAGACCTAACCGCCGTGCCTGCATCAGCAAGGGCTGCCTGACCCCGGCGAGCGTAGCGACTTCGGCAATTGTGTAGCTGTCTTTCATCCTGTAAAGGAGTGCGGCGGCTTCGTCCTTGACACAAAAAGCGTAGCGCTGTTATGATCTAGGTCTGCCCTGCATCTTCAATAAGGAAGCCCACTATGATCCGCGTCTACCTCCGCTGCTCCGCCGACACTCAAGACCTCGACAGCCAGAGGCACGCCTGCGAGCAGTGGCTCAGGGCATACGGCCACAGCGAAGCCGTCAAGTGGTACGACCGGGACCAAGGCATCAGCGGGGACGCCAAGAACCGCCCGGACCACGCGAGGCTGATCAAGGACGCCAAGCGGGGCGATACCGTCCTCTGCTTTGCCCTCGACAGGCTCAGCCGAGAGGGGATCGTCCCCGTGTTGAAGACGTGGCAGGAGTTCCAGTCGAAGGGGGTCCGTCTGGTCTCCGTCTCCGAGCCTTGGGCGGACAGCGGCAACCCGGCTGCGGAAGTCGTGATCGCGGTCCTCGCGTGGGCTGGCCAGCAGGAGAAGAAGCGGATCAAGGAGCGACAGAAGGCGGGGATCGCGGCGGCCAAGGCGGCGGGGAAGTCGTGGGGCGGCTCGAAGAAGGGCACGTTCAAGGCGCGGACCCCCGAGCTAGACGCGCTGGTCCGCAAGCTCAAGCACGAGGACAAGAAGAGTGTCTGCGGGATCAGCCGCCTGTGCAAGATCAGCCGCCCGACAGTCTACGCCATCCTGAAGGGGGACAACTGATGCAGACCATCGGCCTCGTCTCGTGCGGCAAGGGGAAGCTGGTCCACGCGGCCCCCGCACGCAGGCTCTACACGTCCACCCTGTTCAGGCTCGCCAGCGCCTACGCCGAAGCCAAGTTCGACCGCTGGTTCATCCTGTCGGCGAAGCACGGCCTCGTTCACCCGGACACGGTCCTTGAACCCTACGAGCAGCGGCTCACCAAGGCGGAAGGCAAGGGATGGGCCGTCAAGGTCGCGGCGCAGATCGTCGAGGCGGGCGAGGGGGAAGCCGCCCTGTTCGTCTTGGCTGGAGAGGACTACGTCGGGCCGCTGGCGGAAGTGGTCGAGGTTCACGTTCCGCTCGACGGCTTGCAGATCGGGGAACGCCTGTCGTGGCTCAAGAAGAACGCGGGGCGGGAGCGTAGATAAGGGACAAGGCCATACTTGTAATCTCCTGAAGGAGGCCAGCGGTCGGCTCGTCGCCCCCGCTGGCCTCCTTCATTTGACCCCCATCCGCGTCAGGTAGTCGAGGCACTGTTCGAGCCGCTCTGCCCCGCCCACGCCCCGAGCCAGTTCGGAGATCGCCCGCACCATCTTCAGCAGTTCATCGACCCCGCCCCGCTGGTCCGCGATGCCCTTGACGGCAAGAAGCTCGTCGGCAGTCGGCACCGATGCGGGGGCAGCGGGGGCGGGAGCGGGGCCAGCAGGGGCAGCGCCGCTCGCCTGTTGCTCCCGCAAGAGCTTCCGCTGCCCCGCGAGCGTGGCGGACAGAGTGCCCTCGTTGTACTCGTAACCTTCCATGTTCGACTTGATCCAAGCCCGCACATCCCCCGCCGAAGCCTCCAGCCCGAGTTCCCCCAAGGCCCTCCGCGCCACGGCTGCCAGCTTCGGCGGCTTGTCTGCCTTCTTCTTCGCCATCGCTCATCCCCCTGATCAATACGCCTTCCCCAATCCACCCTAACCGCGCCGCCCTCATGGTCAAGCGGAAACGCTAGCCCGAAGCCCTACCTACGGGCATGACCTTTCACCCGACCGACATAACCCGCATCAAGGGCGAGGCAGCCCGCCGAGACCTCAAGAGATTCATCAAGGAGTTCTGGCCAGTCGTCGAGCCTGTCGTTCCCTTTCAGGACGGCTTCCACGTTGACGCGATCTGCGACCACCTGACCCACCTGAAGGAGATCCGCAACCTGCTGATCAACTGCCCCCCGCGAATCGGCAAGAGTACCATCATCGGCGTCCTGTGGTTCGCTTGGCTGTGGGCGAGCTTCCCTTCAGAGCGGTTCGTCTACACCTCGTACTCGAAGGATCTGGCGACCCGCGACAGCGTCCGCTCGCGAGGCGTGGTCGAGTCTGACCTGTACCGCAGCTACTACGGCCATGCCTTCAGCCTGACCTCCGACCAGAACACGAAGACGAGGTTCGCCAACGACCGGACGGGCGAGCGGCTCATCTCCAGCATCGACGGCGGCGGCGGAACGGGCGAAGGCGGAAGCATCATCGTAGCCGACGACCCCCACAACTTGCAGGAGATCGAGAGCAAGGCCAGCAGGGACAGCGTCATCCGCTGGTTCACTTCCGTCTGGACGACCCGCCTGAACGACCAGAAGACGGGCTGCCGCGTGCTGGTCATGCAGCGGGGCCACGTCGAGGACGTAAGCGGCCACATCCTCAAGAACGACCAAGAGGGCAACTGGACGAAGCTGATCCTCCCCCTCGAAGCGGGCAAGTCGAAGTTTGTCTCTACCCGCTGGAACGACGAACGCCAGCGAGGGGAACTCCTTTGCCCCGAGCGCATCCCGGCTGCCGAAGTTGCCTTCTTGAAGAACACCGTGGGCAGGCGGACCTTTGAAGCTCAGTACAACCAGAACCCGGCCCCGCCTGAAGATCTGCTATTCAACCCCGAGAACCTCCGCTACTACGACGACCTCCCCGAAGGCGGCTACCGCATCTGTACCGTTGACCTCGCCATCTCCACCAAGGGGGACTACACGGTCCTTGCCGTCGTGGACGTTCACCCTGACGGGAGCCTGTACGTCGTCCACATTCACCGGGAGCGGATGGCTGGCCCGAAGATCATCCCGACCATCAGGGCCATCCACGAGACCTACAAGCCCACGATCATCTACGTCGAGGACGTGGCCTTCCAGCGGCTCATCATCACCGAAGCCAGAGCGCAGGGCATGCCCGTCCGTGGGGTCAAGCCAGAGGGCGACAAGGTCAGCCGATCCGTGATGCTTCAGGTAAGGGTCGAGAACAGGCAGGTCTTCTTCCCCAAGGAAAAGGGCTGGGTCGAGGCAGCCGTCGAGGAACTGGCCGACTTCCCGAACGCCCCGCACGACGACATTGTTGACGCCCTGAGCTACGCGGCAATTGAAGGCAACCGGCTTCACCGCAGGCTGCCGGCGAGGACGAACCCGCTGACCCCGGAGGAAGCGGAGGCCAAGCGGCGGGCCGACCGTCTGCGTGAAGTGGAGGAACTGGCGGCCCGCATGCGCGAGGACGAAGAGCGGCTCAAGCGGGCATTCTTCGAGGGGCTGTGATAGATACCCCTATGGGACAACCACGGGACAAGAAGGGCAGGTTCGCCAAGAAGGCCAAGGCGAACGGCATCGAACACAAGGGCTACTGGAGCAGCGTCAACGCGGGTGCCTTCGGCGGAACCTACGACTACTTCGGCGGGCAGAGGGAACCGGGCAAGTTCGACCTCGTCAAGGCTTACGATGACATCGTCTATGCCTGCGTGTCGATGATCGCGAGCAATATCGCCTACTGCAACATCAGGCTCTACGTCAAGACGGGGACGGGCCAGCGGCAGCCGAAGTGCGCGACGGCCCCCGTCGCCCAGAAGAACATCAAGAGGATCGTGAACCGCTACGCGGGGACCGACGTTCGTGAAGTCATCGAACACCCGCTGCTCGACCTGCTGAACCGGGCCAACCCGTACCACAACCGTAGCGACCTCCTTGAGACGACAGAGACCTACCTCGACCTGACGGGCAACGCCTATTGGCTCTTGAACTTCGACGAGGATCTCGGCATCCCTGACGGGGTCTTCCCGCTCCCCGCCCAGAACGTGACCCCGGAGCGGGACCAGAACGGCTACGTCCGCGAGTGGGTTCTGAACCAAGGGATTCAGGAGAAGCGGTACAAGCTGAACCAGATCATCCACTTCAAGTTCAACAACCCGCTCGACCCATACGGCGAGGGCTACTCCCCGCTCCGCGCGGCTTGGAGCAGGCATCAGATCAGCGCGAAGGAACTGAGCTACCTTGACAACTACCTGAGCAACCAAGGACGCCCCGACGCCATCCTGAGCATCAAGGACAGCGTCGATCCGGGCGAGGCACAGCGGTTGGCGAAGGAATACTACCACCGCTACCAAGGGCAGGGGAACGGAGGCGTGATCGTTGCTGACGGCACGATGAACTTGCAGCCCTTGAATTTCCCGGCCCGCGACTACGCCGAGCTTCAGGTCTACCAAGTTCTGAAGACCGTGATCTGCAACTGCTTCAGGATACCCCCCGACATCTTCGAGCAGGGCAACGCCAGCAGCTACGCCAGCAGGGACGCGGCCCTCGCCAGCCTCGCCCGCGACTGCCTGACCCCGCGCATCAGGAACATCGTCGAGGAACTGAACACCCGGCTTGTGCCCTACTTCGACGACCGCTTCTTCTTCGAGGCAGACGCCATCGTCGAGGAAGACAAGCAGCACGAGCTAGCCGTTGACCAGATGCTCCTGACTCAGCAGGTCGTCACCCGCGACGAGGTTCGGCAGAAGTACGGATGGACGAGCGCCGAGTGGGCGAAGGAACCGCTCCTGCCTTCTGGCGTCATGCCCGTCACCATGTTCAACCAGACCACGGAGCAAGCCCCGGAGCCAGAGCCGACCGAGCCAGAGGCCAAGGACAGGACGGCCCAAGCGGCTGCGGTCCAGCAGCTTCAGCAGGCGGTCTACGCGGGCCAGCTTCCGCGCCCCGCCGCGCTGGCGAACGCCGTGCTGATCTTCGGCTTCAGCAAGGAAGAGGCGGAAGCCCTGATCCCAGAAGCGGCCCCAGCCCCAGCCCAGCCGCCCGAAGGGGAGAAGCTCGGCGAGCAGGAGACAGCGACAAAGCCTGAAACGGAGCCTGAGCCAGAGCAGCCAGAGGCCAAGGCCATCACGACGAAGGCCATGCGTCAACTTGCGCCCGGCCCGCTGGTCAAGGCTCTACAGGGGTTCTTCGCCAAGCTGGCAAGGGAAGTCGGGGGCAAGGTCAAGGCGCTCGACGAGGCCCAGACGAAGAGCCTGAGCGTGCTGGACTGGTTCGACGTGGACGCTTGGACGGAGGCCATGTCGGGCGAGATGCGACCGATCATCAGCGCCTTCTACGACCACGCGGCCCAAGAGACGGTCAAGACGCTCAGCCTCGCAGGCTCCTTCTTCAGCACGGTCCAGCCCAAGCTGAAGGAAGGCGTGGACAAGGCCACACTCGCCTTCTGCCGCGAGACCCTCGACACGACCGCCAAGGATCTCGACCAAGCCCGCGACCTCTTGAAGAAGGAGATGACGGAGGGGCTGGAAGTGGGCGACGTGAAGAACGCGATGGCCCAGCGGGTCCAGAAGGTCTTCGAGGACGCCACCAACGACCGGGCCTTCATGATCGGAGTGACGGAGGCCAGCAGGGGCCAGCACAACGCCATGATCCTCACGGCCAAGGAGAGCGGGGTTGTCGCGGGGAAGACGTGGCTCCTGTCCGACGACGCCTGCCCCCTGTGTAAGCCGCTCAGCGGGAAGACGGTCGGGCTGGACGATGCGTTCATGAAGGACGGCACGGGGCCTTACGCGGAAATCACCGCCCCCCCACGGCATCCTCACTGCCGCTGTACTCTCTTGCTGAAGGTGGACTAACTAGAAGAGGACAACCATGAACAAGGAACTGAACGAAAGACTGACTGCCGAGATGAAGGGAACCCGCGTGAGTTTCCGTGGCGTGGTCGGCAAGATCGAGGGCGTCGAGGTTGAGGACGGCAGGGCGCTGGTCAAGCTGTCGAGCATGGCCGCTCGCGCGCTTCTCAGCGAATGCTGGAAGCACTACACGAGGGAAGACGTTCTCGCAGAACTCGAAGCGGCAGCAGGAGGACATCACGGATGAAGAATAAGAACTTGGTGGAGTGCAAGTCGGTAGGGCTGAACCTGCCCGAGGACGTGGCGCGGCGGCTGGACGAGATCGTCAAGACCCTGCCCAAGGAGTACAGGTACACGCGGAAGGGCGTCCTCCCAGAGACCTCCGAACTGGTGGCGGGCGAGCGTGCCGACATCAGCATGGTCAGCGTGGAGACCATCGACCGCGACGGGGACGTGATCCTCGCCAAGGGGATCAATACGGAGATGTTCCAGATGAACCCCATCGTGACCTTCGCCCACAAGTACGACGAGCTTCCTGTAGGCCGCTGCGCGTGGATGAAGAAGGTCAAGGGCGGGGTTAGGGCCAAGACGGTCTACACGGACGCCACGGAGACCGCTCGGGCCGTCTGGCAGATGACGCAAGAGGGCATGCTGAAGGGCAAGTCTATCGGGTTCTTCCCCTGCAAGGTCCGCTCGGCCACGTCGGAAGAGATCGCCCGCAACCCCACTTGGAAGCAGGCGGGCTGCGTGATCGAGAGTTCCGTACTGATCGAGTACGCGGTAGCGCCGATCCCCGTGAACCAAGACGCCCTCGTCGAAGCTGTCGCCAAGGGGGTCGCGACGAAGGCCATGCTGCACAGGCTCGGCTTCACGCTGCCAGAGGAGAAGCCGCTGAGCGACGAGAGGATTGCCGAGATCATCAGGCGGGAGTTCGCCAAGGGGATCGAGCTTCTGTCACCGGAGAAGATCCGAGAGAAGGCGATGGAAAAGTACAGGGCGTGACTCTAACTATGGTGCGGGCTTCACTCGTGGTGTAGCTCTCAACCTTGACTCTACTGGACACGGCCCCTCGCCAAGCTCAGCGCTGGCGAGGGGCCGTTCCTTTTCCCAACCAAGTTCAGCAAGAATCGAAGGGCAGCGCCTAACTACCTGACAAGCTCAGAGTGCGGCGGGCGAGGCTCGCGGTTGCCCAGTGGCGGCTAACCCAAGTTCAAGATCCCGCAGACACCTAAGCCAGAGGACACAAGCATAAGACAAGAGGAAGAATGCCTTTAGTCAGTTACATTTTCAACGACGACTTCGGCCAGAACAAGGCAGGGGAAGTCGTCTCGCTGGAGCCAGAGCAGGCACAAGCCCTCGTCGATTGCGGGCTGCTCGCCGAAGCCACTGCGGAGGATCTGGGCGGCCCGAAGGACGAAGAGCCAGAGGTAGCCGAGACCCCCGCCGACGTTCCAGCCAAGGAAGCCGCCCTTCAGCGAGCAATCGCGGACGGCTTCAGCAAGCTCCAAAGCACGCTCGCCAAGGGCACGCAGAAGGCCAAGATCGCGGCCCCGGCCCTGTCCATCGGCAACCACGCCCAGCCGAAGCAGCCAGTGTTCAAGAGGATGAGCGACCTCTGCCGCGCGGTCTACAAGGCGAAGCAGGGCGACAACCGCTCCCGCAACATGCTCGCGGCCCACATGTCCGACCTGAGACTGAAGGCCCCGGCAGGCGCGAACGAGACGACAGCGGCACAGGGCGGCTACGCCGTGATCCCAGAGTGGGCCGACCAGATCTTCAGCAAAGTCAAGAACCTGCCTCGCCTGCTCGACATGTGCGACAAGCAGACCATCAGCGGCAACACCCTGAACATCCCCGCCATCAACGAGACGAGCCTTGCTGACGGCTCCCGTGGCGGCGGCATCCTGAGCTACTACGTCTCGGAAGGCAACGTCGCCACGACCAGCTACCCGCAGATGACGCAGATTCAGGCGGTCCTCAACACGCTCGTCACGATCATCCCGATCACGAACCAGCTTCTTGAGGATAACGCCTACAACCTCGACTCCTTCCTTCAGGAGAAGGTCGGCGAGGAAATCACATGGCAGGAGGACTACGCGGTCCTTCAAGGCTCCGGTACGGGACAGCCGAAGGGCATCCTGAACCAAGCCGCCCTCGTGACCGTGGCGAAGGAGAGCGGTCAGGCTGCGGCCTCGGTCGTCTTCCCGAACCTCGCGAAGATGTGGGCCACCCTGTACCCCGCCAGCCGTGGCAACGCGGTCTGGCTGATCAACCCGCAGGTCTACCAGCAGCTTGTACAGATGACCTTCCCGAACGCCTCTGGCACCTACCCCGCCTTCGGCTTCGTAAGCTGGGACGCCCACGAGGAGTTCCCGCTGAAGATCTTCGGTCGTCCGGCCCTCGAATGCCTGATGACGGCTGACCTTGGCTTGCCGGGCGACATCCTGCTTGCCGACCTGAAGCAGTTGACGTGCGCCGAGCATCCGGGCCTACAAGTGGACGTGAGCGATCAGGTCTACTTCACGAGCCTCCAGACGCTCTTCCGCTTCGTCAGAAGGTACGACATCCGCTCCCCGTGGACGGCTGCCCTGACCGACTTCAACGGCCACTACACCTACAGCCCGTTCGTGGCCCTGCAATCTCGCGGAACCTAACGACAGCGTATCCATACCACAAGCCCCGCAGTGTCTTACGACTTGTGGGGCTTGTTGCGTAGATACAGGTATGGCACTGATTACACCCCACCAAGCGACCGAGCGCGTCCCCAACTTCCCAGCGGCAGACCTTGCGCTGATGGGCAGGATCGTCGATGCCTGCTCAGCCCTGATCGAGAAATACTGTAACCGGACCTTCGCGGTCACGAGCTACGACGAGCTTCTTGACGGGACGGGACACCCCAACCTAATCCTGAACAACTACCCGGTCCAGCAGATCGACCGCGTCATGTTCCAGAACACGCAGGTCGTCAGCATCGGGAACATGGGGGCCAGCGTCAGCAGGGCTTCCTTCCGCCTCGACGCCACGAACCTCTACCTGACCAGCGTGGCTAGCGGGACCACGACGAGCAGGAGGATTGCCCGCTCGTCCGTGCCCACCTTCGGCCAGCTTGCGGCGGCTGTCAGCGCCTACTCGGCGGACGGCTGGAACGCTACGGCTCTGGGGATGTACTCTAGCTGGTCAACGGCGGACCTGTACGCGCCGCAGGGAGGGTTCGAGGTAAGGTGGATCGGCTGGGGCTACCTGTGGCATCACGCCTTCGGAGTGCCAGCCAGCATGCAGAACCCGGCCATCGGGGAGATCGTCAGCAACTTCGGGTTCCAGCGCGGCTACCAGAACTACCGCTGCGTCTACACGGCGGGCTTCCCCGAGATCCCCGACGAGATCCAGCAGGCATGCGCCGAACTGGCCGCTGCGGTCTACCTGAACACGGAAGTCAACCCGAACCTCCAATCGGAGAACTTGGGCGGCTACTCCTACACGAACATAGCCGAGAAGAGCTTCGGCAACCTGAGCATCGCCAGCCGCTACGCCCTCGATCTGTACAGGGTCCGAAGGATCGTCAAGTACAAGACCTGCTAAGCCTTGTTGAAGTGGTCTGCCCAGACGCGGCGGTAGACCTGAGTGGCTTCGCCCCCCACCCACTCGGCGAAGACCGCGAAGCTGGGGTCAGTGCTGCCGTCGTGGGGGTTCTTGTGGCCGATACCCAGCCCACTAGCGCCGGGCATGTTCTTCATCCCGACGTGGAGCATGCGGCCATCGGGCATCGGCTGCGGGCTGAGCCTCTTCGTCGCGGGCCAGATGTTCCCGGCTTCGACCCAGAGGTAGCAGTCGATGAAGACCGACTTGAACACCCGGCACATCCGCTCGATCCGGGGGAGAAGCTCGGCGCGGAAGGCGGTCGCGGCGAGGCTGGCGTGGTCCGCGTTGTGCATCCTGACGAAGCGCCTCGACGGCAGCTTGAAGTAGACATCGTGGGAGATCCCCGCCAAGTCAGCCTCGTCGAGCATGCCGTTCAGGGTCTCCAGATGGCGGGGGTCGTAGTAGTCATCATCCTCGACCACGAAGACCCGGTTCCCCTCGACCAGCGGCAGGGCGGCTAGCCAGTTCTCGCAGATCGAGGGCAGCGTGTCGTTCGAGGGGTCTCGGCTCACGACCTGCTGCCCCATCGTGTAGCTGTACTCTTCCCGCCCGTCGTTGATCACGAGCCACTGGTCCCACTTGAAGTTCTGCCGCTCCATCCACCGTTCGCACAGCCCGAAGCAGAATGCCCGGTCGCGGGTCGTCGTCACTATGGTCGTCTTCACTGGGCGTTCTCCCCGCTCTTCAGCTTCTCGTAGGCGTTCTGGCAGGTGTCGATCTGGCCCTTCAGCAGGTTCAACTTGTGCAGGGCCGAAGGCTCGTTGCTGGCCATGCCCAGCGTTATCGCGGTGTCGAGCTTCTCGGCGAGGCGGGACAGGTAGCAGAGGCGGGAGAGCAGGGCCACACGCGCCACCGACCGTTCAGATTGTGTTAGGTTCATGAACTATGATAGCGGCCACTACATACATTCATGAAGCAGCTTCTCAAGCAGACCATCACGATCAGCCGGGCGACCACCGCGAGCGGGGCGAACATGGGCGTCGAGACGACCCCGCTCGCGGTCTACGAGGGCATCGGGGCCAGCGTCCAGCCCGCAACGTCCTCGATCATGCTCTTCTACGCCCAGAGGAACATCAAGGTGACGCAGACCGTCTTCGTCGCGGGGACGCTCGACCTCCAGAGGGGGGACACCGTCGCCGTTGACGGCAGGACGCTTCAGGTCATCGGCTGGCGCGACCTGACGGGCCGGGGGAGGGTCATGGCCATCGACTGCGAGGAGTTCCCCCAATGAGCGACCCCATGAAGGACGTAGAGCGGGAACTGGGGAGGCGCGTCGAGAAGGCCGCGATCCACTTGGTCAATTCCATCCGCCAGAAGCTCAACCGCTCCCAGCCCTACACGATCAGCAAGAGCGGCTCGGGCAAGCACTACCACGGGCAAGACCCGTCCCTTCCGGGCGAGCCGCCGAAGAAGATCCGTGGAGACCTACAGCGCAGCATCGCCTACGAGATGGGGCCGGACAGGCTCTCTGCCAAGGTCGGCACGAACCTCGACTACGGGGCCTACCTCGAACTGGGCACGAGCCGCATGGCCCCGCGCCCGTTCCTCCGCTCGACCCTGCTCGAAGAGCAAGGGACCATCGACCGCATCCTGAGCGGCGGAAGCTAAATACGGCATGAGCTTCCTTGCAGACTTCAAGACCTTCTGGGCTGGCAACTCCGCGTTGAACACGGCCCTCCCCGTGACCCGGCTGTTCCTCGACTACGTCCCGCCGCAGGCGGATTACCCCTACTGCCGCTTCACGGTCATCGGCCACACGAGGCAGGACACGACCGGAGCGCCCCACGTTGAACTGATCAGCTACCAGCTTGGCCTCTTCAACACGGACCTCGACGCCCTGACCGCGACCGTTGCGACCGTGATCGGCCAGCTTGACAACGCCACGATCAGCGCGGCCACCATGCGGAACCGCAGGATGAACGGCCCGCTGCCCGCCTGCGAGGTTCAGAACGGGGCCTACACCTACAGCCACCTGATCGAGTACGAGTGGAGCTACTACAGCTTGGCGGGATGAGAAAACCTCTGCCAGCGCCTAGATACCTGCACTAGGTTCTTAGCGCTATAGAGGTTTAATGTCTTACATCAATGGTTTCGGAGGGGACGTAACGGTCGGCACCTTCACGTTCTCGGTCGTCGAGTGGACGCTGAAGGTGGACAACGGCGTGATCGACGTGACGAACACGGGTTCGAGCAACTACGGCCAGTTCATCCCCGGCGTCAACTCGGGCCAAGTCTCGATCAAGGCGTTCTGGGACACCACGAGCATCTACACGGGGGCGACCCCGAACCTGCTCCCCGGAGTGTCGGCCACGTTCACGGGCAAGATCGGCACCAGCGGCAAGACGGTAACGGGGACCATCATCATCATGTCCATCAGCCTTGGCAACAGCCCTTCCGCAGGCGTGAGCTACGACATCGAGGGCAAGCTGACTTCCGCCCCGACCTACCCGACCTAATCAGTTGAACTTTATAGGGGAGGCCCCCTTGCCATGCTCGCCGCTGGCAAGGGGGCCAAACTTTGCGCCCCGCCCACTATCATAAGTCATCCACTGTCACAAGGAGCATGATGAACCACATCGGAAGAGAAACCTACGTCGAAGTCGAGGGCAGGAAGTACAGGCTCTCCCGCTTCACCCGCAAGCTGGTCTCGGCCTTCCTCGACTGGTCAGAGGCCGTCCTGCCGAACCCGTTCGACGCCATCAAGGGCAAGCTCGACGGGCTGCCCGAGTTCGCGCAGCAGTTGATCGTCAAGGACGCCATCGAAGCCGCCAAGCTCAGGAAGAGCCTCAACAGCCCAGAGGTTCAAGCGCTCATGGGCACGGACAAGGGGCTTATGAAGATCATCTGCCTCCTGTTCTCGACCCACCACCCAGAGCTTACGGTCGAGGACGCCAGCAAGATCTACGACGACTGCCTAGAGGAGCATGGGGCCGACTACCTGCCCAAGAAGATCGCCGAAGCATCCGGCATCGTGCTGGCCAAGGGGGGCGAAGGCGAGGGCGACTTTCGCAAGGAATGACCTGCCAGTAGAGCGGGAGGACTGGCTGAAGATCGACGCCATCCTCTGCAAGGAGTACCACTACCGCCCGTGGGAGCTTGACGAACTGACGATCCCCGAGACCTCGTGGCTGCTGCTCGCCCTCCAGCAGGAAGAGGAGAAGCCCACGCTGTCGAAGGGGCAAGACCCGGTCACGCAGCGGATCATCATGGATCAGATGGACAGGGAGGTTCAGGCGAAGCTCGCGTACAACCGGCTCAGCGCCAAGGAGAAGCTGGAACGGGCGATGCGGCAATACCCTGTCGGCTGACTAGATAGGGTATGGCTGAAGGAAGAGAACTATCGTCGCTGTTCGTGTCCGTCGTCGCGAAGGGCATGGAGCAGGTCAACGGGCAGATCAACAAGCTGAAAGGCTCCGTCGCGGAGGCCAGCAAGAAGCCTCTGGAGATCAAGGCCAAGGGCGCGGGGCTGGACAAGGCCGCTGCCGACGCCAAGAAGGGCCAGCAGGGCAAGGGCGGCAAGGACGACCCGCCCGCCCAGAAGGGGGAAGGCCCCGAGAAGAAGCAGTCGGCCTTCATGACCATCAGCAAGGGCATCGGCTCGGGGATAGCCGCCGCTGCGGGTGTGGCCATGAGCGCCATGGAGAAGCTCGGCGACGCCATCAACGCCATCGGCCCCATCGCCGAGCAAGCCTTCTCATTCGCCAGTTCCTCGATCACCGGCTTCATCAAGGCCGCCGACCCCGTGGGCTTCGACCAGCTTCAGGGCGTGATCAGCCAGATCTCGGTACAGGTCGGGACGATCTTCCTGCCCCTGCTCGACGAGGCGCGGGCCATGATGGAGCGCGTCCTTGATGTCGTGCGGCGGCTGACCCCCGAGCAGAAAGACCAGATCGTCCAGTGGGTCAAGATCGCGGGGGCCATCGCGCTCGGCCTGATCATCCTGCCCAAGGTCGTCACCGCTATCAACATGGTCAGCGCGGCGGTTCAGGCGTTCGGCGTCGAGTCGTCCATAGCCACGGGCGGCATCACGGCCCTTATCGGCATCCTCGCCGCAGCGGTCGGGGCCTTCGCCATCTTCGGGGGCCAGACCGACGAGGGCCAATCCGCCTTCCAGTCGCTCACGGAGGCGGTCAAGCCCCTGATCGACGCCTTCAAGGATGTCGGGACGGCCCTGATGGATGCGTTCAAGGGGGTTCTCCCTGCCCTGATCGAGCTAGGCAAGGCCACGATCCAAGCCCTGACCCCGATCCTCGCCCTCGTGGCGGAAGTGGTCAAGGCCCTCGGGACCGTCTTGGCCGACGCCCTGCAACGGCTGCTGCCCATCATCACGAAGGTCATGGGGATCTTCGCGGAGGCGCTGGGCAAGATCGCCGAAGCCCTGATGCCGCTGATCGGTGCCGTGGCGCAGGTCTTCGGCACCATCGTCAAGATCATCGCCAGCGTCCTTGAGAAGCTGCTGCCCGTCTTCCAGTTGCTCGTAGCCACCATCACCAAGCTGATCGGCATGCTGGTCCCCATCGTCACGCAGGTCGTCGAGACCATCGGCAGGATCTTGGAGGCTCTGGCCCCCGTGATCGAGTTCGTCGTCGGGGTCGTGGCCAACGCGGCATCCGTCGTGCTGAATCTCTTCGGCTCGCTGCTCGATGGACTCTCCCCGATCATCAACATGATCACGGACCTGATCGGGGACATAGGCGAGGTATTCGCGGGCGTCGTGGACTCGATCAGCCCCCTCTTCGACATGGTAATGGAGCAGGTCGAGGGTCTCGGGGGCATCTTCGAGGGCGTCTTCGAGGGCATCAAGGTCGTCCTCGACTGGATACGGCCCGTGTTCGAGGCGGTCTTCGGGGCCATCCGCTTCGCCATCTTGGCTGTCGGCAAGGCCCTCGTGTACGTCGGGACGCTCCTGCGGGAACTGATCAAGGGCAACTTCAACTCGGCGATCTCCACGGCGAACCAAGCCGTCACGGACTTCGAGAACAAGATCGAAGAGAAGCGGGCCGAACGCGAGAACCGGCGGGCGAGGCTGAAGGAGGGCAAGGGCAGCGGCATCGGGGGTTCCTTGGGCGACGAGGACGACACGAAGGCCCCCAAGGGGAGGCATGCGCCGATGGCCCAGCAGAAGGTAGAGCTTGTGGGGATCTCCGAGCTATGGAAGAAGGCGCAGTCGGCGGCGGTCGAGACCCCCGAGCAGAAGGCGGCTCAGGAGCGGCTCAGGGCGCAGCAGCAGGCGCTTGAGGAGCAGAAGAAGACCAACAAGCTTTTGGAGAAGATCGAGGAGAAGGAATCGGGCGGCGGTTCTTGGGGGCCATAACTCTAACTATGGTATGTCACTTGATTCATGGAACTTCGTACCGGAGAACTCGACCACCCCCGACGACTACGGCGATGACGACTACTCCGAAGCCTACAACTCGGGCGAGATGAGCATGAGCGGCGGCTCGCCCTCGATCACCCGCACCTTCTACATCCGGGGCGACCGCATCCCCGAGTTCATGGACGACCTGCTCGGCTACTCCGACGCGGCAGGCTCGGCGATCACCCGCGTCCTGCCCGACCCCCACCCCTACTACACGAACTTCTTCGCCCTCGAAGCGAAGATCCAGCCGCTCGGGCAGATGTACCAAGCCGAGTTCATGGGGAAGGCGTTCCTAGAGCAGACCGTCGCCAAGATCACGGCTGAATACCGCTCGCCGATGTACGAGGTAAAGGAAGACGGAGACATCGCCGACGAGCTTGAGCGGTTCGTGACCCGGCAGTACGGCTTCGGCGGGGACGCCATCACCATCAACTCGACGGGCATGCAGTTCGTCAGCAACGTCGGGGCGGACGGTCGGCACTTGGCCCTGAACCAGCCCCCGGCCCGCCCGACGATGACGATGGATCTGACCTACACATGGCACATGGTCCCGCCGAACCCGTCCACGTCGCCCTTCATCCCGCCCAACCTGACCGCGATCAAGAACTGTTACGGCAAGGTCAACGACACGACCTTCGATGACCTGCACATGGCCTGCCCTCCGGGGACTGTCCTGTTCTTGGGGCTGGACCCGAAGTTCACGAACTACAGGTTCATCAACGCCGTGGACCGCTCGGAGAACATGTTCTGGGAGATCAACATGAAGTTCCTGTACCGGGACAACGGCTTCGTCAGCAGGACCGTAGGGCCGAACACGATCAGCGAGCAGGCGGGCCACAACTTCATCTGGGACCAGAGCAAGCAGTGGTGGGATCTGATAACGACGACGGGGGAAGTTGGCGGCGGTCGGCTCTTCGAGACTGCGGACCTGAACACCCTCTTCACCATCGGCTAAGGAGCCTATGAAGCAGCCACGACAGGCATACGCTGGGACGGCGCTAAGCGCCCGCGACTGGAACGAGCTACGGGGCGAAGTGAACCGGCTCTCTGGCCTCACGGCAGAGTACCCGCTGGAGCTTCGCAACGTCGGCTCGAACCCCATGCTGCGCATCATCGACCCGGTCATCGTGGCGGTCGTCGTGGACGGCTTGGATTCAAGCTCGTCGTCCTCAAGCTGCTCGCGGGGGCAAGCCTACGCATGGCGGGAGGTTCAGCCCGTGGGGGATGGGACGTGGTCGATCATACCCGCAGGGCGGTCAGGCTCGACGCAGACGAACCCGGCCTACGAGTTCAACGCGGGATGCACGGCCATCGGGTCCATCGTGCGGCTGTACCCCGGTCGGGCCAGCGAGTACGTCTTTGACCACTGCTGCGAGAGCGTCGGCATCGTCCTTAGCTCGTCGTCGGTGTCCTTGTCCAGCGTGGCGAGTTCGGCCAGCGGCTCGGGAAGCTCGTCGGCCTCGTCGGGGTCGTCCAGCAGCGCCGCCAGTTCGACGAGCAGCCAGACCAGTTCGGGCAGCACGAGCAGCAGCGCCGCGTCAGGCTCGTCGTCCAGCAGCTTGACCAGTTCGGGCAGCAGCACGGCCAGCAGCGAGGCTTCCAGCACGGCGAGCAGTTCGACAAGCTCGGCGAGCAGCCAAGCCTCAAGCGGGGCGAGCAGCGGCCAGAGCAGCGTGGCAAGCTCGACAAGCTCGACCAGCAGCGGCCAGAGCAGCCAGCAGAGCAGCCAGCAGAGCAGCGGGACCAGCAGCGGCCAGAGCAGCCAGAGCGGCACCTGCACCAACTGCATCCCGTTCGTCTCCGACGTGGCCTGCCAGAACGGCCAGCTTGTCAAGACGATCAAGTACATGGTCTGGACGCAGGGCGGCCTTTGCGTGGTCGATGACTGCGGAACGTCGTCTGGTTCGTCGTCCTCGTCGTCCTCCAGCAGCAGCCAAGCCAGCAGCGGCGGCTCGATGGTAGGCACCTGCCCGCAGTGTCCGGGCGGCGCGCCGTATCAGGTCCAGTTCACGCTCTCGGCTTGGGGCAACGGCCTGTTCTGTTCGGACTGCGGCAACTCGGCGGGGACATGGACGCTCACTTACCAGAGCGACTGTACTTGGACTGGTCCGGGGCCGACGCTCTGCGAAAACGAGGGGACGTGGCAATTCTACTGGACGGGCGCGTCTTGGCGGCTGTCCTACCTTGGAAGCCCGATCACGCCTCAGTACGACGCGGCAAGCTGGGACTGCTCAAGCCCGCTCGTAATGAGCCTGTTCGAGACCACGGGCGATCACTGCAACGATGCCACCTTGGCCCCGACCATCACCGTTTTCCCTGTTTAAGGAGAGCATGCCTGTCATCGTCGTCGGTCCTTGCTGCTGCTCAAGTTCGTCGTCCCCGTCAAGCTCTTCGTCGTCCTCGCCGGGGGTCTCCGTGCCCTGCTGCCCCGGCGTCCTCGTGCCCTCGACGCTCTACCTGACGATCTTCGACGGGACGCTTCATTGCACCTGCCTCGAAGGGACGTACCCGCTCGCCTACTCCGGGTCGAACGCCTTCTTCCACTTCTGGTTTTTTCAGGACAACGGCAACACCTGCGGCGCGCCGCTACAGAACGGCTTCCAGCGGTTCACTCTCTCCTGCCGCATCTCCGACCAGACTTGGGGCCTGTCCGTCACCTGCGACACCAGCGGGGAGAACGCTACTTCCGTGGATGCGTCGTCCGCGTCCTGCGACCCGTTCGCCCTTTCGTTCACCTTCGCCTTCGGCGACTTCTTCTGCTGCTACAGGAACGGGCAGTTCGGGTCGTTCGAGGCCACAGTCACCCCGTAAAGGAGGCCATGCCAAGGCCATGCAAGCACCAGACCCAGCAACAGCCCGGCCCCTACCAAGAGGGCACCTGCCGCGTCTGCTGGCTCTACTTCAACCACGAGGCGTACAGGAAGCTCTGGGGAGGGGAGATCGAGGCGCAGGCCCAGCCCTTTCCCGAGCCGCAGCCCGCACAGAAGCCGCCACAGAAGCCCAGAGGATGCGGCTGCGGGAAGAGGCTCCGTGCCGTGTAGCGTCCTCGTCAAGCACCATCTGTGCCCCGGCGACAACCTCGTGTTGACCGCTGCCCTTGAGTGCCTGCACGCGCAGCATCCGGGGAAGTTCGTCACGGGGGTCGAGAGTAGCTGCCCCGCCATCTTCGAGAACAACCCCCACGTCCAGAAGTTCGACCGTTACGACCGGGAGCTATTCGCGCAGTACCCCCTGATCCACCAAGCCGACCACCGGCCCGCCCACTTCATGCAGGGGTTCACGGAGCATCTGGGGCGAGAGCTTGGGGTCGGGATCACCTGCGACAGGAAGAAGCCCTGCCTGTACCTGACGGAGGAAGAGAAGGGGTGGATGAGCCAAGTCGAGGAAGTCGAGGGCTACCGGGGCAAGTTCTGGCTGATCAACGCGGGCCACAAGAACGACTACACGATCAAGAAGTGGCGTCGGGACTGCTGGCAGGAAGTCGTGAACCGGCTGCTCGGCAGGGTCCAGTTCGTGCAGGTCGGGGCCGACATCCACAACCACCCGCCCCTGAAGAACGTGATCAACTTGGTCGGCAAGACGGACCTGCGGCAACTGATCAGGCTGGGCTGGCACGCTCAGGGCGCGCTGACCCCCGAGAGCTTCCTTCATCACCTGATGGCCGCGTACTCGAAGCCCTGCGTGACGCTGGCCTCCGGGTTCCTGCCGCTCAACTGGGTCAGGTATCACACGGGGACGGTCCTGACCCACGCAGAGAAGATGCCCTGCTGCGTCGAGGGCAAGGGCTGCTGGAGGGCAAAGGTCGTCAGGATGGATGCCCGTGACGATTCGCTCTGCCTGCTCCCAGTTCTGGGGGAAGACCCGGTCGCGAAGTGCATGCAGATGATCACCCCCGACGAGGTAGTCAACGCGGTCCTCGCCTACTACCACTCGGGCCGTCTGAACTTCTAGTCCTTGCTCTTCGTCGAGAGCCAAGCGTGAATCGTGGTCAAGCTGTCTTCGTCTTCAAGGCTGATCACGCTGCCGCTGGTCAGTTGAAGGTAGATCACTTCCTTGCCGTCCTCCTCCATCGGCGAGACCGCCACGACCTCCGACTTCCGTATCAGGACGCCCCCGTTCGGGTTCCTGCTGCGGTCCTTGAGGGCGAGGAACTCCCGTCCCGCGACGCTGCTTGCACTGAACTTCTTATCCATCAGTCTCCTTGTTCTTTAAGTCTGCTTCCAGCATCTCGATAGCCTTGCTGAACTCGACGACGGGGAAGGCTTCCGTCTTGCGGAACATGTTCAACTTGCCCCCATCGATCCGCCAGACGGCCACCATGTATGACCCGCTCTCGACCGCTTTGCGCATTGCCGAAGCGGGTGTTTCTGTTGTTGGCTCCATACATTAAGGTAGTTATGGAACCGACAACTTCTTTCAGCTTCCGCCACGGGCTAGGGGACTGCGCCAACTTCGCCCGTCTGGTCAAGCTCTACGCCCAGCGCGGCCACAGAATCCAGATCGAGACCGACGACACGAAGGCCCCCCTTTTCAAGGCGGCTGGCGCGGAGATCGTCGATCACGCCGAACACGTCCACGGCTACCCACACGCCCCCCATCCCGGCCCGCCTACCCACGCGGACCACTGGAGCGGCAACAAGCTGGCTTGGAACGTCAGCCACGCCCCCTTGCCCCCCATCGGCGGCTACTGGGACCGCTGGGATGAGATCTGCGCCGTTCAGTTGAACTTGGACGACCAGATAACGACCGAGCGGGAGACCGTCGCCAGCTACTATCACGACCTCCCCCGCCCTGTCGTCCTCTGCCACTTCCAAGGGAACACGTCGCAGGAATCGAAGAACCTGAGCCACGCCGAGCAGGAGAAGGCGGTTCGCGTACTGCTCGACCAGACGGACGGGACGGTCATCCTGCTCGACTGGGACAGCCGCGTCTTCAAGCTCAACAACTGGCGGGTACGGCATCTGGGCGACGACTGGAAGCGGCTGTCCACCCTTGAGCTATACGAGGCGGTCAGGCAAGCCGACCTCGTGCTAGGCATCGACAGCGGGGTTCTCCACTTCACGAACACCTTCACCCGGACCCCCGCACTGGGCATCTGGACCCATCACCAGCCCTCGACCTTCGCGGTCCCCAGACGGGAGACCCTGCACGTCGTCCCGTCCAGCAGGAACGAGATCACGAGGTTCAGGCGGTTCGCGTTCAACATCGTCGAGTCACCGGGGGACCGTGCGGACGGCTCGTTCATCGCGGCTCAGGCGGTCAGGATGCTCGGGCCGCGCCGCTACCTCCCCGCCTCGACAGCCGCCGAAGACTGCGTCCTCTGGTCCCTCGTCGAGAAGACCCGCACGTTCGACGCCGGACTGACGAGCTTCGTGGACCGTCACCGGAGCTTCGACGCCCTGTTCAACTTGGCCAGCGAGCGGGGCCTTCGGGACTGGGTCGAGACGGGGACGGTCAGGAGCGTCGAGGACTGGACGGCGGGCTTCTCCACCTACCTCTTCGGCTACTACCTGAAGCAGGTCGGGGGCAGGCTGGCGAGCGTTGACCTGAACGAGTTCAACTGCGAGTTCGCCCGCCAGTGGACGGCCCAGCTAGGGACCGTGACCGTCCACGCCAGCCACAGCCACGACTACCTGAAGGCGAGGAGGGGGCCTATCGACGTGGCCTATCTGGACAGCGCCGACGTGGGCACGGCTGGCTATCAGGAATGCGCCCTCGAAGAGGCGAAGCTGGCCCTGCCGCACCTGCACGAGCGGAGCCTGATCCTGTTCGACGATTCGGCTTGGGGGATGGGCAGGTTCCGGGGCAAGGGCGGGCTGGCGATCCCTTACCTTCTCGATCATGGCTGGCGGGTCGCTTACGCCGGATACCAAGTCTTGCTCACTAGATAAAGCATGATCAACATCGGCTGCGACACGCTCGTCAACCTGACCGGGCATCAGGACACCCTCACCGGGAACTACATCAACAACGCCACCGTGACGGCCTCCGTGCTGGACGGGGACACGACGCTCTTCAGCGCGAGCTTGTCCTATGTGGCGTCGAGCAACGGCAACTACCGGGGAACCTTCAGTGCAGCCCAGACGGGCACGCTGGCGGACGGCAACACCTACGTCGTCCAGTGGGTAGCGACCAGCACTTCAGGGACGCTGACGATCCGCGAGCAAGAGCAGGCGGCTTACCTCTCCTGACACAGGCTCGGATCGCCCCTGAGCAAGTTCGACATGGACCCCCTGCCCGCCAGCTTCCTCGACGAGGCCACGGACCCGGCCATCAAGTTCGACATGGCCCCAGCGCCGCCGAGCTTCCTCGACAGGGAGCCTTCCCCCGCCAGATCGGCACCAACAGCCCCGGCCCCGGCGAGCAGGTCCGACAGGGACGCAGCGCCCGCCAGCTTCACAAGCAGGGAGCCTTCCCCGGCCAGATCGGCACCAACAGCCCCGGCCCCCAGCAGCTTCTTCAGCACGGCCCCAGCGCCGCCGAGCTTCTTCATCAGGGAGCCTTCCCCCGCCAGCAAGTTTAACAGGGAGACATCGCCCAGCAGGCAGCCGCTCGAAGCCGACAGCGTGACCACGGCTTCCCCGAAGGCTTCCGCCGATGGGATGCCCGATGACTCGACCTGCAAGTTGAACATGGCTGTCCCGAAGACCTCGCCCGATGGGACGGAGGACGGCTCGACCTGCATGTTCAACGTGGGCGACCCGAAGGATTCGTCGGACGGGATGCCTGACGGCTCGACGCTGCTGGACAGGGACACGAGGGCCAGCCCGAACGCCTCTTCCGAAGCCACGCCATCAGGGAAGACGCCCAGCGTGAGTTCTGCGGCCCCGAAAGACTCGGACGGCCCGATTGCCTCTGGCTCTATCTGCAAGGCCAAGGAGGGCACGCCAGCGGCTTCGGCGGACACAATGCCCGTTAGCTCGACCTGCATGTTCAACGTGGGCGTGCCGAAGGCTTCCCCGGTCCCAGCCCCAGACGGCTCGACGTTCAAGTTCAACGTGGGCGAGCCGAAGGATTCAGCGGAGGGGACGGAGGACGGGGCGACCGACAGCGTGAGCGTGGCGGTCCCGAAAGCCTCGCCCGAAGCTATGCCGCTGGGCGAGACGAAGCGGGTTTCAGGCAGTACCGAGACCGGGAGCGCGGAGATAGGGTTGAAGCCCAGCAACGGCGGTCCTCGCGGGGCTAGGGGTTACAGCTTGAAGATCTTGTTGGCCCCGTTGTCCCAAGCGACGGAAGCCGTTCCCCCGTTCGTCGAGAAGGGCAGGCCGGTCGCGGTGTCGAGCAGGGCGATCAGCGGGCTTGTCGCGGCGGAACCCGTGTCCTTGTAGATCGCGAGGTATGTGACCGTGGACCCGGACGGGACGGCTGAGAACGACACGTCGGCGGCATCGCACACGCCAGCGGTCGCGGTCTTGCTGCCGAGCGTCTGGTTCGTGCCGACCACGTTGGAGCCGGGGGTCAGGTCCGAATAAAACTGATGGGCGGACAGGTTCGGCGTGTAGCCGTTCGTCACGAGGGCGGCCTTGATCGTGTCGGATGTCCAAGAGATCGAGCCGCTCGCGAATGCCTCGCGGCCCTTGTCGTACAGAGCGTTTGCCATGCAGTATGTAGGGCCACGCGCTTTAATCTGCCTGCGGCGGGCCGTATAACGTGGCATCGCCCGAACCACGAGGCAGAGCCATGTCAGACGAGAGGAATACGGTCGGGTACGTCAGGGCGTCGGTAGAAGACCCCGGCACGCTCGAAGAGCAGGCGGCCAGCGTCGAGGCGGTCGCGGCGGAAAAGGGGCTTACGGTCGTTGCCGTGATCGCGGAAATGCAGGCGAGATCCGAGCAGCAGGCACGCAGTTTGAGGGCGAAGGCGGCTTGGGAGAGTCGTCGCCAGCGGCAGGCAGACGAGCAGGAAACAAGGAACCCCCGGAGCGCGTCGAGGTTCTCCGGGGCCATGTCGAGCTTGCTCGCTCCGTGTTACGAAGCTGGGGCCGGGGCAGGCAGGAGCGGCACGGCGGGCGTCGGGAGCTTGCCGTAGGCAGCCATCAGCCGAGCCGTCTCCTGCCCGTCCATGATCAAGAACTGCGATTCCCGGCCCTGCGTCTTCAGGCGGGCGACCTCCCCTTCCGCGTGGCGGATGACCGCTTCGGAGATGTTGCCGACGAACTGGATCACGAACAGGTCTGCGGGGCTTTGGAACAGACGAACAACCTGATCCCCGTTCTTGCCGCAGTCGCCAATCTCCATCACGTTTTTCCGCAGCCCGTTCCCCTTCAGGAGAAACGCCGTGGCCCTTCTGGCCCCCCCGACGAGGACGTTCGACGTGTACAGGTCATTGATCTCACCGCCCCAGTCCTTCTTGTGGAGGGCGACGGCGAGGATCTCTTCCAGCGCCAGTTGAACCGTCTCCTCTGACAAGTCGAGATACCCGGCCTTCAGGTGCGGGGCGACCGACACGGCACTCGTTTCGCGCACCTTCGCGAAGCTGTCGATGTCGTCGAGGAAAACGCGGTCCTTCGTCGTGGGGCTGCCCGCGAACTTCGTCACGTTCTGCACCACGCTGCCCTTCTCGGCAACCGCGTTATTCACGTCGCCACGGTTGTTGTTCGTCTGGTTGAAGATCATCGGAAGCGCTGGCTCCACAGGACGGGCAGGCAGTCGAAGAAACCCACGGAACGGCTTGTCCACGGGGCCGCCCGCCAAGTGGTCCCCCATGTCGTAGCCGCGCTGGGAGACGTGGTACACCCCACGCCCCTTCAACACGATGAACCCATGACGAACAAGCTCATCACGGGCATGTTCATACTGGCTCCGCACTCTCCCCCTGAATGGCTCAGGTTTGAATTCTGCGACAAGGACGCTCAGCAACCCGTCTTCCTCGATGAAGTGCATCATCCCATCGGGTGCCCCTGCCCCGCGCACAAGGAGGGCCACCGCTTCGGCACCAAGCTGCACTTCTTCGCTGTTCAGGGCGTCGTCGATCAGCCGGCGAACCTGACGCGCAGACTCCAGACAGAACTGTCGCTCGAACGAGCCAGCCACCCAGAAATGAGTTCCCTCGCGTTCGTCATCCCCCACAACAGATTTGATGCCGCTGATCTTGGAGGCATCGTACTCAGTCTTCGTCTCCGAATCCCCGAAGTGCTGCGGGGTCGCCAATCGGATCGTTTTCATGGCCCACAACCTCAGAGCGTGCCTGTGCGGTCCTCAGCTTACTCCTTGAATCTCGTTGTTCACGTCACCGCCGTTGTAGTTCGTCTGGGCGAGGTGCTGCACGAACTGGTTCTCGATGTATTGCGTGATGTGGACAACCCGTTCCTTGGCAGGCTTTGGTTTCGGGAGTGCAGGGCTGCTCAGCAGGGTAGGCGGTTTCGGCATCGCGGGGATTCCGAGATCGTCGAAGAGGGCATGCTGCTTGGCCAGTTCGCCGAGTTTCGCATCGAACGCGGCCTTGACCTGTGCGGGCAGAGCCTCATTGTACGCCTTCACCTGCTGGTTGATCTTCACCGCGCAGTCAGCGATTAAGTCAAGATTCTGCCGGATCTCCTGCCTCACTCGCTGTTCGTCGTCGGGCGACCCCCAGAGGATCACGTCGAACTGAATCGTGTTGCCGCAAACCTCGCCTCTTGGGTAGGTTAAGCCGCAGGTACTCGGGGCATATTGCAGCAGATCCTCTTCCCCGGAGAACGGGATACTCAAGCGGACGACCTGCCTCTGATACAGTCGGCCCCGGTCCCCGAACTGCTCGAAGGGAAGCTGTGAGCCGTCGAACTGCTCCGAGCGAAATTCGCGCCCCATCTTGTCAAAGCTGATGGCCAATGGAGCCACAAGGGCACTTCTGACGAGTCCGCCGAGGAAGGCGTCGGTCAACTGGTCAAGGTTCGAGAGGCCCCGAATCTTGTTCAGCACGGTGCGCGTATGGCGGTCGAGCGCGTCGGAAAGACGAGGCTCTCGCTTGGCAGGGTGCCCCTTGCTGAACAGGTTCGATCTGATGAACATGGCGAACTCTCCCCAAGTAGCCCCCTCGTCAACACGGCATCCTACCAAACTGCTGCGTCCGCCAGAAGCTTAGTTGGTGGCAGCGCGTCGCGGTGCCCTCCTGTGCAGGGTCGTCAGTTCCAAGGCGCGTTGCTGTCGTTGGCCCTCAGCCGCCTCCTCATCTCGTCGGCGTTGCGGTCGATGGCGTCGTGCTTCTGCTTCTTCAGGAAGAGTTCCCGGTACTTCTTCAGCGTCTTCACGAGTTCCTGATGGAGTTCAGACAGGCAACTCGCGGGGATGGCGAGTTCAAGGGGCGTCGTCTCCGCTTCCTCGCCCGCCCCGATGTGCAGGGTAAGGTTCAGGTTCCGCAGGTCGTCGGCCCACTCCATCTCGAACCCGGCAACGGGCAGTTTCGGTGTCTTGGGTTTCGCCTTCTTGCGTGCCATGATCGAGCCTCGTGGTGCGGAGGGATTGCTCTGCTTCTGCTCCCTGACGGCTTTCTCGGCGGCGCTCCTATGCGCCTCCCGCCGCTCCCTCTTGGGTATACAGATTTCCCCTGCCCCATTATCCCCGCTTGTGTCCCTGACAGCAAGTAGGATCGGCGATTTTTGTACAGTTCTGTCGCGCGGCTTTCCGGGGTATGCCTCGTGCGCAAAAACTGAGGCATGTTGCGACCTACAACAACAGGCCCCATCTCAGCCTCGCGCGGAGATGGGGCCTTGTTCAGTTGGACAGCGGCAGAGCCTCACGGGGCAGGTGGGGCAGGCGGCAAGGGTTGTTTCTGCACGATGGTCCCGGTGATCTGCGACCCTGCGGGCAAGGTCATCCCACCCCCTCCCGGTGCTGCGATGTTAATAGCGTGGCCCAGCGTGATCACGAGCCGGCCATAGAGCGGCAGGTCTTGCGGGGAGTCGTCTTGGATAGTCGGCGTCTGGCCTGAGAAGGACACGTCGAGCGCGATGGTGTAGCGGAACATCTTTTCCCCCTTTCTGTGGCATTGTACCCGACTCAGCGGGGAAGGCCAGCGTGACTGCTCAGCCGATGACACGCAGTTTCCGGGGCTTCGGCTCGGCGGCTTCCTTCTGGTTCTTCCGCCGGGTCTCCCAAGCCCGCTTCGCCCGGTCGCTCCGCTCCTTGGCCTCGTGAAGCCCCTTCAACCGCTCCAACTTCCAGCGGAGCGCATCAACGGCACAGTGACCGAGCCAGAAGTGAAGCTCGACCCTCTCGCCCCTGTCAAGGCCCTTGCAGTCGAGATCGTCCACGTCCAGTTTGATCGAGAGCGTGTCATCGTTGCTCGTCGAACTCTTGACGTGGAAACGCCGCGTCTTCTTCGGGGCTGCGTGCGTGTCGTCCGCCTCGGAGCGGAGCAGGTTCGCCAGAGTCTCGGCGGCTTCGTCGTCGTCCATCTCGGCTTCGGCTTTCAGCCGCTCGATCATGTCCTGCATGAAGTAGTGCAGGGCAAGAGCCACGTCGTCGGCGACCATCTCAGCAGCCAGTTCGGCGGTCTCGTCGGCGGTCATGTGTCGGGTCTCCTGAGTTCGGCTTCCCCGTCGCGGGTTGGCCCATACAGTTAGCGGGTGTCAGTCGTAGACTGTACTTTAACGGGGGTATCGGACAGGCAGCGGCGCACTTTAAGGGGCTTATCGGACATGAGGGACGCGCTTGCGAAATTGTCCGACGACTATTTCGCGTTCCAGAAGGTAGCGGAGAAGCTGCGGGACGGGGCGGTCCCTGATGCGGCCTTGCCTGCCCTTCTCATCAGGATCGACCGCTTTGCACAGGCCATCAGGCGGGACGCTGACGCCATCCGCGAGGCTGCGGGCAAGCCCAGAGGGAAGGGGCAGCCAAGGGCCGTGCCCAGCCCCGCCAGCGTCAAGAAGCTCCACGACGAGGGGGCCAGCGTGGCTGATCTGGCGCGGCGGTTCAGATGTAGCCGCGCCTCGATCTACCGCGCGCTGGAGAGGGCAGGCAGCGGAGAGAGGCAGCAGTCTGCCGTCTAGTCAATCTGCCTCTTCCTGCATCGTCCGAAGTGCGGCGCAGAGTGACCTGATGCCCTTCAGGAATCGCCACACTGCTGCCGGGTCCACTTGCCGCTTGCCGTTGTGGACGACGTTGTTCCGCTCTTCAATGGCATCCCGACAGGCTTGGATGACCTCCAGAGGCACATGTTCTTCCGGCAGGATGACTGGGAACAAGTACGAAATCGTTGCAGTGAACCCCAAGTGTTCAACATGCTTGGCCAAGCTGCCTGCCTGAACTCTCCCGGAAAACCGGCTTGCCCATAGTTCGGATTTCGCCTTCTTGGCAAACTGGTGGACGGCGAACTCAAGAGCCGATACGCTTTCCGTCACTGCTGCTCGCTCATGCCCAGCCCGTAGATGCTCCTCAGCGTTGGCCAAGAGTTGCCCAACGAGCGGCGGCTTTCGCCCCTGCTGGACGTGATTGCATAGAGCAGCCCAGTCAGATTCAACTATACAGCGTTCCTGACTCGGCACCATTCCTTGCCATTCGATTACCGGCGGGGCCGTCAAGTCGAACCACGGGCCATCTGCGATCCGCGCCTTCGCGGCAAGTGCGTGAAGCTCAGCGTACAACGATCCAGACACAGCGGCACGCTCTTTGAGCCAAGACTGGCCTTTAGCAGCCCGAACGTAGCCTACGAACCTGTTGTAATGCCTGATGGCCGCTGCGTAAGCCTCTCTGCTCATCACGCTATAGTTGCGAACAGCATCTTCGCCAAACAACTCGTTCAGCTTGTTGATGCCAGAACCCGCGCCCATTGCTGCTGCAAGTTCTGTCACATTCTCGGTTGTCGATAGTCCCGATACCGTGCAGATCACCTTGTCAACTATGATATTGACATAGTTTCCCATGTTGTCAGCATCGAAGCCGTCCAGATGCCCCACGCAGCTTGCGTCGATGCTGTATCGAACCACCATGCCGCTGTCGGCGACTTCGAGGCTGTTGTCCTTAGCCAGCGGAAGCCAGCCCGAAAACTGCAACGTGCCGCTTCCCCGGTCTGAAGCGATCTGCGTTGGGATCGTGAACCGGACTTCGACAGGGAGCGTCATTCGTTCATCTCATGGCTACCGTGTGCTACTCTGGCTGACTCATGCCGGGGCGTATCCGTGTAGATCCAGCTTCCGGCTCTGAGGTTCAGCCCTTCTCCAAGTTGTGCCACTCTTGGTGAACCTTGCGGATAGCGGGGAACCCGGAGTTCACCGGATGAAGCCGCTTGGCGTAGGGTTCAGGCAGGTCGAACATCCTCCTGATCTCGTCATGGTACTGGCGCTTGAACCGCTCGTTGTCCAACTTTCCGCCATCAAGGTACATGCCGCAGGCAAGTTCGTAAGCGTTCAAGAATGCCTCAACCGCCTCTTCATAGGCTACGTTGATGGCTGCGATCAGGCGACTCTCGTCGGCGGGAATCTTGCTCGCAACCCGGCCTGCCTGCAACTCCGTCACCCGCAGGCATAACTCGCGGGCCTTCGTGCGTGTGTCGTTGATCAGCCGCAAGATCGATATTTCAGACTCGGCAGCCAGCCGCCTGCCCGTCTCCTTGGCGATGGTGTTCGCTGCATCGGCGCGATCCCCGGCCTCCTTGGCGCTCGCCTTGTTCAAAAAGTAACTGATGAGCGACCAGAGGAAAGCCAGCCCTGAGAAAGTGGCGATAACCCAATCCTTCGTTTCCATAGTTACTTCTTGGGGTTGTTGCCGTTGTTGTTCGACTCTGTCTTGCCCCCGCGCTGTGCTTTGCTCGCTGCCGCCTGAGCCACTACCGCCTGAGCCGCTGCCGCCTGAGCCGCTGCCATCTGCTGCGCCAGCCTCAGCATGGCGTCGATGCTTTCCGTCAGGGGCACTGTCCTCTTCCCGCCCTGCCCGTTGGGCTTGCCGCTGCTCTGGCTCATGCTCGACCTCGTCACTTCTTCGGCGTGTTCCCGCCGTTGTTGGATGAGCCACCTTGAGCCTTGCCGCTCGCCTTCGTAGCTGCCGCGAGGTTTACCGCCATCATCTGCGACATCGTCAAGTAAGCGTCAAGGCTGAAGCGCCACACCTTCTTCTTGGCCTTGCCCTGTTGACTCGGCTTGTCGTTCTGGCTCATGCTGGGGTCTCGCCTCTAGTTGATTCACTTCTTCGGGCCACAAGACCCGCTCCCGCCCGAACTCGTCTTGGGGGCGTTCTGACCTGATCCTGCCGCACTCTGTGCAGCCGCCAGTGCCGACGCCATCTGTTGTGCCAAGGCATTGAGCGCTTCGAGGCTCTTGCCTTCGAGACTCCCCGGCAGAACCGCTTTCTCCATCTGCTCGGACATGGTCCTTCTCCAAGGGATCGCTCACTCCCTCCGCTCCCTCGAAGGTCGTGAAACTGCATACAGTAACCTACCACGGCAGCAGCAGCATTCCAAGGTCAGCAGCGGAGTGCCCATTTTTCACGAATAATCATCTATTCACGAGAAAGGCATTTCCGTCTTTTCGCTGCTCGTGACGCCTGAATCGTGCGCGCGCCCTCCCCCTGCGCCAAGGCGGCGGATTGTAGTTTTTCCATGCTGGGGCGCGGGTCGTGGGTGTCCTGCTGAGCTTCCGGGTTGGCGAGGATGGGCAATCTGGCCCTGATTTTGCAAGATCCCGTCGTCTGTGAGTCAGTCCGCGTAGTTGTCTATGGCTGGTTCGACCTCTGGGAGCTGACCACCCTGTACCAGGAGACCGTCGGCTCCGCCTACTGGCTCCTCGACCTCGGCCCCCTCGGCACGCCCGAGGCCATCTGGCCGCTGCCCGCCCACCGCGTCGCCGTCGCGCCCGGCGGCTACGTCTACCGCACGCCCACGGGCGAGGAGCGCCTCCCGGCGTCCCGCGTCATCGCCTTCCGCTACCCCGACCCGTCCGACCCCTACCACTCCGGCCTGTCGCCCCTGCGTGCCTGCTTCGCCCAGGCCCGCCTCGCCCACGAGCTGACCCTCTTCAAACGCACCCGCCTCGACAACCACGCCCTGCCCGACGCCATCGTCTCGCCCGACACCGTCCTCGGCGAGGACGAGCGCGTCCGCCTCGAGACGCAGTGGAACAACAAGCTGCGCCGCGGCGGCGCCGGGCGTGTCCTCGTAGCCGAGAGCGCTCTGCGAGTGCAGCTGCTGCAACACTCGATGGGCGACTACGCCGCCCTGGCGGATCTCAAGGCGACGCGCGAGGAGATCTGCAACGCCTTCCACGTCCCGCCGGCGTTCCTCAGCACCGAGACGAACCTCGCCAACCTCCAGGCCGCCGAGCGGCAGCACCTCTCGCGCGCCATCCTCCCGCGTCTGCGCCGCCGCGACGAGAAGCTCAACGAGCAGCTCGTGCCGCTCTTCGACCCGACGGGCCGGCTGTTCCTCGCCAGCGACGACCCCTCGCCGGACAACCGCGACCTCGCGCTCCGCGAGCGCGAGGTGGCCCTCAAGTACGGCGTCGTCACCGTCAACGAGGCGCGGGCCGCGATGGGCCTGCCGCCCGTCCCGTGGGGCGACGCGCCGCCGCCGGTCCAGGCGAGCGGCGCGGCGTAAGCGTGCCGTGTCTTCTCTCGGCTGTTCACTGGCTGTTTTCTTACTGACCCCTGACCCCTGACCCCTGACCCCTATGTCCCCCTTCCGCTCCTGGCCCGAGGGCCCGCTCGGCTTCCCCATGCCCGACGCCAGCGCCCGCGCCGTCGAGGCCCTCCTCCGCTCCCTGCCATCCCACCACGCCTACCGCCATCAGGCCACGTCACGGCCCGGCGAGCTGAGCCCCGGCAGCCGCTCCGACGTGTCGTGGATCACCACCGAGGCCGTGGACCGCGCCGGCGAGGTCGTGATGGCCCGCGGCATGGATGATGGCCAGTTCGCCCTCAACCCGCTGGTCACGCTGAACCACGATTACACCCTCCCGCCGGTCGGACGCTGCCTGTGGCGCCGCCGCGTCGAGGACGGCGTCAAGGCCCGCACCCACTACCCCCCCTGCCCCGACGGATGGCCCCGGAGTCAGGGCTGGCCGCCGGACCAGGTCTTCGCCCTCATCCAGGCCGGCCTCCTCGCCGGCAAGAGCATCGGCTTCCTGCCCCTGGCCACGCATATCCCCGATGAGAAGGAGGCCAAGCGACGCGGCTGGCCCGACCACGTCCGCCTCGTCATCGACCGCTGGCTGCTGCTCGAATACGCCTGCGTCAGCCTCCCCGCCAACCCTGAGACGCTGGTCGAGAGCGTCTCCAAGGCCGCGTCCGTCACGCCCTTCACCGCCTGGGACCAGGTGCGTGCCGGCGTGGAGCGTGGCGTGGCGACGCTGGACGTTCAGGCCCTCGCGCTGCGGGCCGTCGCCGACGCCGTGGACAGGGCGCGGGGCCGGGTGTGAATCGGCCACTCGTTGACAGGGCGCCGCGAGGAGGATAACTTGCGTCGAGGGTCGGAGGCGAGCGAATGTCCACGGTTCACGTCTTCATCTCGTCCGGCCGGTTTCGCTCGTTCGCCGAGATGCGCTCGTACATCGACATGACGTACACCGAAGACGGCGATGGCGTGCCGTCGGCCTTCATCCGCGAGGTCGAGCTGTCGGGGTACGAGCCGGCGTGCATCGAGGCCATCCGCGCCTCATCCACGGGGCCGGTCCGGCTCGGCGAGCTGCTGGCCAGAGCGTCGTACTCCCATCAGTGGCTGTCAAGGCTGGACACTTCGCGTCTGGCGGACGCGGCCATCTGCCTCTTCTCGCCCAATCGGCCTGCCCGGCCGGATGGCTGCTCGTTGGAGTACATTGGGGCGTTCGCCTATCGCGTGGCGTGCCCGGAGCCGTTTGCATGAGTCTGGTTAAGCATAGCGCCAGCCGAGCGTAGCCCGGACGCGGGTCGCCAGCTCAACCCGCGGCCAGCGAGCCGGCGTCCATCTCGATCTTCGCCGCCACGAAGCCGGCGGCACGCACCTGGGCGACGGCGGAACGGATCGCCTCTTCCAGGCTCGGGGCCTCGCGGTCGAAATGCACCCACGCCCTGCCGCCCGAGCTGGCCGGCGTGCCGTCGTCGCACCCCGCCGCGAACAGGGCGTCGGCCTGCCCGTCGTCGATCTCCGACACCCCGCTCAGGAAGACATCGAACTCGTAGAGGCTCATGGGGGTCACTCCGGGGTCAGGCTCCATGCTGACACGCGCCGATCCGGCGGCGGATGTAACGGGCGTGGTGTTCGGGCACGCGCGGCGTGCCGTAGACGGTGATGATGCAGCCGCCCTGGGAATGGGCGGGGCAGTAGAGCCGCCCCCAGGCGTGGGAGCGCGGCCCCGACTTCACGAGACGCCATCCCGCCGAGACCGCCTCATCCACCGCCTCCCGGATGTGCTTGTTCGGGTGGTCGTTCATGGCTCCCCCGGACGGACGCCTTCATCACATCACACACCAGCGCGGCCCTCCTGTCAACCCGTGACCGAAACCGGCTGGCGCGGGGCGAAAGTGGCCGCTCACGCCCCCGGCGTCAGTCGCGCCGCCAGCCGGTCGAGGAACGCCGCCTGGTCGGGGTGGATGCACGCCCGCGCCTCGGCCAGCGGGAAGAACTTCGCCCCGTCGATCTCCCATGACGCGCAGCGTGGCTCGCACCCCTCCGGGGCCGGGCCGGCGAACGCATGCACCCGCTTCTTGCTCTTCGTGTACTCGATGTGCCCGAGGGGGACCAGCGTGCCCGCCTGCACCCCCGTCTCCTCCTCGGTCTCGCGGCGGGCCGCCTGCTCGGGCGACTCGTCGCCGTCCAGCTCGCCCTTGGGGATGCCCCACGGCTTCGAGCGGTTGTACCACCCCGAGGGGTGGACGAGCATCACCTCGACGCCCGAGGCCCCGGTGCGATACAGCAGCGTCCCCGACGATTGCTTCATGGCAGCGGCAGCCGGTCGAGGATGTGGGTGATGAGTGTCGCCGCCGACTTCTCCTCGGCCTCGGCCTCGTAGGTGATGCCGACGCGGTGCCGCATCACGTCGAGGGCGGTGGCCTTCACGTCCGCCGGGGTGACGTAGGCGCGGCCTTCGAGGAAGGCCTGGCCTCGCGCCGCCCGCACGAGGAAGATGCCGGCCCTCGGGCTGGCGCCGAAGCGGATGTACGGGGCCAGGTCCAGCCCGTAGGCCGCCGGGCGGCGCGTCGCCTGCACCAGATCGACGATGTAGCGCATGATGCGCGGGTCGACGTGGACGGCGTCCAGCGTCTCGGCGAGGGAGGCGAGGTCCGCCGCCCCGAGGACGGCGTCGACGTGCAGCGAGGGGCGCGTCGTCGCCATCCGCTCGAGGATGAGCAGCTCCTCCTCGACGGTGGGGTAATCGACCTCCAGCTTGAACATGAAGCGATCCAACTGCGCTTCGGGCAAAGGGTACGTCCCCTCCTGTTCGATGGGGTTCTGCGTGGCGAGGACGAGGAACGGGTCGGGCAGCGGGAACGACGTGTCGCCGATGGTGACCTGGCGTTCCTGCATGGCTTCGAGCAGGGCCGCCTGCACCTTGGCGGGGGCGCGGTTGATCTCGTCGGCGAGGACGAGGTTGGCGAAGACGGGCCCCTTGACGACGGAGAACACCGCCTCGCGTGGGTTGTAGATGCGCGTGCCCATCACGTCCGCCGGCAGCAGGTCCGGGGTGAACTGGATGCGCGACAGCGTCAGCGTCAGGGTGCGGGCCAGGGTACGTACCATGAGCGTCTTCGCCAGCCCCGGCACGCCTTCGAGGAGGGCGTGCCCGCCGGTGAGCAGCGCCACGAGCAGACGGTCGAGGAGCCTGCGTTGCCCGACGAGGACGCGCCCCGCCTGGGTGCGGAGCGGCTCGAGGCGTTCGCGTGCCTTCTCGACATCACGGGCCAGGGCGGCGGGGTCTTTGGTCATGGGAGCGGTCCCGTGGGCCACATCCTCAAAGATATGGGCTCACGGCGTGGGCGGCGTGAGGCGCGAGCGGTGCCGGACGACGAGCTGCCTGTGAGTCTACCCCCCAGGCTGGGAAGGCAGCGGCGCGGGGGGATGATCCGGCTCCAGGCCGCGCCGCGCCCGACTCCGCCGCAGCAACGCAAGCAGTGGCGTCGGATCCTCACCCGCCAGCCACTCGGCCTCGGTCATGGCCGGCCCGCCCCCAGATTCAGCCCCGCCAGCGTCGGCGACGCCAGACGCTCCGTCAGCCCCGGCGGCGGGTTCTTCTTCAGGCCCTGCACCAGCGCCGCCGCCTCGCGGCGGTACCGCGCGAGGAGCGTCGCCTTCGGCTCCGCCGCTGACTCCTTCTCGGCCAGGCGCACGCACGCCGCCAGATGGTCCAGGCTGTCCAGGTGGCCGGGCCACGTCGGCGCGAGCTTCGCCATCCCGGCCACGCACGCCGACAACGCCCGGTGGTCGCCGGCCTTCTCCAGTAGACGCGCCCGCACCGCCTCCGTCCCCAGCACCTCCGCGCCGGCCAGGCAATGCTCGGCGAAGCGCAGCCAGTCATCCTTCACCAGCGGCAGAGCGGCCAGACGCTCGCGGCGGAGGTCGGACAGCGCGGCGAGGTGCAGCAGGGCGGCGTCCGTCTGGCCGGCGAGGTCGGCGGCCGACGCCAGCCTCTGCCGGCACAGCACGAGGTTGCCCCAGCACACGTGCGCCTCCTCGAACGGCTCGCCGCGCAGGCGGGCCGCCTCGGCGAAGCCGGCCCGGCCCTTCTCCAGCCACGGCAACGCCGCGTCACCACGACCCTGGCGCATCAGGCACAGGCCCAGGGCGTTGCAGGCGCGGCCCGCGGCGGCGCGGTACAGGGCCGCCGCCGGCGCGTCCCTGGCCAGGCGCTCGTTGATCTCGGCAGCCTCCTTGAGCGGGGCCTCGGCCTCGTGGGGTCGGCCCATCTGGTGGCGGCCCAGGCCCTGGTTCAGCAGGGCCGACGCCAGCAGCTCGCGGTGATCGACGTTCAGCGGCGCCAGGGCGGACACCTCGCGGAAGTCGGCCACGGCCCGGTCGAAGACGGCGGCGGCGGCCTTCAGCTCGCCGCGCGCCAGCAGCACGAGCCCCTTGTTCGCCTGCGCCCGGCCCAGCTCCGACAGCACGTCGGCGCCGCCCGAGGCACGCACCTCGCGCAGCACCGCCAGCGCCTCGTCCGCGCCGGCCAGCGCCGGGTCGAGGCGTCCGAGGCCCACGTCCAGGGCCGACAGGTTCGCCAGCACCCGCGCCCGCTCGCGGCGCACGTCGGCCAGGCGTTGCCCGTCCCCGGACACCTCGGGCCGCGTCTCCATCGACCTGAGCAGGCCACGCGCCTCCTCCATGTCGCGGCGGGCGGCCAGGCGCTGCGTCTCCTGGCGGTGCAGCCCGCGGGCGGACAGCACCATCGCCCGCGCGTGGGCCGTCGTCCAGTGGCCGCGGAGGGCGTCCGGCAGGGCGTTGACGTGCGACAGGGCGGCGTCGAGGGAGGCGGCGGCGTCCTTCGGCGCGACGGCCTGCTCGGCACGCCAGCGTGCGATGAGGATGTCGGCCACGCCGTTCTGGAACGCGGCGTCGAGGCGGTCCCTCTCGCTGCGCGAGCAAACCTCGGCGTGCGCCTCCAGGGCCTTGCCGAGGTGGCGGATCGCCTCGCCGTGGTGGCCCAATTCATACTCCAATTCGCCGACGAGGCGGTGGGCGTCGATGAGGCGGCGCACGTCGGCGATGGAGTCGCCCTGGCGGCGGGCGAACACGAGGCACATGCGCAACGCCTCCTCCAGCAGCTCGCGGCGGACGGCCTCGGTGCCGCCCATGCGGCGCATGCGGTCCTGGGCCAGCCGCATGAGCTTGACGGCGGCGGCCTGGGCGTGCAGGAAGTCCTTCTTGGCGCCGTCGCGTGCCTTCTTCGCCTCGGCCTCAGCGGCGCGGGCGGCCTGCTGGGCCTTCTCGGCGGCCTCGCGCTTCTTCTCGACCTCGATGAGCGCCTCGGCCGTCTTCTGCTCGGCGGCCCCGGCACGGGCGCGTTTCTGGTCGGCGTCCTTCTCGGCGCTGAGGGCGCGGGCCGTCTCCTCGCGGAGCTGCACGGAGTAGGCGAGGCTGACGCCGGCCACGGCGGCGGGGGCGAGGAAGCAGACGGCGATGAGGGCCGCCGCCGTCGGGTTGCGGCGCACCCACTTCCAGGCGCGTTCCCAGCCGGAGACCGGGCGGGCGAGGATCGGCTCGCCGGCCAGGAAGCGCGTGAGATCCTGGGCCAGGTCGGCGGCGGAGGAATAGCGTCGGGCGGGGTCCTTCTCCAGGCACTTGAGGGTGATGGTCTGGAGGTCGTCGGGGATGCGTGGCTGGAGGCGGGTGGGGGGCACCGGCTCGGAGGTCTGCACCATCTGGATGGTGTCCATCGCCGTCTCGCCCTTGAACGGGGGGCGGCCGGTCAGCAGGTCGTAGAGGATGGCGCCGAGGGCGTACACGTCGGCGGCGGGGCCGGACTGCTTCGTCTTCCCCTGAGCCTGCTCGGGGGCCATGTAGGTCGGCGTGCCGAGGATGGCCTCGGTGGCGGTGTGGCCCTGGTCGTCCTCGATGCGTTTGGCGAGGCCGAAGTCGGTGATCTTGGGGGTGCAGCGCTCCAGCGGCACGTCCTTGGGCTCGACGAGGAGGATGTTGGCGGGCTTGAGGTCGCGGTGGATGATGCCGGCGGCGTGGGCGTGCTGGACGGCCTCGGCCAGGGTGCGCAGGAGGCGGGCGGCGTGGGTGGGCGGGAGGGGTGTGCCGTCGAGGCGTCCCTGGAGGGAGCCGCCGTCGCAGTACTCGAGGCTGAAGTAGGGCCGGCCGTCGCGGACGCCGATGTCGTGGATCTGGACGATGTTGGGGTGCTGGAGTCGGGCGACGGCCTCGGCCTCGGTGTGGAAGCGACGCAGCTCGTCGTCGCTGGCGTACTGGCCGGCGAGGACCATCTTGAGGGCGACGACGCGTCCGAGGCGTCTGTCGCGTGCCTTGTAGACGACGCCCATGCCGCCGCGCCCCAGGACCTCGATGACCTCGTAGTCCTCCGTGGCGGCCGGCGTGGACGGGCCGCGCTGCGTCGAGGGCGGGGCGAGGGTGTTGGCGTCGTGGACGTTGACCGGGGCCTGGCCGGTGGGCGGGCCGTGCGGGGTGCGGGCCGTGAGGGGCGCCGCGGGGGCGGGCATCGCCGTCTGGAAGATGTCGGGCGCCTCGGCGGCGGGCGGCTGGATCGTGGCCTCGATCTCGACGGGGGCGGGGGGCGGGGCGGGGCGGGCCTTGCCCGGCGCTGGGATGGTGGGCTGCCCGTCGTCCTCGCGCGCGGGGGCGAGGGTGTGCGGCGATTCGCCGTTGGGGACGACGGCGGCGCCGCACAGCGGGCAGCGGGCGCGGGCCGGCGACTCCGCCATGCCGTGGCCGTTCGAGCAGATCCAGCCCTGGTTCATGCGGCCCTCCTCTGCGGGACGCATCTTACCGCGCCGGGGCGGCCGGATCAAACGTCAAGGCGGCGTGGTGCGGAGCGCTCCGCTTCGCGTCACGGCTACCTCGGGTGTGTGACGCGCTCCGCTGGGCGTCGCGGCTACCCAATGCGCTCCACCGACTCCGAAACCTCGATACACGAAACGACTTGATTCGGCCGGCGGCGAGCGGGTATCACTCCGTTCGGCCCCGCGCTTCTAGCTGGGGGCGTGAACATCGAGTGGAGGCCCGGATGCCTGCCGACACGCGGTCCTGCAACGTCGCCTCCTCGGCAATGGTCCGCATCGCGCCCGGCGACATGGCGGCGCGACGCAAGGCGCCCGGCCCGCCGTGCGGCGCACCCGTCCAGGCGTCGTTCCTCAAGCACGCCGACGAGCAGACCGTCGCCTGCCTGTCCGCCGTCCTGCACGCCATCGACGCCGCCGGCCTGGCGCCGGACGGGCCGGCGGCGTTCCGCTGCTGGGGCGTGGTGGGCGGGCCGCGGTTCATCGGCCGTGACGTGGTCGGGCGCGAGGTCCCCGAATTCCGCAAGGAGGGGCCGTGGGGCGTGTCGCCGCACGTCATCCCCCACCGCTCGTTGCACTCGCCTTCGGGCGCCGTCAGCGTCGCACTGAGCATCCGCGGGCCGAACCTCGGCGCCGGCGGCGGCAACGGCGGCGAGGCCGAGGCACTCCTGTCGGCGCTGGCGCTCTTGTGGGGCCAGGGCGTTCCCGGCGTGTGGCTCCTGCTGTCGCGCCTGGAGGCGTCGGGGGAGGCCGTCGGCTGCGCGCTGGCCCTGACCGCCGACGGCACGGGGCCCTCGCTGGCCCTGCGTCTGGGCGACGTGGCCGGCGAGACGCTCACGCCCGAGGCCCTGCTCGCCGGGAGGCCGTGCGCCGTGCCCGGCGTGGGGCGGGTGGCCATGCGTCCGGCCCGCCTGCCGGCGGCGCGGTGAAGGAGATGACGATGGACGAAGTGTGGATCACCGGCGTCTCGGCCTGCACGCCGCTCGGGTCGGGGTACGACGAGGTGGCCGGGCGCCTGCTCGCCGGGGTCAACGGCATCCGCCGCGTCGAGAAGTTCCCGGTGCCCGACCACCCCTGCCAGATCGCCGGGGCTGTCGCCGACATCCCGTGCCCCGAGGGCGAATCGCCCGAGGGGTTCGCGCGGCTGCACGGCCTGGACCGGCTGGTCCGCTACATGTGCATCGAGGCCCTGCGCCACGCGGGGCTGTGGGAGTCGCGCAAGGTGCGGCGCATCGGCATCGTCCTCGGCCTGGGGGCGGAGTGGCATCTGTTCTGGGAGACCACCGGCCTGCCGCAGGGCGAGGGGTGGGTGCCCGAGTGCCCGCCGGAGGGCGTCCTCGAACGCACGCGCCGCCACCTGGGGCTGACGGGCCCCGTCGGGGCGGTGTCGGCGGCCTGCGCGAGCAGCAACGTGGCGCTTAGCCAGGCCCGGACGTGGCTGCGGCTCGGCTGGGCGGACGTGGTCATCGCCGGCGGCTGTGACCTGGGCGTGTCGCCGATGTCGATGGCCGGGTTCGGCAACCTGCGGGCGCTGTCGCGGCGGAATGACGCGCCGCAGGCGGCGTCGCGGCCGTTCGACCGGGGCCGCGACGGGTTCGTGATCGGCGAGGGCGGGGCGGCGTTCACCCTGGAGCGCGCCGCCGACGCGCGGCACCGCGGCGCGACGGCCCACGCGGCGGTGGCGGGGTACGGCGCGACGAGCGACGCGTATCACATGATCATCCCCAGCCCCGACCCGGAGTCGGCGGCGGAGGCGGTGCGTCTGGCCCTGGCCGACGCCGGGGTGACGCCGGCGGAGGTGGACTACGTCAACGCCCACGCGACGAGCACGCCGGTGGGCGACGCGGTCGAGGCGCGCGTGCTGGCGCTGGCACTGGGCGACGAGACGCGGCGCGTGCCGGTGTCGTCCACGAAGAGCATGACGGGGCATCTGTTGAGCGGGGCGGCGGCCATCGAGGCGCTGGCGTGCCTGGCGGCGATCAAACACGGGGCGATCCCGCCGACGATCAACCTCGACGACCCGGACCCGGCGTGCGACCTGCGCCACGTCGCCAACAAGGCGATGGAGGCGAAGGTGCGCGTGGCGGTGTCGAACTCGTTCGGCTTCGGCGGCAGCAACGCCTGCCTGGTGCTCAAGGCGGCGTGAGAGCAAAGTAGAAGATTGGTCCACGAATCACACGGATCACGCGGATCAGAACCAAATCCATATACAAAGAAGCATAAGCCAATGCTTATTTCTGCTTTTTCTTGATCCGTTGATCCGTGCGATCCGTGGACCGTTTTCTTCTGCCTGTCACGGCCACGCCTCGATGGCCGGACCGCCCTCGTGGCGGCGGTGGGTCAACCTCACGCGCACCGACGCCAGGCCGACGCCGAAGTCCAGCCGGCGCACGTCCGGCACGCCCGGTGACAGGCGGTTGTCATCTACGTTCGGCGACTTCCAGAACGGCACGCCGCCGGTGTCGCGGGTGTAGACCCAGCGGTGGACGCGCAGGACGTGGCCGTCGGCGTCGAGGCCCTCGGCCTCGGCCTCCAGGCGGCGCTCGATGAAGCCGGTGGGGATGCGGTGTCCGACGTCGTCGGCGAGGACACGCACCTCGGCGGCGGCGCCGAGCAGCCTCACCTGTACCCGCAGGGCGCGGCGCAACATCTCGCGTTGGCTGCCGTCCCAGAAGGAGTGGTTCGACAGGGTGAGCGGGTCGCGCTCGACGCCGCCGCGTCCGGGGGCGGTGTTCGTCATCCTCCCCGTCGGCCTCATGTGGCAGTCCTGGCACTGGCGGCCGGCGCGGGCGGCGGGGCTGGCGAGCCATTCGGAGTAGGTCGTGTAGACGGGGACGCCGAAGACGGTGCCCTCGTGACAGGCGGCGCAGTAGCGGCTGTCGCGGAAGAAGGGGGAATAGGCGTCCTCGCCGCGGTCCACATCGTCGAGGGGGCCGAAGAAGAGCTGGTGGCCCTCTTTCGGGCGGAGGAGTTTGAGGAGGTGTTCGCCGTGGGTGAGGCCGATGGTGCCATCGCCCTGGCCGGCGACCTTGTGGCAGAAGTCGCAGTGGGTGCCGAGGGCGGAGACGCCCCGGACGTGGCGGAGGTCGGTGATGGCGGGGTCGCTGGCACGCAGGCCCGGGGCGTGGCACGAGGAGCAGACGGCCGAGCCGTCGGGGTGTTCGTCGAGGAGGCGTCCGTAGACGCGGCGGAAGGTCGGTGAGGTGGCGGAGCGGGCGTGTCCGCCGGCGGCCCATTCGCGGTGGGTCTGCTTGTGGCAGTTGCCGCAGCGGGCCGGGTCGGCGGGGTCGGGTGTGGGATCGACCCAGGCGTAATCGGGTTCGTCCTCCTCGGGCAAAGGCTTGAGGTGCAGGCGCATGCCCTGGCGGGCGGGGGCGCCGGCGATCAGGAAGCCGGGGGCGCTGGCAGTGACGCGCGGGCCTGGGGCGAGGGAGAACGCGCCGAGCGCGTCGGTGCGGGTGGCGTGGCGTGTGGCCTTGATGCGGACGCGGGCGGCGCAGACGGGGCCGGCTTCGGACGCGACGGTGCCGACGATGGCCGGGGCGGCGGGCCAGAGCAGGGCCGCGGCGGCGGGGAGGGCGAGGAGCAGCAAGAGGGAGAGACGCGCCATCCCTCCACTGTCGCGCCGACGGGGCGGCTCGTCAAGCCCGCCAGAAGGACCAGAGGTGTCGGGCGGCGAAGGCGGACAGGCCGGCGAGGTCGAGCCCGGCGCGGCGGCCGGAGCGTCCTCGGAGGCGGTCCCAGGCCCAGCGGAGGGCCAGCTCGGCGAGGCGCACGGGCACGTCGAGGGTGGCGAGGAGTTTGTAGAGGAGGATGGCCGGCTCGCCGCTGCCCGCGGTGCGCAGGCTGCGGGTGAGGCCGGCGATGGTGTTGCCGTGGACGAAGCCGGGTCGATGGCGTGTGGCGACGCGGCCGAGGTGGATGATGCTGGTGTCGGGGTCGTGGAGGACCCGGTGGGTGCGGCCGACGCGGAGGCAGAGGTCGATGTCCTCGCCGCCGAAGCGGTAATTCTCGTCCCAGCCTCCGACGGCCTTCCAGACGCGGCGGGGCATGAAGAGGGCGGCGCCGAGGAGGACCTCGGCGGGGGCCTGGGCGTCGCGGCCGGCGAAGGCGTCGTGGGCGGAGCGGAAGAGGCCGGTCCAGCGGAGGAGGGTGAGGCGGTGGCAGAGGGCCGCCACGGTGGGGCGTCCGCGGACGGAGCGTTGGACGCGGCCGTCGGCGCCGACGAGGCGAGGGCCGAGGATGCCGAGGTCGGGGTTGGCGCGGGCCTGGAGGAGCATGCGGCGGACGGCGCCGCGTGGGATGACGGTGTCGTTGTTGAGGAAGAGGAGGTGGCGGCCGGAGGCGGCTCGGGCGGCCTGGTTGCAGGCGCGGGCGTAGCCGGCGTTGTCGGCGTTGCGGATGAGGGTGACGTGGGGGAACTCGGCGGCGACCGCGTCGGGCGCCCCGTCCGTGGAGGCGTTATCGACGACGATCACCTCCAGGCGCACGCCCTGGCGGCGGGGCGTCAGCGAGCGGAGGCAGGCGCGGAGCTGCGGGAGGCAGTTCCAGTTGACGATGCAGGCGGAGACGTGGGGCCGGCGGCGGCGGGTGTCAGCCGGCGGCGCGGCGGGTGACGGGTGCATGCTCCCTCCGGGCTGAGCTGAGGACCTCGGCGTGCCAGACCTCGCGGTCGAGCTGGGGTGCGAAGGGGCCTCGGCCGCCGAGGAGGCGGGCGAGGTGGTAGCGGAGGGACCGGAACCAGCCGAGGGGCTGGCGGGCGTGGGCGGCCATCTTGCCGGCGTATTCGGCGTACAGCTCGGGGGTGATGGGCGCGTGGGCCTCGCGGTAGGCGACGGCCCAGACGTTCTCGGGGCGGCCACGGGCGCCGTGCCAGCCGACGAGCTTGCTGGGGTAGTCCTCGAGGAGGACCTTGAGGGCGTCTGGTGTGAAGCGCCAGTAGTCGCAGGGGTGGCAGTGGATGTGGAAGTGGAAGGGCACCGAGACGACGAAGGCGCCGTCGGGGCGGAGGACGCGGCGGACCTCCTCGAAGCCACGCCAGAAGCGCGGGACGTGTTCGAAGGCGGAGAAGGCGATGACGGTGCCGACGGAGGCGTCGGGGAGGTCGAGTCGCTCCACGTCGCCGACGAGATCGACGCCAGGGCCGGGGCGGATGTCGAGGCCGATGTACTCGCGGCCCTTGAGTAAGGAGCGGAGGTTGACGAGGTCCTCCTGGCCCTCCACCTGGTAGGAGCCGACCTCGAGGATGGGCTCGGGGAGGTGGAAGGTGTCGATGACGGAGCGGGCGAGGCCGCGGAGGAACGGTGTCATGGCGTGGGGCTCCGTACGGGGGGCGGGGCGGGTATCGGGGATAACAGGAGGGGCGGGGGGAATCAAGGTGTCCCCGAAGGCCCAGGGTTAGCGACTCACCCTGGGCTACCGGTCTGTCGGCGAAAGCGGCTCCAACAGCCGGGGCGCGTGGGTATCCGTTGCGACGTTCGGCTTGCATCGGGGGGCCGCCGAACGCAACAATGCCGTCCGCCCGAGGGAGGACCGCCGACGATGGCAAGCTACCGCGGCCACCTGATGCTCGCCGCCCCGCTGGGTCTGGCCTACGGCGCGTTGCCGCTGCTGCGCGCCGACTTCGACTGGGGGCACTGCGTCCTGGGCGCGGGCCTGACGACGGCGGGGGGGCTGCTGCCGGACCTGGACAGTGACTCGGGGGTGCCGGTGCGCGAGATGTTCGGGCTGGCGAGCACGCTGGCGGCGGTGATGCTGTTCAAGCCGGTCCTCGACTACGGGTTCAACATCCACCAGACGCTGGCCCTGCTGATCGTGTCGTACCTGTGCCTGCGGTACATCGTGTCGGACATCTTCCGGCGGATGACGGTGCACCGGGGGATGTTCCATTCGATCCCGGCGACGCTGATCGCGGGGCTGGCGGTGTACCTGGCGTACCCGACGTTCGACCTGTGGGTGAAGCTGTACATGGCGGGCGCGGTGATGGCGGGCTACGTGTCGCACCTCGTCCTCGATGAGATCTACGCGGTGGACTTCAACGGGGTGAAGATCAAGATGAACCAGTTCGCGGGCACCGCCCTCAAGTTCGGCTCTTCATCGTGGGTGGCGACGCTGACGTGCTACGTGATCCTGGGGATGCTCGGGTACGCGGCGTACAACGGCGGGATGCCGGACCTGACGAAGCTGCCGGCGGGGTGGCGGATGTCGGCGTCGTTGCCGTCGCCGAAGGCGGGGCCGTGAGTTTTTCTCGACAATCCGAGGATTTCCCGGCCCGCGCCCGCTGACGGCCCGCGCGGGCCCTCCTATCCTTGAGTACAACGGCCGGCCCGGCGTGGGCCCGCGCGACGGTGATTACAGACAGGAGAGATGGGAAATGCCGGACTTCAAGAAGTTGGCGGTGGCGGCGATCCTGGCGGATGGGAAGATCGATGAGACGGAGGTGAAGGTCCTGCAGAAGGAGCTGAAGGACGAGGGTGGCGCGTACTCGAACGACGCGGCCCGCTTCCTGATCGAGCTGCGTGAGATCGCCCACAAGAAGAAGAAGGATGTCACCCCCGCCTTCGAGACGTTCTTCTTCAAGGTTGTGACCGCGTTCGTGCTGAAGGACGACCACATCAGCAAGAGCGAGGTGGACTGGATCCGCACGAACCTCCTCGCCGACGGCAAGATCGACGACAACGAGTGGGCGTTCGTGCAGAAGATCAACAAGAAGGCCAAGACCAAGCACGCGGATTGGGATAAGCTCTACGCGGAGCTGGAGGCCAAGCACGCGAAGTCCAAGAAGTAGGGGTCAGGGGTCAGGGGTCAGCAAGAAGAAAGAGAACAGCCAGTGAACAGCCGCCACCGAGGGCTGTTCACTGGCTGTTCTTCTTGGTTTTCACTGACCCCTGACCCCTACTTCTTGCTCTTGCCAGCGCGGCGGGGCCTGGGTATACGCCCCCCCTCGCACATGCATTCCAACACGATTCGGCCGGGCCGACGGGGCGTTCGGGGGAGCGCGCCGGCGGGCCAGGGGGGAGGCCGCATGCTGGCCCGCGCGCAGCTCAACCGCATCCTGTACGACGACTCGTTGACACGCCACCTCGGGGACGAGGAGGCCCGCGTCCTGATCGAGTGGCTCGCCGACGCGGCCGAACGAATACCGCCGGACCCGGCGGAGGCGGCGGCCGCGGCCGCCGAGGCGCTGTGCCGCCGAGGACGGGTGCTGTCACGGCTCGTGCGCCTGTGGTGCCACGACGGGGAACAGGGGGCGGCGGCACAGCTCGCCGTCTGCGAGGGCCTCGTCACCGCGCTGCCGTCGGGGCACGCCGACCCTTACCTCGTGATGCGCCGGCTCGTCATCCACGAGGCCACGCGCCGGGCGGCGTGACGCCGGGCGCGCGGCCCTGTTCACTCACGCCCGAGCCAGGGTTGGGCTTTGCGGGTGCCGGGCTGCCGCCAATGGTGCTGCATGACCCCGAGGGCCAGTACCGCGATCGCCTGTCCGATCCGCGCCTGGGTCGCCTCGTCCTCGGCGAGGGGGGCGGTCAGCGTCTCGCCGGCGAGCGTGTGTGCCGGGGGTGTGTCCGCCGGTCTGGAGCGGAAGGAGACCTTCAACGGCCCTTCCGGCCGCCCCGTCGGCGGGGGGCGTCCACGGTGATGCAGGCCCCGATCTCCCGCTCGGCGCAGTACCGCAGCAGGCCGTCTCGCTCGTCGTCGGGCAGGTCGTGCATCATGACGAGGGCGACGCCGCCCTCGGCGATCCGGTCCCGCGCCTCGTCCGCGTCCTGGACCTTCTCGAGGTGGGCGCCCACCGGCGGGGCGAAGCGGAAGCCCGGCTCCAACTTGTTGGCGTTCAGCCATTCCAGGGCGCTCTCGATGATCGCCTCGGCGTTCTCCCGCTCCTCGCTGAAGCCGGGGAAGGCGAGGAGGACCGCGTACTCATACTCAACCGTGTCGAACATGGCTGCGTCCTCCGGCCGTGTGCCTGCCGGCAGTCTATGCACGCCACGTCCTGCGTGCGAGGGCGAGAAGGGATCGATGCGGCTCGGTATCATGGACCCCATGCGAGGCGCCGCCCCGCCGATGCAAGGAGCCCGGGATGTTCGGATGGCTGTTCCCGCCGCGGTGCCCGTGCGACCCCGCCGCCAAGGCGTGGGTCGAGGACCGGCTGCGCTGGCTGACCCGCCAGTTCGGGCTGCACCTGCTGATCGAGCGCCCCATCGTCCTTCCCACGGATGAGTTCTTCCCCGACCCCTACGACGGCACGCCCAGGGCCGCACAGGCCATGTTCCGCCGCGTGTGCGGCTACATGGGCGTCGATCCGCGCCGCGTCGATTTCGAGATGTTCGATGACCCGACGCCGTCCACGACTTACGCCTTCGACCCGGAGCGCGGTTTCGCCGCCGGCTACTGGGAGGACGGGCTCGTGAGCATCGAGCGCGGGGCGCTGGACCGCCCCGCCGACCTCATCGGCACGATGGCGCACGAGCTGGCGCACCAGCGCCTCATCGGCGAGGGCCGCGTCGATCCGCGCGCGCCGGACAACGAGCTGCTCACCGACCTGACGGCGGTGTACCACGGCTTCGGCGTCTTCCTGGCCAACAATCGCCGCAAGCACATCGGCAAGCTCTCGCACTGGCCGGGCACGAAGCTCGTCAAGCCGGAGTACATCTCCGAGCCGATCCTCGGCTACGCGCTGGCGCACTTCGCGTGGTTCCGCGACGAGCCGAGCCCGGCGTGGGCGTCGGCCCTCAACTGGGCGCCGCACGCCGTCTTCAAGCAGGGCCTGCGCTGGCTCACCGAGACGAAGGATTCGGCGTTCCAGCCGGTGCGGCTGCGCCTCCACACGGAGGACGACGGCTGAGCGTCACTTCAGCCGCCTGTCGATCTCGGCGAGGCCGTCCTTCGCCTCCTTGACCGGGCCTGCCATCGCCTCCTCCTTCTCGTAGAGCGTGGAGGCGTCGTAAAGCGGCACGCGCAGGCTCAAGAGCGACACCCCGGGCGCGTCGATGGAGGCCCTGGCCGCCGCGACGGCCTTGGCCACGGCCGTGACGCGGGCGGCGGTGTCCTGGCCGCCGCCGATGCGGTCCTTCATGGCCTTGGCCTGCACCGCGGCGTGCAGCGCCCAGAGCTGGCCGCCCGTCGCCTGCCGCGCCTCGTTGCGGAGCTGGGTGTAGGTGTCGCGCGCGCCGGCGAGGTCGCCGAGGCGGGCCTTGCGCCAGGCGGCGAACGCCAACCGCTCCAGGGCGTCGAGGGCGACCTCGCCGCGCGTCTCGCGCGCCCGCTCCTGGTGCGTCTGCATGCTCAATTCGATGCGGTCCAGGCCGGCCAGCATCGCCAGGTGCCGCCGGGCCACCGGGCCCACGCGGGCGTTCTCCTGGTCCACCAGCCTCCACTGCCGCTCGGCCTCCTTGCGGTCGCCGTCGTACTCCGCCAGGGCCGCAGCGAGCGCCGCCGTCTCGTCGTCGTTGTTCGCCCCGACCGGCATGCGCCCGTCCTCGCGTTTGTTCTTGACGTGTTTGGCCATCACCTCCTCGAACTCGCGCACCACGTGGTCGTCGGCCCACTCGCGCATCTTACCCGTCATCTTGTCGTCATTCTTGCCGTACAGGGCCAGGTAGCGGCGGATGGGGCCGCCGCTCTCCATCGCCGCGTCGCGCTTGCCGGCGGCGATCAGGCCCTCCGCCTGCTTGTACAGCGATTCCGCCGAGGGCGGCATCAGGGCGAAGGCGATGAGCGTGACGACGACGAGCAGGGCGACGACCAGTCCGCCGGCCTGGAGCCACAGGGGCAGGCCCTTCGGCCCGTCCTCCTTCTTCTTCTTCTTCTTCGGCTTCTTGCCGAGCATGGCGCGGGCGGCGTCCTTGTCCTCGGCGCTCAGCTCGGCGCCCCTGGGGAGGTCGCCGCGGCGGGCGGCGGCCAGCTCGACGCCCGCCGAGGCGTGCGCCTCGACCCTGTCCTGGATGCTCGCCAGCACCTCGCCGACCATCGCGGCGTCGCGCGGCCGGTGCTCGGGCTTCTTCTCCAGCAACTGCATGACGAGGTTATCCATCCACACCGGCAGGTCGGGCAGGAAGCGGCTGGGACGCTCGGGCACGCCCTGGATGTGCAGCATGAACATGTCCACGGCGTTGTCGGCGACGAACGGCTTGCGGCCCGCGAGCAGCTCGTAGAAGACGACGCCGAGGGAGTAGAGGTCGGACTTGAAGGTGATCTCCTTGCCGGTGCACTGCTCGGGGGACATGTAGGCGGCGGTGCCGACCGTGGAGTTGGTGGCGGTGAGCTGGGAGGCGTCGATGTCCTTGGCGATGCCGAAGTCGGTGAGCTTGAGGGTGCCGTCCTCGAGGATCATGAGGTTGGACGGCTTGAGGTCGCGGTGGACGACGCCGGCCTCGTGGGCGTGCTGCAACGCGGCGCAGAGCTGCTTCCCGAGGTCGATGACCTGCTCCCAGGTCATGCGGTCGCGTCGGGCCATCGTCCTGTCGAGGGTCTCGCCCTGGATGTACTCCATCGCGTAGTAGGGCATGCCCTGGAACTTGCCGACGCCGAAGAGGCGGACGATGTTGGGGTGCCTGAGCTGCTTGAGGATGTTCGCCTCGCGCTCGAAGCGCGCCAGGGCGTTGGGGTTGGCAGACCCCATGTTGGGCGCCATGACCTTGATGGCGACCTTCTGGCCGGTCTTGACGTACGAGGCGAGGTAGACGGCGCCCATGGCGCCGGCGCCCAGCTCCTTCTCGATCAGGAACGGCCCGATCTGTTGCCCGATGAGCATGCCCGCACCCCCCGGCCCGACGACGGTGCCAGTGGTCAGGATAAGCGGGACGCCGGCGGAGGCAACGGCTCAGGCCAGCCACCGCGCCGCGTCCAGCGCGTGGTACGTCAGGATCATGTCGGCCCCGGCCCGCTTGATCCCCGTCAGGATCTCCAGCGCCACGCGCCGCTCATCGATCCAGCCCTTCGCCGCCGCCGCCTTCACCATCGCGAACTCGCCCGAGACGTTGTACGCCGCGATCGGCACATCGAACCGCTCACGCACCCGGCGGATGATGTCGAGGTACGCCAGGGCCGGCTTGACCATGATGATGTCGGCGCCCTCGTCGAGGTCGAGGGCGACCTCGCGCATCGCCTCGTTGGCGTTGGCCGGGTCCATCTGGTACGTCGAGCGGTCGCCGAACTGCGGCGGAGACTCGGCGGCGTCGCGGAACGGCCCGTAGAAGCCGGAGGCGTACTTGGCCGCGTAACTCATGATCGGGACGTGGGAGAGGGACGCGTCGTCGAGGCCGCGGCGGATGGCCCCGACCATGCCGTCGAGCATGCCGGACGGGGCGACCATGTCGGCGCCGGCCTTCGCGTGGGAGACGCACTGGGCGGCGAGGTGCGGCAGCGTCGCGTCGTTTTCGAGGTCGAGCCGCCCCGTGGACTCGCCGAGGATGCCGCAATGGCCGTGGTCGGTGTATTCGCAGAAGCACTCGTCGGTGATGAGCAGCGCCTTGTCGCCGAAGGCCTTCTTGAGCAGGCGGAGGGCCTGCTGGACGATGCCGCCCTCCTCGAGGGCGACGGCGCCGGCGGGATCCTTGGCGGCGGGTATGCCGAAGAGGATGAAGGAGCGGATGCCGAGGTCGATGGCGGGGCCGGCCTCGTCGGCGAGGCGGTCGAGGGAGAGCTGGAAGTTCCCCGGCATGGAGGCGATCTCCTTGCGGACGCCGGAGCCGTGGCGGACGAACAGGGGGAGGATGAGGTCGGACGGCGAGAGGCACGTCTCGCGGACGAGGCCGCGGACGAGGGGGTGATGGCGGAGGCGGCGCGGCCGGTGGGTGGGGTGCATGGGTTCAACGGCCTGGGGTGTCGAGAATGTGCTGGAGCCGGGCGGCGAGCTCCGGCGGGAAGCGGGCAGGCCAGGTGGCATCGATCAGGCCGATGTTGACGAGATCGTCGATGTGCGTCTGATCCTTCCGCCGCCACGAGGTCAACTTCATCCGAACGAGTGCTTCGAGGTTCAGCACGCGGAAGGCGGTCAGCGTCGGCGCGTCCGCGATGTCGGGCGTCGGGGCGACGTAATCCTCCTGCACCTTCTCGTTCGCGAACAGCACGTGGACGGCGTCCCTCGGGCTGGCCTGATCGCCGTCGAGGAACATGTGGACGCCGAGCGTCTCATGGTACGCGAATCCGGCCTTCGCCAGGGCGGCTTTCATGGCGTCGAGGTCAGGCCGGCGGATCATCACGTCCACGTCGGCGGTGGTACGTACGGCCGCCTCATCGACGCGCGCCACCCACGCCGCCACCGCATTGCCGCCGACCACGGCATACGGCACCTTCGCCGTCTCAAGGGCAGCCGTGACGCGCAGGAGGCGTTCCTTCACCTTCTCCACGGCACGCACCATCCTTTCCAGAACGAGCATCCCGTCGTCGATGAGGGTCGGTGGTGGCATGGTCACATCCCCGCGTAGGCCGCATTCGCCGCCGCCACGCCGGCGCCCGCCGGGATCTTCGCGCCCAGCGCCGTCAGCACACGCTCCATCGCCCCGAGGCACTGGTACACGCACGTCGGCTTGCTGTTGTAGCCCATCAGGCCGATCCTCCACGCGCGGCCCTTGAAGTCGCCCAGGCCGCCGCCGATCTCGATGCCGAACTCGTTCAGCATCATCTTCCGCCCCGCCACGTCGTCCATCCCGTCGGGGATGCGGACGGCGTTGAGCTGCGGGAGCTGGCAGCCCTCCGCCGCCGTGTACTTCAGCCCCATCGCCAGTAGGCCGGCCTTGAGCGCCTTGTGGTTGCGCAGGTGCCGCTCCCAGCGGGCCTCCAGCCCCTCCGTCAGCACCAGGCGCAGGCCCTCGTGGATGGCGAAGTTCATGTTCACCGGCGCCGTGTGGTGGTACGACCGCTCCCCGCCGCCGACGTACTTGCGGATCAGCGACAGGTCGAGGTACCAGCTGTGTACCTTCGTCTTCCGCCTGTCCATCGCCTCGACGGCCCGCGGGCTGAACGACACCGGCGCCAGCCCCGGCGGGCACGACAGCCCCTTCTGCGAGCAGGAGAACACCGCGTCGATGCCCCACTCGTCCACCTTGAGCGGCGTGCAGCCCAGCGACGTGACCGCGTCCACGGCGAGGAGCGTGTCCGTCTCCTTGCACATCTTGCCGATCTCGTCCATGCCCGGCTGCAGCACGCCGGTCGAGGTCTCCGCGTGGACGATGCCCAGCACCTTGGGGCGGACACGCTTCAAGGTGTCGCGGATGAGCTGCAGGTCGAACGCCTCGCCCCACTTGCCTTCGACTGCGGTCACGTCGGCGCCGGTCCGCTGGGCGATGTCGATCATGCGTTGACCGAAGTAGCCCAGCGCGAAGACGGCCACGCGGTCGCCCGGCTCGACGAGGTTGTCGAACATCGTCTCCATGCCGGCGGTGCCGGTGGCGCTGATGGGCAGGGTCAGGGCGTTCTTCGTGAGGAACGCCGCCCGGAGCATCTCCTGCACCTGCGACATGCACTCGAGGAACTGCGGGTCGAGGTGGCCCAGCGGCGGCGTGGACAGGGCGCGAAGGACGCTGGGGTGCGAGTCGCTGGGGCCGGGGCCGAGGAGCAGCGTGGGCTTGAGGTCGAGCGGGGGGAAGATCTTCATCATCGTTGCTCCTGAATGGCCTTCATGCGCTCCTGCACGAGGCGGCTGATGTCCTTGAACCTCGGGTGGGACGACCCGCCCACCCACTCGAACGCGCACATCTCGGCGGTGACGAGGTGCGCCCCCGCCTGCTCCAGGCGGCGCAGGGCGATCTCGGCGTCACGCGGGTGGCGCGACGCCACGGCGTCGGCGGCGACGTAGACGCGGAAATCCAGGGCGAGGAGGTCGAGGGCGGTGTTCATGACGCAGACATGCGCCTCGATGCCGCACAGGACCACTTTGGGCCGGGCGTCGCGGTGGAACGTCTCGGCCACCTCGGGGATGGCGCAGCACGAGAACGCCGTCTTCTCCGGCCGATGCGGCAGACGGCGGGCGAGGTCGGCCACGGTGGGGCCGAGGCCCTTGGGGTATTGCTCGGTGGCCTGGACGGTCATGTCTAGAAGCCGGGCGGCGTCGACGAGGAAGCCCACGTCGCGGACGAGGGGGGCGTGTCCGGGGATGAACGGCAGGAGCTTCTCCTGCATGTCGATGACGAGGAGGCCGGTGTCGGCGGCGGAGAGCTGTGTCGCGTGCGGCATGGGGGGATCTTAGCCGGGGCCGGGGGCGGGTCAAGCGGCGGGGCCGGCATCACCACCCCTCGACGAAGGGGAAGCGCCGGCGCAGGGCGTCCAGCATGCCCGGGCTCATGTTGCAGACGCCCACGTTCAGCCACGCCAGGGCGTGGAGGTGTTCGGACGCGAGCAGCACCCGGCCCGCCTCGTCGCCGCAATGGCTCATCGACAGGTCGAGCCGCTCCAGGGCCGACAGGGCGCCGGGCCGCAGGAGCGGGCGCAGGCCGGCGGCGGTGATGCCGTTGCTGCCGACCCGCAGGCTCCGCAGCCCCGGCAGCGTGGACGAAGCGGCGAGGGCGGCGAAGCCCCCATCCTTGAGCCCACAGCCTTGCACGGCGAGGTGGACGAGGGAGCGTGTCGCCGGAGAAGACGCCAGCAGGCCCGCCCCGGCGCGGGCGTGGCCCAGGCCCAGCCAGCGGAGGTCGGCCAGCCGCGGCCAGGCGAGGAGTGCCCGGACGCCCGCCTCGCCGAGAGAGGGCAGGTCGAGCCGGCGGAGGGCGGGCCATCCGCCGCGGACGATGACCTCTGCGCCGGCGTCGCCGAGCGGGTTGAGGCCGAGGTCCAGGTGCCGCACGGAGCGCAGGGCCGGCCCTTCCGACAGGATGGCGGCCTCGGTGGCGGACATCTGCAAGGAGCCGAGCCGCAGGGTGCGCAGGCCACGCCAGGGGCCGTCGGCGATGGCCGCCGCCTGGGCCTCGGACGGCTCGGGCCGCAGTTGGGACACCCAGTTCTCCCAGTGCAGGGCCTCCAACCCCCCGAGGCTCGGGCCGGCGAGGGCCGAGACGGCCGCGGCCCGGTACGGCACGCGGTAGAGGGACAACGACCGCAGGCAGCGGAGGCGTGGCGAATTCCCGATCTCCGCGGCCACGCGTTCATCGACCTCGCAGGTGTACAGACGCAGCTCGCGGAGGCGGCCGGCCTCCGGCCAGGAGAGGACGGTCATCAACTGCTCGGGCGTGCCATCGACCATCCCCAGCGAGCCGACGGGCTGCTTGCGGATCAAGGCCGGCCCGGACTTCAGCACGGCGGCCATCGTGCCGCCGGCGGCGTAGGGGAAGCCGCGGCGGAAGACGGCCCGTTCGCGGCACCAAGCGGGCAGGTCGGCGCGCCAGGCCTTCTCGTCGGCGAGCCACAGCGGGCGGATCTCGGCCTCCAGCCGCCAGTGCCTGGGGTCGTCCTGCTCCGCCTTCGCCTGCTCGATCTGGAGGCGGATGAAACGCGCCCGCGTCTCGTCGCCCTCCTCCTCCAACAGGTCGGCGTAGGCGAGGCGCGGCAGGTCGTCCTCGCGGTCCGCCAGGATCGCCTGCCACAACGCCGTTTTGTCGGATGACCTCGCCATCGGGGCGCCCTCATTCCGGCGGCGGGTGCGCCCCCCCGGCGGCGATCCAGACCCGCCGGGCCGCGACCAGGCAGGCCCGGTTCAGGTCGAGCGCCGCGACAGTGGCCCGGCCCACGGGGGTCAACCCCCGGATGCGGTCACCCGCCCCGGACCACTCGAAGTGATCGCGCCACGCCTGCCGGCGTGGGTTGAACAGCCGCACGACCTCCCCGCTGGCCGGATCGGGCACCCAGACCCGGTCACACTTCTTGCGGTTGCAAGCCGTGCAGGCGAGCCAGAGGTTGCCTTCCGTCGTCGGCCCGTCGAGCGCCTCCGGGAACAGGTGGTCGATCTCCATCGGCTGTCCGCAGATGCTCGCCGCCGAGAGGCAGTAACCGCAGCGTTCCTGCGCTTGCGCATCCACGGCGCGGCGGAGGTCTGCCGGGACGCGGGTGCCGCTCATGGCTTGGCCAGGAGGTCGGCGAGGGGGTAGCCTCGCTCGCGCAGGGTGGCCATCGCCTGCCCTCGCAGCAACACCTTCTGCTCATACAGCGCGACAAGCCGGTCCTGCTCCACCCGCTCCTCCGCGGAGAGGCCCGTCGCCGCGGCCTTGCGGTTCAGGGCGGCGACGCGCTCCTGCTCGTCTTTCGACAAAGAGCTGCCGAGCAGGCGCAACAGCTCCTCCTCCGGCAGCGGCCGGAACGGGGCGAGGAGGGCGTCCAGATCGGGCACGCCGTCCTCGTGGGCGTCGGGCGGGGGGGCCGTGCCGAGATACTCCGCCGCCTCCGTCTCGACGGTGCGGCCGCGGCGGGCGGCCCTCTCGCTGAGGACCCTGTACACCGGCTCCGGCAGCGTCAAGGTGAGCGTCAGATCAGCCATCGCGATCCCCCGTAAACATCCCTCCACATTGTACCAGCAGCCAGGATTCTCTGCCATAACGCCGCCATGTCGCTTGTCGGACGGCTTCGCCATCGGGACGCCCTCATCCCGGCGGCGGGTGCGCCCCGGCGGCGATCCAGACGCGGCGGGCGCAGACGAGGATGTGTCGGTTCAGTTGGAGGGCGTGCAGCGTGGCCCGCCCCGTGGGCGTCAGCGCGATGATAGTGTCGGCGATGGAGGACCACTCAAAGTGGTCGCGCCAGGCGTGGCGACGTGGATTGAAGAGCGGCACGGTCACCCCGGTGTGCGGGTCCTCGGCCATCGTCCTGTCACTCTTGAACTGGTTGCAGTCCACGCAGGCGAGCCAGAGGTTATCCTCGTCGTCCTCGCCGCCGTCTGCGACGGGCGTGAGGTGGTTGATGACGAGTGCGACCCCGGAGATGGCGGTGGTGAGGCAGTAGCCGCAGCGGTGCCGGGCACGCTCCGCCACGGCGAGGCGGAGCGCCGCCGGGATGCGTGCCCGGCTCATGCGACGGCGAGGTGGGGCGTGATGTCGTGCCCGCGTGACCGAAGCAGCGAGAGGGCGTGGCCGCGGAGCAGCATCTGCTCCTCGCAGAGCTTGATGAGCCGTTGTTGCTCGGCGCGTTCGGCGTCGGATAGGCCGTGGACCGCCCCGCGATGGTTCAGCTCGGCGAGGCGGGCCGGCTCCTGGGTGAGCGTCGCACGCCCGACGACCTCGCGCAGCTCCTCGTCCGAGAGGGCCGCGAGGGCGGCCTGCCGGCCCGCGTTCTCGGCCGTCAGATCCTCGCCGTAGGGGACGAACGTGCCGAGGACCATGACCGCCTCCGCCTCGACTGGGCGGCCGTTCGCCTCGGCCCGCTTGCACAATGCGCGGTGCAGGACCTCCGGCAGCATCAGTTTCATGACCACGTCCGCCATCATACCCTCCTCCCCTTGTCGGCCGCCCTCATTGTACCGCGTCGAGGTGGAGGTGACATCACGGACGAGGTCGGCGGATCACGCATCACGCCATCTCCGCCCGCCCCGACGCCGCCGAGCGGTACGCCGCGTCCATCAGCAACACAGAGCGCATCGCCGCCTCGCCCGGCGTGTGGCTCACTGCCGTCGTGCCGAGCAGCCCGACGACGTTCCCTGGCGGCCCTCGGCGGCCGGCGTCACGCGATGCCGAGGATCCGGCACGTCTCCTCGTAACTGGTCTCCAGCGGGAGCATGACCCGGAGCGCCGGCGCGAGCCAGATGGGGATGGTCGGCAGTGGCCGGCCGAACTCCATCGGGTAGAACCAGGCGTCCAGCATCGATAACTGCTTCGGCCGCTTGCGGGAACGCAGCGTCACGGCGTACATGTGCGGGGGCGTCCCGCCGAGGCTCGGGTCCGAGCGGCCGAGCAGAGCCAGCAGTTGGGCGTACAGGTTCGCCTGTCGCACGCTCACCAGATCCACAACAGAGACGCAGACGCCCTGTTGAAGCAAGGTCGCCACCTTGCCGACGAATACCTCGCGGGTGTCCGGGCGGTCCTTGTTGGAGGGGCTGACGATCTCGATGGCCGCGACGAGGATCCGGCCGTGTGCGGAGTCGTAGATGCGGACCTCGTATTCGTCGAGCTCGGACAGGTCGGCCTCGACGGTGAGCGTGGGGGACAGGGCGGCCAGCGTCGCCGTCCCGCCCTCGGCCGTCCCCACCACGGGGGAATCGGGGGCGGCCACGGGCTCGTGGGTGGAGACATCGACCTCGAAGGCCGAGCCGAGGTGGACATTCGGCGCGGCGCGGAAACCGGCAGGCAGGATAGTGCGCAAATCCCGGACGATCTCCATCGGCCAACCGCCGTGAACTTCGTCCCACGAGTGCGTATCGTTGACGGGTGAACGGAAGTGATCGCGAAGCGGCATCGGGAGCCTCCGCAAGCCAACGAGAAGTGATTGTAGTCCGGGGCCGGCCGTGCCGCAACGCGGCCTTCTTGCTCGCCTCGGGCTGTTCGCTGGGGCGGCCCTACGCCTCCTCGGCCCGGCCCGACGCCGCCGACCGGTACGCCGCGTCCAACAGCAGCACGGAGCGCATCGCCGCCTCGCCCGGCGAGTGGTTCATGTCCGTATTACACAGGATCAGATCGACGAAGTTGGCCGGCGGCCCCTCGCACGAGTACGCCCCGGCGTCCGCCGCCAGCTCCAGGCGGTCCGACGTGCCGTCGTGGCGGCGCAGCTCCAGCCGCGCCCGCTCGCAGTCCAGCAGCAGCATGCCCTCCGTGCCGAAGAGGCGCAGATCTACCTGATAGCTGCCCACGCCGCCGGGCGGGACGGTGCCCGCCCCGGAGATGCTCGCGAGCGCGCCGCCCCTGAAGCGCACGCTGACGGCGTCGTAGAGATCGACCTTCGCGCCGCCGTCGCTCATGAAGGCGAACACCGCCTCGGGCTCCAGGCCGGTCAGCCAGCACAGCATGCCGGTGGAGTGCGAGAGCTGCGCCTGCCCGTAGCCGCCTCCGGCGACGGCGGGGTCGGCCCACGTCCGCGGGTCCGGCGTGAACAGGATGCCGCCCGCCTGCCCGCTGTTCTCCTCCGCCTGGAACGGCCGCCCCATCAGCAGGTCGCGGATCGGCGACGCCATGTGACACAGCGCATGCTGCACGCGTCCGATGCGGCCCGCGTCGAGCCAGCGCTTCGCCTCCTGCACGAACGGCTTGTAGTGCCAGCCGTAGGGCACGAGCAGATGCCGGCCTTTCTCCGCGGCCAGGCGGACCAGCGTGCGCGCGTCCTCGCCGCGCGTACACATGGGCTTGTCGCACAGCACGTGCAGCCCGGCCTCCAGGGCCAGCCGCGCGTGTTCGAAGTGCAGCGTGTGCGGCGACGTGACCAGCACGCCGTCGAGGCCGGGCTGTCGCACAAGCTCGGCGGCGTCCTCCGTGGCGAAGGGGAAGCCGAAGTGATCCTTGACGCGCTGCAGCTCGTCGGCGCCGAGCCGGCACACGCCGGCCAGCTCCACGTCGGGGCGGGCCGCGAGGAGGGGGATGTAGTTGGCGGTGGCCCACCAGCCTGCGCCGATGAAGCCGAGCCGGGCCTTGCGCTGTGACACGGGTGGCATCGGTGGCATCCTCAGGGACGCGGTCATCCTATGGGCGCCCTCACCGGCCGCCGACGAAGGGATGATTCGTGTCGGACGGCCGGGCGATTGCTGTTACCCCTCGCCGATCACTCCGCCGGCGCCACGACGCGGCGTGCCGCCGGCCCCGGCTTCAGCTTCGCCGCCAGGATCCCCGCCCGGATGCTCGCCAGCATGTCGCCGATCTCCTCGTCGCTGAATCTGCCCGTGATCTGCCCGTGCTCGCGGATGGCGGAATTGAGCCTGGGGGCCGACACCACCCGGCCCGCGATGACGACCGCCATCAGCCGGTGGAAGCCGTCCGTCGGCTGGTTCCGCGAGGTGAGCGCGTAGAGGCGATCGCCTCCGTCCTTCGTGAGCTTGAAGTCGACGGCCGCCCGCTCCTCCGCCGGGAGGCCCTCGTTGGCGTACACGAGGTGTCGGCCCGTCACGTCCTCGCCCTCGGGCGCCAGCCGGGCCAGCACGAAGGCCGGCCCCTCCCCCGGCGGGTCGTAGACCAGGCAGTCGGCCAGGTGCTTTGGTGCGTCACCCGCCGGGGCCCGCCATTCGTCCGCCAGCACCGCGCTCAGGCGCAGCCAGCGGTACGCGTGCCATGACACCTTGCCGCCCAGCACGGCGGGGAGGCCGCCGCCCTTGGGGGAGCGTGGCGGCGGCGGCGGACGGCCCTCGCGGGCCAGACGCGCCCACGCATCCCCGGAGTCCTTCATGTCCTTCTCGGCGGCCTGGAAGGCGTCGAAGTCATCCTGACGGTTGGCGAGGATGATCAGCTCCAGCCCGCCGCCCGCCAGCGCCTCCTCGATGAGGCGGACACGCCAGGCGTGCGCCCCGGTGTCGGGGATGACGATCTCGACGCGCCCGTCGCCCGCCGCCCTGGCCCGGATGCCGTTGACACGCCGGGGGTCGAACAGGCGGGCCAGGCCGTCGTCCATCTCGCGGAGGTCGTGCCCCTCGCCGGCCAGCTCGTAGGTGAGGACCGTCCCCCCGACCTTGTTGATATCCGGGCCTCGGCCCGGGCGGTTGTACCAGACGTAGCCGCCCACGCCGGCCGCCGCCAGCGCCAGAAGACAACCGGCCACGACGGCGATGCGTTTCATGGGGCTGGCCCTCCGTGCGACGGGCCTCACGCCGGGCCGTTCGGCCCGGCGGGTGCCGCCGTCTCGATGTGCTCGATCTGCATGATGTGGATCAACGCCACCGTGACGGCCCGGTCGTAGACCGGTTCGGGGTCGCCCGGCTGTGGCAGCCCGATCACGACGGAGCTACGCCCCACCATCGCCATCTCGGGATGATGAACGTCGTAGGTCCTGCCGTCGGTGAGGGTGACGCGGAATGGCCGGAACGGCCTCCGGTGAACGAACTCGCGGACGTCTTCGGTCCTCATCGCCTCACCTCCCGAAGAGGTTCACCGTGATCTTCGGGAAGCCCGGCTTCTCCGTGTGGATGCCCGCGAACACGAAGCACATCTCGTGGTGCGTCTGCTCGCCGAACCGCACCCCCACCGGCGGGTCGCTCGGGTTGCGCGGGTTGTCCGCGCTGTTGTCGAACGTCGCCCGCACACGCAGCACCGTCCCCGCCGGCAGCCTCCGCGGCCTCTTCAACTGGTACATCTCCTGCCACTCGTAGTCCCACTCCGGGATGCTGATGATCGTCTCCTCCTCCTTCCTGCCCGGCAGCCGCGCCGTCAACTCAATGGACTTGCCGAGGAGGTGCATGTGCGGCACGAGGTAGTGCAGGGTGGCGTCCTCGGTGGTGCGCCACGTCGAATCGACCTTGAACTCCTTCTCGCCCGGCGGGATGCGCAGGAACAGCCCCGGCACCGGGTGGGCCTGGAACGTCCCCTTCACGTCGCCCTTCTGGAAGTACAGGCCGATGCGCGTGCGGTCGCGCTCCACCTTCCCCGTGCGGTGGTAATGCACCTGCATCAGGATGTCGGCGCCCTTGGGCAGCAGCTGCCCCACGCCGGCGGGGAGCCTCTGCGGCACCAGCCCCGGCGCCCAGCCGCCCAGCCCCTGCGACGGGTCGGGCAGGAAGCCGAAGCCCATCCGCGACCAGTAGCCGGGGCCGTCGTCGCCCAGGGCCGTCTTGCCGCCGCGCGTCTTGATGAGGGCCTTGCCGCGCGAATGCTTGTCGATCAGGTGGACGGTGTGATGCACCACACGCGTGTTGCCGGGCCGCACCTCGACGGCGGCGATGTACCGGTCCTCCTTGAGGCCCGTCGGCAGCACGATGACGTGGAAGGCGTCACGCCCCGTCGGGCCGATGACCACGTCGGCCGTCGGCTCCAGGATGAGGTCCGGCGTGCCGAGCTGCCAGCCGTCGTGGAACTTCGCCGGGCGCGGGGCGTCCTTCACGTCGCCCTCCGGCATGCCCTCGGCCACCCACGTCGCCAGCGTCCTCACCTGGGCGTCGGTCAGGACACGCTCGTTGGTGAAGTGCCCGCGCTGGGCCGCCTTCCACGGCGGCATGCGCTTCGCCCTCGTCTCGCCGACGATGTCGTCGGCCCACTTCACCGCCTGCGTGTAGCTCATCAGCGAGAACGGCCCGAGCTGGCCGGGGCGGTGGCACGTCTGGCAGGACGCTTGCAGGATCGGCAGCACGTCGCGGTGGTACGTCACCGTCGGCGCCCTGGCCACGATCCGCTTCCCGGCGCCGGGGATGGGGCAGCCGAACGCCTGCGTGCGCGGCTCGGTGACGGCCTCGCCGGACAGCACCTGCTTGAGGGCCGCCTCCAGGTCGTGGCGCGACACCTTGGCCCTCGGCTTGAGGCGGGCGCTGTAGGCGTCATCGATGCGCCCGCGGTAGCGCACCACCCCGGCCGCGTCGAGGATCACCGCCTCGGGGTAGACCCGCGCCCCCACGGCGCGGACCAGATCGCCGCCGTCGTCCTTCAGCAGCGGGAAGGCGATCTCGAACTCCTTCGCGTGCGCCTTGAGGGCGGGCACCGCCTCCTCGCGGCTGGCGTTGACGCCGACGAAGCGTGCCCCCTCCGGCCCGTACCTGCGGGCCATCTCATTGAGCGCCGTGAGGTAGGCGTTCGACATCGGGCACTCCGTCGAGTAGAAGACGACGACGGACGCCTTCGCGCCGGCGGCCGGCAGGGCATGCGTCTTGCCGTCGATGCCGGGCAGGGACAGCCTCACGGGCGCGGGCGCGGCGGCCCCGAACATCAACGCGGCGATCAGCGATTGCGAAAGCATGGCAAGCCTCTTATCTCAGCGCGGCACTCATCCGGCATCATCTCAGCGCGACACCTCTTCGTCCACCCCGTCATACCTCTCGCGGACGGGGCCGGTTTCCGCTCGCCCCCTGGTCACCTCCAGTCACCCGAGAGGAAGAACGCCGCCCAGGAGTATGGCGGCAGACGCCTCGTGCCCTTCTCCGGCATCAGCTCGCCGGCCGCGCGACCAGCCCCGTCTACCCAGGCTCGGCACCTCGCGTTCCCGGTGCTCGCGCGCCGCCCGCGCAGCGCCATCACCCGCCCGACCGCGCCCGTGGGCGTCACCGCCCAGCCCCTCACGCCTCGGCCACTTCCTGCTTCTTGTACTCCTGGATCTTCCGGTACAGCGTCCGCTCCCCGATCCCCAGCATCCGCGCCGCCTCCTCCCGGTTGCCGTCCGTCAGTTTCAACGCCTCCTCGATCATGTACCGCTCCACCTCCTCCAGCGGCCTCCCGATCAGGTGCGGCGCCGTGGCCGCGGGCGCCGCACCGGCCGCCGCCGGCGCGCCCAGCACCTTGCTGTCCGGCACGTCGTCCGCGCCCAGCACGCCGTCGGTGTCCAGCACCACGCCGCTCTCGATGAAGTTCTTCAGCTCGCGCACGTTGCCTTCCCAGCCGTAGGCCATCATCGCCCGCCGCACCGTCTCGGAGATCGACCGCACGTTCTTCCCGTACTGGGCGTTGAACATGGTGAGGAAGTGCTGCGCCAGCAGCGGGATGTCCTCGCGCCGGTCGCGCAGGGCCGGCATCGTCACCGTGATCACCTTCAGGCGCTGGTACAGGTCCAGGCGGAACTCCTTCGCCGCGATGGCCGCCTCCAGGTCGCGGTGCGTCGCCGAGATCAGACGCACGTCCACCTTGATCGGCTCGTTGCTGCCGATCCGCGTCACCTCGTTGTTCTCCAGCACCCGCAGGAGCTTCGCCTGTAACTTGGCCGGCATGTCGCCGATCTCGTCGAGGAACATCGTCCCGCCGTTGGCGTACTCGAAGAGGCCCTGGCGCGGCTTCTCGCCGCCGGTGTACGCCCCCGGCACGTGCCCGAACAGCTCGTCCTCGATCAGGTTCTCGTTCGACGCCGTGCAGTTCAGGCTCACGAGCCGCTTGTGCTTGCGCCGGCTGTTGGTGTGGATCGCCTTGGCCACCAGGTCCTTGCCCGTCCCCGTCTCGCCGAGGATCAGCACCCGAGCGTCCGTCGGCGCGATCTGCTGCAGGCGCTGGATCACCGACAGCATCGCCGGGCTGTTGCCGATGACGCCCTCGAAGCCGAAGCGCTCGTCGAGCTGCCGGCGCAGGCCGCGGTTCTCCCGTGCCAGGGCCGCCCGCTGCGCCGCCTTCTGCACGATGGCCCGCAGCTCGTCGCGGTCAACCGGCTTGGTCAAATAGTTCGACGCCCCCTGCTTGATCGCCTCCACCGCCGTCTTCACGTCGCCGAAGCCGGTGATCATCACCACCTCGGCGTCGGGCGACTGCTCCCTGGCCTTCTTGAGGATGGCCAGGCCGTCGAGGTCGCTCATCTTCAGGTCGGTGAGGATCACGTCCCAGTCCTCGGACTCGATCAGGCGCGAGCCCTCGATGCCGGACGTGGCGACGGTGCAATCGTGGCCGACGCGCTCGAGGCTCTCGGCGACGGTCTCGGCGTGGGAGCGGTCGTCGTCGATGACGAGGACGCGGATGGTGTCGGCGGGCGCGGTCTTGCTGGCGGCCAAGGCTGGGCCCTCTGCGGGTTGGCGGACACTCCGGGTATTGTAGGCCCGCCCCGGCCCGTCAGCGCCAGTCGCCGCTGAGCTGCCACGCCGCCCACCACGCCGGCGGCGAACGCCGCACGGCGCCCTTCGGCAGCTCGGCCGCCTTCGGCGTCATGCCGCGTAGCCCGCGTAGCCCCGCCATCTTCTTGGCGCGCTCCTCGACCCACTCGGGGTGACGCATCACGTCGAGCTGCGCCCGCCGCAACGCCTCGATCTTGGGCAGCTTCTTCGCCCACAGGTGATGGTAGAGCCGCTCCATCAGCACCAGGGTGGCGACGTCGTGGACCGACCACAGCGACGACACCACGCTCCTGCACCCGGCGACGGCGAAGGCGCGTTGCAGGCCCAGCATCCCCTCGCCGCCCGCCTCCTGGCCCAGGCCCGTCTGGCAGGCGCTCAGCACCGCCAGCTCGACCCCGGAGAGGTCCGTCTCGGCGATCTCCAGCGCCGTCAGGACGCCGTCGTCCTCCGCCGTGGGCCTGTTGGCGCCGGCGCAGACCAGGCCTGAGAGGAGGCCGGGGTGCCAGCCCGTGACCCCCTCGGCCCCGAAGAGGCCGGGCTCGCCCTTGTCGTCGCGTCCGAGGGCGCTTTTCATCGAGGCCGGGGCGAAGAAGCCGTGCGTGGCGAGGTGCGCGAAGCGGTGTTTGGGCAGCGCGTCGCGCAGGGCCGCCCTGGTGGCCTTCGCGCCCGACAGGGTGACGACGCCCGCTCTCAGCAGGGCGCGGAAGCGGGCGGCGACGGCGTCGGCCTCGGGGCCCGTGGCGTGCAAGGCGTCCCAGGGGCCGGCCCCCTCGCCGAAGTCCACGCCGCCGGCAGCGAGCAGGGACGGCTTGCCGGCGACGGGGTGGAGCAGACGCGGCAACGCCTGGGGGATGGGCAGGACGGCGAGGGCGTGCTCCTCCAGGAGATGCGTCCCCGGCTTCGAGCCGGGCAGGGCGGCGAAGGGGAGCCTGCCGAGTGCCCGGTCGGGGGAGATGAGAATGGCTGTGGCCCCGGCGAGGCGCCTCTCGAGGGGCCGCCAGACGGCCTCGCGCAGGCGGGCCGGGGAGGCGCCGGGGTCGCGGCCGTCCTCCAGGGCCCTGCGCCAGGAGGAGAGGGCCTCCTCGACGGGGCCCATCAGGCCGAGATCGACACGCACCGTGGCGGCGTCGGCCCGCACCACCCAGGCGGCGAGGCGGCGCTGCACGGTCTGGCCCTTCATGGGCTTCGCCGGGTCGGTGCCCGCGTAGACGAGGAAGTCGACGAGCACCACGCCGGGCGGCAGGGCCGCGCGGAAGCGTTCGCTGGGGGGCGGCCTGACGGCGTCGCGGAAGGGGGCGCTGAGCTCGGCGAGGCGGGCCTCCTTCTCCTCCTTGAGGAGCGTCAGCTCGCGGAGGCGTTCCTGGGCGGCGGGGCCGGGCCGGGAGGAGAGGAGGGCGAGGGAGCGGTTGGCGTCGAGGAGGTCCTGGGACAGTTGGCGCGTGGCGGGGTCGGCCTGGGCCTGGAGGAAGAGGCGGCGTGCCTGCTGGGCGGCGAAGGCGGCGCCCTTCCAGGAGAGGACGTGGTTGTGGCTGAAGTGCGCCGCCTCGTCGGGGATGGACAGGCGGATGGAGAGGCGGTGGCGGAGGGCGTCGACGGCGGCGAGCTGCTGGCGTTCGGACTGGACCGATGCAATGCTGGCCAGGTGGCGGCTGGTGAGGTGGATCGCCTGCTCCTGCAGCGGCAGGGCGGCGCTGGGGCGGCCCATTTCGTTGTACATGACGGACAGGTTACTCAGGGCCTCGGCGTAAGAAGGGTGTCGCACCCCACGATTCGCACTGACAATCGCCAACGCTTGGTGGAATAACGAAATGGCGTTGGGGTGATCCTTCAGCTCGTGGTGGATCAGGGCGAGGTTGTTGAGGCTGGTGGCGTAGGAGGGGTGGCGTTCCCCGACGAGATCCCGGAACAAAGGCAGGGCCTTCTGGGACAGCGGGAGGGCGGCCCGCGCCTTGCCGGCCGCCAGATAGAGCATGGCCAGGTTGTCGAGGGCGATGGCGAACTCGATGTGCCTCTCGCCGGACGATGCCTTGCGTAACTTCAGTGACTTCTCGTAGAGTGTGAGGGCCTGCTGATAACTCCCTATCGCCTTGTGCAGCAAGGCCAGGCCGGTGAGTGTCGTCTGGTAGGAGGGGTGTCTTTCGCCCAGGAGCTGCCCACGGAGCGACAACGCCTTCTCGTACAGGAAGAGGGCCTGGCTGTGGTCGCCCATGGCGTGGTGCAGTGTCGCGAGGTTGTGCAGGCTGTTGGCGTAGTCGGGGTGGCGCTCCCCGACGGCCTGCTTTCGGATGGCGAGGGCCTGCTGGTACAGCCGGAGTGCGGAGTGATGCTCCCCTCTCGCCTGGTGACAGGTCGCCAGCATGTTCAGGGACCGGGCGTACTCGGGGCTCTGCTCGCCCGGACTGAGCTTGAAAATGGCCACGGCCTTGTTGTGCAACGAGAGCGCCGCCTGGTGGTCCCCCCTGGATTGATACAGCCTCGCCAGATTGCCCAGGCCGGTGCCGTAGTGCGGGCTACTGGCCCCGTGCAGCTCTCGGGTCAGCCCCAGGGACTCCCGTTGCAGGGCGAGGGCTCTTGTGTGGTCCCCCAGCGCGCCGTGCAGCACGGCGAGGGTGTTGAGGCTGTCGGCGTAATCGGGGTGGTTCTCCCCGAGTGCCGCCTTGCGGGCCGCCGCGGCCTGCTCGGCGGCCCGCAAGGCGGCCTTGTAATCTCCCGCGGCCTGAAGCAGGTGCGCCAAGGTGCTGAGGGTTTCGGCAACGTCGTGGTCGTGTCCGCCGAGGATCGGGAGCTGAAGCTCCAGGGCCTTTCGGGCCAGGGGGATGGCCTTCTCCGGCTGGCGTTGATTGTGCAGGGCGATGGACTGCGTGAGCAGCTTGCCGGAGCGGGCGAGCGCCTCTCGCTGCGCCGCTGATCGGGACGAATGGCGCACGACATCCTGCCACGCGATCCGGGCGTCCACGGTCATCCAGTGCCGCTCCCCGTCCAGCCTGCGCCGGGATTCGAAGATGAGCCGGCGGAGATCGGCCGACCTTCGCCACTCGCCCCTGGCCTGGTGCCAGGTCGCGAGCCGATGGGCCGTGACCTCCACGGATCGGTGCCAGGGCCCCAGGATCTGTAGCTCGATGGCCAGAGCCTTCTCCAGGGCGGCAATGGCCTCGTCCTGCTTGCCGGCCTGCCACGCCTCCTTGCCCCGGTCCCACAGGGCGTCCCGATGCCGCCCCGGCCTCACCTGTTCGGGCGTCACGGCGGCGTCGGGGGCCGCCCCGCGCACGAGGCCCGCGGCCAGGAGTGCCAGGATCGTTACTCGCATGGTGCGACCTCCCGCGGAATCCTCGGCCGTTCGCCCGTCTCGCTCCTCCAGGCACGCTTCTTGAGGAAAAAGGCGCGGAAATGATGGGGGATCTTCGCGAAATTCGTGCCTAAGTGTGGGTAGGTCTTCCCCGTTCGCCCGCATTCGCTGGGACCGAGGCCACGATGAAACGCCACCTCCCCCCCGTCCGCCCCGGCTTCACGCTGATCGAGCTGCTGGTCGTGATCGCCATCATCGCGGTGTTGATCGGCCTCCTGCTGCCCGCCGTCCAGAAGGTCCGCGAGGCCGCCGCACGCATCCAGTGCGCCAATAACCTCAAGCAGCTCGGCATCGCGGTACACATGGCGAACGACACGTACCGCGTGCTGCCGCCGGCCGACAACCGATTCCCGGGCCTGACCGGGCCGGTGGGGACGGTGCAATTCCACCTCCTGCCACTCGTTGAGCAGGAAGCGGCCCATCGCGGCACGGACGACTCGGAGGCGGCAGGCACCCGCGACCGGGGCCTTTCCGTGTTCCGCTGCACCTCCGATAACACCAAGCCTTACGGCGGATGGGCCGCCGGCAACTACAGCGCGAACCGGCTCGTCTTCGGCGGCATGGCCGGCGGCAGCGCGTCGATCCCCAACAGCATGCCCGACGGCACGTCGAACACGGTGCTGTTCGGGGAACGGTACGCCCGCTGCGAACGCGACTGGCTGGAGCCGTATCAGAAATGCGATGAGGAGCAACAGGTCCAGCGCAGCAGCACAACCACAAGTACAGAAAACAAGTCAGTATCTGTAACACAAGAAAAAGATATTAAAGAATATTATTATTATAGTGAAGTTAGTTATAATGCAAATAAAGCAAAAGACAGGTCAACACTAGAAAACGGCGGATACACTGTGTACGAAGGCCCGGTGTTTTCCGTGACAGGCGGCGGCCCAACGCATGTGGTCGGGGGATGGAAGTACAAGAAAACATTTAATGAGCTTGTTTCTTCCGCGATGGCAAATCTCGGCGGCAGCGGATGGTCACTCGCCTCCTACACGAATACAGGGGAAACGGACAAAGGTGAGCCTCAGTACACATTAAACTATACAAGAACAGTATCTGTGACAACATATTGGTACGAAACCGTCTGCGTGAAATGGGGCACCTACTACAACACCCACACCATCCCCGGCGGCGGCCTGTGGGCCCGGCGCGACGCCGCCTACGGCGCCCACTTCTCCTCCACCGCCCCCTTCCAGGTCAGGCCCCACCCCTCCACCGGCCTCCAGTCGAAATGCGATAACGCCCTCCTCCAGTCGCCACACTCCGGCGGCATGATGGCCGGCCTCGGCGACGGCAGCGTCCGCTTCGTCCCCGCCTCCATCTCGCCCACGGCCTGGTCTCTCGCCGTCCAGCCCGACGACGGCAAGCCCTTCAACTGGGATTGAACCGTCTCGGCGTCGCCTCTCCGCCGCCCCGTGCAGGGGCGGCGGAGGAATCACCCTGGGGGACGACCCATGCCTCGCGCCCTGGCCGGCACGGCCGGCCTGCTCCTCCTGTTGACCCTCCTGCCCGGCTGCAAGAGGCCCTCCGGCACCGTCCGCGGGCAGGTCGTCGGCGTCAACCCGCAGACGGGGCAGCTCCAGCCGCTCAACGGCGGGCGCATCCGCTTCTTCTTCCAGGGGGAGATGCTGTCGGCGGACATCCGCGACGGCAAGTTCGAGGCCGCCGGGCTGCCCGTCGGCGAGGCGGCCATCACCGTCGAATCCCCGCCGGATTCCGCGGCGGCCCCCGGCGCGCCGCCCTCGATCCCCGTCCCCCGCCCGCTCTCCCAGATCGACACCACCACGCTCAGGTGGCAGGTCATGCCGGGTGAGCAGGAGGTCACGGTCTCCCTGGCCGACGGCAAGGTGGAGGCCGGGGCGGCGAAGCCCTGAATGGGTCACCCCCCTCACCGCCCCCGCGGCGCCTGCCACAGCATCACCTTGCCGTCGTGCAGCGCCGCCGCCAGCCATCCCCCGTCCGGCGAGAACGCCACGGCGTTGGCCTGGTGCGTCAGACCCTTGAAGCAGCACAGCTCGTGGCCTGTCTCCACGTGCCACAGCCGCACCGTCCGGTCGTTGCCCGCCGACGCCAGCGTCCGCCCGTCCGGCGAGAACGCCACGCCCCCCACCCCGGCGTCGTGCCCGCCGATCACCCCGCGCGGCCGGAGCGTCTCGCGGTCCCAGAGCTTCGGCGTGCCGTCGGCGCCGCCCGTCGCCAGCATCTTGCCGTCCGGCGAGAAGGCCACGGCCCACACCCCTTGCGCGTCCCGCGCCTCCCGGATGAGCACCCGCCCCGCCACGTCCCACAGGCGGACGGCCCGGTCGATGCCCACCGACGCCAGCACCGCCCCGTCCGGGGAGAACGCCACGCCGCGGGTGTGCAGCATGTCGGGACAGGCCAGGACGCCCAGCGGCCGGGCGGACGCGGCGTCCCAGAGCCGGACGACGTGGTCGCGGCCCCCCGAGGCGACCAGCCCGCCGCACGGCGAGAAGGCGACGGCCCGCACGTTGGCCGTGTGCCCCTCCAGCGTGGCGACGGGCGCGCCGTCGGCCACGCGCCAGAGCCTCACCGTGTTGTCGTAGCTGCCGCTCGCCAGCATCCGCCCGTCCGCCGTCATCGCCACGCAACTGACCAGGGAGCCGTGCCCCTTCAAGACGTGCCGCTCGGCGCCCGTCGTCACGTCGAGCACCTTCAGCAGGTGGTCGTCACTGGAGGTGACCAGGGTGCGGCTGTCCGGCCCGAAGGCGACGCCCCACACCTCGTGGGTGTGCGCGGCCAGGCTGCGTTGGGCGGGGGCCGGCCAGGGCCTCCACACCCGGACGACGTGGTCGTTGCGGCCCTGCACCACCTCCGAGGCGTCGGCGTTCAGGGCGAAGCTGAAGAAGGCGTGGAACGGTTCATACGGCTCGCGGCGGGGCTTGCCCGTGGCCCGGTCCAGCAGGTGGAGCGCGCACTGCCGGGGCGGCACCTCCGCCAGCACCGCCAGGGTCTTGCCGTCGGCGGAGCAGGCCACCTGGCGTACGGGGTGCTTGCCCTCGTAGACAAGGGCCTCCTGGGCACCGGAGGACACGGCCCACAGCCGGGCCGTCCCGTCCCAGCTCCCCGTCAGAAGGGCCCCGTCCGGTGTGAAGGCGATGCTGTCGATCATCCGGGTGTGGGCGTCCCAGGCCTTTTTCGGCTCGCCGCGGGCCGCGTCCAGCACCACGATCCGCCCGGCCTCCGTGAGTAGCGTGCGGGTCGCGGCCGCCAGCGTCTGGCCGTCGGGAGAATAGGCGAGGGCGGTGGCCACCCCCGCCGACGGCAGTAGAAAGCGCTTCGTCCCTGCGGACGGCTGCCACAGGCACACCGCCCCGCGGCCGTCGGTGTTGACCCGCCCGAAAGCCACCGTCCGCCCGTCCGGCGACACCACGGCCGCGGACGCCGCCTCGGCCGTGTCGCGGAGCAGGGCGAGCTGGCGCCCGTCACGCCCCCAGACACGCACCTCCGCCGCCCCGTTCTTCCGCCCCCACCCCACCTCGGTCTTGTTGATGGCCACGATGGAGCTGCCGTAGGGGAAGACGGCCAACGAATGCGGCTCCCTCTCGAAGCCGGCCAGGGTGGCCTGGAGGAGGCCCGTCTCACGGTCCCAGATCCTGACGGTGCGGTCGGCACTGGCCGAGGCGATGTAGTCGCCCTGGGGGGGCACCGCCACGGCCTCGATGGGGAACTGGTGGCCGCGCAGCCACAGGTCGTTCCGCGCCTGACCCCACAGGTAGCGCCAGGAGAATTCGCGCAGATCCTCCTCATCAGGCAGAGGCCGCTCGCGGTTGAGCACCTCGGCCATCAGGCCGACCTGCCCGTTGAGCATCAGCTCGCGGGCCAGGCGGATGTGGGCCGTGTAGCCCAGGCGGCGTGTCTCCGCGGCGCGTGCCCGTGCGATCTCGCGTTGCTCGTTGGCCTCGTCCACCTTCGCCTGGAGCTGGAGGTTCTTCGCCTCCATCTGGCGGTAGTGCCACAGGCCGGCCAGCCCCAGGCCGGCCAGGGCGAGCAGCACGGTGGCGCACAGCGCCGCCTCGGCGGGCCGGCGGCGGGCCCAGGCGACGCCCTGTTCCCACAACGAGGGCAGACGCGCGGTGACGGGCTCGCCGCGAAGGTAGCGGCGGAGGTCGGCCGCCAGCTCGCCGGCGGTGGCATAGCGGCCCCGCGGACGCCTGTCCAGGCACTTGAGGCAGATGCTCTCCAGATCGCAGGGCAGGTCGGGGCGGTGGCGGCGCGGCGAGGGGGCGTCGTCGCCGCTGATCCGCCGCAGCAGCTCCAGGTCGGACGAGGCGGCGAACGGCGTCGTCAGCGTGAGCATCTCGTACAGGATCACGCCGAGGGCGTAGACGTCGGCGGCGGGGCCGATGTCGGCCCGGCGGCCCTCGACCTGCTCGGGGGCGGAGTAGCGCGGCGTGCCCAGGAGGGCGCCGGTGCGTGTGTCGTCCCCCTGCCCGTCGAGGAGCTTGGCGAGGCCGAAGTCGGTGATCTTCGGGGTGAGGCGGTCGGCGAGGAGGTCGGCCTCGGTGGCGGAGAAGGGGGCCTCGGGGCCGGAGGCCAGCGGCCCGGCCGGGGCGAGGAGGACGTTGGCGGGCTTGAGGTCGCGGTGGATGACGCCGCGCTGGTGGGCGTGATCGACGCCGTCGGCGAGGCGGGCGAGCAGGTGGGCCGCCGCCGCCGGCGGGACGGGGGCGGGGCGGCCGCGCAGCCAGCGGGAGAGGGAGGGGCCGGGGTTGTAGGGGCTGGTGATGTAGGAGATGCCGTTGACCTCGCCGGCCTCCAGGACCGGGAGGATGTTGGGGTGCTCCAGGGCGGCGGCGGCGCGGCCCTCCAGGACGAAGCGGCGGCACCGCTCGGCGTTCAGCAGGCCCTCGGGCCGGGGGAGCTTGATGGCCACCTCGCGCCGCAGGAGGGGGTCGAAGGCCAGGAAGACGACGCCGAAGCCGCCCCGGCCCAGCTCCCGCCGTAGCGAGAAGCGTCCGAAGGGCACCTCGCCGTTCAGGCGGTTTGGTGGGATCGCCGCCGGGGGCCGGGGCCCCTCCGGTGCCAGGGCGGGGGTGTCGGGTAGCTCGAGACGCAGGCGGTCCAGGAGCCGCAGGCAATCGACGGCGGGCCGCAGCTCGCTGGGCACGCCCGGGGGCAGCTCTCCGCCGCCGGAGGTGGGGTACGGGACGGCGTCGCAGGCCAAGAGGTACTCGGCGAACAGGGCGTCCCTGTCGAGGGGGGCCGTCAGGGCGGAGTGATCCGGCGCTGCAGCTCCTGGATCGCCCGGGCCCAGATCCGCTGGACGGCCTTCTCTGGCCGGTTCAGGTGCAGGGCGATCGCCCTGAACGGCTGGCGTTCCAGGCTCCGCCATACGATCACCTCGCGGTACGGGGACGGCAACTGGTCGAGGACGGCCTGCAGGCGGAAGAGCTGCTCCCTGGAGATCGCGTCCTCGATGGGTACCGGGGCCACCGCCGGGGCGGGGGGCCCCATGGGGCATTCGCGAGTCACGTCGCGTTTGGACACGTCGCGGAAATGGCGGCGGAAGTTCGCCAGGTTGTTCAACAGGATGCGGCGGAGCCAGCCGAGCAGCTCGCCCTCGGTCCGGCCGCGGAAGTCCTGGATCGACAGGTGGGCCTCCAGGAACGTCTCCTGCACCAGGTCGGACCCGCCGGCCTTGCTCTGGAGATCCAGGTCCATCTCCTCGTTGGCGAGGCTCAGGAGATAGGGGCGGAAGGCGTCGAGCAGGGCCCCGGCCGCTTCGGGACACCCTTGCTGTGCGCGGAAGAGCAAGGCCTCGAATTGCCTCGGATCCGGGGGCACCTGTTTCCCTCGCGGGTGGGAGGTTAAAGGCGGTGGGTGGAAGGTGTGTGGTGTCATCATACCGCCCGAGGCGGGGCTGGGCAACCGCCCAGCCGCCCTGTCCGTGGGGGTGGCCTGCCTGGGCGAGCGAGGCTTGGCGGGGTCGGTGAGCCACCCGCGCGGTGGCCGGGCGTGGCCCGCCATCACGGGCCCCATGGCCCTCGGGCGCCCACGTCGCCCAGCGGAAGTTGTGCGAGCGCCTGGCGCGTGTCCCCCACGCCGTGCCGCAGTTTGGCCACCGCGCCCAGCCCCATCGCGTAGCGGATGTGCCCCTCGCCGTGGGCGGCCTTGAGCGCCGCCGCCGCCTTCTCCGCCAGAGGCAGGCCCTCGGCCGCCTTCCCCGCATAGTAGAGGCCGAGGGCCTTCAAGGACTGCTCCCACGCCCGTTCGGCGGCCTCCCGCTCGGCGGGGGTACGTGTCCGGTCCCGCTCCGCGTCCTTCAGCCTCCCCCGCACGTCAACCGTCTTCCAGTGATCCGGGCCGTACAGCCCCGCGTGTGCCTCCGCCAGCCTCCGCAGGCTCTCGATGTGCTCGCGCCACTCGCCACGCGTCCTGTGGGCCGCCACCAGATAGCCGAGTGACTTGATCGTCGCGGTGTGGCTGAGGCCGACCACCCGGGCGTCGATCTCGACCACCTTCTTGAGCGTCGCGAGGCCCTCGTCGCGCCGGCCGGCCATCCACGCCGCATAGCCCTTGTCGTAGATGGCCGTGTGCTCGCGCAGGATCTTCGCCTGTTCCGCCGTCAGCGGCACGATGGGGCCGACGGCCCCCGCCGACGGGACGGCCACCACCAGGAGCCGGAGTAGAAGACGAGCCATCATCCACCCCAGTACACGCCGCAGATATCAGGTGCGGGCTGACGACTCAGCGCCAGTCGCCCGACAGCACGAAACCCGCCCAGTAGTACGGGGGCGCGCGGCGGGCGCCCCTCTCGGCGTCGAGCTCGCGCACCGTGCCGCGCGGCTTGCCGTCAAGCGCCTCGCCGCGCATCATCGCGAGCTGGGAGCGGCGGAGTGCCTCGACGCGGGGGAGCGGCGCCTTGGCGTCCCAGGCGAGCTTGTAGAAGTCGCTCATCAACTGCTGCGTGGCCTTGTCGTCCACCTTCCACAACGAGGCGACCACGCCCCTCGCCCCCGCGGCGGCGAAGGCGCGCTGCATGCCGAGGATCCCCTCGCCGCTGGCCACCTTGCCCAGGCCCGTCTCGCACGCCGAAAGGACGGCCAGCTCGAGCCTGGAGAGGTCCATCTCGGAGACCTCGAGGGCGGTGAGGATGCCGTCCTCCTCTCCCGCCTTGGGCTCGCGGTTGGCCCCGGCGAAGGCGAGGCCGGACAGCAACAGCGGGTGCCAGCCCGTGGGCTCCTTGGGCTCGCCGGGACGGCCCTTCCGCGCCGGGCCGGCGAGGCTCTTGACGGTCTCCGGGGCGAAGAAGCCGTGTGTCGCCAGGTGGGCGTATCTCACCTCGGCCATCGCGGCGCGGACGGCCCGGGCCGTGGCCTTCGTCGAGGAGAGCTCCGTGAGCTGCCCCCCCTTGAAGTATCCGGCGAACGACCTGGCGATGGAACGTGTCTCGACGGCGGTGCCCGGCAGCGCCGCCCAGGCGCGGGGGATGTCCAGCGGCGCGCCCCTCGTGTCCGCCAGGGTCGGCGTGCCGCCGTCGTAATCGATGCCGCCGGCCGTCAGCAGTGACGGCGCGAGGCGCTGCCCCTCGGCCACCGGCTTCATCATCTCCGGGATGGCCGACGGCACGGGGACGACCGCGACGGCCACGTCCTCGATCAGGTAACTGCCTTTCTTCGAACCGGGCAGTGCGGCGAAGGGCACCGTGCCCAGCACGCCGTCGGGCGAGATGAGGACCACCTTGGCCCCCACCAGGTGCTTCGCCAGCGGCGCCCAGATGAGCCGCCCGAGGGCCGCGCCGGTGCCGCCTTCGGGCCGGCGACCCACGAGGTGCCGTCGCCACGCCTGGACGGCCGACTCGACATCGTCGGCGTCGGCCCCCAGATCGACCCTCGCGGCGGGCTTGCCCTTGCGGTGGATGAACGCGACGATCTCGTTCTTGGAGACGAGGTAATCGACGAGGGCGGCCCCCTCGGGGAGCGCGGCGGCGAGGCCGGCCGCGTCGGGGCGTCCCTTGTCGCGTTCGGCCTGGAAGGCCTCGGAGAGTTTGGCGAGGTCGGCCTGGGCGTCGTCCTGCTCCTTCTCCAGGGCGGCCAGCTTCTCCCTTGTGGCCGTCGGCGAGAGCCGCAACGCCGCGAGCCGGCGCGTGACGGACTGGAGCCGTGCGGAGGCGTCCCTGGTCTCGGGATCGCCCGCGAGGCGGAGGAAGAGGCGGCGCTGCTGCTGACGCAGGAGGATGGCGCCCTTCCAGGCGAGGACGTGGGCGGCCGCCGGCGGGTACTTCGGCCCATCGGGGATCGCCAGGCGCACGTCGAGTCGGTCGCGGGCGGCGGCGGCGGCGAATTGCTGTCGGTCGGACTGCACGGAGGCGTTACCCCGCAGGTGGGCCAACGTGAGCGCCAGAGACTCCTCCGCCAGGGGGAGCGCCGCCTTGTGGTCCCCCATCACCGAGTGCAGGGCGGCGAGGTTGTTGAGGATGTTGGCGTAATCGGGGTGCTTGTCCCCCAGCACCTCCTTGGCGAGCGCCAACGCCTGCTTGTACAGGGGGAGCGCCGTCTTGTGGTCGCCCATCTCCTTGTGCATCATGGCGAGGTTGTTGAGGCCGAGGGCGTAGTGGGGGTGCTTCTCGCCCAGCGCCTCCTTGTTGATCGCCTGGGCCTTCTCGTACAGGGGCAGTGCCGCCTTGCGGTCCCCCATCGCCGAGTGCAGGGAGGCGAGGTTGTTGAGGCTGGCGGCGTAACGGGGGTGACTCTCACCCAGGACCTCCTTGTGAATCGCCAGTGCCTGCTTGAACAGGGGCAACGCCGCCTTGTTCTCCTCCATCGACTCGTGCAGCATGGCGAGATTGTTGAGGCTTTCGGCGTAGGCGCGGTGCCTGTCCCCAAGCACCTCCTTGCGGATCGCCAACGCCTGCCTGTGGAGTGGGAGTGCCGCCTTGTGGTCACCCATCTTCTCATGCAAGATGGCGAGGTTGTTGAGGCTGGTGGCGTAGGCGGGGTGTTTCTCCCCCAGCGCGTCCTTGCGGATCGCCAACGCTTGCTTGAAAAGGGGCAGTGCCGCCTTGTGGCCCCCCATCGCCGAGTGCAGGCTCGCCAGACTATCGAGGCTGGAAGCGTAATCGGGGTGTTTGTCCCCCAGGACCTCCTTGCGGAGCGCCAGGGCCTGCTGGCAAAGGGGCATCGCCGCCTTGTGGTCGGCCAGTGTCTCGTGCAGACCGGCGAGGCTGTCGAGGCTCTTGCCGTAGTCCGGGTGCTTGTCCCCCAGGACCTCCTTGCGGATCGCCATCGCCTGCTTGTAGAGGATCAGCGCCGCCTTGTTGTCGCCCATCTCCTGGAGCAGCATGGCGAGGTTGTCGAGGTTGTTGGCGTAGTCGGGGTGCCTCTCCCCCAGCGCCTCCTTGGTGAGCGCCAACGCCCGCCGCGACAGCGGGAGTGCCGCCTTGCGGTCCCCCATCGACTCATGCAGTTGGGCGAGGTTGTTCAGGGTGGATGCGTAGTCGGGGTGCCTCTCCCCCTGGACTTCCTTGCGGAGCGCCAGAGCCTCTTCGTAGAGGGCCAGGGCCGTTTTGTAGTCCCCCACCGTCTTGTGCATCATGGCGAGGTTGTTGAGGCTGGAGACGTAGTCGGGGTGCCTCTCACCCAGCGCCTCCTTGCGGATCGCCAACGCCTGCCTGAACAGGGGCAACGCCGCCTTGTACTCCCCCATCAGCCGGTGCAGGAAGGCGAGGTTGTTGAGGCTCGTGGCGTAGTCGGGGTGGCGAGCGCCGAGCAGCTCCTTGCTCAGCGCCAACGCCTGCCTGGACAGGGGCAGCGCCGCCTTGTACTCCCCCATCGCCTGATGCATGGCGGCGACGTTGCTCAGGCTGTGGGCGTACTCGGGGTGCCTCTCCCCGTGCAGCTCCTTGCGCAGCGCCAACGCCTGCTTGAACAGGGGCAGCGCCGCCTTCTGTTCCCCCATCGCATAGTGGATGCCCGCGAGACAACTGAGGCTGTTGGCGTAGTCAGGGTGCCTCTCGCCCAGCACCTCCTTGCGCAGCTCCAGCGCCTGCCTGCACAGGATCAGAGCGGCCTTGTGGTCCCTCATCGCCTCGTGCAGCATGGCGAGGTTGTTCAGGCTCGTGGCGTAGGAGGGGTGTCTGTCCCCACGTGCCTCCTTGGTGAGCGTCAGTGCCTGCTTGAACAGGGGCAACGCCGCCTCGTTGTCCCCCATCGCCTTGTAAAGCCCGGCGAGGTTGTTGAGGCTCTGGGAGTAGTGGCGGTGCTTGTCCCCCAGCACCTCCTTGCGCAGCGCCAACGCCTGTTTGTAGAGGGGTAGCGCCGCCTTGTGGTCACCCATCGCCTCGTGCAGCATGGCGAGGCTGTTTATGCTTTCCGCGTATTGTGGGTGCTTGTCCCCCAGTACGTCCTTGCGCAGCGCCAAGGCCTGCTGGAACAGGGGGAGGGCCGCCTTGTAGTCCCCCATCGTCTTGTGCATCTCGGCGATGCTGTCGAGGCTCGTGGCGTAGTCGGGGTGCCTCCCCCCCAAGGCCGCCTTGCGGGCCGCCGCCGCTTGCTTGTGGAGGGACAGCGCCGACTCGTGGTCCCTCATGGCCTTGTGGAGGTCCGCGAGGTTGTTGAGACTTTGGGCGTAGTCGGGGTGCCTCTCACCCAGCACCTCCTTGCGGATCGCCAACGCCTGCCTGTAGAGGGGCAGCGCCCCCTCGTGGTCCTTCAGGATGACATGCAGTAACGAGGCGAGGTTATGGAGGCTCTCGGCGTACTCGGGGTGCCTCTCACCCAGCACCTCCTTGCGCAGCGCCAACACCTGCCTCTCGAGGGGGACGGCCTTCGCCGATTCGCCATCGCGGTGCAACGCGAGCCCTTGCATCCTCAACGCCAGCGCCCGTCGCAGCGCCTCCCGCTGCTCCGCCGTCCGCCTCTGCTGCGCCAACGTCTCCTCCGACCTCAGCCGGGCGTCCACCGCCTTCCAGTGCCCTCCCCCCCAGAGCTTCGCCTGGACCCGCGCCGCCCTCTCGAAGTGCCCCGCCGCCCGGTCCCAGCGTCCCTGCGCCTCTTCCCACGAGGCCAGCCAGGATGACGCCGCATGAATGATTCGGCCGTCATGCCCATGCAGGCCCTGGAAGACGGCCCGGGCCTTCTCCATGGTGGCGATGGCCTCCTCGCGGGCCCCCGCCTGCCACTCCCGCCGCGCCTTGTGGAACAGCGTGGCCCCTTCGGCGTCCACCTTCGCCTGCTCCGGTGTGAGTACCGGCGGTGGCGCGGCCGCGCCGGCCACCCCCGCCATCACCGCCGACAGCAGCAACGCTCGCATCGGAGCCCCTCCAGCCCATCCTTTCCCACAGGATAACGGACACTCCTCGCTGGGGCTACATCCGGAGGGCCGTTTCGGAGGGGGGCACCGCTGGAGGCGGGGTTGGATCGCCGGGGCGATTCGTTGCCGTCGCGTGGGGGGGGGTGTGAGGGGGTCAGGGAAACGAACTTCCACAAGTCGTTCTACTACTTGCATTTGCGTCGGGAGAGTTCGTTTCCCTGGTTCGTTTCCTTCCCTGATGGGCGTCCATACGCCTCCATCCGGGGTGTCTGCACTCCGCGGTTCGTTCCCTTCACCGATAGGTGTCCATCCGCCTCCATCCCGGGCGGGGCCTGATCCGGCGTGCGACCCTGTCCGTACGCCCTCACCCCGCCGGCTTCAGCCGCAGCCCACGCGGCACCACCCACCGCTCCGCCACGTCGAACAGCCCCTGCACCGCCAACGCCATCACGACGGCGGGGATCGCGCCGAGCAGCAGCAGCGCCGGGTCGTTCTTGTCCAGCCCCGCGATGATCGCCTGCCCGTACCCGCCCGCCCCCACCAGCCCGCCAAGGGTCGCGAACCCCACGTTGATCACGGCCGCCGTCTTCACCCCCGCCAGGATCGACCGCGACGCCATCGGCAATTCGATGAGCGTCAGTTGGTCCCACCAGGACAGCCCCAGCGCCTCCGCCGACTCGCGCACCGGGATGGGGATGTCCTGCAGCCCCGTCACCGTGTTCCGCACGATGGGCAGCAGGCTGTACACGAACAGGGCCACCAGCGCCGGCGCCGTGCCGATGCGGTTGAGGATCACGATGAGGACGCTCAACAGCGCCAGGGCCGGGAACGTCTGGACCACGCTCACCAGCCCGAGGATGATCTGGCCGGCGATGGGCCGCCGCGCCGCGATCACGCCCAGGGGTATCGCGAAGAGGATCGCCGGCCCCAGCGACCCGGCCACCAGCAGCAGATGCTCCCACGTCATGCGCCACAGCCGCGCCCACCGGCTCTCCACGTCGGCCCGCACCGTGACGCCGAGCGTCTCCCTGAGGAAGCCCGCCGCCACCGCCGTCTCCGGCTGCCTGTCGAGGTTCGTCTGACCGTTGAGGGTGATCATGGCCTTCGCGTCGATCTTGCCCTCCAGACGCAGGATGGAGCGTTCGACGTGCGCCGGCAGGGTGTCGCGGTACAGGATGACCGCCTCGTAGGAGGGGAAGAATCGGCGGTCGTCCTCCAGCACGCGCAGGCCGTGGCCGGCGATCTCCGCGTCGGTGGTGTACACGTCGATCACGTCCACGGAGGTGCCGACGGCCCGGTACGCCAGCGTGTGCTCCATCCCCGGCGGCGTGGCGAACGGCAGGCCGTAATGCCGCTTCAAGCCGGGCCAGCCGTCGCCGCGCTCCAGGAAGGCGTGGCTGACGCCCATCCGCAGGCCCGGGTGCTTCACCAGGTCCGAGATCTTCGAGATGCCCAGCTCCGCCGCCTTGCCCTCCTTCATTGCCAGGGCGTAATTATTGCTGAACCCCAGCGAGCGGCTCATGCGGATGCCGCGCGTCGAAAGTTCTTTCTTCAACTGATCGAGAGTTAGATCCTGGCCGGCGAACAGCTCCTTGAGGAGCGTGCCGGTGTATTCGACGTAGACATCGAGGGAGCCGTTGCCCAGGCCGTTCCACGTCTTGCTGGTGTCGCCGAGGCGCTCCAGGTGGCGGGCGTCGGCCCCGGCGTCGAGGGCCAGCAGACGCACCAGCTCGCCGAGGATGTGCGACTCGGTGAACGACTTGGAGCCGACGTTCACCACGGCGGCGGACGCGGGGTGTGCCATCAGCAGCAGGCAGACGGCGTATCTCATGGCGTCTTCACCCCCGGCGGACGCTGGGCGCGCACGAAGCGGCTGACGAACTCGTCGCGCGGCCTGGTGACGAAGTCCTCCAACCCGCCGCTCTGGACGATGCGCCCGTCGCGCATCAGGATCAGGTCGTCGCCGAGGTACTCCGCCTCGCCGAGGTCGTGCGTGACCATCACGACGGTCTTGCGCAGCGAGCGGAAGATGTCGCGCAGGTCCGCTTGCAGGTCGGAGCGGATGATCGGGTCGAGCGCCCCGAGCGGCTCATCGAGCAGCACGAGCTCCGGGTCGAGGAACAGGGCGCGCATGAGGCTGACGCGCTGGCGCTGCCCGCCGGAGACCTCGACGGGGTAGCGGTCCAGGGCGTCGGCGGGGAAGTGCGTGAGGGCCACCAGCTCGTCGAGGCGGCGGGAGGTCTGTTCGGCGGGCCAGCCGAGGCGTCCGGCCATGAGGGTGGCGTTCTGGCGGGCGGTGAGGTGCGGGAAGAGGCCGCCGTCCTGCACGACGAAGCCGATGCGCCGGCGCAAGGCCCGCGCGGTGGCCGGGGTGAGGGGCTCGCCGCGGAAGCGCACCTCGCCGGTGTCGGGGGCGAGGAGGCCGGCGAGGAGGCGCAACAGGGTGGATTTGCCGCAGCCGCTGGGACCGAGCAGCACGGCCGTCCGTCCCTCGGGGATGACGAGATCAGTCGGGTGCAGGGCGGGGATGCCGTTGAAGGATTTGCCGGCCCCGGCGAGCTCGAGCATGCGGCGGCCCTCGTGGGGTGGTGCTATCCTATGGGGCGGCGGGGCGGAATGCTCCGGGGGTGAAGCGCGTCACCGGGAGGACACCGCGCACCGCGTGTTCCCGAACTTTGGGAGTGCGTCGCGGCCTCACTTCTGGTATAATCCTCCGTGGGCGGCGCACTTTGCCCGCCCCCATCACGGACGAGACTGCCAACTTGACCTTGCCTTTCTTGGACGCTGCTCAGCCCATCCCAGCCCACGCAGATCCCCCGAGAACGCCAACGACTTGACGCAGCTTGCGGACGCCCCGACGGGTGTTTCACGCCCGCGAAGGCGCTCTCCGTGCGCCCTGACACCGGCCCTCGAGGCCGCAAGGAAGACCGATGACCAAGAACATCTTCGTGGGGAACCTCCCCTTCCAGACCACCTCCGACGAGGTGCGCGGCTGGTTCGCCGAGCACGGCACGGTGACCCGCGCCCAGGTCGCCACCGACCGCGAGACCGGCCGCTCGCGCGGCTTCGCCTTCGTGGAGATGAGCGACGGCGGCGACGAGGCCATCGCCGCCCTGTCGGGCTACGAGCTGGGCGGCCGGGCCCTCACCGTCAACGAGGCCAAGCCCCGCGAGCCCCGCGCCCGCACCGGCGGCTACGGCCACTGACCCCGCCCGGCGGGTGATCCACGGAGGCGCCGGGCACATCGCCCGGCGCCTGATCGCATTCAGGAGCGGGCCTGCCCCGCAGGAAGGCAACGACAATGGCTCGGAAGTATGACCCCGCGAAGCTCAGCCTGGCGGCCGCCAGTTGGGACGTCCATCACGCCCTCGTCGCCGCGGTGCGGCGGCTCGTCAAGCTGGCCGGCGGCGTTAAGGAGGCGAAGGACGTCATCGACGCCATCGCCGCCGCGGACGCCCTCGAGGACGCCAAGGAAGAGGGGGCCTGAGGCGGCCACCCCGGACGCACGGCTCACGCCACCACTTCCACGCCCTTCCAGAACGCCACACGCCCCGCGATCTGCTTCGCCGCGTCCTTCGGCGTGGCGTAATACCACGCCGCGTTCTCATTCGTCGCCCCGCCCGCCTCGACGTGGTAGTAGTTCGCCGTCCCCTTCCACCCGCACACCGTGGTGTGGCCGCTCGGCCTGAAATGCTCCATCTTCAGGGCCGCCGCCGGGAAATAGTGATTCCCCTCGACGACCACCGTGTCGTCACTCTCGGCGATCACCACGCTCTTCCAGACCGCCTTCATCGCCCGCCCTCCAGGTGCCGCATGTTCACTTGCATGTGGTGGCGCATGGCCTCGGCGGCGCGGGCCGCGTCCCCCGCACGCACCGCCGCCAGGATCTCGGCGTGGTGGTCGGAGGCCAGGGCGGCGCCGTACTCGCCCAGCGTCTTGCGTCGGCTCTCGATCAGCACCTCCTGGATCGGCGCCAGCACGATCCCGAAGAACGGGTTGCCGCTCGCCTCCGCCAGGATCGCGTGGAACTCCAGGTCGGCGCGGACGTGAGCCTCCAGGCCCGCCGCCGGGTCCGACAACGCCGCCTGCGTCGCCTCCATCCGCGCGAGCTGGGCCTCGGTCCGGTGCCTCGCCGCCAGCTCGGCCAGCGCCGTCTCCAGCGGCATCCGCACCTGGGCGAGCTTCGCCAGGTCGGGATCGGCCCGGCGCATCAGACGCTGATACCCCTCGGTGATCGACCGGCCCGAGGGCGCCTCGACACGCGTGCCGGAGCCGTGGACGGTCCGCACCAGCCCGAGGCTGCCGAGCCGGTTCATCGCCTCGCGGACCGTGCTGCGTCCGACGTTGAACGTCCCGCACAGGGCGCGTTCCGGGGGCAGCGCCACGCCGGGGGCCAGCTCCCCCGACAGGATCTGGCTCTCGAAGTGATCGACGATTCGGGCGACCTTCTCGATGGTGGGCACGGTGGGGCCTCGTGTCGATGGGCTGCTACCTTCCACCACTATCATAGCCTCACCGGTGAGGCGTTGCCACAACCGCCCCGGACGCCGGGCCGACAAGGACGCCCGACAGCCGCACGCCCGGAACCGAAGTCGGGCCGAGGCGTCACAGCCCGCTGTCCTCGCGGGCGTGCGTGTAGGCCGCCTCCAGGTCGAGGGGGACGCATCCGGCGCCGCGGAGGTAGAGCGGCAGACGTGGGAGCGGCGCGCCGACGGCGAGGGCCTCGCGCCACACGTCCAGCCGGCTCCGGGGCCGCTTCTTGGACGAGGTGGGCCGGTAGGCGACGGCGTAGAGCGGCGTGTCCTCCGGGAACGCCGAGCCATCCGGGCCGCCGAGAAACGCCATCAAATCATCGTGCAGGTTGCCGCCCCGCGAGGTCACGATGTCCACGACGACGACGCCGATGCCCCGCTGGGCGTACGCGGCGCATTTGGCCACGAAGGCGCGAGTGGCCTCTTCGCGGTCCTTGTTACCGGGCGAAACCAGCTCGATGACGGCCACGACCCGCGCCCCGTCGCGCGTGTCGATGATGCGGACCTCGATGTCGTCAGGGAAGGTAATGCCGACCGAGCAGGAGACGGCGGGCGGGGCGTAGGTGGCGACGGCTGTCGCGGTGCCGCCGCCGTTGCCCAGGACTGCTATCTCCTCGTGCTCGCCCCGGTCGAATTCGGCGACATCTGCCTCGACGTGCCGGCCGAGGTGGATCTGGAATTCGGCGTAGTAGCGGGGCCGGGGCAGGAGGCGGTTCAGTTGGCGCATCATCCCATTGCAGAAGGAGCCGTGGAACGACTCCCATGCATGGCGCGGGAACAGGGGTGCATGGAAGTGGTCGAGTAGCGGCATGGGGCCTCCTCCTGGGGACGCCCCCATGATACCATCCCTGCATGACCCTGTCCCCGCCGCCCCCCGGCGCCGCCGTCGCCGGCATGGGCCGCATGACGCTCGACATCCTCCACCGCCCCGGCGTGCCGCCGCGCGCCCAGGCCGGCGGCACCTGCGGCAACGTCCTCGCCAACCTCGCGTTCCTCGGCTGGAGGGCTCTGCCCGTGGGCCGCCTCGGCGACGATGATGCGGGGCGGATCTTCCGCCAGGACATGGAGCGTGTCGGCGTCGATCCGTCGCTCCTGACCCTCGTGCCCGGCGTGGCGACCCCCGCCGTCGTGCATGCCGTCGAGGAGGGCGAGTTCTCGCCGTCCTGCCACCTCTGCGGCAGGGCGCTGCCCGAGGTCGTCCCGATGCCGCCGGAGGCGTTGCCCGAGCTGCCGGCGGCGCGGGTCTTCTTCTTCGATGAGGACTCGCCCGCGTCGCTGCTGGCGGCGCGGCGCTACAAAGAGCGGGGGGCGCTCATCGTCTACGAGCCGAACTACGCCGGGCCGGAGGTCGATCTCGACGCGGCGCTCGCCGTCGCCGACGTGCTGAAATACTCGGCGGCGAAGGTGCCTGGGTTGGCCGGACGGATCCCCAAGGACTGGTCCGGCCTCGTCATCGAGACGCGCGGGGCCGGCGGCCTGCGCTGCCGCAACGAGCCCGGCTGGCTTGACGTTCCCGCCTACCGGGTGCCCGTCGTCCGTGACGCCGCCGGCGCCGGCGATTGGACGACGGCGGGCGTCATCCACGGGCTGGCCCTCGGCGCCGAGCTGCCCGACGCCCTGCTGCTCGGCATGGCCCTCGGGGCGCACGCCTGCGCCTTCGTGGGTGCACGCGGCAACGCCCACGCGGTCACCCGCGAGCGCCTCGCCGACGACGTGCGCCGCATCCTGGCGGGCGAGGTGTTCGACCCCGGCGCCGCCGTCACGCCGGTCTTCCTGGACGCGGGACGGTTCTGCGTCTGCCGCGTAGGATCACTGGATAGCAAGACCGGACAACCCGCGGAGACGCCATGAAAGCCCCGTCACTGACGCTCGGCATCGAGGAAGAGTACCAGATCATCGACCCCAACACGCGGGAGCTGAAGTCGTACATCACGCAGATCCTCGAAGAGGGCAAGCTCCTCCTCCGCGAGCAGATCAAGGCCGAGCTGCACCAGTCGATGGTCGAGGTCGGCACCGAGGTCTGCCGCACCCCCGCCGAGGCGAGGGCCGAGCTGGTCCGCCTCCGCGGCGCCATCATGGGGCTGGCGGCGCGCAGCGGCCTGAAGATCGCCGCCGCCGGCACACACCCGTTCTCGTCGTGGGTCGATCAGGAGATCACGCCGTTCGACCGCTACATCGGCGTCAAGCAGGACATGCAGGACCTGGCCCAGCAGCTCCTCATCTTCGGCACCCACGTCCACATCGGCATCGAGGACAAGGACTTCATCATCGACGCGATGAACGTCGCCCGCTACTTCGTCCCGCACGTCCTGTGCCTGTCCGCGTCGTCGCCGTTCTGGCTGGGCCGCAACACGGGCTTGCAGAGCTACCGCAGCATCATCTTCCGCAACTTCCCGCGTTCGGGCATCCCGCCGGAGTTCGGCTCGTGGGCCGAGCTGAACAACCTCGTCGATACGCTCGTCAAGACGAACTGCATCCCCGACGGCACCAAGCTCTGGTGGGACGTGCGCCCCTCGTGGAAGTTCCCGACGCTGGAGTTCCGCGTGTGCGACGTCTGCACGCGCGTGGACGAGGCCGTGTGCATCGCCGCCATCTTTCAGGCCCTCATCGCCAAGCTGTGGAAGCTGCGCCGGGATAATCTCACCTTCCGCGTCTACCCGCTGTCGCTCATCGAGGAGAACAAGTGGCGGGCCGTCCGCTACGGGCTGGACGGCAAGCTGCTGGATCTGGGGAAGGAGCAGGAGGCGCCGACGCGCGAGCTAATCGCCGAGCTGATCCAGTGGTTCCTCGACGACGTGCTGGATGAATTGGGGACGCGGAAGGAGGTCGAGTACGCCTTCCAGATCCTGAAGAACGGCAACAGCGCCAGCCGGCAGATCGCCACGTTCCAGCAGACGGGCGACCTGAAGGCGGTCGTTGACCGGCTGATCCACGAGACGGAGGAGGGCGTCGTCGGGAAGCCGGCGTAGCGGCCATCCGCTCAATCGAGGAGCCCCTCCAGCTCTTGCCGCAGCCGCTTCAGAACTCGGCTCTTGGCCAGCAGCACCGAGTTGAGCGACACCGAGAGCGCCGCGGCGACGGCCTCGGCGCTCTCGCCCTGGAGGACGTGCCGGCGGAACGCGGCCCAGGTGGACGGGGCGAAATGCGGCTCCGCCTGCCTCAGCAGCACGGCGACGACGTGCTCGTCATGCTCGCGGTCCCAGGTGGCGCTCAGGGCGCTGCCGGGCGTCTCCAGCTCGTCGAGGTCGGCATGCGCCGGGCGAGTGCGCGACCTGCGGAAGTGGTCGCGGAGGCGGTTGGCGAGGATGGCGCGCAGCCAGCCGCGGAACGCGCCGGGGCCGCGCCGCTCGAAGCCGCCCACCTCGCGGAAGACGACGAGCAGCACGTCTTGGGCGAGGTCGTCGGCGTCGGCCGACCCCACCCCCGACCGCGCCGCCCAGGCGCGGAGCAGCGGCCGGTAGAGGGTGTCCAGGCGTTGCCAGTCGTCGCCCACCGGGTCGGCGGCGAGGCGGGCGAGGAGGCTGACCGAGGTCTGCATCGGCGGTGCGCTCCGGTCAGGGCTTCATGGGGTCTGGGTGGCGGTACAGCCAGATGCGCCCGTCGCGCGTCGTCCACGACACGCGGCCGTCGGCGGAGTACAGCCCCTGCGGCTCGACGGACGACAGGGGCTTGCCCGGCGGCAGGTCGTAGAGGCGGGTCTCCTTCGGCCGGTGGAGGGCGGCGCGCTTGCCGCCCATGAGGCCGATCAGGGTATCGCTCTTCTCCGCGCCCTCGGGAGCCACGCGGCCGGCCTCCTTGAGCGTGCCTGCGTCGAGGTAGAGGATGCCGCGTCCCGCCGGCGTGTAGTGCGTCAGGCCGATACGGCCGTTGGCCCTGTCCTCGAACGGGTAGGCCGCGAAGCCCTCGCCCTTGAAGCGGGCCTTAGCGCCCTTGCCGTCCATGTCGTCGATGATCACCTCGAAGGTGCCGCCCGGCACGAGGTCCTGGTGCGAGTTGAGGATGAAGCATGCCCGGCGGCCGTCTCCGGCGATGAGAGCGTAGCCGACGCCGTCGCCCTTGCCCGGCGGATGGCTGGCCTCGGCGAGAAGCCTGCCGGTGGCCGTCTCGACCACGCGGCAGGCCCAGCCGCGGTCCACATTCACCAGCATGCCCAACCGCGTGCCGTCGTCGGAGAGCGACAGGTGCGAGGGCCACCCGGCCGGCAGCGGCAGCTTGCGGCCCGAGCCGGCCTGGATGTCCCACATCACGAGGGCGGCCTGCGTCGTGTAGGCCATCCGCTTGCCGTCGGCCGTGAACACCGCGGCGGTGATGTTCTCGTCTCCGGTGCCCACCCAGCCGACGAGCTTGCCGCTGCCCGTCTCCTCGACTCGGAGCTTGTTCACCTGCCAGCCGCCCCTGCCGACCTCGAACGCCGCCAGCCGGCCATCGGGGGAGAGCGGGACGCGGATATGGCCGCGCGTCGTCTCCACGGGCACGCCGCGGATCAGGCCGGCCTTCGCCGGCAGCTCCGCCGCCTTCGCCAAGCCGGCCTCGTCCGGCTTCCCTTTCTTCACCCGCTCGATCCGGGCCACCACCCTGTCGCCGCGCTTCAACGTCGCCTTGTCGATGTCGAGCTTCAGCCCCTCGCCGCCCTTGACCTCCAGCTCGTACACGCCCGACCGCAGGACGATCACCTTCTCCGACTTGGTATCGATGATGCGTACCAATTTCCCGCCCTGCTTCACCACCACCTCGATGTCGTCGTCCTCCGTCGTGATGCTCAGCTCGCCGTTGTCCGTCTGGATGCGGTGCACCACGACCCCGGCCAGGGCCGCCGCGGCCAGCAGCGCGACGGCGGCCAGGCCCCACACGCCGGCACGCGGCCTCTCCTCCGTCGGCCGGGTGAACGGGGCCAGGGCCGCCGCCGCCTCGCCGGGCGTCTGGTAGCGGTCCTCGGGCCGTTTGGCCATCAGCCTCCGTAGCAAGGCCATCAACCCGTCGGGCAGGCCGGGGATCGCCGGCACGGGCCTCTCGCGGTGGCCGAGGATCTTCAGCATTGACGTGGACGCCGGGTACGGCGCCTTGCCGGTGAGGAGGTAGAACAGCGTGCAGCCCAGAGAGTACACGTCCGCCCGCGTGTCGGCGGAGCGGCTGTCCTCGGCCTGCTCGGGGGCCATGTACTCGGGCGTACCCATGACGACATTCTGGTCGGTCAACCCGTCCTCCCCGCGCTCGGCGGTCAGCGACGCCAGGCCGAAATCCAGCACCTTGACGACGCCGCCCTCGGTGAGAATGAGGTTGTCCGGCTTCACGTCACGGTGGACCATGCCTCGCTCGTGGGCGTGTTGCAGGCCCAGCGCCGCCTGCCGGGCGTACTCGCACGCCAGGGCGGCGGGCAGCGGGCCGCCCTCCTTGACGAGGCGGCCCAGCGTCGTGCCGGCGATGTATTCGGTGACGAGGAAGTGCGTCTCGCCGGCGTTCTCCGCGTCGTAGGCGTGGACGATGTTCGGGTGTGAGAGCCTGGCCGCCGCCCGCGCCTCGCGGCGGAAGCGATCCACAGCGGCGGCGTTGGAGACGAAGCGCGGGCTGATCACCTTGAGCGCCACCGGCCGCTGCATGACGCGATGCTCGGCCTCGTACACCGCCCCCATGCCGCCCTCGCCCAACAAGCGCACCAGCCGGTATCGCTCGTGGTGGCCGAGGCCGGACGGCGACTCCGCGGCGGGGGGTGTCTCGGCGCCCTGGCCGGTGAACGCCAGCGTGACGCCGGTGGCGGCGTCGGCCGCCGTGTCGCCCTGTCGCGCCGCCCGCGCGTGGGCCGTCTGGAGCAGCCCGACGAGGCTGTCGTTGGGCGCCACCGCCGCCCGCGCCTGGCAGGCGGGGCACGCGGCGAGGTGGGCCTCGACGAAGGCGAGCGGGTCGCCGTCCAGGCGGCCCAGGGTGAAGGCGGATAGCTCGTCCGCGCCGGGGTGCGAATCGATGGCGTGCATCGGGGTGCCTCGTGGGCCGCTCGTATCCTGATACGAGGGTAGTGCGTCCCGAGGGCGATCCTGTCACGGAATTCGCTCATCCGACGGAATGGCGGCACAGGCGGAAGCCGATGTTCGGCGTCGCCGCCCCCCAGCGGCTCTCGCGGCGCACCGGCAGCGACCAGCGGAACGACACCGCCAGGGCGTCGGCGCAGTCGGCCCAGCACCCGCCGCGCAGCACACGCTCCTGGCCCCCCGCCGGCCCCTCCGGCCCGGCGTCCGGCGCCTCGGCGTAGTAGTCGCTCTGGTACCAGTCGAGGCACCACTCCCACACGCCGCCGCTCATCGCGTACAGCCCGTACCCGTTCGGCGGGAACGCGGTCACCGCCCGGATGGAGAAGTCGCCGAACCGATCGCCGTCGGCCCGCCCCATCGGCGGGTCGTCGCCCCAGGGGTACTTCGCCCCGATGCGTCCGCCCCGCGCCGCCTTCTCCCACCGCGCCTCGGACGGCAGCGCGTAGCGAACGCCCGGCGAGGCGAGCGCCGCCGCCAGCTCGCCGGCCAGGTGCCAGCCGACGGCGACGGCGGGGCGCGGCCCCTCCGGCTCCCCCTCCCGCCGATACCCGCCCTCGGAGTACCCGTAGCGCAGACGCTCCCCGCCGTAGCGCGAGTAATCGTCCTCGGGGACCGGCACGAGCGCCTCCCAGCGCCGGTACGTCTCCAGCGTCGTCGGCACCTCCGCGATCCAGTACGCATCGAGGTACACGGGGTGTCGCGGCCTCTCGTCGGCGTCGCCGTCCAGGCTGCCCATCAGGAACGTCCCGGCGGGGACGTAGCGGAAGACGACGCCGTGCTCCGTCACCGCCAGCGAGTCGAGGACGCGCCGACGCTCCGCGGCGACCTTGTCGTTGTCGGGGTCGATACCGAAGGCGCGGTCGAGGACCGTGGCGGCACCCTCGCGGCCGCCGTCGGCCTCCAGCGAGTGGGCGATCTGGAGGAGGGTGTATGGGTCGCCCTCCGGCTCGAACTCGATGGCGATCCACTGGTATTTCGGCGGCAGCATGGGGCACCCTCACACCAGAGGCAGGCGGAACGCCCGGCTCAATTCGACGTTCGCGCCCGGGTGGCGCGGTGAGCCGCCCTCATGCTCCAGCATCCACGGGTCCGCCGCGTGGACGCTGCCCGCCAGCGCCTGCGACCGCGCCCGGCATCCGCCGGTGAATCCGTCCTGCCGGCGTAACAGCCGCATCGCCTCGCCGTCGTCCCAGATCTCGCGGAAGGGGCGCTCGCGGACGTTGCCGGTCAGGAACGCCGTGCCGAGGAAGCTGCACGGGCTCACGTCGCCCTGCACGCTGATCGAGCAGACGTGCTGGCCGGCGCCGCACGTCGGCGCGGTGTGGACCGCCGCCGCGTCGGCGTCGCGCTGCGCCGGGCCGAACGGCTCGACGATCCGCGCGTCCCCCAGCGAGCATTCCATCCCCGCCAGCTCGTCCAGCGCCCGCGTGTACTGCGCGAACGTCGGCATCATCGTCAGGTCGCGCAGGGCGGCCCCGGCGGGGTACAGCGGGCGGAAGACGGCGGTCGCCGCCCCCACGCCCTCCGCCAGCCGCACGCACTCGCGTGCCAGGTGCGCGTTGCCGCTCGTGAGCGTGAACGCCAGGGCGAACCGCGCGTGCCGCGCGAGGAGCGGCAGCTTGCCCAGGACGGCGTCGAAGGTGCCGGCGCCCCGGATGGCGTCGTTCGTCGCCGCGTCGGGGCCGTCGAGGCTGACGTTCAGCCACACCAGCGGACGCCGGCCCAGCTCGCGGGCCATGACCTCCGTCAGCAGCGTGGCGTTCGTCGTGAGGCACGGGTGCAGCCCCGCCTCCAACGCCGCGTCGAGGATGTCCAGCAGGTCGTGGCGCAGCAGCGGCTCGCCGCCCGTCAGCCCCAGCCGGAACGAGCCGAGGGACGCCAGCTCGGCGAAGAGGGGCTCCATCTCGCGGACCTGCAGCGGGTGGTGGTGGCGCGGCAGCGGCGCGGCGAAGCAGTGCGTGCAGGTGAGGTTGCACGCCCCGATGATCTCCAGATGAACCGCCAGCGGCCCGGCGAGGTGCCCCGCCGGCGGGTCGATGTCGTTCACCTGGGCGGCGAAGCGCCCGTCGAGGCCGAAGAAGCCGCGCTCGGCGAAGGACTCGTAGAAGGCCATCGCCGCCTCGGGGTCATCGAGGCGCGAGAACACGTCGTCGGGCGCCTCCAGGGCCAGGGCGGTGAGGAGGGCCGCGGCCTCGTGGTCGAACGGGAGGTAGCGGGCGGTGGCGCGTTCGAAGACCATCGCGCCGAACCACTGCGGCGTGAGGACGTACGGCGTGGCGCGTGCGGGCATGGCTCACTCCGTGTCGTTGAGGAGGAAGGCGTAACGCACCCACACCGGCCCGCGGCCCGTGCCGCCGGGGACGGCGAGGGGGCCGGCCCCGGCGGAGGTGCAGGCGTGATGCCGCCAGCGGGCCGGCCCGTGGGCCGTCGGCTGCGGCATGGCCGGGCCGGGCATGAGCCTCTGCCAGCCGTCGCCTCTGCCGGGCGCGAACGACTGCCAGACCCCCGCGGAGTCGCCCGACCACCCCTCGGGCGGCTCGGTGAGGCGGTACTGCCAGGCCCCTCCGGGGAGGGTGCGAAACGCCCGGCGCTCTTCGCGTCTGGCCTTGCGCGGCACCTGGGCGGCCAGCATGAAGAGGGTGGCGGAGAGGTCGGCGTCGGGGAAGTGCAGGGCGAGGACATGGTCCCCCGCCGCGAGGTCGATGCGGCTGGAGGCCAATTCCTCGCCGTCCACCCAGACGCGCGGCTCGTAGGGGGAGAAGAGGTGGAGGAGCAGCTCGATGGGGCGATCACCGCGCCGCCAGCGGAACACGACGCCGCCGCAGCCGGCGGGCACCTCGCAGTGGCTGTACGACTCCAGCTCGAGGCGTTCGGACTTCTTCTTGAAGCGTGCGAGGGAGTTGACTTCGGGCTCTTCGGGCATGAGAGGGCCTCCTCCCGTCATATGGTAGCGGGCCGCCGCTCACCAATCGACGTCCCACACGACGATCGTCTCCCCGCCGCTCGCGGCGCCCAGCATGCCGTCCGGCGAGAACGCCAGGTGCTTCAACGGGCCGATCTCCCACGCCAATTCATGCCGCAGCGACCACGACGCCGTCTCGTACACCTTGACCGTCGCCTCCTTGCTGACGCCGGCGAGGAACCGCCCGCAGGGCGTGAACGCGATCTGCTGAAAGTGCTTCCGCGTCAGGCGGGCCGACGCCACCTTCTCGCCGTCGCGGGCGGCGAGGACCGTGAGGTGCGTCCCCGAGGCGGCGGCCAGGTACCTTCCGTCCGCCGAGAACGCCAGGATGCCGTTGGCCGACACGCCCGGCACGGCCTTACCCCACACTCGCTCGCCCGTGGCGGACACCCGCAGGGCGACCTCCTTCTGGTCGTCGATGGACGCGATGTGCCCGCCGTCGGGCGAGAACGCCAGGTCGGGCAGGCAGGTGACCCCTCCCAGGTCCTCGGCCTCCCAGGTCGTCCGCGGCTCCAGGTCGGGCAGCGGCCAGAAGTGGATGTCGTAGCCCCACATGGAGGCCGCCGCGATGAGGCCTGCCTTCGCGGAGTAGCACGGCGCGCGCAGTTGGCCGCCGGGCACGTCGCGCCGCTCGCCCACGGCCTTCCCCGCCGCCAGGTCGATGCGGAGGATCTTGCCACGGATGATGCGCGCCGCCTCGTCGCCGCCGCACAGCCAGGCCGTCGGGGCCTCGGCGTCGATGACGAGGCGGCTTTCGCCGGATGCCACGTCCCACAGCCGCACGCCCCAGCGCGAGGCGGTGAACAGGCGGCCGTCGGCGGTGAACTCCATGCGGGCGATGGGGCCGCCCGGATTCGTCAGTACGCGCATGGCCGGCCCTCACCAGTCGATGTCCCACACGAGAACCTTCTTGCCGGCGTTACTCACCGCGCCAAGCATCCCATCCGCCGAGAAGGCGATCGAGCGGAGGGACCCGAGGTCCCAGGCCAACTCATGACGCAGCGACCAAGTCGATGTCTCGTAGACCTTCACCGTCTTCTCGTTGCTCACCCCTGCGAGGAAACGCCCGTCGGGTGTGAACGCGATATCCAGGTAGAACTTCCGCTTCAGACGAACCTGGGCCACTGTCTCGCCTGACTCGGCGGCTATAAGCGTCAGGAAAACACCCGACGCGACGGCGAGGAGCCTGCCATCGGGGGAGAACGCGAGGCGGCTGAAGAATTCGCTACCCGGCACCGCGGCCCTCCATCGGATAGCCCCACTCTCGACATCCCAGATTGCCACCTGCGGGTGCCGATCCGCCGTCGCCAGGCCCCCGCCATCGGGTGAGAAGCGAAGCGTCTTGATCCCGATGAGGCCCTTGCCTCTCAAAGGCCACGGCGTGACCCCTCGGGGGCTGGGCCAAGAGACGAGCGTGATGGCCTCAGGCGAGGGGCACGCGATCCGGCCCGCTCGCTCGGAGAAGGCCACCTGCCCGTAATCCGTCGAAACCTTGTCCGCCGTGCCGATGACCTCGTCGGGAGGGAGGCCGACCACGCGCACTTTCTGGCCGAACACCAGAGCGACACCCGGCCCCGCCAGACAAGCAGCCTTCAACTTGGGGCATTCTATCCGGTGTAGTTCGCCCTCCGGCAGCGTCCAGACGCACGCCTCCTCCCTGGCGGCCAGAAGCCAGCGTCCGTCGGCGCTGAACTCCAAGTAGTCGGCGGGGCCTCCAGGATTGCTCAGGATCCGCATGGCCGGCCCTCACCAGTCGATGTCCCATACGACGATCTTCTTCTTGTCGCCCGAGGCGGCGCCGAGCATGCCGTCGGGGGAGAAGGCCACGGACTTGAGCTGGCCGATCTCCCACGCCAGCTCGTGGCACAGCTTCCACGACGCGGTGTCGTACACCTTGACCGTCTTCTCGTTGCTGACCCCGGCCAGGAAGCGGCTATCGGCGGTGAAGGCGATGTCCTGATAGTACTTGCGGGGCAGCGACAGGCGGGCGGCCACCTCGCCGGTTCGGGCGTTGTAGGCCCACAGGCGCGTGCCGGAGGCGGCGGCGATCCACCGGCCGTCGGGCGAGACGCGCGGGCCGGCATAGTCATCGACCCAGTGCGGCCCGTCGGCCCGCCACACGACACCGCGCGTCGTGACATCGAAGAGGGTCAAGGCGTGCGACTGGGGGACGGCGACGGCTTTCCCGTCGGGGGTGAAGGCTCCCCGCGGGTACGCGCTCATCCCCTCCCACGCCGGCAGCGGCTCGAGGCCCGGCCAGGTCCACCAGCGGAGGTCGGACCAGGTGAGGTGCCCGAGGCGGCCCGCCGCCGCGGACATGATGACGCGGCTGTTCCAGGTCCGGCCGACAGCCCCCGCCGGCCCGGCCTGCCAGGAGATGGGCCCTTCGATGGGGAACACGGCCGGCTCCAGATCGCCGCGGCCGCCCGTGGGCAGGGCGAGGCCGAAGAACGCCGCCCCGTCCGGCGTGAAGCCCGACGGCCAGCGCCCGCCGGCCACCTCGCGGGACGCCCCCGTCGCCAGGTCCCACACGCCATGCCCCCCGAGCAGCGACCGCCCGTCGGGGCTGAACGCCAGCTTGTCCCGCGCGTAGCCCTTGAGGATCCTCATGGCCGGCCCTCACCAGTCGATGTCCCAGACGAGCACCTTCTTGCCGACGTTGCCCACCGCGCCGAGCATGCCGTCCGGCGAGAACGCGATGCACGCCAGTTTGCCTATGCTCCACGCCAGTTCATGCCGCAAGGACCACGTGGCCGTCTCATACACCTTGACCGTTTGTTCGTAACTTACGGTGGCCAGAAACCTGCTGTCGGCAGTGAACGCCATGTCCTGATAATACTTGCGATCAAGGGTGAGGTGTACAAGCAACGCGCCCGTCATGGCGTCGAAGATGTTGAGGTGTTGGTCACAAGCGGCGACGAGCCATCGGCTGTTGGGGGACCACACCAAGCGACCGTCCGATTGTGGTGTCGTGCCGCCGCATCGGCCTCTTGAGAAGACCGCATCCCAGGCAGTTGCGCCGTGGAGTGTCAACAGTGAAATGCGTGCGCGCCTGTCAATGACAGCGAGATGCCTCCCGTCCGGAGAAAACTGGATATCATCCAGGCGGCGAGCAGGGGCGGGGAGCGGTATCAGGCGAGTCCAATCCCACAGAGTGACACCGCGGTTGCGCAAGTCCACCACGGCAACGCGCTCCGCCGCCTGCGAGATAGAGAGCCGATCATAGCTCACTCCATCGAAAGTTGTTGATCGTAAAACAACTCCATTTAATATGCTATATATATTAAGACTGTTGGCATTTCTGTCAGTCAAAACCACTGCTCTACCGTTGTCGGCCATTCTGGCCGCGAGAACCCCTTCTCGCAGGACTAGATGAGGTTCGCCACTCAACATATCCCACACACACAGCCCCCTTCCGGCGGCAAGTAGCAAGTGGCTGTCGGGGCTGAACTCGACACAGCAGGCGGGGCCGAGGGGGTTGTTCAGTATCCGCATGATCGGCTCCTCACCAGTCCACATCCCAGACGACGACCTTCTTCCCGCCGGAGGCCGCCCCCAGCATCCCGTCGGCGCTGAAGGCCACCCGCTCCAGCTTCCCGACCTCCCACGCCATCTCGTGGCGGAGGGTGAGCGAGGTGGCGTCATAAGCCTTCACCGTCTCCTCGTGGCTGACGGCGGCGAGGAAGCGCCCGTCGGGCGTGAAGGCCAGACCCCGGTAATACTTCTTCTCGAGTTGGGCCGAGGCCAGGGTGCGGCCGTCGGCCACGTCCATCAGGGTGAGGTGGCGGCCCGACCCGAGCGCGAGCCGCCGCCCGTCGGGGGAGAAGGCGAAGTAGCTCCACCCCTCCAGCCCCGGCGGCCTCCCCTCCCAGGCCCGCTCGCCGGAGGCCACGTCGTACACCTCCACCCACTGGTCCTGGTACCGCAGCGCCAGCCATCGGCCATCCGGCGACAGGCACGTCTCCGGGTAGGAGAGCCTGGCCGCGACGCGGGCCGGCCGAAAGGGGGGACGCGCCTCCAGGCCGGGCCACGACCACAGCAGGACGGAACGCAGGACACCGCCCACCGCGGCGATCACGCCGCCCTTCTCCGAGAAGGCCAGGCAGCGTGCCCGGAGGCTCCCGCCCAGAGGGGCCGAGCGCAGGTGGCCCCCCGTCGCGAGGTCGATGACGACGAGCGCATCGTCCATCAGGGCGAGGAGGGCGCCGCCGGCGAGGGCCGCCCCGCGGACATCGCCGTCCAGCGGCAGCGGCTTCAGCTCGCCGCCCGGCAGGGCGGCCACCCGCACCGCCGAGCGCCGCGTCATCAGCCAACGGCCGTCGCCGCCGAGCTCCAGGTCGTACGTGGGGCCGTCGGGGTTCTTCAGGACACGCATGATCGCCCCCTCACCAGTCGATGTCCCACACGACGATCTTCTTCCTCGCGCTGCCGGCGGCCCCGAGCATCCCGTCGGGGGAGAATGCGAGGGCCTTGAGCCCGCCAACGCCCCAGGCCAGCGTGCGGCAGAGGGACCACGAGGACGTGTCGTAGATAGGTAGAACGTCCTCGTCGCTCACGCAGGCCAGGAAGCGGCCGTCGGCGGTGAAGGCGAAATCCTGGACAGAGCGGCGCGGGCGGGAGAGGGTGGCCACGGCCTCGCCGGTGGAGGCGTCCAGGGTCCAAAGGTGTTTCCCGCTCGCGAAGGCGGCCCAGCGACCGTCAGGGGAGACACGCGGGCCGACGTACCTGCCGGGGGCAAGTTTCATCCGGCCCGAGCGCCAGAGCGGGCGGCGGGTGGCGAGGTCGATGAGGGTGAGGGCGCCCGCCGTGAGGGCGACGAGGCCGCGGCCGTCCGGCGTGAGGTCGAAGTGCTGATGAACGTCCCCCCATCCGGAGAGGGGTTCGAGGGAGGGCCAGGACCAGTAGAGTAGTCCCTGGTGGGGTGAGCCGCCGGCGAGGAGGCCAGCCCTGGGGGACAGGGCCATGGTATTCAGGTAGCAGCCCCCGTCCCAGGCGAGGCCCGGCGGAGGCGGCGCCTCCCAGACGGCGGGCCCGCCGCGGGCGGGATACAAGGCCGGCTGGAGCGCGATCCCGGCGTCGTGGGGCGCGATGTTGCCGAAGACGAGGGCGCCCTCGGGGGTGAAGCCGTGCCCGACCCGGCCGGGCTGTGGGAAGGCAGCGCCGGTGGGCATCTCCCAGACCCCCAAGTTGCTCAGGAGCAGGCCGCCGTCGGGGCTGAACACCAGCCGCCAAGGCGCCGATGGCACATCAATGATCTGCATGGCCGCCTCACCAGTCGATGTCCCAGACGAGGATCTTCTTGCCGACGTTGCCCACCGCGCCGAGCATGCCGTCGGGCGAGATGGCGATGCACGCCAGCTTGCCGATGCTCCATGCCAGCTCCTCGCGTAGGGACCACGTCGCCGTCTCGTAGACCTTGACCGTCTTCTCGTTGCTCACCGTGGCCAGGAACCGCCCGTCGGGCGTGAACGCCATGTCCTGGTAATACTTGATCTTCAGACGCAGACGCGCCACCTCCTCGCCCGTCGCCGGCGCGAGGATGTTGAGGTGGATACCGGAGGCGGCGGCCAGGAATCGTCCGTCCGGCGACCACGCCAGCCGGCCGTAGTCGTTCCGCCCCGTGACCGCCTTCTCCCACACCGTCGCGCCGTCCGGCGTGCGCAGGGCCACACGCGGGTTGGAGTCGATCAGCGCCAGGTGCCTGCCGTCGGGAGAGAATCGCACGTCCCGCGCCGCCCCGTGCCGGCCGTCGCCGGGCCAGTATTGCCCCGCCAGGGGCTTCAGGTCGGGCCACGCCCACTGGGCGATGTTGCCGTCGCGGGCGTGGCCGTCGATGAGGGCGACGCGGCCGGCCCCCGGAGAAACCGTCAGCCGGTTATCCGTCCACCCCACGAACACCGTCTGGCCGAGCGGCTCGCCGGTGAGGGAGAATCGGCGGAGATCCCCCGGCCTGCCGCCGACCACGGCGGCGACCTCCCCGCCGGCGAAGCGGGCGGCCAGGACGCGCTCCGACATCAGATGCCGCTCCTCGCCGGACGGCATCCCCCACAGGCGGATGGAGTGCCGCGCCGCCATCAGCCAGCGGGAGTCGGCGCTGAACTCCAGGTGGTCCGCGAAGCCGTCCGGGTTCCTGAGGATGCGCACGGAGTCACTTCACCTTGTACTTCGGCACGAAGAAGCCCGCCCGCACAGGGGCCGGCATCGGGCTGTGCGCCCCACGCACCGAACGCCAGATGATCTCGTTGAACGCCAGGTCGTCCGCCGCGTCCTCCACGTCGAGGTTCATCTCCGCCGACGCCTTCGCCCCCCAGGCGTCCTTCTTGTTCTTCGCGTCGAGGTCCACGTCCGGCTTGACGTGCTTGTAGCCCGTCAGGTCCGGCTTCGCCTGGAACGAGCCGTACATGGGCCGCGCCGCCGCGTCGAACTGGCTCATCGGCTTCAGGCCGAGGATCAGCTCCATCGTCCGCAGCATGCTGCTCGTCGAGTACATCGTGGAATCCACCGCGCCGCGCTTCGTGTAGGGGCTGATGACGAGCGCCACCGAGCGGTGGCAATCGACGTGGTCCGGCCCGTTCTGGGCGTCGTCCTCCAGCACGAAGATGGCGGTCTCCTTCCAGAACTTGCTCTTCGTGATGCCCTCGACGAAGATCCCCAGCGCCAGGTCGTTCTCCGCCACCATCGCCGTCGGCGTCGGCTTGCCGACGCGCGTGCCGTAGGTGTGGTCGTTCGGCAGGCGCACGATGGAGAGCTGCGGCATGCCGCCGTCCTTCTCGAAGCGCCTCAGCTCCGCGAGGAAGCGCTCGGCCCGCTTCACGTCGGGGTAATCGAGGTCGTAACTGCGGAACCGCGGGTCGATGTGGCCCTCCAGCGCCTTCACCTTCGCCTTGCCGTCCTCGAACTTGCCGTCCTTGCCCATCTTGCCGTTGGCCACCCACTCGCCGTAGCTGCGGTAGCTGACCCCGGCCTCCTTCGCCCGGTCCCAGATGTAGCCTCCGGCGGGGCGGGCGATCTTGTCGAACGCGCCCTCGCTGGGGTAGAAGCTCATCTTCTTCGTGCCGTAGAGCTGGCCGCGGTAGCCGAGCGGCCACACCTTCTCGACGAAGTCCGTGGCGTAGGCGCCCATGCTCCACTCGTGGCCGTCGGCGGACACCTCGCCCTCGACGTAAAAGTTATCGAGCAGCACGAACTGCCTTGCGAGGCGGTGGTGGTTCGGCGTGATCTTCTCGGGGAAGAGGCACAGGTCCGGGTCGCCCTTGCCCTCCTTGATGTCACCGAACACCTGATCATACGTTCGATTCTCCTTGATGACGTAGATCACGTACTTGATGGGTGACTTGTCGCCCAGTTTCTTCGGGATGGGGTTGCCCGCCGTCCAGCCGGCGTCGTTGACGCCGGCGTCGGCCTTCAGTGGGCTGCACGCGTAGGCGGCCTTCGTCAGCTCGGCCATCGCCTCGGGCTCGGGCATGGGCACGACGCCGAGGCTGCCACGCATGAGGCCGCCGATGTACTGGTAGGTGGATTGCCACTCGGGCCGGTGGACGGGCCCCGGCTCGAGCGGGTTGGCCTTCGAGGTCATCCCCTTGCCGTTCGCGATCAGGATGCGCTTCGTCGCGGCGTTGTAGCGGACGGAGGTGGGGTACCAGCCGGCGGGGATGAAGCCCATCGGCCGCACCTTGAGTGGGTTCTCGACGTTGAAGACGGCGACGTTGTTGTTGTCGCTGTTGGCCACGAAGAGGACCTTGCCGTCGGGCGTCAGACACAGGCTGGACGGCGTGTTGCCCGACGGGGCGCCGGGGTGAAGGGCGCAGTTGATGGTGGCGATCTTCTTCCCGGCGTCGGCGTCGAAGATGTTCACGCGTGTGGAGTTGGAGCAGGCGACGAAGAGGGTCTTGCCGTCGGGGGACAGGGTCATCTCGGCGGGGTGGCTGTCGGTCTCCCAGGTCGCCGGCCTGGCGGCGCCCGCCGTCACGACGGCGACGGACGACGCCCCCCACAGGCTCACGAACAGGCGGCTATTGTCCTTGCTCGGCAGGGCGTGGTAGGGGTAGCTCCCCTTCGGCATCGGGTATTCGACCGCCCCCTTCTCCGGCTGGAGGAAGCGCACCGAATCGCCCCAGGTGCCGCAGGCGAGGACGCCGCCGAGGTGCGGGGTGATGTTGCCGACGGTGAAGTCCTCCTTGCCGTCAGCCGCCTTGATGGCGGCGTGCTTGCTGAGCAGGCCGTCGGCGAAGTCCCACGAGTGGACGATGCCGAACTCGCCGCCCGAGGCGTAGAGCCGGGTGCCGTCGGCGTTGAAGGCGATGCCCTGGAACGCCTGGCGGATGGAGACGCGCGACACGACCTGTTCGCGGCCCTCGTCGAGCGACACGATGACGGCCTCGTGGGTGCCGAAGCCGGCGTGCAGAAGGGCGGCATACTTGCCCGAGGGGTGCAGCGCGATGTTGACGGGGAAGTCGCCGAGGGGGACCTGCTTGCCGGCGGGCCTGAGCGACCACTGGTTGGGGAGCTGGACGAAGCCGGAGGGCTTGACGCCCGGGAGGACGCGGGCCGCCGTGGCGGCGGTTTTGGGTGTGGGCTTCTCGTCGCGGAGGGCGACGGCGAGGCCGCCGCACAGCAGGGCGAGGCAGCAGGCGGCGAGCAGGGAGCGTGACATGGCGTGGGACTCCGGCGGGCAGGGTTGGGATAGCGGCGCGGGCGGCCGTTGGCGAGCGGGGATGCGTCAGCGCCCCGAGTGGAGCGTCAGCGCCTCGTTGGCCTGACGCACGTCGCAAGAACAAAGCCAGAGCCGCTGACGCTCCACTCGGGGCGCTGACGCATCCCCGCTGGCCGAGATCCGCTCACGCCCCAGAGAGCACGCCCGCCATCGTCAACAGGCCGTCCACCAGCCAGCACCCCTTGAAGTGCGGCCCGCCGGCGCGTGCGTGTTGCAGGACTGCGTCATCGGCGCAGCCGGCCTCCTCCAGGGCGTCCGCAAGGACCGGGAGGTGGTCCCAACGCTCCTCGGCGCGGATCGCCTCGGCCAGGCGCGGCACCTCGCCGCCCTGCCAGCGCAGCCAGGCGGGCGCCAGGGGCGGCTCGCGCCAGGGGAACAGGTCGCGCAGGATGGCGCACTGGACACGCATCTCGTCGGGGCGTTCCAACTTAAAGAGTGCCTGTTCTCGGCCGTCGTGGGCAGCCGGGTCGATCCAGTCGGAGCCGAGGCAGTTGGCGACGTTGCGTGCGGCGGCGGACAGGTCGTAGTCCGTCAGGGTGGGGGAGGCGGCGTGTAAGACGGCGTCGAGTGACCACTCCCACCTCGTGCCGATGGGCGCCCCGCCGAGCGCCCGCCGGACCTCGCGCCAGCCGGCAGCAAGCTCCTCCGCGGTGGCGAGGCCGTCGGCGAATCGCTCCGCGGTGTCGAGGGCGGCCCGGATCGACTCCCGCTTGATGAGCGGCCCCAGGCGGCGGCAGCAATGGCAGGCGAACAGGCGGAGCCGGCCGGGGTGCCTCCACCCGGCGTGCCGGAGCAGTTCGGCGGGGAAGGGTGTCTCGCGCCACTCGGCCTCGCTCAGAGCCATGGCCCGGCCCTCCGGACAACGAGCGTCATTGTACCTTCCTGGCACGCCCCAAGGCCATCACCGTCCAGATGAGCGGATACAGTTTCTCGAAATACCACAGCTTGGCGAAGTAGAACCCGATGGGCGACGGCTCCCGCCACGCCCCCGACTCGACGCGCCCGACCAGCCACGTCAGCCCCCGTCCGACGATACCGTCCGGCGCGTGCCCGATCAAGACATCGAGGGCGAGGGATGTCTCCTCGGTGGACGAAGGACAGCCGGCGGCGCCGCCCCAGCCGCCGTCGGCGTTCTGGATGGAGGTCAGGAAGGCGAGGCCGCGTTTCGCCTGATCGGTGTGCAGGAGGCCGAGGTCGCGGTAGGCGGCGAGGACGCGGCTGGTGCCGTATGTGGGGTTGATGTCGTCGGGTGCGTGCTGGTTGCCGAACCAGAGGGGTAGCCAGGAGCCATCGGGCCGCTGCTCGCGGGCGAGGTAGGCGAGGGCGCTGGCGGTGAATCGCTCGATCCGTTTCCGCCTCTCGCCGGGCATGCATTGAAGGAACTTGTGGTAGGGCTCGGACTTCCCGAGCCAGGGGTCTTGGTCGCGCTGGAAGATCCCCCACACGTGAATCGCACGGAGGGTGTGGGCTGTGAGATCCGACCCGCTGCGGTCGAACGGCATTCGGGTCCATCCTCGGCAGAAGGTCGGCATTCCCCCATCACTGTTCTGAAGGTCGAGTAGCCAGCGCACACTGTTGAGTGGGTAGAATTCGGGAGTACCTCCGAAGCCCAGAGGGAGCAACGCCAGGATCGCCCCCGGCGTGTCGTCGGCGTCGGGTACGCCGCCCGGCAGCGGCGTCCACGCCCAAGCGCCGGGGTCGGCCCCGGTGAATGGATGACGCTCGCGGTACTGCTGATCGATCAGCCATTGCAGCAGCTCTTCGCGCCGATCCAGCACTCCGACATCTCCGCCGGCAGCCAGTGCGTTGATCGACAGCGTCGTCACCCACGTCGAGAGGTTGGTGTCGATGGGCCACGACCCGTCGGGACGCACGCCGTTGACGAGGAACGACACGGCTCGCTGGACGACGACGTGATCCGCCTTGCCGGTGCTGGCGAGGCCCATCGTGACGAAACCGGTGAGAGGGGCCGCCTCCAGGAAGCCGCCGTTGGGCGGTTGGATGCCGTCCAGCACGCGCAGGCTGGGCTTGATCGCCAGATACCGGATGCCGCGTCGGAACGGGTCCCACGGCGGGCTGTGGTGGTAGACCGCCTGGCCGATGGCGATGAGCGCCGGCAGGGCGTAGCTCACCACCGGCAGGCCGAGGTATCGGTACCACGATTGGGGGAAGCACGCCAGCTCGAAGGGAAGCGACGGCACCTCGTGCCACGGCACCAGGCCGGCGAGGGCGCACGTCATCAGGATCGGGACGGAGAACGTGCGGTCCGTCCCGTAACGCCTGCGGACCGCCTCCGCGATCTCCGCCGGCGTCCTGCCATACTTCGCGTCGAGCCACGCCTTGCAGCGCTCCAGCGTGGGGACGTATCGCGCATCCTGGCCGGCGATGTGGAAGGCGGCGCGGCAAAGGAGCGTCGTCGAGATGTTGGAGAACGACTTGACGGTGTCGCCCCAGCCGCCGTCGGCGTTCTGATGGCCGGCGATCCACGAGAGGCCGCCGTCGATGAGGGGTTGGAAGGAGCCGTGGCCGGCCTTCTGCACGAGCGAGAGGGCGCAGACGGCGACGGCGGTGGAGAGGGCGGATGTGGACAGCTCGCCGACCCAGAATCCGCCGGGCGTGCGCTCGGCGAGGAGGGCGTCACGGGCGGTGAGGTAGGCGCGTTCGAGGCGGGGCCGGTCGATCATCCCTTGCCCTTCTCGATCAAGGGATTTCGTACCCCGAGGAGGCCCTCGGCCGTGATGGAGATGAGAGGAGGGTTGAAGCCGTGGGCGCGAAGAAGATCGTCCAACAGGTGCCGGGTTGACTTCAGCTCGGCTTCCAGCGCGGCGCGGTGGGGTTCAAACGGCTCCGCGATCAATTTGAAGGAGTCTTCGACCAGACGCAGCCCACAATCCTCGTCTGGATTGCTGGCGTCTGCGGGTGCTGGCTGTAGCGTCTCGGGATCCATATCAACCCCTCCGGCGGGCTCGTCCCGTCAACCGCCCGGCGCGCCGTTGCCTTCCAGCGGAGGTGGGGCCGGCGGGATGGGCGGGATGGGCACCGGCGGTTGCGTGAGCGGCGGGATGGGCTCCAGGGACGCGATTAGCAGCGGCTCCAGGGTAATCATTCTGTTATCGTTCAACATGTCGTAGTGATGGATGTGGCGGCCATGCGGCCCGATGAGTAGCCAATCGGGATGGAATGTGTCGAAGAAACGGCCGTCGTTCAGACGCAGCCGGAAGGGTTGGAACGGCCTGGTCAGTAATGCGTCTCGAATCGCTCGGCAGTCCACGATTAGTACTCCACGTCCGGCGCCGATGGCTCCAACGCGACGATGAGCAGCCGATCCAATTGTACCGACTCGCTCTCACCCGTGAACACGACGGCGTGGCTGCCGTTCGGCGCGAGGGCGAGCCATTCTGGGTGCGGGATGGGGAAGACGCGGCCATCAGCGAGCCGCAGCCGGAAGGGGGCAAAGGGCCGGGCGCGGATCGCGGCCCGGAGAGTGTCCGGGTTGATGGCGGCGCTCGGGTCGAGCGGCTCCACCGCCGCCGCCTCGCTCGGGTCGATGAAGGCTGGTCCACCGTCGGGCTTGGCCACCACCCCGGTCAAGCCCTTGCCGCCCATCGCCATCCAGCCAACATCGGGCACCACGAATGTCCGCCCATCGTTCATTCGCAGGATGAATGGCTTGAACGGCTGGGCACGCAAGCGGGCGCGTATCTCATCGACGATCATGGCTCAGATCTCCAGCGCGTCGAGCTGGTCCATGAGTTTATCCAGGTCGTCCTTCGGCCCCGCGGGCTTCTCCGCCTGACGCTTCGGGATGCCGACCGTCAGGCCCACCGCCTGCCTGCCGTCCTTGACCAGCTCGCCGTCGCGCTCCGCCGCCGCCATCAGCAACGCGTCGCCGCCCCCGAACAGTTTCGTCAGGTCGATCTTCAGTCCGCTCGGCCCCGCCACCGGCGCCCCGGCGATGGCCGGCGTCTTGTGGTCGGGGAACATGATGGCGTGCTCGGGGCACACCCGGCTGCACGCGGGGCAGCCCTTCTTGCACGAGTCCTGGTTCTCCACCACCAGCCGGTCGAGCGTATCGACGCCGTAGACGCCGAACAGGCAGAAGTCGAGGCACTCCATGCAGTTCGTACACCGGCTGTAGTCGATCACCGGGTACCAGCGCCGCCCCGTCGGCGCGAGGAGCTGCTCCGCCGTGAACGTCCGCTCGTCCGCGGGTTTGACCGCGATGCCGAGCTGCACCAGGGCCGGCGGGCGCGGCTTCGCCTCGCGCCGGGCGGCGCACTCGGCGGCGATGCGTTTGACCTCCTCGACGTAGACGCGATGGTCGGTGTGGTCGCGCAGGTCGAGCGTGTAGATGTGCCGGTCCGGCACGTCCACGGGGCCGATGCCCCTGGCCGGCGCCGGCTCGCCCTCGTCCTCGTCGGGCTTCGTGGCGATGCGGTTCTCGCCGTAATGCCCCTTGATGCCGGCGCGGTCGAGGAGCCAGAAGGCGGCGCGCGGGAACATCCACGTCAGGACCACCATGTCGCCGCGGACGCCTTCGAGGAACAGGCGGCCGGTGTGGTCGGCGCCCATGTCGTAGAGGCTGGGGACGATGGACACGTCGAGGCCTGGCTCCAGGATGAGCGCCGCCGTCACGCTCTCTTCCAGGGCGCGTTTGGCCGGGTTCTTGCTCTGCGCCTGGCTCAGGACGACCGTCAAACGGTTGCGCGACATCTGCCCTCACCCCTCGCTCTCGGCGTTGGACTTCATGGGCATCATACGATGTGGAGGCCCGGATTGGAGATGGACGCCACCCGCACAATCCCCCCCGACCTGTTCGCCCGGCCCCTCCGCGTCGGCTATACTACCTTTGAGGAACCATTCCCCGTCCCGGCGCGTCGATGTGCATGAGGGAGGCCCCACGGGATGAGCCACCGGGCGAGCCGAGTCTGGACGGCCCTGCACGCACTCTGCGTGGCCGCCCTCCTCGCGCCCCTCGCGTCCGCCGCCGGCCCCCCGGCCGAACAGCCGCCTGAGCCGGGCCCGCCGCTCTTCCGCCCCGAAGCCGTCGAGGCCGCCAACGCCGCCCGCTGGGCCGGCTCCACCTTCGGCGTCCTCACGCCGCGCACCGCCGGCTTCACCGCCCTCGCCGTCGTCTACGGCGGGCACGACGAGCGCGTCCGCGCCTGGGAATTGCTCGGGCCGCTCACCAGCCGCGACTCGCGCATCGCCACGGGCGCCGCCGGCCTCGCCCTAAGAGGGATCTCCACCGACGGCACGGGCCCCCTCTCCGGCGCCGCCGGCATCCTCGCCGGGCACCACTTCAACTGCTGGGCCGTTCAGGACATCACGCGCTTCCGCCCCCTGCCGCGCGACTGGCTCCGCGTCGTCGAGGACAAATCGCCCATCAACCTCGGGAAGGACGAGGCCACCATCTACGGCCGCGTCCTCGGCCTCGTCCAGCACACGGCCCAGGCCACGCTCGCTGGGGCGGCACGCTCCGACATCACCCCCGGCCAGCTCGTCGCCGACCCGGCGTTCTACCGCGGCGAGGTGTTCGAGGGCGAGGGCACCCTCCGCCGCATCATCCGCCATCGCCCCACACCGGAGGCCGCCGACGAGGGCGTCAACGCCATCTACGAGGCGTGGGTCTTCCCCGACACGATGGGCGGCCAGCCCGTCTGTTTCGTCTTCACCGACTGGCCCGCCGGCCTGCCGCGCTCCGTCCTGGGCAAGGAGAAGCTCGACGGCACGACCAAGGTCCGCTACGCGGGCTACTTCTTCAAGACCCTCGGCTACAGCACCAAGGACCGCGACCAGCGCGAGAAGTACGCCCCGTTCCTCATCGGCAACACCCTCGTCATCCCCGCCAGGGGCGACACGCCCGCGCGGGAGAACGTCGCCGCCTGGGTCAAGCCGATCCTCTACGCCGTCCCCATCGTCTTCGTCGGCCTGATCTTCCTCGTCGTCGGCATGACCTACTGGCTCCGCCGCACCGACGCCACCCTGCAGAAGCGCCTGCTGGCGGCCCGCACCGGCGAATGGGTGCCGCCGCCCCCTGACGCCCTGCCGATGGCCGCCCCCGTCGCCGCCGTGCCGGCGGCGAAGCCCGTGGCCCGTGCCGGGTTCCCGCAGAGGACGAACCTCCCCGCGCGTGGTGGCGCGGGCCGAGGCGATTCTTCCCCGTCCAGTGAAGGCAGCCCCGGGGGGGCGGGAGACAAGTCTCCCGACGAGGACGCCGGGGGTTAGCCGGGGCCGCGCGGCCAACCGCGCGGCCCCGGCGAAACCCACCGCCCGATCCCCTCCGCCCGACGCAAACACCCGCGTGGGCGGGCAACCATGCCCGCCCGTGGCTGAAACTTCATCGGATCGAGGCGACATCCAATGTCCACCGCACCGAGGATCATCCAGGCCCCGAAGTGGGGCGGCGAGGGCATCTCGCTCGGCAAGTTCCTCCTCGTCTGGCTCACCAGCGCCCTGCTCAACGTCACCATCATCGGCGCCGCCGCCGCCCTCTTCTGGTTCGTCGAGCGTTCGACGGCCCACGAGCCCACGCCCACGCCCGAGGTCAAGCAGAATAACGAGGTCGAGGAGGCTCCCGCCGAGCGCGACCTGACCAACACCGACATCGGCCTCGACAGCACCAAGGAGCTGAACTACTTCAACGACCGCATCGAGGAGGTCTCGGTGCCCGGCCCGGTGGACCCCACCGCCGCCGTCGGCATCGTCAACGCCCCCGAGGCCGCCCCTACCTCCGTCCCGCCCCCGCCCGGCTCCGGCGGCGGCACCGGCGGCGCCCCCCTCGACCCCAACCAGTCGGGCATCGGCAGCATGGCCGGCACCATCGGCGGCATGGGCGGGTTCTACTCCGCCGGCGGCTTCGGCGGCCGCTCCGGCAGCACCCGTAAGAAGATGCTCGCCGAGGGCGGCGGCAGTAGCGCCAGCGAGGCCGCCGTCGGCATGGGCCTCAAGTTCCTGGCCCTGCACCAGTCGGCGGACGGCTCGTGGTCGCTCAACAACTTCGGCCGCAACTACCGCACCGAGCCGCTGCCCAAGGGCAAGCTGATCCCCTACAACGCCGAGGCCAACACGACCCGGAACAACAACACCGCGGGGACGGCCTTCGGCCTGCTGCCATTCCTGGCCGCCGGCATCACCAACAAGCCGTCGAAGGACAACGTCAACAAGGTCGATTACAGCAAGGGCGTCGCCCTCGCCATCCGCTGGATGATCAACCAGCAGGTCAAGTCCGGCTCGGAGCGTGGCTACTACGGCGGCGACCAGTACAGCCACGGCCTGGCGACCATCGCCATGTGCGAGGCGTACGGCCTGACGAGCGACCCGCAGATCAAGGCGTCGGCCCAGATGGCCATCAACTACATCGTCGCGGCGCAGCACGAGGCCGGCGGCTGGCGCTACGCCCCGCGTCAGGCGGGCGACACCTCCGTCGTCGGCTGGATGCTGATGGCGCTCAAGTCCGGGCAGATGGCCGGGCTGACGGTGCCCAAGGCGACGCTGACCAAGGTGGGGGCGTACCTCGACTCGTGCGAGTCGAGCGACAAGGGCGGCTACGGCTACGTGCCCAACTCGGGCGAGACGCCAGCGATGACGGCGGTGGGCGCGCTGTGCCGGCAGTACCTGGGCGTCAGCCCGCGTAACCCGAGCCTGCAGGCGAGCATCCGTAAGCTGAAGAACAGCCCGCCCTCGACGCCGAACATCTACTACATGTACTACGCCACCCAGGTGTTTCACCACATGGGCGGCGAGACGTGGAACTTCTGGAACCTCGGGCCGGACGGCACGGGCAAGCAGGGCATCCGCGAGATCCTGATCGCCCGACAGGACCAGGGCGTGGGCGGCAAGCCCGGCCAGGCCGGCAGCTTCCGCGGCGACGACCACGTCGGCGGCCGCCTCGGCGCCACGTCCCTGTCGATGCTGTCGCTGGAGGTCTATTACCGCCACCTGCCGCTCTACCGCCGCGACGCCGGCGTCATGAAGCCGGACAAGTGATGCGGGGAGTAACCTCACCCCCTAACCCCCTCTCCGAAGCGGAGAGGGGGGATCGTCAGATCATCGCCTGCGCGGTGGCGAGGTTTCCGGCTCTCTTGTTGGGTGAAGCGATTCTGGGGAGGCGCACTGCTCCCCGCCGCCACTCTTCTCACTCTTGCGATCCCCTCTCCGCTTCGGAGAGGGGGTTAGGGGGGTGAGGTAGTCGATCACGGCGCGTGCCGGTACAGGATCTCGCAAAGCTCGCCGATGGCCTTGCCGTCACGCGCCGGCGTAGCGCCCTTGGGCAGCACCGCGTCGTTGACGAAGATGCAGAAGACCAGCGTCTTTCCCGACTTCGTCGTCATTACCCCGGCCAGCGACTTCGCCCGCAGGTGCGGCCTGCCGAGGAGGTTGTTGTTGTCGGTGTAGGTGCCGGTCTTGGCCATCACCTTGCCCTTCGCCGGGCCGCCCACGCCGATCTTCGACAGGGTGCCGTCCACGCCGAGGACCGGCAGGGCGGCCTCGAACGCCGGCCAGTCCTCCCGTTTGCGCATGGCCCGTAGCAACTCCACGGTGGCGCGCGGCGTGACGCGGTCGCCATCGCCGCCGCCGGCGCCGCTCTCCAGCGAGATGGCGTCCACCGGCACGCCGAGTTTGGCCAGGAGCCGGCCCTGGGCCCGCATGCCGTCCGGCTGCGAGCGCCGCCCGTTCTTCGCGGCGAGCAACAGCGGCAGCGTGCTGGCCATCAGGTTGTGGCTGACCTTGAGGATCACCTTCACCGACTCCGACAGCGGCAAGGACCGGTGCGTCGCCACCACGGGGAGCTTGTCGTACGCCTCCGGCAGCGAGGCCGTGGGCGCCTTGTGCGGGCTGGCCGACACCTCGACGCCCTCGCGGCGCAGCGTCTCGATGAACAGGGCGCGTCCGAATGCCGCGGGGTCGGCCACGGGGCAGATGCGGACCAACGGCCCGGAGCCGACGGGGACGGTGCCGCGGACGACGAACGCCTCTCCCGGCAGACGCTCGACCCGCACCGACGGCGGCTTGCCCTTCTCCGCGGTGCGGACGTCCACGTCGATGCGTGCGTAGGCCGTCTCGGGGCGGAGGGTGAACGACGCCTTGTCGCCGGCCTTCTCCCCAGGGCGGATGATGACATCGACCACGGTGTCATTCACGAGGAGGGGCGACACGGTACGCGGCCCGCTGCCGCTGGCGGGCGAGGAGTCGAAGAGGCGGGCGTCGATGAGGATGTCGCCGGACACCTTCCTGACGCCGGCCTTCTTCACCTGGCGGGCGAGGTCTTCGAGGCCGGCGAGGGGGTCGGTGGCGGTGACGCCGTGGGTGGTGCTGGCGGGGTGGGTGTAGGTGTGGTCGTCATCGACGAACGCCATCTTGCCGTCCTTGCCGTCACGCCCGCCCATCGTGAGGTCGCCCGATGCGACGAGGATGAGGTCGCCGTCGAGGGTGCCGTCGGTGATCTCGCCGCGGCGGTGGACGGGGGTGGAGAAGCGGTGATCGGGGCCGAGGGCGAGGTAGGCGGCGGCGCAGGAGTACAGCTTGGTGACGGACGCCGGGGCGAAGAGCTGGTCGGCGTTCAGCTCGTGGACGGCCTTGCCCGTCTCGGCGTCCACGGCCAGGAGGCCCCAGCGGGCGTGCCTGTACTCGGCGCGCGACAGGACGGCCTTGATCTTGTCGGCGAGGTCGTCGGCGCGGGCGGACAGGGGCAGGGCGAGGATGAGGAGGGCGGGGCAGAGGATCCGGGACATGGCGGGGCTTGCCCTCGCGGGGGTTGGTGGCCGATGAGGCCACTGTGCGCCCCGCGGGGGCCGGTGTCAAGGGGCGGCCGTCAGCGGACGCGCCACTCGCGGCGGGTGGCGCCCATCTGATCGACGGCGATCAGGCCGCTGTCGTCGAGGTGCGTGATGCGGTAGGAGTACACCTGGCCGCGGCGGTCGGAGTCGGTGGACGAGGTGATGGTGATGACGACGACCCCGGCGGAGACACGCCAGGTGCCGCTGGAGCGGACGCTGGCGTCGACCAGCCGGCGGATGCCGCGCGTGTACTCCACGGTGGCGCTCATGGAGCCGTCGGAGTTGAAGGTGACGTAGTTCTTCGTGCTGTCGGTCGAATGGCCCCAGGTGCCGACGAGGGTCTTGCGGATCTTCTCGTCGCCCGAGGCGGCGGGCGGCGGGGCCTTCACCACCACGGGGAGTTTCGGGGCGTCGCCCTTGACCCGCTGGAGGGCGAGCATGACGTGCCTGGAGCCCTCGGAGGCGGTGAAGCCCGTCGGGCGGCCCGGCTCGCCGGCGGTGCCGAGGCAGAGGACGAGGCCGTCGCCGGACAGCGTGTAGATGCCCTTGCTGTTGACCTTCTTCGCGCCGGCCAGGTCGATGGTCTTCGGGCTGGCCTTGGCGTCGATGATGAACACCAGCTTGCGGCGCTCGGACGAGCCGGGGGGCAGGAGGCTGGCGGTGTTCCCGTCCACGACGAGGAGGCCGTCCGCGGAATATCCGGCGAGGATGTCCTTCTCGGAGAGGGATTTGCCGTCCTCGATCAGGGCGACGATCTTCCAGGTGCCCTGGATCGCCTTCTGGTCGTCGGCGGCCTGCCCGAGGGCGAGGCCCGCCAGGAGGAGGGCGGCTGTGATCATGGTCCCGCGTCCTTTCGGGTGAGGATGAGCCTGCGGCAGGGGGAGGAAGCTCCGCCCCCCTCGGATGCGAGTATACCCCTCTTCCGGCGTCAGGCGGAAGAGGGGTTTTCGCGGCCCGGATGGGTGGGAGTGATCCCGACGGGATTCGAACCCGTGTTACGGCTGTGAAAGAGCCGTGTCCTAGGCCCCTAGACGACGGGACCATCCGGAGACAGAGAATGATAGGGGCGGTGGGCGCGCCGCGTCAAGGCGGGTAGGATGAAGGGTGAAGGGATGGAGACAGGGATCGCCAGGGCGCAGCCCTGGTTCCACGGCCGCCGGGGGGATGATGGACACTGAGACGTTGCGGCGGCTGTTGGCGGCGGTGCGGTCCGGCGAGGCGACGGTGGACGAGGCCGTCGCGTCGCTGGGGCCCGGGGGCGTGGCCGAGCTGGGGTACGCCACCGTGGACCTGGGCCGGCGCGAGCGGTGCGGATTCCCCGAGGTCATCTTCTGCGAGGGCAAGACGCCGGAGTGGGTCGAGGGCGTCGCCCTGCGCCTCGCCGCCGCCGGGCAGGACTGCCTGGCCACCCGCGTCAACGACGTGCAGGCGGCGCACCTGACGCCGCGCTTCCCCGCCGCCGAGCAGGACCGCGTGGCACGCACCTTCTGGCTGCCGGCGGCGGCGCCGGCGGCGCCCGTGGGCAACGTCCTCGTGCTGACCGCCGGGACGAGCGACCTGCCGGTGGCCCGCGAGGCGTTCGTCACCCTGCGGGCGATGGGCGCGGGGGCGGGGCTGGTCGCCGATGTCGGCGTGGCCGGCCTGCACCGGCTCCTGCGGCATCGTGACAAGATGGCGGCGGCGGACGCCATCGTCGTCGTCGCCGGGATGGACGGGGCGCTGCCGAGCGTGGTCGGGGGGCTGGTGGACTGCCCGGTGATCGCGGTGCCGACGAGCGTGGGCTACGGGGCGTCGTTCGGCGGGGTGGCGGCCCTGTTGACGATGCTGAATGCGTGTTCGGCGGGCGTGGTGACGGTGAACATCGACGCGGGTTTCAAGGCGGGATACACGGCGGCGCTGATCGCACGGCGGGCGGCACGCTAGGCGGTGCGGTCATCCGCCGTGTATCCGCGAGCATGCGTGACACGCGGGCCGCGTGTCGCTACGGCTGGAGTGGCGCCCACCCCCAGCTCCGCGACGGGCAGGGCGGATCGTCCTCCATCCGCCACCCTCACCCCGCTTCTTCGTCCCTGTCGAGCTGCCGCAGCCTCCGGTCCGCGTCGAACGTCGGCGGCGGCAGCGTCCCCGCGAGCGCCTCCGCCTCCGCCGCCGACAGCCCCGCCTTCGCCGTCCCGCTCCCACGGAAGATCGGCAGCCCGCGCTTCATCGCCATGATCTCGCGCCGCGTCCGGCCCTTCGGCCCGTCCGGCCACGCGCCGATCCGCTCGTGGAAGTCGAAGAAGTACGGCACGGCCGCGCGGATGTACTTCCAGTAGCCGGGATTGTCCGTCTGGATCACGAACAGCCCGCCCGGCACCAGCGCCCGATGCACCAGCGCCAGGAACGACGGCGTGATCAGCCGGCGATGCACCTGCGCCGGGTCGTAGTACGGCTGCGGGTGGTAGCAATGCACCTCGGCGCACGCCCCCGCCGGCAGCAGGTCGCGCAGGAGCCGCCAGCCGTCCGTCACGGCGAAGCGGATGTTCGTCAGCCCGCGCTGGTTGCCTCGCCTCGTCGCGTAGCGGATCACCACCGGCTTCACGTCGATGCCGATGTGGTCCATCCCCTCGCGCCACACGGCGCTGCCGATCAGGAACCGCCCGTTCCCGCAGCCGACGTCCACCACCAGCGGCGCCGCCCGCCCGAACAGGGCCGCCGTGTCGAGCATGCCCTCGGCCGGCAGCGTCTTCAGCGCCGTCCGCGTCCACAACGACGGGTCGAGGATCTCGCCGGCGACGGGCACGCCGAACTCGCGCTCGATCTGTCGGCGTTTGCGTTCCGGGCTCACGCTCGCTCCCGCCCCAGGGGGTTGTACAGGGGCCACGCCTCCAGCACCGCCTCGGCCGCCGCCCGCACCGTCGGGTACTCCTTGATCACCAGCGGCGGGTAGCGGAACGTGTGTCGCAGCAGGCCCCACAGCGGTGCCGGCAATCGGCACCCCGCCGGCAGCCCCCAGCCGCGCCCCGCGCTCGGGTCATCCGTCGCCCACCAGGACCAGCCGTCGTGGAAGCTGCCGCTGTGGACCGCCACCAGCGCCGGCGAGAACCGGAACGGCACGAAGCCACGCCGCCACAGCCAGCGCAGACAGCTCGCATCCTGCGTGCGGCCCTCGTCCTCGTGCCAGTCCGCCAGCGCCTGCCACGCCAGGCCGTCGGCCCGCTCGTCCTCCAACGCCAGATACAGGCCGTCCACGTCCATGAGCGTATTGTACGGCCGGAACCAGCAACACGCGGGCGCTTCCGTGGCGACAAGCCTCCGTCTTCACGACTGATCGCCCCGACGGCTCTGCCCAGGTCAATAATCGCGTTTGGCGAACCACCAGCACGCCAGCCCGAGCGTGACGGCGATGAACGCCAACGAGACCCCGAGGCTCTCGCCCCATGAGATCGGTTTCGATTTCAGGGCTTGACGGAACACCTTCGGCATCGCCAGGAGGTCGCGCTGTAGCCGCTCGCTGACCAGGGCGTTGAGGTCACCGGTGCGCGGCAGGACGAAGTGGATGGTCCGCACGACGTGGGCGAACGTACCTTCCTCGTAGTCCGCGGACACGATCTGCGGTGGGCCGCGCCGCGGCCCCTTCCCCTTCGGCCCGAGGCCCTCCAGCCCCTCGAACAGATTCACCCGGTCCTTCTCCTTCGCCATCTTCGCCGAGTACGCCAGCAGATCGAGGATGTTGACGGTGAGGCTGACGGCGTACAGGAACGCCCACGCCAGGATCGACATGAGGATCGACACGACCGCGCTGCGCGTCAGGACACCGAACAGGACCGACACCGAGTAGAGGATGGCGAAGAAGAACGTGATGGCCGGGATGCTGATGAGGACGCCCGGCGCCCAGATGCCTGAGCGCAGCGACAGGGCGAGCCAGAACCCGCCGACGGCGACGGCGGTGTTGATGCCGATGAAGAGCAGGCCGCCGAGGTACTTGTAGACGAGCAGCACCCACCGGCTGATGGGCTTGGCGAGGAGGAGGTCCACGGTCCCCTTGCGGAGCATGTTGGGGATGAAGAACGCCGTCATGACCAGGCTCAGCATCAGGGCGACCCACGCCCCGACCTGGTTGACCAGGTACTCCTGCCAGCCGTAGAGCTGCGCCCCCAGCGGGATGCCCTCGCGGGTGATCGGCAGTGCGCCGAAGAAGAGCGAGAAGTCGTGCGGCCACCACGTCCGCCCGTCCGCCGTCAGGCGGGCGTGGAGAATGTATTTCCCCCTGGCCGGCTCCTCAGCGTGGACCACCTCGGCCAGACGCACGTCGTCGAGCAGGCCGAACTGCCCCCGAACCTCGGCGAGCGTCTTGGGCTGCGGGCCGAAGTGGTTGAGCAATTGCTGTACCAGTGCCTCGACGAGATCGACGAGCCCCGACGCCTTCGGCCGAGGGCCGGGGTCGCGGCGGCTCTCCTGGCGTGTCAGGACGACGCGGAAGGTGCTGCCCGGCAGCTCGGGCTCGCCGTCGAGCGGTGCGACCTCGTCCACCGTGTACGCGCCGCGGACGTGGGCGAGGAGCATCATCGGGTTGCCGCCGGCCAGCGTCCGGTCGATCTTTTCGAGGTCAATGGACAGGGGCGCGGCGCACAGGGTCATGAGCATCTGCGCGCCGGGCTTGGGTGTGAAGGTCATGGTGCCCGCGATGCAAGCCAGCAGCACCGACAGGCCGAGCATGACGTAAATGACCTTCGAGTCGAGCGACTCGAGCAGCGAGTCCTTGAGCATGGCGAACAACTTCACTGACGCACCCCCTCGGCGATCTCGGGCCGCAGCGGCGGGGGCGGCGGGCGGCGGCGGTCGGTGCCCGGCTCCGCGCCCTCGACCGTCGAGACGAACAGGTCCTCCAGCGTCTGCCTCTTCTCGACCAGATGCCGCAGATTCAGGCCGCGTTCGAGGATCAGGCGGATGACGGGGTCGATGGACTGCCCGTCGCTCAGGACGACCTCGTGGAATTCGCCCGCCGGCCCGACGGCGTATCCCATGCGGCGCGCCTCGTCGGCGGGGAACGGCTGCAGGCCGTCGAGTCCGATGACGAAGGTGCCGCGCTGGCGGGTGAGGTCGGCGATGGTGCCCTGGCGGATGACCTGGCCGCGGTCGAGGATGGCGACGCGCGAGCACAGCAGCTCGACCTCGCCGAGGAGGTGCGAGTTCACGAAGATGGTGACGCCGCGGTCCTTGAGGGTGGTGAGCAGGGCGCGGATCTCGCGCCGCCCGACGGGGTCCACGCCGTCGGTGGGCTCGTCGAGGAAGACGAGGTCGGGCTCGTGCATCAGGGCCTGGGCGATGCCGACACGCTGCTTCATGCCCTTGGAGTAGGTGCGGATCTTGGAGTGCATGCGCCCCGTCAGCCCGACGATCTCCAGCGCCTCGGGGATGCGCTTCCGTCGGACGGACGACGGCACGTCGAGGAGCGCCCCGTAGAAGTCGAGGAGGCTGGCGGCGGTGTGGTATTCGGGGAAGTGGTGGTCCTCGGGCAGGTAGCCGATGCGGCGGCGGGCGGCGGCGCTGCCGGCGGCGTGGCCGAGGACCGTGGCGGAGCCCTCAGTGGGTGCGGCGATGCCGAGGAGGAGCTTGATGAGGGTGGTCTTGCCGGCGCCGTTCTGGCCGAGGAGGCCGAACACCTCGCCACGGGCGACGGACAGGGAGACGCCCTTGAGGGCGCGGACGTGGCCGTAGTGTTTAACGAGGCTGTCGGTGTGGATGACGGGCTGCACGCGGAGATCCCCCTGTGGGGAAGTGTAGCGGCCGCGGAGAAGACGGCGACCACCTGGCCTGGCATTCGCCGGGATTGCAATCACCGGCCGCGATGGGGAGAATGGCAGAGGCGCGAGTCCCAACATCCGCCTCATTCGGGAGCCCACCTGTGCAAGCAGCGCGGCCCGATCACACCCGCATCGGCCACTACGAGATCCTGCGGGAGGTCGCCCGTGGGTTCTTCTCGACAGTCTACGAAGCGAGATTCGTGGACCGTCGTGTCTCGCTCAAGGTGTTGAACTACAAGCAAGGCGGCGCGCGATTCATGCACGCGGCAATGACCCAGGCCGCACTCTGTCACCCCCGCATTCCGCCCATTTATGATGTCGGGGAGGACATGGGACGGATGTATTCCGCCCGAATGTTCGTCGAGGGGGACGACCTCCAGAACGGCATCGGCTCCAACAAGAAGGGCATCGCACAGGTGGTCACGATCGTCGCCCAGGCCGCAGAGGCCCTGGACTACGCCCATGGGCGGGGCATCACCCACGGCTCCGTCCACCCCCGGCATCTCCTTCTCGGGAACGATGGTAACGTGTGGCTGATCGGTTTCGGCGAAACACTGCCCTCGCAAGAGATGCCCAGGGGCAACCCGGCGCACTTCGCACCCGAGCAGCTCAAGGCGGACGGCCCGCTCACGCCCGCGGCCGATGTCTACGCCCTGTGCGAGACGGCGCTGTGGCTCCTCCTCGGCCGGCACCCGTTCGCCGGCTTCCCAGGCGCCGACCTTCTCGCGGCCAAGCGCACGGAGCAGATCCATCGGCGGATACCTGAGCTGCTGCCCGACGCCTCTCCGGCCGTGCAGAACGTCTTCCGGCGCGGCCTCGCCGCCGAGCCGGAAGCCCGTTATCCCAAACCCAGCGACTTCGCGAGCGCCCTTGCGGACGCTGCGAGCGTTGGAAAGGAGTGGTGGTGGCCCTGGTGATGCCGATCCACTCACTCCGGCAGCGTCAGCGTCAGCGACAACTTCTTCCCGCCGCGTGTCAGCTCCAGGGGCACCTTGTTCCCCTTCCGCTCGCGCAGCGAGTACGCGATGAGGTCCGTTTCGCGTTTGAAGTCCTTGCCGTCGAAGTTCACGAGGCGGTCGCCCTTCTGCACCCCGGCCCGCTTGGCGTAATCGTGCGGCGCGTACTGCCCGACGTGCTCCACACGCAGCCCGCCCTCGTCCGCCGCCAGCAGCATCCCGCCCAGCGCCGCCCGCCGCAGCGCCCACGTGCTGGCCCGCCAGCCGATGTCGTCCTTCTTCCGCCAGCCGTCCGCCAGCTTCAGCGTCAGGCTCACGCGCTCCTCGCCACGCCGAACGTCCGCCTTGATCTCCGCGCCCCCGCCGGACGCCCGGTGCAGCACCCACTGCACGTCGGCGATCGACAGCGGGGTCTGCCCGCCCAGCCTCTCGATGGCGTCGCCCGCCTTGAAGCCGGCCTCGGCGGCGGCGCTCCCCGCCTCCACCTTCAGCACCGCGGCCCGCTCCTTCGGGTCGAGCGTCAGCCCCACGACACGCGGGTGCGGGTACGGGAACAGCAGCTCGTCCGTCAGCTTCTTGCCCTTGATCGCACGCTCGCGGATCGCCTCGCCCACCTGATGGCAGTGGATGCACGAAGGCACCACCTTGCCGTCGTAGTCCAACGTCGCCTTGTACCGCCCCTTCAGCGCCGGGTACTTCTCCGGCGTCGAGAACTCCGGCTCCGGCCCCTTCTTCAGCGCCAGCTCGGCCCTGTTCTCCGGGTAGCCCGCGTGCAGGGCCAGCGCCCCCTCCATCGCCTTCGCCAGCCCCTCCACCGACACATCGCCGACCCAGCTCTTGCGGTGCGACCGCGTGCCGAACCGCCCGTAGATCGCCCCGTCGGCGTTCAGCAGGAAGACGGCGAACGACTGGTCCGTGTCGAACTGGAACAGCGACAGGTCGAGCCCGTTCGTCATCACCACCCGCACGCGGACGAACTTCGCCAGCAGCGGCTTGACCCGCTCGTCGGCGTCGATGTCGTCGTCGTCGTCGATGATGTCGTCCACCTTGTCGCTGACGACGCTGCTCGCCAGGCTGATCGTCGGCGTCGACGACGGCGATCGCCTTCAACTTGTCGTCCACCTTGTCGCTGCGGGCTGGGCCGGCACGAACGCGGCGATGAGGAACAACGGGATGAGCAATCGCATGACAGGTCTCCGGGAGGGTGAGGTCGGCCGATCGCTGGCTATTCCCTGGCTGTTCTACTGACCCCTGACCCCTGACCCCTGACCCCTACTTCCCCCCGTTGCACGGCTGGACGCGGATCGCGATGATCAGCTCCTCACCGGCCTTGGTCTTGAACGGCGTCAGGATCGGCAGGAACTTGCCGCACGGCGTCTCGTAGGTGATCTCCCCCATCTTCGGCGGCGTCACCTTGAGCTGGATGCGGTCCATCTTCCCCGCCGCCGCCTTCTCGATCATCACCTTCGCCTTCTGGCCCTCGATCAGGTCGAAGTCGTCCCTCACGTCGATGGACAGCGACTTGCACGACAGGTTCGCCATCGTGAAGCCCTTCAGCTCCGGACGCATCCGCCGCACCTCGGCGGCGATCGCCTTCAACTTGTCGTCCACCTTGTCGCTGACGCTGCTCGCCAGGTTCTTCGCCTCCGCGAACGCCTTCGGCAGGTCGTTGTAGATCCACTCGCCCTTGGCCTCGACGGCCTTCTTGTCGTCGCGGACCTTGTCCTCGCGTGTCTTCTTCTGCGCGTCGGCGGGCTGGGCCGGCACGAACGCGGCGATGAGGAACAACGGGATGAGCAATCGCATGACAGGTCTCCGGGAGGGTGAGGTCGGCCGATCGCTGGCTATTCCCTGGCTGTTCTACTGACCCCTGACCCCTGACCCCTGACCCCTACTTCCCCCCGTTGCACGGCTGGACGCGGATCGCGATGATCAGCTCCTCACCGGCCTTGGTCTTGAACGGCGTCAGGATCGGCAGGAACTTGCCGCACGGCGTCTCGTAGGTGATCTCCCCCATCTTCGGCGGCGTCACCTTGAGCTGGATGCGGTCCATCTTCCCCGCCGCCGCCTTCTCGATCATCACCTTCGCCTTCTGGCCCTCGATCAGGTCGAAGTCGTCCCTCACGTCGATGGACAGCGACTTGCACGACAGGTTCGCCATCGTGAAGCCCTTCAGCTCCGGACGCATCCGCCGCACCTCGGCGGCGATCGCCTTCAACTTGTCGTCCACCTTGTCGCTGACGCTGCTCGCCAGGATGACGACCACGGATACCCGCACCTTGCGCGTGTCCTTCGCCTTCACGCCACAGGCGAGGGCGCAGGAGGAGGCGGCCAACAGCAGCAGGACACAGCGCAAGGCGTTCATGGCGTTCTGCCTCATTTGGGTTCCGGCACGTCTCTCTCTTCCCGCCGCGCCGCCCAGTCGATCACCGGCACCGGCCCCGCGGTGTCCAGCTCCGGCCTCGTCTCGCCGTCCGGGTTCGGCTCGGCGTGCAGCACCTTGATCTCGTCGAACGACGCCACGGCGAACTCGCCCATCTGTGGCCGTCCCACCAGCGCCAGCTGGTCCGCCTCCGACGGCGTCACCCCCAGGATCTGCACCTCGGCCGCCGTCGCCACCTCCCACGGCCCGTCGTCGTCGCCGGGCGGCGTCGGCCTCGGCGTCTCGCGCAGCAGGGCCAGCGACACCACGGCGGCCACGGCGGCGGCCCCGGCCAGCGGCCCCCACCCCCCCGCGCCACGCGGCGGCACCCGCGGCGGCGACGCGGGCGCCGGCGCAGGCAGCGCGGCGGCGACGCGGCCCAGCACCGCGTCCCACGCCCCCTCGGAGGGGTCGGCGGGCGGATTCTGGCGGTACAACGCCGCCAACTGGTGCAGGCCGTCCTCGTCTTGTTCGGGGGTCATGTCAGCGTCCGCTCGGTCAGGAAGGCCCGCAGCTTCTGGCGGGCGTAGAAAAGCCGGCTCATCACGGTCCCGATGGAGGACCCCATCGCGTCGGCGATCTCACGGTAACTGAGGCCGGCCTCGGCGAACAAGACGAACGCCTGCCGCTGGATGGGGGAGAGGGAATCGAGGCCCTGGTCGAGGAGCCGCCGCAGGTCGCCACGCTCCAGGGCCAGCCCGGCCTCGCCGTCCACGGTGAGCCGGGCCTCCGCCTCGGGGGCGTCGAGGCCGACGCCGTCCCGCCGGCCCCTCTGCCGGCCCAGGTCGAGCGCCGCGTTGCTGACCACACGCATCAGCCACGTCTTGAACGAGCTGCGGCCCTGGAATCCGGCCAGATGGGTGAGGGCCTTCACGAAGCCGTCCTGCACCGCGTCGAGGGCGTCGGCCTCGTTGCCGAGCAGGCGGTGGGCGACCCGGTAGGCCGCCAGGCGGTAACGCCGGAACAATTCCTCCAGCGCCCCCCGGTCGCCGCCGGGGATCCGCGCCAGCAGGTCGTCATCCGACGGCTGCGTCTGGCCCGGTCCGCTCATTCGTGCCCTCACCCCATTAGACGGGCATCCGTCCCGGCCTATTCTACCCGGCGCGTCTACTTCGCCGCCCACGCCTTCCACCCCGACTCCACCTTGGACGCCGAGATGCCCGCCGCCTCCATCGCCTGGGCCGCCGTCGGGGTCGGGCTCTTCTCCTCCGGCTTGAACCCCTCGACGAACTTCGGGAACCGCGCCGCCCCGCCGACGTACGCCAGGTACTCGACCACGCTGGCCGCCAGCAGCGGCGTGTCCTCGGCGTCCGCCGAGCCGTCCCAGGCCGCCTTCGCGCCCACCTTCTTCGCCAGAGCCCGCACCTTCTTCTTGTCGGCCAGCACCGTCTTGTCTTTCGGCGAGACGCGGTAAGTGGTCGCCCGCGCGAAGCCCTCCGTGAGCCAGCCCGGCATCGGGATCCTCGCCCCGACCTTGCGTGCCATCAGCAGCGCCGCCACCATCTCCCCCACGCGCATGTCCGCCGAGACGCCCGCCCTGGTCGGCCCCGCGGCGACGTGCAGCTTGTCGTCGGCGGCCATGTAACTGCCCGTCTCCCCGGTGTCGGGCCGACGCTTCTCGACACGCCGCGCGAACGACGGCAGCGACGTGACCTCCGGCAGCAGGTAGACCGTGATCTTGCCGGGGTAGGCCATCTTGAGGTCGAGCGCCAGCGCCTTGGCGGCCGCCGCGTGATACCTGGCCAGCGTCTCGGCGATGGCCTTCAGCTTGCCGGCCATCGCCTTGGGGGCGGCGATGAGGAACAGGTCAGTCTCCAGGGTGGCCGGCTCGTCCAGCTCGAGGAGCTTCCAGTTGGCGTCGCGGGCGGCCTTCTGCTCGGCGAGCTTCTTGGCCTTCTCGTCGTCGTCGGCCCGGACGGGGGACGCCAGCGCCAGGCCGGCGAGCAGCAGGAGGGAGGCGGTTCTCATGGTGGGGGCTTTCCGGGGGGTGTACAATGCACCCTGCCATTGTATGAGCCCGCACACGGAGGCCCCCCATGAACGCTCCCCGCATCCTCGCGTCCGCACTGATGTTGGCCCTCTTCCTGGCCGCCGGCCCCGCCCACGGGCAGGGCAAGGGCTCCGAGACCAAGGTGAAGGCGTCCGCCAAGGCCACCAAGTCCGGCCTCAAAACCACGGTGACGGTCACGCTGGACGTGGACCCGACGTGGTACATCTACGCCAACCCCGTCGGCAACGACGACCTCGCCGCCAACCAGACCGTGGTGACGTTCACCGCCGGCGGCAAGAAGGTGGACGCCGAGGTCAAGTACCCGGCCGGCGAGGTGAAGAAGGACGCGACGGTCGGCGACTACAGGATCTACAAGGGCAAGGTGACGATCACCGCGACGGTGGACGCCGGCGCGGCGCTGGAGGCGCAGATCAAGGTCAGCTCGTGCAACGAGAAGGGCCTGTGCCTGCTGCCGGGGACGGTCAAGCTGAAGGTCGAGTGACCCAAGGAGGCACCCATGAACGCAGGACGCATCCTGGCTCTCGCCGTAGCCCTGCTCGTGGCCGCCGGGCCGGTGTCCGCGCAGCCCATCAGGTCCGACGCGAAGGTGAAGGTGGCTGCCAAGGGCGTGAAGGCCGACGGCCGGACGACGGTGACGATCACGCTCGATGTCGAGAAGGGCTGGTACGTCCTCGCCAACCAGATCGGCAACGAGGATCTCGCCTCGGACAAGACCGAAGTGTCGCTCTCCGCCGGCGATAAGAAGGTGTCAGCGAAGGTCAAGTATCCAACCGGCGAGACGAAGACGGACAAGTTGATTGGTGACTACGCTATCTACACGGGGCGTGTGACGATCACCGCCGTCGTTGACACGCTGGGGCCGGTGGAGGTGAAGGTACGCATCCGTGCGTTCCGGTTGCGGGGTGACCCCTGCCTGCCGCCGGCCGTCATCAAGCTGAAGGTCGAGTGACGGGCCAGGAGGCGAGCGGCACGGCGTGAGCGTGCCGTGTGATGCTTCTCTTCGTGGTGACAAGTTTCCAACTTGTCGATTGCTACCTCGACAAGTTAACAACTTGTCGCCACAAGAAGACACGGCACGCTCACGCCGTGCCGCTCGCCTCCCACCGGAGACCCACCCCATGCGCCGGCCCCTGCTTGTCGCCGTTGCCGTGTGCCTGCTGGCCGCCGCCCCGCCGCCGAAGGTGCCGCGCAAGCCCAACGCCCTGGCCCGAGAGAGCAGCCCCTACCTGCTCCAGCACGCCCACAACCCCGTCGATTGGCTCCCCTGGGGCCCCGCCGCCTTCGCCAAGGCCAAGAAGGAAGGCAAACTCGTCTTCATCTCCATCGGCTACAGCTCGTGCCACTGGTGCCACGTCATGGAGAAGGAGTCCTTCTCCGACCCCGAGGTGGCCAAATTGATGAACACCCTCTTCGTGTGCATCAAGATCGACCGCGAGGAGCGCCCGGACATCGATCAGATCTACATGACCGCCCTCAACGTCATGAGCAACCGCGGCGGCTGGCCCCTCTCCATGTTCCTCGACGCCGAGGGCCGCCCCATCATCGGCGGCACCTACTGGCCCAAGGACGACAAGGAGATCGACGGCGAGACGCAGCGCGGCTTCAAGAGCATCCTCAAGGGCATCGCCAGGCTGTGGAAGGACGAGCCCGACGAGATCAAGAAGCAGGCCGAAAAGCTGTCCAGGGCCACCGCCTCCGCCCTCCTGGGCGTGACGCGCGGCCTGGCCCTGGTCGACCTCGACCGCAAGCTCGTCGAGGGCGTCACCGAGTCGCTGCGCGAGGAGTTCGACACGACGCACGGCGGCTTCGGCAACGCGGCCCGCAAGTGGGCCGGCCCCAAGTTCCCCATGACCTCCACGCTCCTCTTCCTCCTCGGCGAGGCCAAACGCGGCGACAAGGACGCCCGCAAGATGGCCCTCCACACGCTCGACCGCATGGCCCGCGGCGGCATCTACGACCACCTCGGCGGCGGCTTCCACCGCTACACCGTCGAGCGAACCTGGACGGTGCCGCACTTCGAGAAGATGCTGTACGACAACGGCCAACTGATGGAGGCGTTCGCCCTCGCCTACGCCCTGACGAAGGACGCGGCCCACGCCAAGGTGATCCGCGAGACGGCCGGCTGGCTGGCCCGCGAGATGACCTCCCCCGAGGGCGCGTTCTACTCGGCCCTCGACGCCGACAGCGAGGACGAGGAGGGCCGCTTCTACGTCTGGACGGCGCGCGAGCTGATCCGCGCCATGCCGGGCAAGGCCGAGCGCGACCTGTTCGCGAAGGCCTACGGCACCGACGCCGGCGTCAACTTCGAGGGCAAGTACCACATCCTCAAACTGCCCGAGCCGCTCGACGCAGACACCGAGGCCAAGGTGGCACCCCTGCGCAAACGCCTCTTCGACATCCGCGCCAAACGGGAGCGTCCGTTCCTCGACACCAAGGTCCTGACGGCGTGGAACGGCCAGATGATCGCCGGCCTCGCGCGGGCGGGCACGGCGCTGGGCGACAAGGTGCTGATCGCCAGCGCCGAGAAGGCCGCCACGTTCCTCCTCGGCACGATGCGGACGAAGGAAGGCCGCCTCCTCCGCAGTTACGCCGCCGTCCCCGGCGAGAAGCCGTCGGCGCGGCTGAACGCCTACCTCGACGATTACGCCTACCTGACGCACGGCCTGCTGGTGCTGCACGAGGCCACGGGCACGAAGCGCTGGCTGGACGAGGCCAAGGCGCTGACGGAGACGATGATCAAGTTCCACGCCGACGAGGGCGGCGGGTTCTTCTACACGTCGAGCGACCACGAGAAGCTGTTCGCGCGGGGCAAGGACCAGTACGACGGCGCCCAGCCGGCGGGCAACAGCGTGGCGGCGGGGAACCTCGTGCGCCTGTGGATCGCCACGGGCGATGCGAAGTACGAGAAGCTGGCGGTGCGGACGCTGCGCTCGCTGGCCGGGACGCTGAAGAATTCGCCGTCGTCGCTGTGCTGGGCCGCCGACGCCCTGGCGGTGAAGCTCGACAAGAAATGAGCTGATCTGAGTACCTGACGCCACACCGTCCGGCGGCCAAGGCGATACGCGAGTAAGGGCAGGATGGGGATCTACGGCTCGTCCCTGGGACATCATCTACCCGTAGGCCGCCGGGGCCATCGGTCCCTACCCTGTGGTCACCACATCGATACCATGACCCTATCACGGCGCGGGGCGCGAGGCATCGCCCTCCGCGCCGCCGCCGCGCCTGCTCCCGCTCACCGAGGGCCCCGCCGGACATGCCGCGACGCACCGACCTCAAGAAGATCCTGCTCATCGGCTCCGGCCCGATCGTCATCGGTCAGGCGTGCGAGTTCGACTACTCCGGCACCCAGGCCTGCAAGGCCCTCCGCGAGTGCGGCTACAAGGTCGTCCTCGTCAACTCCAACCCCGCCACCATCATGACCGATCCCGACATGGCGGATCGGACCTACATCGAGCCCATCACCTGGGAGATGGTCGAACGCATCATCGAACGCGAACGCCCCGACGCCCTCCTCCCCACCCTCGGGGGACAGACCGCCCTCAACACCGCCATGAAACTCCACGAGCACGGGGTCCTCAAGAAGTACAACGTCGAGATGATCGGCGCCACCCCAGACGCCATCGACAAGGCCGAGAACCGCCAACGCTTCAAGGAGGCCATGGTCAAGATCGGCGTCCCCGTCCCAAAGAGCGGCGTGGCCCACACCCTCGGCGAGGCCCAGGCCGTCCGCGAACAGATCGGCCTCCCCTGCGTCCTCCGCCCCAGCTTCACCATGGGCGGCTCCGGCGGCGGCATCGCCTACAACATGGAAGAGTTCAACGTCCTCGTCCAGCGCGGCCTCGACCTCTCCCCCGTCTCCGAGGTCCTCATCGAGCAGTCGGTCATCGGCTGGAAGGAGTACGAGCTGGAGGTGATGCGCGACAACGCCGACAACGTCGTCATCATCTGCTCCATCGAGAACTTCGACCCGATGGGCGTCCACACCGGCGACAGCATCACCGTCGCCCC